>NZ_JBIRQF010000012.1:0-241633 GCF_044333065.1 Streptomyces sp. NPDC021115
TGGACTGGTACAACTACCACCGACCCCACACCGGAATCAGCGGCCACACCCCAGCCAGCCGCGTCACCAACCTCCCCGAACAGCACACCTAGCGCGCCCAGCCGCACGACGCCGCCCCCGAGCCCCCACCGGGCCCGGGGGCGGCGCGCGTTCCCGTTCCCGCTTGCGTGTTCTCATCTGCGCCCCCCGTTGCTACGGTGCCCCAGCCCCGGCCATAACTGACGCTTCGTCAGGTGTCGTCGTACTGGAACCACGGGAGGCCCGCATGCGCGCCCTCGTCGCCGCCGCGATCGGACTCGCCGCCGCCCTCGCCCTCGTCTTCACGGTGACGGCCGTCGGCGCCCCCAGCGGCGCCACCTCTCCCGAGCCGCTGCTCACCACCGTCCCCGAGCACCCCTGAGGGAGGGACGCCCCGCCATGCGCCGCAAAGCCAGCCTGGTGCTGCTCGCCTTCGCCGTCTTCTTCGCCGCCCTCGCGCCGCTGGTGCGCTGGTACGCGTTCCCCCGGCTCGCCAAGATCCCGCCCAGCGAGTACCAGACGGCCGTCCTGGAGGCCCGCCCCGCCACCCTGCTCGACTACGCCACGATGAAGCCCCGCACGGTCTCCAAGGTCAGCATCGTGCAGACCCTGCGCGGGAACGTGGGCGCCGCGAAGAAGGTCGGCAAGGAGACCGGGCGCGACGTCGTCGTCTGGGACGCTCTGTCGTACATCGAGGGCCCCGACGGCAAGATGGTCTCCCGCATCCCCGAGCGCTACGTCTTCGACGCCCACTCCCAGGACCCGGTGCACGCGGGCGGCGAGCACGTCGACGGCGACGCCGTGCGCCGCGAGGGCATCGAGTACAAGTGGCCCTTCCTCACCGAGAAGCGCGACTACCGCTACTTCGACGCCCAGACCCGCACCTCCGCCCCCATCCACTACAAGGGGACCCGCACTTTCCGCGGGCTGACGGTCTACTACTTCGAGCAGACCATCCCCTGGACCAAGGTCCCGCTGCCCAAGACGATGCCGGTCGACGGCGTCACCCCCGAGACCGTCCGCAAGGCCGGAACCTCCCGCTGGTACACGACCAAGCGCATGTTCTGGGTCGAGCCCACCACCGGCGCGCCCGTCAACGGGCAGGAGATCCACCGCGAAGAGCTGCGCGGCGGCACCCTGCTGGGCGGCCGGGACCGGGTGACCGTCTTCTCCGGCCATGTGAAGATGCGCGAGGACTACATCGCCCACACGGTGAAGATGGTCGGCTCCCAGCGGCAGCTGGTCCTGGCCTTCACGACGTATCTCCCCTGGGGGCTCGGGGCGCTGGGCACCGGACTGCTCGCGGTCGCGCTGCTGCTGGAGGCGCGCGGCCGCCGTCCGGGGGTGTCCTCGCCGTCCGTACGACCGCCGTCGAGGGGCGTGCGGCGGCGACGGATCGTCAACCTCCGTCCGCGCGTTCCCTCCTGATAGTGACGCCGGTAGTGATCTCGGTAGTCGGCTGGCTAGCATGCGCTCCATGCCGGGTATCACGATCGAGTTCACCGAGCAGGAACTGGCCGAGCTGCGTGCCGAGGCCAAGGAGAAGGGCGTGGCCATCAAGCGCCTCGCCCACGACATACTGACCGAGGACGTCGTGCGGCGCCGCCAGAAGCAGCGCTTCGTCGAGGGCGCCGTGCGCTTCGCCATGGGCTACAAGGACGAGTTCGAGCGGGAGTTCCCAGAAGGGCTCCGCTGATCCCGTGATCCTGTACGTCGACGCGGGCTGGGTGCTCAACGTCCAGGTCGATGTCTCCCCGGTGAACACCCCCGTGCGCGACTGGGGCGCACTGCACTGCATGAGCGAACGGCACCGCTACGAACGGTTCGCGGGCGAGCCGTACTACGAGGAGGCCGCGGCGCGCGCCGCGACCTTCCTCCACACCTCGCTGATCATGGAGCCGTTCTCCGACTACAACGCGGTGATCGGCGCGGCCTGCGCCCAGATGTACCTGGAGGAGTCCGGCGAGGCGATCGCCCCGCCGTCCGGCGGCATGGTGAGCCTCATCCGCGACATACGGGACAACCGGCTCCGCCTGAGCGAGACCGCCCGGCGGCTGCGCGCCTGGGCGGTATGAGCCGGGGGCGCGTCGCTCGGCGGCGGGCGCCGGTTCACCGCCGGTGCCGGTTCACCGGCGGGTGTTGGTGCGCCGCGTCGGCTCGGCCGTCGTCGGGTCCTCCGGCCACGGGTGCTTGGGGTAGCGGCCGCGCAGCTCGGCCCGTACGGAGCGGTAGCCGTCCTGCCAGAACGACGCCAGATCGGCCGTGACCGCGGCCGGACGCCCCGCGGGCGACAGCAGGTGCACCAGCAGCGGCACCCGCCCGCCCGCGATCCGCGGCGACGCGTGCCAGCCGAACAGCTCCTGGAGCTTCACCGCCAGCACCGGCTGCCCGTCCCCGTACTCCACCCGCACCCGTGAACCGCTCGGCACCTCTATCCGCTCCGGCGCCAGCTCCTCGAAGCGTGCCGCCTCGCCGGTCGCCCACGGCAGCAGCCGGGCCAGTGCCTGACCGGCGTCCACCCGCTCCAGATCGGCCCGCCGCCGGGCCCGGCCCAGCTCCACGCCCAGCCATGCGTCCGGATCCGCCAGCAGTGCCGCCTCCGCCACGTCCGGCCAGGGCGCCCCCAGCTCCCGGTGCAGGAACGCCATCCGCTGCCGTACCGCCGTGGCCTGCGCCGACCAGCGCAGCAGCCCCGTCCCCTCGCGGCGCAGCCCCTCCAGCAGCGCCGCGTGCACGAGCGCCGGATCGGGCGCGGCCAGCGGCCGGGCCACCAGTTCGATCGCCCCGAGCCGGGACACCCGCCGGGCGACGACGTCCCCGTCGGCCCAGTGCACCTCCTCGCCGTCCGACCCCAGCGCCGCTGCCGCCGTACGGGCCGTCTCCTCGTCGGTGACGGCGGCGAGCCGCACCCGCGCCGACGCGGCGGCCACCGGCCGGTCCGCGACGGCCACGGCCAGCCATGGCGCCCCGCCCAGCCGCGACCCGCCGCCCACCTCGGCCCCGGTCCCGGCGGCCATGAGATAGGCCCCCTCGCCCCGCCGCCGGGCCACCCGCTCCGGAAACGCCAAGGCCACGACCAGCCCGGCGACGGCGTCATCGCCCAGCCCCGCGCCGCCCTGGCCTCGGCTCGGGGCCGCGTCCCCGCTGACCGCGCGTTCCAGGCGGCGGGCTTCCTGGCGCCAGCGGGTGGCGTACGGGTCGCCGCCGCGCCGGGCGGTTCGCCAGGCGGCGGCCAGGTCGTCGCCGTACTCGCGCGGTGGCTCCTCGCTCAGCAGGGCCACCACCTCGGCCGCCCGGCGGGCGCCGACCTCGGGGGCGGCGTCGAGGAGGGCGCGGGCGAGACGGGGATGGAGGCCGAGCCGGGACATGCGGCGGCCGCGCCCGGTGGCCCGGCCTGCCGCGTCGACGGCGCCGATCGCCGTCAGCACCTCCCGCGCGGCCGTCATGGCCCCGCCCGGCGGCGGGTCCAGCAGGGCGAGGCCGGACGCGTCCGGGTCGCCCCAGCACGCCGCCTGGAGGGCGAAGGCCGTCAGATCGGCCTCGGCGATCTCCGGGGACGGGAAGCGCGGCAGCCGGGCGTCCTCGGCCTCCGGCCAGCAGCGGTAGACCGTCCCCGGGGCCTCGCGCCCGGCCCGGCCCGCGCGCTGCCGGCCCGCGGCCCGGGACGCCCGTACGGTGGTCAGCGCGCTCAGCCCCCGCGCGTGGTCCATGCGCGGCTCGCGGGCGAGGCCGCTGTCGACGACGATCCGTACGCCCGGCACGGTCAGGCTGGACTCGGCGACCGAGGTCGCCAGCACCACCCGCCGCCGACCGCCGTCCGCGCCCGCGAGCACGGTTTCCTGTACGGCCGCGGGGGCCCGCCCGTGGACCTGGAGGACCTCCGCTTCGGCGCCGCCCAGCAGCCCCGCCACCCGGCCGATCTCGCCGACACCGGGGAGGAAGCACAGCACGTCCCCTGACCGCTCCCGCAGCGCGCGCCGCACCACGTCAGCGACGTGTTCGAGCAGGGCCGGGTCCACCCGCATCCCATGCGGCGGGCGTACGGGGCGTACGGGCGGCGTCCACACCACGTCCACGGGGTGTGACACGCCCGGGGCCGAGACGACCGGCGCGGGCTCGCCGCCTGAGCCCTCGCCGAGCAGCCCCGCCCACCCCTCCGCGTCGGTCGTCGCCGACGCGGCGATCAGCCGCAGCTCGGGACGGAGCGTGGCCTGGAGGTCCAGCAGGAAGGCGGCCGCCGTGTCGGCGTCCAGGTGGCGCTCATGGCATTCGTCCAGGACGACGGCGTCGACCCCGGCCAGCTCCTGGTCCCTTTGCAGCCGCTGCACCAGCACACCGGTGGTGACCACCTCGACCACGGTGCGCGGCCCGGCCTGCCGCTCCCCTCGTACGGTGAAGCCGACGCGTTCGCCGGGCCGCTCGCCGAGCAGCCACGCCATGCGCCGCGCGGCCGCCCGCGCCGCGATCCGGCGCGGCTCGGCCACCACGACCCGCCGCACCGGCTGCCCGCCGCCGTCCAGCAGCCCGGCCAGCACCAGCGGCACCAGCGTGGTCTTGCCGGTCCCCGGCGGTGCGCACAGCACCGCCGACCCCCGCTGGTCGAGCGCGCGCAGCAGCTCGGGGACGGCTTCGCGGACGGGCAACTGCTCCAGGACGTCCGTACGCATGGCGGCCCGGCCCCCCGCTCAGTCCCGCTCGCACACGAAGACGGCCGTCCCCGGGATGAGGCTCCCGCGCAGCGGGGACCAGCCGCCCCACTCCTGACGGTTCCAGGCGGGCCATTCCGGTTCCACCAGGTCGATCAGCCGGAAGCCCCCGGCCACGACGTCCCGTACCCGGTCACCAAGGGTCCGGTGGTGCTCCACATAGACGGCGCGGCCCGTGTCGTCCTGTTCCACATAGGGGGTGCGGTCGAAGTACGAGCCGGAGATGCTCAGCCCCTCGGGCCCGGGCTCGTCGGGGAACGCCCACCGCACCGGATGCGTCACCGAGAACACCCACCGGCCGCCCGGCCGCAGCACCCGGTGCACCTCGCGCATCACCCGCACCGGCTCCGCCACGAAGGGCACCGCCCCGTACGCCGAGCAGGCCAGGTCGAACGATCCGTCCCGGAAGGGGAGCGCGGTCGCGTCGGCCTGGACCAGCGCGATACCGGGGGAGCCGATCTCGGGGAAGCCCGCCCCGGCGGCGCCGACCGCCTCCGCGTCGATCCGCCGGGCGTGCCGCAGCTGCCGGTGGGAGATGTCGAGCGCCACGGGGCGCGCGCCGCGCGCCGCGAGCCAGCGCGAGCACTGCGCCGCGCCCGCGCCCACCTCCAGCACCTCGCGCCCCTTCAGCAGGTCCGCGGGCCCGAGCAGCCCGGCGTCCTCCTCGTCCAGCCCCTCCGGACCCCATATGAAGCGGTCGTCGCCGAGGAAGGGGCCGTGCTCCTCCTGGTACTCGTCCGCGTTGCGGTCCCACCAGCCGCGGCTGGCCCGGCTGCTCTCGGTGTCGTCGGCGATCCGGCGGGTGGCCGTGGGTTCGGAGGGCTCGGGGGCCTCGGGGGCACCGGCATGGGCCGCGAGGGCAGCGCTGGGCTCGTGTTCTTGGACCATCGGACGCGTCGTCGTACTCTCTGTATCGACCTGTGGCTGCGGGGCGCGGCAAGGGACCGCGTCGCAGCAGTGACTTGCAAATTGCCGGGTTCGGGGCGTTAGGCCCCACGTGCGCTCTTCGTGCATTGACCATGCCCGGCCGCCCCCGTATGCTACAAGTTGCGCTGCGGGCCTGCGCGACTCAGACGGAGCAGGCCGCGCTCGCATCTGTTGTATGTCCCCTCGGTTGTCGAGGCGTTTTCGGTCTCTCGGAAAGATCCGGAAAGATCCGCGCCTCGCAGGCTGTCCGGCTTCGGCAGTGCGATAAGGGTCCTCGGCGTAGCAGTACCTACGACTCAATGTCCGTACCGGAGCCCTTTCCCACATGACGAGCAGCACCGAGGCAACCCGCACCACCCCGCAGGTGGCGGTAAACGACATCGGTTCCGAGGAAGCCTTCCTCGCCGCGATCGACGAGACGATCAAGTACTTCAACGACGGCGACATCGTCGACGGCGTCATCGTGAAGGTCGACCGGGACGAGGTCCTGCTCGACATTGGTTACAAGACCGAAGGCGTCATCCCTTCCCGCGAGCTTTCGATCAAGCACGACGTCGACCCGAACGAGGTCGTGGCCGTCGGCGATGAGATCGAGGCCCTGGTTCTCCAGAAGGAGGACAAGGAAGGCCGCCTGATCCTCTCGAAGAAGCGTGCCCAGTACGAGCGCGCCTGGGGCACCATCGAGAAGATCAAGGAAGAGGACGGGATCGTCACCGGTACCGTCATCGAGGTCGTCAAGGGTGGTCTCATCCTCGACATCGGCCTCCGCGGCTTCCTCCCCGCCTCCCTGGTGGAGATGCGCCGCGTCCGCGACCTCCAGCCCTACGTGGGCAAGGAGCTCGAGGCGAAGATCATCGAGCTGGACAAGAACCGCAACAACGTGGTCCTGTCCCGCCGCGCCTGGCTGGAGCAGACCCAGAGCGAGGTCCGTCAGACCTTCCTCACCACCCTCCAGAAGGGTCAGGTGCGCTCCGGCGTCGTCTCCTCCATCGTCAACTTCGGTGCCTTCGTGGACCTGGGCGGCGTCGACGGTCTGGTCCACGTCTCCGAGCTGTCCTGGAAGCACATCGACCACCCGTCCGAGGTCGTCGAGGTCGGCCAGGAGGTCACGGTCGAGGTCCTGGACGTCGACATGGACCGCGAGCGCGTCTCCCTGTCGCTCAAGGCGACCCAGGAAGACCCGTGGCAGCAGTTCGCCCGGACCCACCAGATCGGTCAGGTCGTCCCGGGTAAGGTCACCAAGCTCGTTCCGTTCGGTGCGTTCGTCCGCGTGGACGAGGGCATCGAGGGTCTGGTCCACATCTCCGAGCTGGCCGAGCGCCACGTGGAGATCCCGGAGCAGGTCGTCCAGGTCAACGACGAGATCTTCGTCAAGGTCATCGACATCGACCTGGAGCGCCGCCGCATCAGCCTCTCGCTGAAGCAGGCCAACGAGGCCTTCGGCGCCGACCCGTCCGTGGTCGAGTTCGACCCGACCCTGTACGGCATGGCCGCGTCCTACGACGACCAGGGCAACTACATCTACCCCGAGGGCTTCGACCCCGAGGCCAACGACTGGCTCGAGGGGTACGAGAAGCAGCGCGAGGAGTGGGAGCGTCAGTACGCCGACGCGCAGACCCGCTTCGAGCAGCACCAGGCCCAGGTCATCAAGTCGCGCGAGGCCGACGAGCAGGCCGCTGCCGAGGCTGGCAGTGCTGCCCCGGCGCCCGGTGGCCAGGCCGCCGGCGGCGGCGGTTCGTACTCCTCGGAGTCGGCCGACAACTCCGGCGCCCTGGCGTCGGACGAGGCGCTGGCCGCGCTCCGCGAGAAGCTGGCCGGTGGCCAGAGCTGAATCGCCGCGCCGCTGACCTGATGGTCGGCGGCACCGGCTGATCGTGTGTGAGGCCCGTTCCCCTCCGGGGGAGCGGGCCTCACGCGTGTTCCCGCGTGTTCCCGGCCGCGGACGGCCATGATGCGCACAGGAGTTGAGGCCGGGGGCCGGGAATGCGTACGCCCCCGTGTGGTGTTTTCGCGTACGGAACACAAGGAGGAGCGGTCACAGTGCTTGATCCGCAGGATTTGTACGCATGGGAACCGAGCGGACTCGCGGAAGTCGACGCGATAGCCTCCCGGGATTCGGCCGGGCTGGTGCTGCTCTACCACTTCGACGGCTACATCGACGCCGGTGAGACCGGCGACCAGATCGTGGAGCGGCTGCTCGACGGGCTGCCGCGGCAGATCGTCGCCCGCTTCGACCACGACCGGCTCGTCGACTACCGGGCCCGGCGCCCCCTGCTCACCTTCCAGCGCGACCGCTGGACGGATTACGAGACCCCGGCGATCGAACTCCACCTGGTGCGGGACGCCACCGCGGCGCCCTTCCTGCTGCTGTGCGGGCCCGAGCCGGATGTCGAGTGGGAGCGCTTCGCGGCCGCGGTGCGGCAGATCGTGGAGCGGCTCGGGGTGCGGCTCGCCGTGAACTTCCACGGCATCCCGATGGGCGTTCCGCACACCCGGCCGGTGGGCCTCACCCCGCACGGCAACCGCACCGATCTGATGCCCGGCCACCGCGGCCTCTTCGACGAGGCCCAGGTGCCCGGCAGCGCCGAGTCGCTGATCGAGTACCGGCTCGGCGAGGCGGGCCACGACGTGCTCGGGGTCGCCGCCCACGTGCCGCACTACCTGGCCCGGTCCGCCTATCCCGACGCGGCGCTCACCGCGCTGGAGGCGGTCACCGCGGCCACCGGCCTGGTGCTGCCGGGCGCGGCGCACACGCTGCGCAACGAGGCGCTGAAGACGCAGGAGGAGATCGAGCGGCAGGTCTCGGAGGGCGACGACGAGCTGGTCGCGCTCGTACGGGGCCTGGAGCACCAGTACGACGCGGTGGCCGGGGCCGAGAGCCGCGGCAACCTGGTCGCGGAACCGGCCGAGCTGCCGTCGGCGGACGAGCTGGGCGCCGAGTTCGAGCGCTTCCTCGCCGAGCGGGAGGGCGAGAGCGGCACCTGAGCGGCGGGGTCCCGGCGGCTCGCGGGTCCCCGGTGGCGGGCCTTCTGGCGGGACCCCGTGCTCGTACGGCCTCGTATAGCGTGGGCCGCATGCTGAAGCTGGGGCTCACGGGCGGAATCGGCGCGGGCAAGAGCGAAGTCTCGCGGATCTTGGTCTCTTACGGCGCGCTGCTGATCGACTCCGATCGGATCGCCCGTGAGGTGGTCGAGCCGGGAACCCCCGGCCTCGCCGCCGTCGTCGCCGAGTTCGGGCCCGAGGTGCTGACCGCGGACGGTCGGCTCGACCGGCCGAAGCTCGGCGGGATCGTCTTCAGCGACCCCGAGCGGCTGCGCGCCCTCAACGCCATCGTCCACCCCCTGGTCCGCGACCGCTCCGCCGAGCTCCAGGCGGGCGCCGGACCGGAGGCGGTGGTCGTCCACGACGTCCCGCTGCTCGCCGAGAACGGCCTGGGCACCCTGTACGACCTGGTGCTGGTCGTGGACGCCACGCCCGGGACCCAGCTCGACCGGCTGGTCCGGCTGCGCGGCATGACCGAGGACGAGGCACGGGCCCGGATGGCGGCCCAGGCGACCCGCGAGGAGCGGCTGGCCGTCGCCGACATCGTGATCGACAACGACGGCCCGCTGGACGATCTGGAGCCGCGCGTCCGCAAGGTCTGGACCGAGCTGGTGGAGCGGGCGGCCGCCACGGACTGAGCGCGCGGTTCGTGCTCGCGGGGCCTGCCGTGCTTGCGGGGCGGGACGACGGGGAATGTGGCGCCCTGGGTGGTTGTTGTGCTGCCCGTACCGACGATCATCGCTGAGGGATCACCGCACACGAGACCAAGGATCACGCAAGCCCGGGGAAGGAAGCGGCTGTGCCCGAGCCCACGCCCGAGACCCATGTCATCGACTACCGCGCCGCGGAGCAGCTGCTCGCCGCCCGAGATCCGCGAGGCGCCGTCAAGCTGCTCGACTCGGTCATCACCGCCCACCCCGAGAACACCGCGGCCCGGCTGCTGCGGGCCCGCGCGTTCTTCGGAGCGGCCCAGCTCCGCGCCGCGGAACTCGAATTCCACATCGTCCTGGAGCGCGAGCCGGACAACGCGTTCGCCCACTTCGCCCTCGCCCGTACGCTGGAGCGCGCCGACCGCCAGGCCGAGGCGACCCGCCACTTCCGCCTCGCCGCCGCGCTCGATCCGCGCCCGGACTTCGTGGAGGCGGCACGCTTCGGCGAGCAGAGCTGATTGGGTCTGACCGGGGCTGACCTCGGCCCGCACTACCGCCGCCGCCCCCTGACCGGTGCGTACGGCGGCACATCCCGCCCCGGCTGGTAGTGCGGCCCCTGCCGGATGTGCCGGATGATCAGGGCCAGGTCGACCACGGTGACAACGGCGAGCGCGGCGCAGGCGGCCGCCCAGCCGGGCCTGCCCGCCAGTACGAAGGCCACCGTGCCGCCGGCCGTCCACAGCAGCCCCCAGGCGGCGAGCCACAGCCGCATGCGCAGCGGGGTGCGCGCATGCGCCGGCTCATCGCCCGTGCGGATGAATCGCCTGTCCATCGCATCGTCTCCCCCTTCGACGTTACCGCGCTCCCGGGCCCGTCGCCGGACCTCTCGCCGGGCCCGTAGGGGCCCTGTCGGTGGGGCCTGCGATCATGTGCTGAGCACAGGAGTTGTGCCTCCGCCGCGCACGACGAGGAGCCGCGCGTGATCCACCAGTCATGGGACGAATCGGCCGCCCGGCGGTCCCGCATCCGAGGCTGTCTGCTGGGCGGCGCGATCGGTGACGCCCTCGGTAACCCGATCGAGTTCAGCTCCCTGCACGGGATCCGGGCGACCTACGGCCCGGCGGGCGTCACCGGCCTCGTCCCGGACGAGAGCGGCACCGCGGGCCGGATCACCGACGACACCCAGATGACCCTGTTCACGGCCGAGGGGCTGATCCGGGCCGAAGCCCGCTCCGCCGCCGGGGGCACCGGCGCCGAGATCGCCGTCGTCCGCCAGGCGTATCTGCGCTGGCTCGACACCCAGAACTTCCCCGACCCGCCGCCCCAGCGGACCCCCCAGGACGTCGGCCGCTCCGGCTGGCTGCGCACCCACCCGTGGCTGTACGCCCGCCGCGCACCCGGCAACGCCTGCCTCTCCGGCCTCATCGAGGGCCACACCCCCGCCGTGGACCAGCCACTCCACGGCGCCCCGGGCCCGGTGAACTCCGGCTCCAAGGGCTGCGGCACCGTGATGCGGTCGGCCCCGTTCGGCCTCACCGGCCTGCCTGCCCGCGACTCCTTCGAACTCGCCGCCCGCTGCGCCCAGATCACCCACGGCCACCCGACCGGCTACCTCGCGGCGGGCGCCCTGGCCGCGATGGTCGTGTACCTCCTCGAGGGCGACTCCCTGGAGGGCTCCGCCCTGCGCACCCTGGAGATGCTGCGCGGCTACCCGCGCCACGAGGAGACCACCGCCGTCCTGCGCCGCGCGATCGACCTGGCCGCCAAGGGCGACCCGACCAGCGAGAAGGTCGAGTCGCTCGGCGGCGGCTGGATCGCCGAGGAGGCGCTGGCCATCGCGGTCTACGCCGCACTGGCCCACACCTCGGTCCGGGCATCGCTGCTGCTGTCCGTCAACCACTCGGGCGACAGCGACTCGACGGGCTCGATCTGCGGCAACCTCCTGGGCGCCCACCACGGCGACCTGCGCCTCCCGCCGTCCTGGCTGGCCCAGGTGGAGGGCCGCGGCACCATAGCCGAGCTGGCCGACGACTTCGCCTTCGCCTTCCACCCCTCCGCCGAACCGTCCGACGCCCCGCTCTTCCCGCACGACCGCTACCCGCTCAACTGACCACCGCCGATAATCGGTCGAGCGCGCGGATCAGCTCTTGCTAGCGTGCTCGACGTGGCGAAACTCAACCAGATCATCGCCGTGGAGAAGGGCGTCAAGGCCAAGTCCCACCAGGACCTGACGGCTGCCCACCACGGCCTGCAGAAGCCGGCCCTGCTCGCCGGGATATCCCGTACCTATCAGCCGAAGGACGAGGAGGGCGAACAGCTCCCGCCCGAGTCCACCCGCGTCCAGGTCAAGTCCGAGGACGTGTTGAGGGACACGGCGGCCACCCTGACCCGCCTCTTCGACGTCACCGCCACCAAGGACTGGTCGAACTGCGCGGCGAGGGCGGATGTGACGGTCGAGGGCCGCACGCTGCTGCGCGACGTCCCGGTCGCCTACCTCCTCTTCCTGGAGAAGCAGCTGGCCGACCTGGGCGCCTTCGTCCGCAAGCTGCCGGTTCTGGACGCCGCCGAGTCCTGGTCCGTGGACCCGTCCACGGACTCCTGGAAGACCGAGCCGGTGCGTACGGTCCGTACGAAGAAGGTCCCCCGCAACCACGTCAAGGCGGAGGCCACCGACAAGCACCCGGCTCAGGTCGAGGTCTACTACGAGGACATCCCGGTCGGCTACTGGACCACGGTCAAGTTCTCCGGCGCCCTCCCGGCCCGCAGGGTCAACGAGCTGCTCGACCGAGTGGAAAAGCTCCAGCAGGCGGTCAAGTTCGCCCGCGAGGAGGCCAACGGCGTCGAGGCCACCGACCAGAGGGTGGGTGACGTGGTCTTCGGCTACCTGTTCGGGTAGCGTCATGAACTCCCCGTCCGCCCCAGTGCGGACGGGGTGCGCGAGGAGCGCAAGCTGAAGCTGAAGCTTGTCGTGACGGCGCGGTCCGCCCTCAGAGGAGGCCGCGATCAATCTCAGACTCTCGCTCCAGACTCAGCATTCGCCGCCGATCGCCGCATCGACCGGGCTGGGCCCCCGTCGTCGGATGCCGGTTCAAGTCCGGCCCGCGCAGCTACTTCTCTCCGATGCGCGGTAGTTCAAAGGCAGAACACGACGACATGATGACTGACCCATGCCCTTAAACGACGCGGCGTGCGCAGTTGGGTGGCATTTCAAGGACCCGGGGGCAGGCTACGCCCCCGGGTCCGCTCCTCTTCCACGGTGATGTGCCCACAGCATTGCGAGCATGCTGACGGTTACTCATATGATCGGCTTATGGGGATCGGGGACATTACTCGTGATGGCGTACTGAAGACGCTGGAGGAATACGACGACCTGGGCGGGGAGGCCTTCCTCGCGCGTTACGGGTATCAGCGGGCCCGGAGCTATCTGCTCGTGCACAACGGCCGTCGCTACGACTCCAAAGCCATCGTCGGAGTGGCCCACCGGCATGTCAGCGGTCGTGCCTTGGGCTCCGGTGAGTTCTCCGGAGGCGCGGCCACCGTCGTTCCCGTGTTGACGGGCCTCGGATTTCATGTCGAGGGGCCACAGGCCAACGAGGCAGCACACCCGTCTCCCGGCGCCCGTCTACTGGTGTCGCCGGCGTTCGGAAAAGCCGAGTCGCGCCGACACTGGAGGGACACTCTGGACCACACGGTGCCCTTCACCGAGCCCAGGCACGCGGACAAGCTGACAGACGGTGAGTTGCACCGCCTGACCTTGCTGCACCCCGACGGCCATGCCCGCTTCTGGGGCGCCAGGGCGAGCCACGACCGGAAGATGGCGGACGTCGCGACAGGGGACGTCGTCTTGTTCACGGGAAAGAATCAGGTACTGGCGGTCGGTGAGGTCGGCGCGATCTTCCAGAACAGCTCCTTCGCCGACACTATGTGGCCTCCCGAGCCCGGCGGCGAGAGCTGGCACACGGTCTACAGCCTGCGTCAGTTCGCGCTGACAGACGTTCCCTACGAGACGTTGAACGCCCTCCTCGGGTACAAGCCCAGCTTCAAATACCCAGGGCAGATGGTGTTCTCCGGCGATGAGGCGCGGGCGGGGATAGACGGCCTCCTCATCACCACCCGGACAGCCCTCGAGGAGGCAGGAGCTGAGACCCCGTCCGTCTCGGCTCGTGTGATGCCCGTGGAGCAACAGCACACGCGGTCCACGATGGTCGAGCGGGCCGCCCGGCAGGTGCTCTTCAACCGGGATGAGGCGGCGCTGGTCGGCGAGTTCTGCGCCACGCTTCCTGAGGTGAAGCCGAATCGTTTCGCCAGCGCGGCGGGCATCTGCGACATCTATCTGGACGGCCCCGAGGGGCGTGAGCTCATCGAGGCGAAGTCCCGAGTGGAGCGTGGCCACGTCCGCGAAGCGCTGGCCCAACTCCTGGACTATGCGCGCTTCGCCCCCGACATGGTCGATCGACTTTCGGCGCTGTTCCCGGAGCCCCTCGCACCCAAGGAGCGAGCCCTGCTGCACGCCTACGGCGTTGACGTCATCTACCGGTCTGGAACCGGGAGCTTCGAACGCGACCCAGCTCCCGATGACGCGCGCGAGCACATGCGCGGCTTGTGGGATCGGCGCGGGCCGTGACCGACCGCGAACGGGTGATGCGCCCGGTGCGGAAGTGCTTGCGGACCGTAATGACCACACCGTAAGGTCGATGACGCGGCTGAATATGCGGTGCGACATCTCGCAATCAGGCCCGCCTGCGGCGTAAGGCACGACCCGCGCCAGTTCCCGCAACCTCTCCGAGGCCCCGCGTGGACAGAGCCGGGGCCCGCTGAACGCGATGGCGGTTCCTGTGTCTTGCGGGGAGTGAACCCAATGTTCTTCCGTGACGTCTGCCAGTTCGTGCTCGAGCACGTCGAGGGGCTGGCGGTGGAGTTTTCCGCCGCTTACCTCCTTGGCCACTTCCACAAGTGGAAGAGCGAAAAGCACTGACCGGTTTCCTCCCCGTCATCGTTTTGATGGCGGGGAGGGGCGTGTCTGTCGCGTGCACGACGGGGAGGGCTGCTTCGCGGTATGGAAGCGAGAGAGACGACATTCGAGAAGCTGATCCAAGGGGACAATCAGTTTCAGATCCCGCTCTACCAGCGCACATACAGCTGGAAGCGTGACGATCACGAGCGGCTGTGGACCGATCTCGTCGAGCAGGCGGCTGCGCTGGCAGAACCGTCCGGCGGTGCTGACGGTAGGGACGGTGACGACCCGGTCCGGCATTTCCTCGGCTCGGTGGTCCTCGCTCCCCGGCCTCCGCTCCCCGACACCGTGCAGCGTTGGGTCGTCATCGACGGACAGCAGCGTCTGACGACGCTGATGCTCCTCGCCTGCGCGCTGCGCGATCACGTCCGCGCCTTCGACTCCTCGAAGGCGGATCTGATCCATCGGCGCTACCTCATCAACGAAGAGGACTACACGGGACTCGACGCCTACCGGCTCCTGCCGACGCAGGCCGACCGTCCCTCTTTTCTCGCATGTGTCGACGGGCTGCCCTCCGCCGGCGGCGAGGACAGCGTCGGCCGGGCCTACAGCTACTTCCGCGCGTCCCTCACCGAGCTCGACCCGCGAGGTGAATGGGATGCGGTACGCCACATCGACCAAGCCCTCCGCCGCCGCCTCTCACTCGTGACCATTACGGCCGGTCCACGCGACAACGTCTACCGGATCTTCGAGTCACTGAACAACACGGGCGTCCCTCTCACCCAGGCCGACCTGCTGCGCAACTACCTCTTCATGCAGCTGCCCCGCCTCGGCGAGCAGGTGTACGAAAAGCTCTGGCTCCCGATGCAGACCGAACTCGGGCCCGATCGCCTGGTCACGCTGGCCTGGCTCGATCTCGTACTGCACGGACACACGCGGGCCAAGGTCAGTGAGGTGTATCAGGGCCAGCAGCGCAGGCTGGCGGCGATCGCGGCTTCCGGAGGCGAAGAGGGGCTGCGCGAGGACATCGCCAGGCTGCGTCAACTCGGAAGCGTTCTCCTCCGCCTCGTCGAACCCCGCCGAGAGCCGCACCCAGAGGTGCGGGAGGCGTTGATCCGCTTGGAGCAGTGGGGCGGAGAGGTGCACTATCCGCTCGCCCTGCACATCCTCGACCACCTCGACCGGGGATCCGCCACGGCGGAACAGGCGGTCCAGGCGCTGTACTACCTCGAGAGCTTCCTCGTCCGTCGCATGATCGCCTACGTACGGACGAACAACCTCAACCGGGTGCTGTCCGCCGCCCCCTCCGAGCTGGAGCGGGACAGGCCGCTCCCGGAAGCGGTCCACCGGTATCTGTCCGGCCCCCGACGCTACTGGCCCAGTGACGCGCAACTCCGCGAAGCGGTCCGTACGCAGCCGTTCTACTGGCACGGCAAGCACCCGCAACGCGCCTACGTTCTGCGTCGGTTCGAGGAGAGCTACGCCGGGCCCGAGCCGCTGGACTTCTCCCGCGCCTGGGCCACGGTCGAACACATCATGCCGCAGACGCCGACCGATGAATGGCTCAGCGTTCTCGCCGAAGATGCCGACGACGGGAGCAAGCCGGAGGAACTGCACGAGACCCTCGTGCACACCCTCGGCAATCTCACCCTGACCGGGGAGAACACCCGGCTGTCGAACCACCCGTACGAGCGCAAGCAGCAGATCCTCAACGAGAGCGCCCTGCGCATGAACCGCGAGATCGCTGCCACCGAGCGTTGGGGGAAGGCGGAGATCCTCGCACGTGCCGAGCGTCTGGCCGACCGAGCGGTACAGCTCTGGCCCGCCCCGCTGGCAGTGGAGGTCACCGAGACCGACGAGCGGACCGAGTGGATCGTTCTGCGGCAGATCCTTGCCGGGCTTCCGTCCGGCTCGTGGACCACGTACGGCGACCTGGCCGCGGTCATCGGCCTTCACCCACGTCCGCTCGGGACGTACATGGGCGCCCATCGAGGCGTCCCCAACGCCCATCGTGTGCTCATGTCTTCGGGGGCGCCGTCGCCGGACTTCGCCTGGCCCGACGGCCGCGCCGAGTCGCAACGGGAGGCACTGGAGCGCGAGGGGGTCCGCTTCCGCGAGGTGACCGCCGACCCCGAGCAGCGCATGTGGCTTGCCGCGCTGGCCGAACTGGCGGGTATGGAGCCGCCGGCCGACCACGAGGAGACGGCGGCCGGTGACCGAGCGCCGATCGAGGACCGTCCGGCCAACTTCCGTGCCCTGCTCCAGGAGCATCAGCCGTCCGTCGCCGACGGGGTGCTGACACTGCTGGAGAAGTGGGAGGCGACAGGAGGCCGGCTCGGATACGGCTTCGCGGCCGAAACGAGCTGTTCGCCCGTGCTGAGGAAGGGCCATGGTCCCAGGGGATCGATCTGGCCGATCGCGATCTATCCCCGGTCGGGCACGGTGGAGGTGGTGTTCGAATACCTCAGTCGCAGGGAGCCCTTCACCCGGCCGCTCCTTCTCAAGGATCTGCTGACGCGTATGAACGCGATCCCTGGAGTGGACCTCAGCGTCGCTGACGGCGAGCTTCACCGCAGACGGCCGAGCTTTCCCGTCGGGACGTTGGCCGGGCCCGGGCTGGAGCGATTCCAAGAAGCTCTGGAGTGGTTCCGGCAGCAGGTCGCGTAGACCTGTCGTCGGCGGCCCGGGCGGCGCAGGTCACACGGAGCCGCCGCCGTCCCGGCGCCCGCCGCGCAGGCGGCGGCGGAGTTTGTGGAGGGCGGGGAAGCGGTCGCGCTTTTCGCGGGTGCTGCGGTCGAGTTCCTCCATGAGGCGGCGGGAGCGCTGCTCCATGTCCAGTTCGGCGAGGATGCGGTCGACCTCGGCGAGCAGGGCGCCCTGGAGCTGCCACTGGCCCGGGTGGCGCTGGACGCGGCGGAGGAGGAGGTGGGCGGCCTGGTCGCGGCTGGTGTGGGCCCGGGACAGCTCGGTGGCCAGGTGGGATTCGGCCTCCTCGGCGTTGGCGCTGATCGGGCTGGTGACCAGGACGGCGAAGCTTTCGACGGCGGCGGCGGTGTGGCGGAAGAGGTGTTCCAGGGCGTCGGCCACGTCCGGGGGGAAGAGGGGTTCGTCCGTCCGCTTCTTGGCGAGGTCGGTGAGGGTGCGGGTGAGGACGCGCAGGACGACCGTGCAGATCTCCAGGGTGTCCAGGCCGGTGCGCAGCACGACCCGGTGCAGCAGGCCCTCCTTGACCCGGGGGTTGAGGCGGACGCTGTCCTCGGCCTGCCGGAGGGCGGCGTCGACCTGGGAGATGTCGTGGTCGAGGCGGCGGGCCTCGTGGAGGCGGGCGGCGGCGCGTTCGACCGGGGTGTGGCTGCCCAGCTCCTCGCCCATGTGGAGCAGGAGCTGACGCATCCGGCGGGAGAGGTCCACGATGGACTCCCCGGCGGTGCGGACCCAGACGGGCGGCGCGAACAGGAAGTTGAAGCCCAGTCCGACGACGGCCCCGATCAGGGTTTCCAGCACCCGGTCCCAGGCGGTGGTGGTCACCTGGCTCACGCCGAGCACGAGCATGGCGCTGATGGCCACCTCGGGAACGAATTCGCTCACTCGTGCGAAGTGACCGGCCGTCAGCGAGGCAAGAATGATCAGACCCAGGCTCCACCAGGTCAGCCCGACCAGGATGGAGAAGCCGATGGCGAGCAGGACGCCCACCACCACGGCGTTCACCCGGCGGATGCCGGTGGTGAGGGTCGCGAAGAGGGTCACCTGCACCACGAGGAGCGCGGTGAGCGGGGCGGTCAGCGGGGCCGGTTCGGTGCTCAGTTTGAGGGCGACGACGTAGGAGATGGTCGCGGCCGCCGCGGAACGCAGGGTCTGGACGACGATGGGGGCGTTGCGGCGCTTGACGAGGTCCGCCACCGGGTCGAGGACAACAGGCACATGCTTGTCCCTTCCCGCTGCGTCCGCGACGGGTACCGCGCCGCCGCCCGGCCACCTCGGACGGGCTAACGTGTGGGGCGTGATCAGGCCATTCAAGGGGACCGAAGACGACGAGGCGCTGCCCGGCAGCGCCGGACCCACCGCCACCGTCGAAGCCGAGCCGCGCCAGGTCGGGCGGGTACGCACCGAGTACGCACCGGATCCGGACGGGGATCCCGACCCGGGCGAGATCGTCTGGACGTGGGTTCCGTACGAGGAGAACGACGGCCGCGGCAAGGACCGCCCGGTGCTCGTCGTCGCGCGCGAGCGCGGCGGCACGCTGCTGGCCGTACAGCTGTCGAGCAAGCGGCATGACGGCGACCACGAGTGGGTGGCGATCGGCTCCGGGCCGTGGGACCGGGCCGGGCGCGACTCCTGGGTCGACGTGGACCGCGTCCTGCGGGTGCATCCGGACGGCATGCGGCGCGAGGCGTGCGCGCTGGACCGGCCGCGCTTCGACCTGGTCGTGATGCGGCTGCGGCAGCGGTACGGCTGGCGCTGAACCCGGAAGCGGTGGTGGGCGGTCAGGCGTCGGCCAGCGCCAGCAGCTTGGTGACCGTGTTCCAGTTGCGGGCGGTGGCCGTCACCCCGAGCCGGGGGCTGCCGAGCTTCGCGGCCAGCTTGGAGCGGCCGACCCCGTTCGGGGCGTGGAGGTAGATCTCGCGCCCGATGAGCCGGAACTCGTCCGGCGCGTACGCGGCCGGGTCCAGCGCGTCCAGCGCCGAGGTGTCGGTGGGCACGTCCGACAGGAAGACCATGTGCAGGGTCTTGGGCTCGGCCACGGCGGCGGGGTACGGGTTGGCGTCGACGGCGGCGGCCAGCTCGTCGCGGGTCCGCACCATCACGGGTACGGAGAAGCCCAGGTCGGCGGCGAAGGCGTCCTCGAGGGCGCGGGCCGTGCGGCCGGGCGGGGTGCCGGGGTCGGCGAAGACGATGTTGCCGGTCTGGAGATGGACGGTGACGTCCTCGTACCCCAGCTCGGCCATCAGCGCGCGCTGCCGCGCCACCGGGAACGTCTTGTTGCCGCCCACGTTGATGCCGCGCAGCAGCGCTATCTGGGATGTCATGGGCGGTACCTCTGATGATCCGCTGATGTGATGTCTGTGGGGAGCGTACCCGCAGCGCGCCGGGAGGGGCACGGCATCATGGGGGCGTGCGGCTGGAAGCGATCACCTGGGAACGGCTCACCGACGCGACCGCCGACCGCATCGCCGGGATGACGGCGGCGGACGGCGGCCCCTGGATCAGGGTGGCGGTCGACGGCGCGCCCGCGGCGCGCCCCGGGGAGCTGGCCCGGGACCTGGCGGAGGCGCTGCGGATACGCGGGCGCCCGGTGCTCGTCGTCGCGGCGGCGGGCTTCCTGCGGCCCGCGTCGCTGCGCTACGAGTACGGGAAGCGGGACGCCGACGCGTACTACGACCGCTGGCTGGACACCGGAGCCCTGTGGCGAGAGGTCTTCGCTCCGCTGGAGCCGGGCCCTGGCGGCACCGGGCGGGTGCTGCCCGACCTGTGGGACCCGGCGACCGACCGGGCCACCCGCAGCCCCTACGCCGAACTGCCGCCGGGAGGGGTGCTGCTGCTGCACGGCGCGCTGCTGCTCGGGCACTGGTTCCCGTTCGACCTGTCGGTGCATCTGTGGCTGACGTCCGCCGCGCTCGGCCGCCGTACCGAGGAGGACGAGCGCTGGACGCTGCCCGCCTTCGCGCGGTACGAGGACGAGGTGCGGCCCGTCGAGAGCGCGGACGTGGTGGTGCGGGCGGACGATCCCCGGCATCCGGCGTGGCACCGCCCGGAGCCGTAGGACCGCCTGGGGACCGGTCCTGGGGCCCTCCGGTGGGCCGTCCGCCCGTGCCCGCGCGCTACTTCTTCTGCGGGCATTCCTTCCAGGCGAAGTGGTACGTGGTGCTCACGTCGCCGTCCGTCGAGTCCATGGTCATGAAGCTCGTCGTGTCCCTGGTGTTCGACGATCCGGCGTTGACCCGCAGCTCGGTGTTGATGTTGAAGTTCCGCAGCTCACCGCAGGGGGACCAGACCACGGTGGCGATGTCGGCCGTGTCGCGGACCTGCCAGTTCTCGTCGTAGGCGCCGGCGAAGTCATGCGTGTTCGACGTCGTCTGCGACTGGCCCTGGAAGTAGTAGCTCGCTTTCTCGGTGGCGGACGCGCCCTTTTCCAGGTGGGCGTAGCCCCGGTAGTCGACGCTGGCGATGGCGTAGGAGAAGCCCTGGGGCACATGCGTGACCAGACTCAGCTGACAGTTCTTCCTGAAGTCGGTCGGCTTGGCCCCCTTGCCCACCTGGGCCAGGTAGTCGCTGTACGTCACCGTGAACGCGGTGTTGTCGGGAGAGACCGCCACCGCCGCCGTTCCCGCCGGACAGCCCGATCCGTTGACGGTCGCGACGGTGATCACGATCTTGTCGGGTGGCACGGTGTCGAACGGGGGTTGCGCGTATGCCTGGGAAGTGAGCGTCGACGCGAATAACGCCGCGACCACGCCGCCTGCGTAGAGAACACCGGGCATGATTCTCCATTCGATGGTGGATTTCCCCGCGCTGCTGGTGGGGCCCGCCCCGCTGGAAGGGCTACGGGCATTCCTTCCAGGCCAGGTGGTAAATGGTGTTGGCGCCGCCGTCCGTCGAGTCCATGGCCATGAAGCTGGTGGTGCCCGCGGCGGAGGTGCCCGCGCTTACCCGCAGTTCGGTGTTGATGTTGAAGTTGCGGTCCTGGCCGCACGGCGCCCATACGAGAGCGCTGTATTCCGTGGCGTCGGTGGTCTGCCAGTTGTCGTTGTACGGACCGCTGAAGTCATGGGTGCGCGATGCCGTGTCCGACGATCCCTGGAAGTAGTAACTCGCCTTCTCGGTGCCCTTCGCGCCCTTTTGCAGCGAGCCGTAGCCGCGGTAGTCGACCTGGGCGATGGCGTAGGTGAACCCCTGCGGCACGTGAACACCCAGGTTGAGCTGGCAGTTCTTACGGATGTCGGTGGGGTCCGAGGTGGGGCCGACCTGAGCGAGATAGTCGCTGTAGGTCACGGTGAACGCCGTGTTGTCGCTGGCCACGGCCACCGCGGCGGTCCCTTTCGGGCAGCCCGAGCCGTTCACGGTCTTGACGCTCATCTGGATCTTTTCCGGCGGTACATCGGGGGCCGAGGAAACACCTTGGGCGGTAAAGGCAGAGGCGAATAATGCCGCGGCCGCGCCGCCGGCGAGCAGAACACCGGACATGGCTCTCCAATTCGATCATCGGGGACGTGGTTGAGCCGTGAAGGAACGCGTTCGTCTTTCGGGCATGAGCGGGGAAAGCACGCGAGCGGGAAGAGGGAAGAGCGCGAAGAGAGAAGAGCGGGAAGGCGAGAAGAGCGGGCGAGCGGAAGAACGAAAGAGCTTTACCGCGTACCGGAATGTGCGTGCGTTGCATTCTCGCCGAGGTGGGGCCCGCGAGCGCTCCTAAGGTAAGGGTGGAAGGTGGCCATGACAAGATGGCGACGCATTTCCCCGGCAAAATATCTTCCAACCCGGAGGGGCGGGGAGAGATGGGCGGGGGAGAAGGGGCCCGGTCAGAAAAGCGGTTGCGGAAGTACCCCTTCCAGGGCCAGCAGGGTCCGCTTGGTCTCCAGCCCGCCGCCGAAGCCGCCTATGCCGCCGTCGCTCTCCACGACGCGATGGCAGGGAACCACCACCGGCAGCGGATTGCTGCCCATGGCCACCCCGACCGCGCGGGCGGCGTCCGGCTCGCCGACCCGGCGCGCGAGGTCCTGGTAGCCGACGACCGTGCCGTACGGAACGTGGTCGGCCAGCTCGCGCAGCACCCGGCGGTTGAAGCCGGTGGACAGGGACCAGTCGAGCGGCAGGGTGAACGCGCGGGTCTTCCCGGCGAAGTAGCTCTCCACCTGCCCT
Source organism: Streptomyces sp. NPDC021115 (assembly GCF_044333065.1). Lineage (NCBI taxonomy): Bacteria > Bacillati > Actinomycetota > Actinomycetes > Kitasatosporales > Streptomycetaceae > Streptomyces > Streptomyces sp. NPDC021115. The sequence continues at coordinate 22,152 of NZ_JBIRQF010000012.1, forward strand.
ATCGCATCGGTGAGCCGCGCACCGGGCTCGGGCGCGGGCCCGGTACCGAGGCGCCGGGTGAGCCGGTCGACGGCCCCGGCCGCCGTCCCGCTGTCGGCGTGGAACACCACATGGACCAGCCCCTGGCCGGTGGCCGCGAGCAGCAGGGGACCGATGGGCGTGTCGGACACCGCCCAGGACCACTCGTGGGTCTCCCGCTGCTCGGACTGCCGCTGCTCGTTCGTCACACCTTCAGCGTAGGCGGGGGGTCCGACAACACCCCGCCGTCAGCCGCCGTCAGCGCCGTCCGGCCTCCCTCAGTGGGCGTCGTCCAGCGCGTCCCGCACCACATCGGGCTTGTTGGTGATGATCCCGTCCACCCCCATCCCCGCGACCTTGACCGCGTTCGGGCCGTCGTTCACCGTCCAGGTGTAGACCTCCAGCGGACGGCCGTGCGTGCCGCGCACCGCGTGGATCTCCTTCACGTACGCGGCGTCGATCGTCGTGTAGCTCGGGTTGATCTGGTCGGCGAACTCCGCGTACCGCGGCAGATCGGCGACGGGCGGGGTGCCCAGGAAGCCGGTCTTGACGTCCCGTCGCAGCTTGTGGACCGTCTGGACCGAGTCGGCGCTGAAGCTCTGCACGATCAGCCGCTTGAGGTGCTTGCGGTCCAGCCAGCCCTCCCGGCGCAGCTCGCGCAGGGCCTGCCGCTCGATGCCCGGGTACAGCTCCGGCGCCTTGATCTCCATGAGCAGCTTCTGGTGGTTGTCCGAAACCCGGTCCAGGTACTCCTCCAGGGTCGGCACCGGCTCGCCCGCGAACTTTGTCCCGAACCAGCTCCCGGCGTCGAGTTTCTCGATCTCGTCCAGGGTGAAGTCGGAGATGTTCCAGGGGGCGCGGTCCGGGAAGACCTGCTCGACGTCGGTGGTCCGGGCCAGCGTGGTGTCGTGCATGACGATCAGCTCGCCGTCCCGGGTGCGCTGCACATCGTTCTCCACCCAGTCGAAGCCCAGGTCGTCGGCGGCGTCGACGGCGGCCAGGGTGTTCTCGGGAGCGTAGGCGGAGGCGCCCCGGTGCGCCACCGTGACGGGGTCGCCGTGCGACGTGCCGGAGGCGGCCTGCGCCGCCGTGGGGAGGGGGAGGAAGAGCGCGGAGACACCCAGGAGAGCGCCGGATAACGCGGCGGGGCGGATCTGCATACGGACTCCTCGCGTCGTCTGAGTCTGATGAGTCTGGCTCACGGACGGCCGAAGCGTCCCAGACGCGCCGTACGGAGGACAGTCATAGAAAAGCCGTACATTGATCCATCCCGTACCCCTCCCGGTCCGGGGCGCGCGCAGGCCCGGGGAGCGCCAGGGGAGCGCCCGGGGAGCGGCCGTCCGGCCGTTGTCAGTGGCGAGTCGTACGGTGGGTCTCATGCGGCCCGTGACTCAGATCGAACGCAAGGTGGCGCCCTTCGAGGTCGTCAGCCCGTACCAGCCCAGCGGCGACCAGCCCACGGCCATCGCCGACCTGGAGCGGCGCATCCGCGGCGGTGAGAAGGACGTCGTGCTGCTCGGCGCGACCGGCACCGGCAAGTCCGCGACCACCGCGTGGATGATCGAGAAGCTTCAGCGGCCCACGCTCGTCATGGCGCCCAACAAGACGCTGGCGGCCCAGCTCGCCAACGAGTTCCGTGAGCTGCTGCCGAACAACGCGGTCGAGTACTTCGTCTCGTACTACGACTACTACCAGCCCGAGGCGTACGTACCGCAGTCGGACACCTACATCGAGAAGGACTCCTCGATCAACGAGGAGGTCGAGCGGCTGCGCCACTCCGCGACGAATTCGCTGCTCACCCGGCGCGACGTGGTCGTGGTGGCCTCCGTCTCCTGCATCTACGGCCTGGGCACCCCGCAGGAGTACGTGGACCGCATGGTGCCGCTCAAGGTCGGCGAGGAGATCGACCGCGACCAGCTGCTGCGCCGCTTTGTGGACATCCAGTACGCCCGCAACGACATGGCGTTCACCCGGGGCACCTTCCGGGTCCGCGGCGACACCATCGAGATCTTCCCGGTCTACGAGGAGCTGGCCGTCCGGATCGAGATGTTCGGCGACGAGATCGAGGCGTTGTCGACGCTCCATCCGCTCACCGGCGAGGTGATCACCGACGACCAGGAGCTGTATGTGTTCCCTGCCAGCCACTATGTGGCGGGCCCCGAGCGCATGGAGAAGGCCATCGCCGGGATCGAGTCCGAGCTGGAGGAGACCCTGGCCCGGATGGAGAAGCAGGGCAAGCTGCTGGAGGCCCAGCGGCTGCGGATGCGCACCACGTACGACATCGAGATGATGCGGCAGATCGGCACCTGCTCCGGCATCGAGAACTACTCGCTGCACATCGACGGCCGCGAGTCCGGCTCCCCGCCGCACACCCTGCTCGACTACTTCCCGGACGATTTTCTCCTGGTCATCGACGAGTCGCATGTCACGGTGCCGCAGATCGGCGCGATGTACGAGGGTGACGCGTCCCGGAAGCGCACGCTGATCGAGCACGGCTTCCGGCTGCCCTCCGCGCTCGACAACCGCCCGCTGAAGTGGGAGGAGTTCCTGGGGCGGGTCGGCCAGACCGTGTATCTCTCCGCGACCCCCGGCGCGTACGAGATGTCCCGCGGCGACGGCTTCGTGGAGCAGATCATCCGGCCGACCGGCCTGGTCGACCCGGAGGTCGTGGTCAAGCCCACCGACGGGCAGATCGACGATCTGATCCATGAGATCCGCACCCGCACCGAGAAGGACGAGCGGGTCCTCGTCACCACCCTCACCAAGAAGATGGCCGAGGACCTGACGGACTACATGCTCGAACTGGGCATCCAGGTGCGCTATCTGCACAGCGACGTGGACACCCTGCGCCGGGTGGAGCTGCTGCGCGAGCTGCGCGCGGGCGAGTTCGACGTGCTGGTCGGCATCAACCTCCTGCGGGAGGGCCTCGACCTGCCGGAGGTCTCGCTGGTCGCGATCCTCGACGCGGACAAGGAGGGCTTCCTGCGCTCCGGCACCTCGCTGATCCAGACCATCGGCCGTGCCGCCCGTAACGTCTCGGGCCAGGTGCACATGTACGCCGACAAGGTCACACCGGCGATGGAGAAGGCCATCGACGAGACCAACCGCCGCCGGGAGAAGCAGATCGCGTTCAACGAGAAGAACGGGATCGACCCGCAGCCCCTCCGCAAGAAGATCGGCGACATCGTGGCGACCCTCGCGCGCGAGGAGATCGACACCAAGGAGCTGCTGGAGACCGGCTACCGCAAGCCGTCGGAGCAGGGCAAGGGAGCGGGCAAGGGGCAGGCGAAGGCTCCGGTGCCCGCCCTGGGGTCGCAGAAGGCGGGCGGCAAGGCCGGGAAGGGGGCCGGGGAGGGCACACTGACCGACCGTCCGGCCGCCGAACTGGCCCAGCTGATCGAGGACATGACCGACCGGATGAAGGCCGCCGCGGCGGAGCTCCAGTTCGAGGTCGCGGCCCGGCTGCGGGACGAGGTCGGGGAACTGAAGAAGGAGCTGCGGCAGATGAGGGAGGCCGGGCTGTCCTGACCCCTGGGGCGGTTGGGGTGTCCCAGGGGTCCGCCCTGGTTGCGCCGGGGTTCCGCCGTGGTCCCGCTGTGTTGCAAGACCGACACAAAAGCCCGCTCGCCTGGCCGGAGTCCCGGTGGCCGTGCATAGGGTTTTCGGGAGGGCCGTGCACACGGCGCGGCTGCGGCCGCGCCCGGGCGGCCACGGGGAAACCGAGAGACGAGAGTAGGGACAGCGCGTGACGGTCAACATGTCCAAGGGACAGGCCATCAGCCTGCAGAAGGCCGACGGGGGCACCCTGACCGCGGTGCGGATGGGACTGGGCTGGCAGGCCGCGCCCCGCCGCGGACTGTTCGGTTCCCGTACCCGTGAGATCGACCTCGACGCGTCGGCGGTGCTCTTCGCCGACAAGCAGCCGACCGACGTGGTGTTCTTCCGCCACCTGGTGAGCGACGACGGCTCGGTGCGCCACACCGGCGACAACCTGGTCGGCGGCGCCGGTCAGGGCGGCGACGACGAGGCGGTCCTGGTCGACCTCCAGCGGGTGCCGGTGCACATCGACCAGATCGTCTTCACGGTGAACTCCTTCACCGGCCAGACCTTCGCCGAGGTGCAGAACGCGTTCTGCCGGCTGGTCGACGAGACCAACGGCCAGGAGCTGGCCCGCTACACCCTCACCGGTGGTGGCCAGTACACCGCGCAGATCATGGCCATCGTGCAGCGTGCGGGCGGCGCCTGGCAGATGAAGGCCGTCGGCGAGCCCGCCAACGGCCGTACCTTCCAGGACCTGATGCCGCACATCGTGCCGCACCTGTAAGCGGAGCGGTTGTCCCCGTCGGCCCGGTGGTGCGTCTGCCCGCCGGGCCGACGCGCTCGTACGGCACCGGCCGCACACCACCGCGGCGCCGACCGCGCGGACAGCGGACACCCGCCTCACCACGCACCACCACGCACACAACGGAACACAACGAGGGGACGCACGATGACGGCCGAGCTGGTCCGGGGGCAGAACCACCCGCTGCCCCAGACCCGTTTGGAGATCCGGATCTCGGCGGGCAATCCGATCGTGGCCGGGGTGACACTCGGCGATGAACAGGGCACGGTGCAGGGCGTCGAACGGGTCGCGCACCCGGCCTCGCCCCAGCTGCCCGGCATCGAAGTGCCCAAACAGGCGGCGGCCGCCCATCGGCTCGCCGTCGACCTCGACGCGCTGCCCGACGGCGTCCACCGGGTGCATGTGCTGCTCGCCCTGGTGAGCGGGTCCGGCGGCCCCACCCGGTTCGGCGCCATGCCCGCGCCCTTCGTCGCCGTCACCGGCCTCGACGGCACCGAGGTGGCCGGTTACACCATCACCGACCTGGACGCGGAGTCCGCGGTGGTCGCCCTTGAGCTGTACCGCAGGCAGGGCGCCTGGAAGGTGCGCGCCGTGGGCCAGGGGTACGCGGGCGGGCTGGCCGAGATGCTGCGGGACCAGGGACTGCCCCAGGCCGCCGAGCTTGCGGCCGAGATCAACGACGCGGTGGCGCGCGGCATGGCCCGCTCGGTGGCCCAGCCCCCGCCGCGTGCCGCTGAGGGCGAGGGCCGGGTGCGTACGGCCACGGCGGGCACCGGAGCCGCACCGGACGTCCCCGCCCCGGCCCAGCCGCAGCATCAGCCCCAGGCCGGGACCACGGGCGGGCCCCCGCCCCAGAACCAGCCGGGCGCCACGGCCCCTGGCGGGCCGATCGACTACCAGCACCCCGGGCGCCGCACCGCCGCGCCGCCCACGCCCCCGCCCACCGCGCCGCCCGCCCCGCCCGGACAGCCCGCGCAGCCCGTCGCCGGTGACGCCTCCGGCTGGAGTATGGACGAGCGGCTCTACAACCAGGTCTGGGGCATGTTCGAGGACCTGGCCCGCACCACCGCGGCCTACCGCAGCGCCGTCGACTTCGCCGAATCCCGGATGGAGCAGGAGCTGGACAAGGTGCTCTCCGATCCGCGCACCCGGGTCGGCCCGGCGGCCGACGAGGCCCGCGCGCGGGCCCGCGCCAAGCAGGCCGGTCTGGTCGAGCAGGCCCGCACCGCCCTCGACCGCGATCTGGCCCAGCTGACCGCCGAGGCCGAGGTCGTCGAGCCCGCGCTGCCGCCCGCGTACGCCCGCTGGGACAGCCCGGTCTGGCACGGCTATCAGGTGCCGATGGAGATCCCGATGGCGCTGCGCCTGGGCGACCTGCACCTTCCGGAGCGCACGGGGCTGCGCATCCCCATGCTGGTGCGGCTGCCGCTGGAGCGCGGTCTGTGGATCGACGCGGGGCGCACCGGCTCGGCCCGCGGCGCCCTGCTGGACTCCGCCGAGCTGCGCAGGCTGGCCGCCGAGACGGCGGTGGCGCACGCGGCGCGGCTGCTTGCGGTGTACCCGGTGGACGAGTTCTCGGTGCATGTGATCGACCCGGCGGGCTCGGCCGCGGCGTCACTGGCCCCGCTGCTGTCGACCGGTGCGCTGCCCCAGCCGCCGGCGGCCGGGGCAGCGGGGGTGTCCTCGGTGCTGGCCGCGCTGACCCGGCGCGTCGACCTGGTGCAGATGGCGGTCCGCAGCGGGGCCACCGACGCGCTGCCGCCCGATCTGGACCTCGCCCAGCAGCTGCTGATCGTCCACGACTTCCCGCACGGCTTCGACGACCGGGCCGTCACCCAGCTGCGCTATCTCGCGGACGAGGGGCCCTCGGCCGGGGTGCATCTGATGATGGTCGCCGACCGTGAGGACGCGCAGGCGTACGGGCCCGTGCTGGACCCGCTGTGGCGGTCGCTGCTGCGGATCACCCCGGTCGCCGACGATCACCTCGCGGACCCCTGGGTCGGCCACGCCTGGACGTACGAGCCGTCCCTGGTCCCGGCCGGGAGCCAGGTGCTCCAGCAGGTGCTGGAGCAGGTGGCGCGGGCCCGGGAGGCGTACGGGCGCTGACCCGGAAGATCGTTTACCGTCAACACCCCCACTGAGCAGGGTATTTGGCTTTCTCTTTACTCTTTCATGGGGCTTCCTGTACTCTTCTTTACGCGGAGGGGAGTACTCCTTAGCGGTGTTCCCGTCACCACGGATCGCGCCCGTGCACCTTGAGTCGGGTCGGGCGCGTTCCCGGGGCATCGGTCCGTGGCGCGAGCCCGGGCGGAAGAGACCTCCGGCAGCGACGACGCTGAAATTGCCGTACGAATGCCGGAGGATCCGTGGACGTTTCCGTGGCCATGTGGGGGCTGACGATTGTCGGCCTCTGCGCTCTGATCGCCGTCGACTTCTTCATCGGCGGCCGCAAACCGCATGAGGTCTCCCTCAAGGAGGCCGGAATCTGGACGACCGTCTGGATCGTCCTCGCCGGGCTCTTCGGGCTCGGGCTGCTGGTCTTCGCGGGCGGCCAGCCCTCGGGCGAGTTCTTCGCGGGCTTCATCACCGAGAAGTCGCTGAGCGTCGACAACCTCTTCGTCTTCGTCCTGATCATGGCGAAGTTCTCGGTGCCGACGATCTACCAGCAGCGGGTGCTGATGGTGGGCGTGCTGATCGCCCTCGTGCTGCGCGCGGTCTTCATCGCGGCGGGCGCCGCGATCATCTCGACCTTCGCCTGGGTCTTCTACATCTTCGGTGCCTTCCTCATCTGGACCGCCTGGAAGCTCATCCAGGAGGCGCGCTCGGATGAGGAGGAAGAGGAGTTCGAGGAGAACCGGCTGCTCAAGGCGGTCGAGAAGCGCGTGCCGTCCACCGACCAGTACCACGGCACCAAGCTGTTCATCATGGAGAACGGCAAGCGGCTGATGACGCCGATGCTGATCGTCATGCTGGCGATAGGCACCACCGACGTCCTCTTCGCGCTGGACTCCATCCCCGCGATCTTCGGCCTGACCCAGGACCCGTACATCGTGTTCACCGCCAACGCCTTCGCGCTGATGGGTCTGCGTCAGCTGTACTTCCTGATCGGCGGGCTGCTCAAGAAGCTGGTCCACCTGTCGTACGGGCTGTCGATCATCCTCGGCTTCATCGGCGTCAAGCTGGTGCTGCACGCGCTCCATGAGTCCGGGGTGCACGTCCCGCAGATCTCCATACCGGTGTCGCTGGGCGTGATCTGCGCGGTGCTCGTGGTCACCACGATCACCAGCCTCTATGCCTCGAAGAAGCAGGCCCTGGCGGAGGCGGAGGCCGGCGAGGGCCGGTCCCGGGACAAGGACAGCGCCGACGTCTGACGCCCGTCCACCGGTCCATGACGGCCGACCGTCCGCCTGTCGGACGGTCGGCCGTTACGTGTGTCCGTGACCGGGGCCGTTACCAGCCGCGCTCGCGCCATTCGGCGAGGTGCGGGCGCTCGGCGCCGAGGGTGGTGTCGTCGCCGTGGCCGGGGTAGACCCAGGTCTCGTCGGGGAGCCGGTCGAAGAGCTTGGTCTCGACGTCGTGGAGCAGGCTCTCGAACGCCTCGGGGTCCTTCCAGGTGTTGCCGACGCCGCCCGGGAAGAGGCAGTCGCCGGTGAACACGTGCGGATGGCCGTGCGGGTCGTCGTAGACCAGGGCGATGCTGCCCGGGGTGTGGCCCACCAGATGGCGCGCGGTCAGCTCGACCCGGCCGACCCGCACCGTGTCGCCGTCCTCGACCGGCACATCGGTGGGAACCGGGATGCCCTCGGCGTCGTACCGGCCCGCCAGGGTGCGGGCGCCGGTGGCGTCCACCACCTCGCGCAGCGCGTTCCAGTGGTCCTGGTGGCGGTGGGTGGTGACGACGGACGCGATGCCGCTCGCGCCGATCAGCGACAGCAGGGTCTGCGGCTCGGCGGCCGCGTCGATCAGCAACTGCTCGTCGGTGGCCCGGCAACGCAGCAGATACGCGTTGTTGTTCATGGGGCCGACCGCGGCCTTCGAGATCATCAGATCGGGCAGTTCGTGCACGTCCGCCGGTCCGCCGACCGTCACCACTCCGCTGTAGGTCATGGGCTCAAGCCTAGTCCTGGAGGGCCGGGCGCCGTGGGGCCGGTGGCGAGGTGGCGGCGGGGGAATACCGAGGGCGTGATGTGCCTTTTATCCGGTAGCGCCTGCCACACGATCGGGTGAACCCGGCACGCGGGGCCCGCAAATCGAATGTGCGTGCTATAGGCTCGGTGTGCTGCATCCTTAAGACATCGCCGTGGCGCCCCCATACCCTGGGTCGGGGGCTTCGCTCCGCTCCGTCCTGTCCATCGGGAAGGGGCCTGGGAGCGGGCCCGGCGCACCCACCTCTCCTCAAGAAAGGTGCCGACCGGCGTGGCCGACCGTCTCATCGTCCGTGGCGCTCGCGAGCACAACCTCAAGAACGTCTCGCTCGACCTCCCGCGTGACTCCCTCATCGTCTTCACCGGACTGTCCGGGTCGGGCAAGTCGTCCCTCGCGTTCGACACGATCTTCGCCGAGGGGCAGCGCCGCTACGTCGAGTCGCTCTCCTCCTACGCCCGGCAGTTCCTGGGCCAGATGGACAAGCCCGATGTGGACTTCATCGAGGGCCTGTCCCCGGCGGTGTCGATCGACCAGAAGTCGACCTCCCGCAACCCGCGCTCGACCGTCGGCACCATCACCGAGGTCTACGACTACCTCCGGCTGCTGTTCGCCCGCATCGGCAAGCCGCACTGCCCGGAGTGCGCCCGGCCGATCGCCCGCCAGTCGCCGCAGGCGATCGTGGACCGGGTGCTGGAGCTGCCCGAGGGCAGCCGCTTCCAGGTGCTCTCCCCGCTGGTGCGCGAGCGCAAGGGGGAGTTCGTCGACCTCTTCTCCGACCTCCAGACCAAGGGGTACAGCCGGGCCCGGGTCGACGGCGCGACGGTCCAGCTGTCCGACCCGCCGAAGCTGAAGAAGCAGGAGAAGCACACCATCGAGGTGGTCGTGGACCGCCTCACCGTCAAGGACAGCGCCAAGCGGCGGCTGACCGACTCGGTGGAGACCGCGCTCGGTCTCTCCGGCGGCATGATCATCCTGGACTTCGTGGATCTGGAGGAGGACGATCCGCAGCGCGAGCGGATGTTCTCCGAGCACCTCTACTGCCCGTATGACGACCTGTCCTTCGAGGAGCTGGAGCCGCGCTCCTTCTCCTTCAACTCGCCGTTCGGCGCCTGCCCGGACTGCACCGGGATCGGCACCCGGATGGAGGTCGACCCGGAGCTGATCGTTCCGGACGAGGAGAAGTCGCTGGACGAGGGCGCCATCCACCCCTGGTCCCACGGCCACACCAAGGACTACTTCGGGCGGCTGGTCGGCGCGCTCGCCGACGCCCTCGGCTTCCGTACGGACATCCCCTGGGCCGGGCTTCCGCAGCGGGCCAAGAAGGCCCTGCTGAACGGGCACCGCACCCAGATCGAGGTCCGCTACCGCAATCGGTACGGCCGCCAGCGCGCGTACACCACGGCGTTCGAGGGCGCGGTGCCCTTCGTCAAGCGGCGCCACTCGGAGGCGGAGAGCGACAGCAGCCGGGAGCGGTTCGAGGGCTACATGCGCGAGGTGCCCTGCCCCACCTGTGACGGCACCCGCCTCAAGCCGATCGTCCTCGCGGTCACCGTGCAGGAGCGGTCCATCGCGGACGTCTCCGCGATGTCGATCAGCGAATGCGCCGAGTTCCTGCGGAGCATGGAGCTGACGGACCGCGAGAAGACCATCGCCGAGCGGGTCCTGAAGGAGGTCAACGAGCGGCTGCGGTTCCTGGTCGACGTCGGCCTGGACTATCTCTCGCTCAACCGGGCGGCGGGCACGCTCTCCGGCGGTGAGGCGCAGCGCATCCGGCTGGCCACCCAGATCGGCTCCGGCCTGGTGGGTGTGCTGTACGTGCTGGACGAGCCGTCGATCGGCCTGCACCAGCGCGACAACCACCGGCTGATCGAGACGCTGGTGCGGCTGCGCGACCTCGGCAACACGCTGATCGTCGTGGAGCACGACGAGGACACCATCAAGACCTCGGACTGGGTGGTGGACATCGGCCCGGGCGCGGGCGAGCACGGCGGCAAGGTGGTGCACAGCGGTCCGCTGAGCGAGCTGCTGGTCAACGAGGAGTCGGCGACCGGCCACTATCTGTCGGGCAAGAAGGCCATCCCGCTGCCGGGGACACGGCGTCCGATGGACCCGGAGCGGCGGCTGACGGTGCACGGCGCCCGGGAGAACAACCTCCAGGACATCGATGTGTCCTTCCCGCTCGGCGTGCTCACCGCCGTCACCGGTGTCTCGGGATCCGGGAAGTCCACCCTGGTCAACGACATCCTCTACACCCATCTGGCCCGCGAGCTGAACGGGGCGAAGACCGTCCCCGGGCGGCACACCCGGGTCGCCGGTGACGATCTGGTCGACAAGGTGGTCCATGTCGACCAGTCGCCCATCGGCCGCACGCCGCGGTCCAACCCGGCCACCTACACCGGGGTGTTCGACCACGTGCGCAAGCTGTTCGCCGAGACGATGGAGGCGAAGGTGCGCGGCTATATGCCCGGGCGCTTCTCCTTCAACGTCAAGGGCGGCCGCTGCGAGAACTGCTCCGGTGACGGCACCATCAAGATCGAGATGAACTTCCTGCCGGATGTGTATGTGCCGTGCGAGGTCTGCCACGGCGCGCGCTACAACCGGGAGACCCTGGAGGTGCACTACAAGGGCAAGTCCATCGCCGAGGTGCTGGACATGCCGATCGAGGAGGCGCTGGACTTCTTCGAGGCGGTGCCGACGATCGCCCGCCATCTGCGCACCCTCAACGAGGTCGGTCTGGGGTACGTCCGGCTCGGTCAGCCCGCGCCGACCCTCTCCGGCGGTGAGGCGCAGCGGGTCAAGCTGGCGAGCGAGCTCCAGAAGCGGTCCACCGGGCGCACGGTCTATGTGCTGGACGAGCCGACCACCGGCCTGCACTTCGAGGACATCAACAAGCTGATCAATGTGCTGTCCGGGCTGGTCGACAAGGGCAACTCGGTGATCGTCATCGAGCACAACCTCGATGTGATCAAGACGGCGGACTGGGTCGTCGACATGGGCCCGGAGGGCGGCAGCGGTGGCGGTCTGGTCATCGCCGAGGGCACCCCGGAGGAGGTGGCCTCGGTCCCGGCCAGCCACACCGGCAAGTTCCTGCGGGACATGCTGGGCGACCGGGTGAGCGACGCGACGGTGCCCGCGGCCCGCATGGGCGGCACGACGAAGAAGGCGGCGGCCAAGAAGGCCCCCGCCAAGGCGGCGGTCAAGAAGACCGCGGCGAGCAAGGCCACGGCGAAGAAGACCGTGACCAAGAAGGCGGCTTCGAAGCGGACCACCGCCAAGTAGGCCGCGGCAGAGCCCTCGTGCGGTGCGCCGCGCCCAGACCGGGCGCGGCGCACCGCTTTGGCGTCTACACCAGCTCGGCGGCGTACGGCGGCTCGGCGCCCGCCCGGGAGCAGGTGATCGCGGCGGCCCGGGCGGCGAAGCCCAGGACGTCCCGCCAGGCCGCCTCGCCCAGCTTGGCCAGCGCGGGGGCCGACAGCGCGTCATGCGCCGACAGCCGGTGCAGCAGCGCGGCGTTCACGGTGTCGCCCGCGCCGATGGTGTCCACGATCTCCACCCGCTCCCCGGGCACGGCCCAGCGGGCACCGTCCTGGCACAGCACGCTCAGCCCGTCCCCGCCGTCGGTGCAGACCACGGCCGCCGGTCCGGCTGCCGCCCACTCCCGTATCGCCGCCTCGACGGCCTCGTCGGACTCCGCCGGGGCGTCCCCGGAACCGGCCAGCCAGCGCGCGTCCTCGACCGACAGCTTGAGCAGCCCGACGTGCGGCAGCCAGCCGCGGAAGCGGGCCCGGTAGGCGTCCGCGTCGGGGATGAGCCCGGTGCGGATGTTGGGGTCGAGCGTGGTGAAGACGCCGCGCTCGGCCTCGCGCCGCAGCAGCGCCTCGTACGCGCTCGCGCCCGGCTCCAGCACCAGCGAACAGGTCCCCAGGGACAGTGCGGTGGTCCCCTCGGGCAGGGCCGGGGGCAGTGCGAAGAGCCGGTCAGCGGTGCCCTCGACGTAGAAGCCGAAGCCCGCCGAGCCGTCGGCGCCGATCGACGCGACGGCGAGGGTGGTGGGCTCCGGGCCGCGCTGCACCAGCGCGGTGTCCACTCCGTCCTGCCGCAGCCGGGACAGCAGCGCCTCGCCGAAGCCGTCCGTGGAGACCCGTGAGCAGAACGCGGTCGGTACGCCGAGCCGCCCCAGCGCCATCGCGGTGTTGTAGGGGCCGCCGCCGGGCGCCGGACGCAGCGCGGGCAGCTCGTCGCCCGTCGCGGCGGGGGCCGCGCGATCGGGCACGAGATCGATCAGGGCTTCTCCGGCTACGACGATCACGGGACGGGGTCCTTTCCTGGGGGCGGCGGACGGTCGGCGGGTTCACGAGCGGGTGCGCGGGCGGGTTCCGGTGCGCAGCCGCAGGACGTGCGGTGGACGAAGGCGCAGGGCAGCCGCACCGTACGCGGTGGCCGCTCCGGGTGCTCCAGGCGGTCCAGCAGCAGCCGGACCGCGGTGCTGCCGATCTCCCGGCTGGGCTGGGAGATCGCGGTGAGCCCGGGGGAGAAGACATCGGCCCACGAGAAGTCGTCGAAGCAGACGAGGGCCAGATCGCCCGGTACGGTGCGGCCCGCCGCCCGCAGGGCGCGCAGCGCACCGATCGTCATCGCGTTGTTGGCGGTGACGATCGCGGTGGGCGGCTCGGCGGCGGCCAGCAGCCGCCGGGTGGCGTCCTCCGCGCCGTGCGCCTCGGAGTGGCCGTCCGCCAGCAAGCCGGGGTCGTACGGCAGCCCGCTGTTGTGCAGTCCGGTGCGGTAACCGGCGATCCGTTCGGCGGTGGTGCTCAGCCCCGGCAGGCCCGCGACCAGGCCGACGCGGGTGTGGCCCAGCTCGGCGAGGTGGCGCACCAGCTGTTCCAGATGGAACGCGTTCTCGGCGCCGACCTGGTCGTACGGATGGTCGGATCCGTCGCCGACCATCCGGTCCAGGAAGACGCACGGGACCCCGGCCCGGGTCAGATAGCCGATCAGCGCGGAGGGCTCGGCGGACGGCGCGACGATCACTCCGTCCACCCGCCGCTCATGGAGCAGCTGGACGACCTTCCGCTCATGGGCCGGGTCGTCGTGCGGATCGGCGATCAGCAGGCTGTAGCCGTGTTCGAGGGCGCTGGACTCGACGCCCTGAAGGATCTCGGTGAAGTACGGATTGCTGATCGCCGAGACGGCCAGCCCGATCGAGCGGGTGCGGGCGGTTACCAGGGAGCGGGCGAGGGTGTTGGGGGTGTAGCCGAGGTCGTCGATGGCGTCCAGGACGGCTTGGCGGGTGTCAGGGCGCACCCGGCGGGTCTCGTTGAGCACATGCGAGACGGTGGCCACGGAGACGCCCGCGCGCCGGGCCACGTCGACCATGGTCGCCATCCGCCCGTCCCTCTCCTCGGTGGTGTGTTGGGGGAACGTGGGGGAACGTATCGCATCGGCGACCGCGCGTAAACGCTTGCGCAAACGTTTACGTCTGGCCGGGGCGTCGCCCCGGGGCCGCCGGTGGGCAGTCCGATCCGTGCCGGTATCGTCGTATGCCAGCCCCTCCGTACCGTCCTGCCCGTGGAGGTCCCATGACCAGCCAGCCCGCCTCCCGTCGAACCGTGCTGTGCGGAGCGGCGCTGGCCGGAGCCGCCGGGCTCGGGGCGGCGGCCTGCTCCCCGGGCGGATCGGGCAAGAAGGTGTCCCCGACCCCCACCGCCCCCGTCGACCTCGGCGCGGCCGACGCCGTCCCGGCCGGGGGCACGAAGATCTACCGCGAGGACCGGGTGGTCGTCTCCCGGACCGGCGAGGACCACTACACGGCGTTCAGCGCGGTCTGCACCCACCGGGGCTGTGTCGTGGACGCCGTCGAGAACGGAAAGATCAGCTGCCCCTGCCACGGCAGCGTCTTCGACGCCCGCACCGGCAAGGTCCTCCAGGGGCCCGCCGTCGCCCCGCTGCCGTCCGTGCCGGTGAGGACGAAGGGCGGAAAGCTCATCGCGGGGCCGGACGCCTGAGAGACCGGAACTGTCACCCCCCGCCAGTAGGGTGGTGACCATGGCCGACCCGAGCAGCTACCGCCCCAAGCCGGGACAGATCCCCGAGTCGCCGGGGGTCTACAAGTTCCGTGATGAGCACGGCCGGGTGATCTATGTCGGAAAGGCGAAGAGCCTGCGTTCGCGGCTCTCCTCGTACTTCCAGGACCTGGCGAACCTTCATCCGCGCACCCGGACCATGGTCACCACGGCCTCCGCGGTCGAGTGGACCGTGGTGTCGACCGAGGTCGAGGCGCTACAGCTCGAGTATTCGTGGATCAAGGAGTTCGATCCCCGGTTCAACGTCAAGTACCGCGACGACAAGAGCTATCCGTCGCTCGCGGTGACCCTCAACGAGGAGTTCCCCCGGGTCCAGGTCATGCGCGGCGCCAAGAAGAAGGGCGTGCGCTACTTCGGTCCTTACGCACACGCCTGGGCGATCCGCGAGACCGTCGATCTGATGCTGCGGGTGTTCCCCGTGCGCACCTGCTCGGCCGGGGTGTTCAAGCGCTCCGCCCAGATCGGCCGCCCCTGCCTGCTCGGCTACATCGGCAAGTGCTCGGCGCCCTGCGTCGGCCGGGTCAGTGCCGAGGAGCACCGCGAACTCGCCGAGGAGTTCTGCGACTTCATGGCCGGGCGCACCGGCACCTACATCCGCCGCCTCGAACAGCAGATGCAGGATGCGGCCGAGGAGATGGAGTACGAGAAGGCCGCCCGGCTGCGCGACGACATCGGGGTGCTCAAGCGCGCCATGGAGAAGAACGCGGTCGTCCTCGCCGACGCGACCGACGCCGACCTGATAGCGGTCGCCGAGGACGAGCTGGAGGCCGCCGTCCAGATCTTCCACGTCCGCGGCGGCCGGGTACGCGGCCAGCGCGGCTGGGTCACCGACAAGGTCGAGGCCGTCGACACCGCGGACCTGGTCGAGCACGCCCTCCAGCAGCTGTACGGGGAGGAGCGGGGCGACGCCGTGCCCAAGGAGGTCCTGGTGCCCGCCGTACCGGACCCGGCCGAGCCGGTCACCCAGTGGCTCGAGGAGCGCCGGGGCTCCCGGGTCGATCTGCGCATCCCGCAGCGCGGCGACAAGAAGGACCTGATGACGACGGTCCAGCGCAACGCCCAGCAGGCGCTGGCACTGCACAAGACCAAGCGCGCCTCCGACCTCACCACCCGCTCCCGGGCCCTGGAGGAGATCGCCGAGGCGCTGGGGCTGGACTCGGCGCCGCTGCGCATCGAGTGCTTCGACATCTCCCACCTCCAGGGCGATGACGTGGTGGCGTCCATGGTCGTCTTTGAGGACGGGCTGGCGCGGAAGGGTGAGTACCGCCGCTTCCAGATCAAGAGCTTCGCCGGACAGGACGATGTCCGGTCCATGCACGAGGTTGTCGGCCGCCGCTTCCGCCGCTATCTCCAGGAGAAGCAGAAGTCGGGGGAGTGGGAGGAGGAGAGCGGCGAGCCCGCCCAGGAGCCCCCTGGCGAGCCCGCCGAGCCCGCCCAGACGGCTCCCGCCGAGGGCGCCGAGGCCGCGGAGGACGCCTCCGGCCCGCTCGACGACGAGGGCAGGCCCAAGCGGTTCGCGTATCCGCCGCAGCTCGTCGTGGTGGACGGCGGGCAGCCGCAGGTCGCCGCCGCCAAGCGGGCGCTGGACGAGCTGGGCGTGGACGACGTGGCCGTCTGCGGCCTCGCCAAGCGGCTCGAAGAGGTCTGGCTGCCCGACGAGGAGGACCCGGTGGTGCTGCCCCGCAGCAGCGAGGGGCTGTATCTGCTCCAGCGGGTCCGCGACGAGGCCCACCGGTTCGCCATCACCTACCAGCGCAGCAAGCGCGCCAAGTCGATGAAGGCCGGGCCGCTGGACTCCGTACCCGGCCTCGGTGACAGCCGTAAGCAGGCGCTGCTCAAGCACTTCGGCTCCGTCAAGCGGCTGCGCGCCGCCACGGTCGAGCAGATCTGCGAGGTGCCGGGCGTGGGACGGAAGACGGCCGAGACGGTCGCGGCGGCGCTCACCGGGGCGGCTCCGGCCGCACCCGCCGTGAACACCGCCACAGGAGAGATCATTGAGGACGAGGCCGCATCGTCGGCGCCGTCCGCGAGCCGGGGGACGAGATCATGACCGAGCACGAGATCCACGGAGACGGAGCGCAGGTGAATACGGGCACGACGGGAGAGACCGCCGAGGCGGCAGCCATTCCCGAGCTGGTGATCATCTCTGGCATGTCCGGCGCGGGGCGCAGCACCGCCGCCAAATGTCTGGAGGACCTCGGCTGGTTCGTGGTGGACAACCTGCCGCCCGCGCTGATCCCCACCATGGTGGACCTCGGCGCCCGCTCCCAGGGCAATGTGGCGCGCATCGCCGTGGTGGTGGACGTCCGGGGCCGCCGTTTCTTCGACAACCTCCGCGAATCCCTCGCGGACCTGGCCGCCAAGAACGTCAAGCGGCGGGTGCTGTTCCTGGAGGCGTCCGACGAGGCGCTGGTGCGCCGCTTCGAGTCGGTGCGCCGCCCGCATCCGCTCCAGGGCGACGGGCGGATCGTGGACGGCATCGCGGCCGAGCGCGATCTGCTGCGCGAGCTGCGCGGCGACGCCGATCTGGTGATCGACACCTCCAGCCTCAACGTGCACGAGCTGCGCGCCAAGATGGACGCCCAGTTCGCCGGTGAGGAGGAGCCGGAGCTGCGCGCCACCGTCATGTCGTTCGGCTACAAGTACGGCCTGCCGGTCGACGCCGATCTGGTGGTGGACTGCCGCTTCCTGCCCAATCCGCACTGGGTCCCCGAGCTGCGCCCCTTCACCGGGCTCAACGAGGAGGTGTCCGGCTATGTCTTCAACCAGCCCGGCGCCAAGGAGTTCCTGGACCGGTATGCCGAGCTGCTCCAGCTGATCGCCGCGGGCTACCGCCGCGAGGGCAAGCGCTATGTGACGATCGCGGTCGGCTGTACGGGTGGTAAGCACCGCAGTGTCGCGATGTCCGAGCGGCTGGCCGCCCGGCTGGGCGCCGAAGGGGTCGAGACCGTCATCGTCCACCGTGACATGGGGCGCGAGTGACGATCCGTAACGGGCGGCTGCGGCGGCTCGTCGGGACCCGTACGAGCCGGAGCGCGCAGCCCAAGGTGGTCGCGCTCGGCGGCGGTATGGGCCTGTCCGCGTCGCTCGCCGCGCTGCGCCGGATCACCGGCGATCTGACCGCCGTGGTCACGGTGGCCGACGACGGCGGCTCCAGTGGGCGGCTCCGCGACGAGCTGGGGGTGCTGCCCCCCGGCGATCTGCGCAAGGCGCTGGCGGCCCTCTGCGGGGACGACGACTGGGGCCAGACGTGGGCCCGGGTCATCCAGCACCGCTTCATCAGCGAGGGCGAGCTGCACGGCCACGCGGTCGGCAATGTGCTGATCGTCGCCCTGTGGGAGCAGCTGGGCGACCATGTGGCCGCGCTCGACCTGGTCGGCAAGCTGCTGGGCGCGCACGGCCGGGTGCTGCCGATGTCGGCGGTGCCGCTGGAGCTCCAGGCGTACGTCAAGGGCCATGACCCGGACCGCCCGGACGAGGTGTCGACGGTCGCCGGGCAGGCCACCGTCGCGCTCACGCGCGGTGAGGTGCAGTCGGTCCACCTGGTGCCGAACGACCCGCCGGCCGTCCCCGAGGCGGTCGAGGCGGTGATGGACGCGGACTGGGTGGTGCTGGGCCCCGGCTCCTGGTTCTCCTCCGTGATCCCGCACCTCCTGGTGCCGGATCTGCTGCGGGCCCTCACCGACACCAAGGCCCGGCGGGTGCTCTCGCTGAATCTCGCGCCGCAACCCGGCGAAACCGATGGCTTCTCCCCGCAGCGTCATTTGGAGGTTTTGGCCCGACACGCCCCTAAACTCGCCTTCGACGTGGTGCTGGCCGACGAGGCCGCCGTCCCCGACCAGAGCAGTCTGTGCGATGCCGCGAAGCGACTGGGCGGCACGGTCGAGCTGGCGCCGGTGGCCGCGACCGACGGTGCCCCGAAGCACGACCCGGAGCTTCTGGCGGCCGCGTACGACCGTATTTTTCGGATGCATGGAAGGATCGGCCCATGGCGATGACGGCAGCGGTGAAGGACGAAATCTCCCGGCTCCCCGTCACCCGCACCTGCTGCCGGAAAGCGGAGGTCTCGGCGATCCTGCGGTTCGCGGGCGGCCTGCACTTGGTGAGCGGGCGCATCGTGATCGAGGCGGAGCTGGATACGGGCATCGCGGCCCGCAGAGTCCGCAAGGACATCCTGGAGATCTTCGGGCACTCATCCGATCTGGTGGTGATGGCCCCCGGAGGCCTGCGCCGCGGCAGTCGGTACGTGGTGCGGGTGGTGGCGGGCGGTGATCAGCTGGCCCGCCAGACCGGCCTGGTCGACGGCCGCGGCCGGCCGATCCGCGGGCTGCCGCCGCAGGTCGTCTCCGGCGCCACCTGTGACGCCGAGGCCGCCTGGCGCGGGGCCTTCCTCGCCCACGGCTCGCTCACCGAGCCCGGCCGCTCGTCCTCCCTGGAGGTGACCTGCCCCGGCCCTGAGGCCGCGCTGGCGCTGGTCGGCGCCGCCCGCCGGCTCCAGATCGCCGCGAAGGCGCGCGAGGTGCGCGGGGTGGACCGGGTGGTCGTCCGGGACGGTGACGCCATCGGCGCGCTGTTGACGCGGCTGGGGGCGCACGAGTCGGTGCTCGCCTGGGAGGAGCGGCGGATGCGCCGCGAGGTGCGGGCGACCGCCAACCGGCTGGCCAACTTCGACGACGCGAATCTGCGCCGCTCGGCCCGGGCCGCCGTCGCCGCGGGCGCCCGCGTGCAGCGCGCGCTGGAGATCCTGGGCGAGGAGGTGCCCGAGCACCTGGCCGCGGCCGGGCGGCTGCGCATGGAGCACAAGCAGGCATCCCTGGAGGAGTTGGGGGCGCTCGCCGACCCGCCGCTGACCAAGGACGCCGTCGCGGGCCGTATCCGCAGGCTGCTCGCCATGGCCGACAAGCGGGCCCAGGACCTGGGCATTCCGGGTACGGAGTCGAGCCTGACCGACGAGATGGCCGAGGGCATGGTCGGCTGACCGCCCGTCGCGTCCCGCGCCCCCGGCTTCCCGTGCGGAGCCGGGGGCGCGGTGCGTACAGATCGTCACACCATCGGATCATTGCCGCGAGCCACTGTTGACATGGTCATGGGCCGACATGAGGCTTATGCGTCGGTGCACCCACACGTCGGAACGACAGTCAGGGGGGCTCATGAAGACGCGCAAGCTCATGAAGACGCGCAAGGCCAAACGGAGACGCACGGCGAGATCGGTCCTCGCGGCGACCGCACTGTTGCTCGGAGGACTGGCCGCCACACCCGCGGCCCGCGCACAACCGGCGGCCGACACCGCCGAGGCGCTGACCGTATGGACCGCCCAGGTGACCCGGGCCCAGATCCCGCTGCTGCTGCGCGCGGGCGTGGACGGGACGGAACTCGGCACCCAGGTGCCCGAGAAGGGCGCCGGGGCGGTCGAGCTGTATCTGACCCGCACTCAGGCCGCCGCCCTGCGCGGCAAGGGTGTGGCGCTCACCGAGAAGAAGCTCTCGCAGCGGTCCCTGAGCCGCGTCGAGGCCGCGGGGGACGGCGTCTTCCGCCCGTACAGCGGCGACGGAGGGCTCCAGCAGGAAATCGTCGCGACCGGCCGGGCCCATCCCGGTCTCACCAAGGTGGTCAGCATCGGCAAGACCACCCAGGGCAAGGACATCCTCGCGCTCAAGCTCACCAAGGGCGCGGCGAAGAGCCGCGACGGCAGCAAGCCGTCGGTGCTGTACATGTCCAACCAGCACGCCCGTGAGTGGATCACCCCGGAGATGACCCGGCGGCTGATGCACTACTACCTCGACCGCTACGGCAAGGACGACCGCGTCACCA
Organism: Streptomyces sp. NPDC021115; assembly: GCF_044333065.1. Lineage (NCBI taxonomy): Bacteria > Bacillati > Actinomycetota > Actinomycetes > Kitasatosporales > Streptomycetaceae > Streptomyces > Streptomyces sp. NPDC021115. The sequence goes on from NZ_JBIRQF010000012.1 coordinate 42,552, forward strand.
GGATCGTGGACCGCACCGAGCTGTGGTTCGTGCTCTCCGCCAACCCGGACGGCTACGACTACACGCATCAGAAGCCCGAGAACCGACAGTGGCGCAAGACCTTGCGGGACAACAACGGCGACGGGAAGATCACCCCGGGCGACGGCGTCGACCCCAACCGCAACTTCCCCTACAAGTGGGGGTACGACAACGAGGGCTCGTCCGCCGATCCGGCCGACGAGACCTACCGCGGCCCCGCCCCCGGCTCCGAGCCCGAGACCAGGGCGCTGGACCGGTTCGAGAAGCGCGTCGGCTTCACGTACGCCATCAACTACCACTCGGCCGCCGAACTGCTGCTCTACGGCGTCGGCTGGCAGGTCGCCACCCCGACCCCCGACGACGTGCTCTACAAGGCGCTCGCCGGCACCCCCGAGCACTCCGCGATCCCCGGCTACCACCCGCAGGTGTCCTCGGAGCTGTACACCACCAACGGCGAGGCCGACGGCCATGCGGCCAACGTCAACGGGATGATGATGTTCACCCCGGAGATGTCGACCTGTCAGACGGCCTCCAACGCCGACCCGGACGACGCCTGGCAGGCGCGCGACTGCGCGTCCGTCTTCACCTTCCCGGACGACGAGAAGCTGATCCAGCAGGAGTTCGCCAAGAACATCCCCTTCGCGCTCTCCGTCGCCGAGACCGCCGAGCACCCCGACCGGCCGTCCTCGTCGGTCGGCATGACCGCGCCCGACTTCACCCCGGACGCCTTCACCACCTCCTACGCCCGCGGCGCCGCCCAGGACGTCTCCGTCACCGTTCGCAAGAGCGTCCGCGACAAACGGCTCGCCTACCGGGTGAACGGCGGGCGGACGCACAGCGCGGCCCTGCGGCCCTGGCGGGGCGGCGAGACCTACGGCGGCGAGGACAACATCCGCTTCGACCAGTACCGGGCCGCGGTCCGGGGCGCGGACCCCGGCGACACGGTGAAGGTCTGGTTCACCGGCCGTACGAGGGGCGGAGAGCGGACCGCGAGCGAGCCGTTCACGTACACCGTCGCCGAGCGGCCCCGCGCCGACACCCTGGTGATCGCCGAGGAGGGCGGTGACGCCCCGGCCCGGAACCTCGCCGCGTACACCGGCGCGCTCGCCCGGAACGGCCGCAAGGCGGCCGTCTGGGACGTGGCCGCCCAGGGGGCGCCGTCCGCGCTCGGGGTGCTCGACCACTTCAGGACGGTGCTCTGGTACACCGGCGCGCAGAAGCCCGGCGGCGCCACCCTGCTCGCGGTGCGCGACTACCTCAACGAGGGCGGCAAACTGATCACCACCGGTGAGCAGGCGGGCGGCAGCTCCGTGGTGGGCCCGGCCGACACCGACGACTTCAGCCAGTACTACCTGGGCGCCGACGGCCGCGTCACGGTGCCGTCGCCGCCCGCGTACCAGGGCGGCGGGGCGCTCGACGGCGCCTCAGCGGCGCTCGGCGACGCGCCCGGCAACCCGCTGGACGCGGCGGGCTCGTACACCGTCACCTCCGATGTGCTGCCGCCGAAGGACTTCCCGCAGTTCCGCAGCGCGGGCGCGGGCGCGTACGCCGGAGTGCGCAGCCCGTACCAGCCGTACGAGGGCGAGTGGATGGCCGCCGCCCTCCACCGGAACAACTCCTGGATGCGGCTGTCCCGCACCGTCGACCTGACCGGAGTGGGCGCCGCGGACAAGCCGAGCCTGACCTTCCGGCTCAGCTACGACACCGAGCCCGGCTACGATCATGTGATCGCCGAGGCGCACACCGCCGGCCAGGACGACTGGACCACGCTGCCCGACGCGGGCGGCGCCAGCTCGGACCGGGTCCCGGCCGAATGCGAGGCGGGCTTCCTGCTGACCGCCCACCCGTTTCTGAAGCGCTATCTGACGGCCGCCGACGACGGCTGCCGCGCCCAGGGCACCACGGGCGCCTGGAACAGCTTCACGGGCTCCTCCGGCGGCTGGCGGCCGGTCTCCCTGGACCTGAGCCGGTACGCGGGCAAGAAGGTCGAACTGGCCCTCTCCTACGTCACCGATTCGGGTACCGGCGGCCGCGGCGCCTTCGTCGACAGCACCGCGCTCGTCACCGGCGGCGACACGCGGGACGCCGAGGGCTTCGAGACGGCGCTCGGCCCCTGGACCGTGCCGGGACCGCCGGCGGGCAGCCCCGCGAACGCGGCGGACTGGACGCGCTCCAAGGAGCTGTTCCGCACCGCGGCGGCGGTCACCACCCGGGACACCGTGTTGCTCGGCTTCGGCCTGGAGCACGTCCGGGACGCCGCCCAGCGGGCGTCACTCGTGCGGAGCGCGCTGCGTGCGCTGCACCGTTGACAGACCGTGACGAATCGTGACTGAATCGGCGGCCCGTGCCACTTTCCGGTGGTCATGGGCCGCCGACGCCAATGTCACGCACGTTACGTGATAGCGGTAGGGTCGGAGGCGGTCGGGGATTCCCAAACAGCTCGCCGGCGTCCAGACCGGCACACCAACGAGGAGATCGGTTCGTGACGATCCGCGTAGGCATCAACGGCTTTGGCCGCATCGGTCGCAACTATTTCCGCGCGCTCCTGGAGCAGGGCGCGGACATCGAGATCGTCGGTGTCAACGACCTGACCGACAATGCCACCCTGGTGCACCTGCTGAAGTACGACTCCATCCTCGGACGGCTGAAGCACGAGGTCAGCCACACCGAGGACACCATCACGGTGGGCAACCAGACCTTCAAGACCATGGCCGAGCGTGACCCGGCCGCCCTTCCGTGGGGAGAGCTGGGGGCCGACATCGTCGTCGAGTCCACCGGCATCTTCACCAAGCGTGACGACGCGGCCAAGCACCTGGCCGCGGGCGCCAAGAAGGTCCTGATCTCCGCGCCCGCCAAGGACGAGGACATCACGATCGTGATGGGCGTCAACCAGGACAAGTACGACCCCGCCCAGCACGACGTCATCTCCAACGCGTCCTGCACCACCAACTGTGTGGCGCCGATGGCCAAGGTTCTCGACGAGAGCTTCGGCATCGTCAAGGGCCTGATGACGACGGTCCACGCGTACACCAACGACCAGCGCATCCTGGACTTCCCGCACAAGGACCTGCGCCGCGCCCGCGCCGCCGCGGAGAACATCATCCCGACCTCCACGGGCGCCGCCAAGGCCACCGCCCTGGTCCTGCCGCAGCTCAAGGGCAAGCTGGACGGCATCGCGATGCGCGTCCCGGTCCCGACCGGCTCGGTCACCGACCTGGTCCTGGAGCTGGACCGCGAGGTCACCAAGGACGAGATCAACACCGCCTTCCAGAAGGCCGCCGAGGGCCAGCTGAGCGGCATCCTCGAGTACACCGAGGACCCGATCGTCTCCTCGGACATCGTCAACTGGCCGGCCTCCTGCACCTTCGACTCCTCCCTGACCATGGCCCAGGGCAAGCAGGTCAAGGTCGTCGGCTGGTACGACAACGAGTGGGGCTACTCCAACCGCCTCGTCGACCTGACCGTCTTCGTCGGCGGCCGGCTCTGACCCTGCCGCAATGAGCGAGAACGGGGCCCGCTACGGCACACGTCGTAACGGGCCCCGTGCCATGATCAAGGAGTCACTCTGTGAAGACGATTGACGATCTCCAGGTCGACGGGAAGCGGGTCTTCGTCCGCGCCGACCTCAATGTCCCGCTCGACGGCGAGACGATCACCGACGACGGCCGGATCCGCGCCGCCGTGCCGACCATCGCCACGCTCCTGGAACGGGGCGCCAAGGTGGTGCTCGCCTCGCACCTCGGCCGCCCCAAGGGTGAGCCCGACCCGAAGTTCTCGCTGGCCCCGGTCGCCAAGCGGCTCGGCGAACTCCTCGGCAAGCAGGTCGCGTTCGCGGCCGACACCGTGGACGACAGCGCCCGCGCCACCGTCGACGGGCTCGCCGCGGGCGAGGTCGCGCTGCTGGAGAACCTGCGCTTCAACGCCGGTGAGACGGCCAAGGACGACGCCGAGCGCGGCGCCTTCGCCGACCGGCTCGCCGCCCTCGCCGACCTCTACGTGGGCGACGGCTTCGGCGCGGTGCACCGCAAGCACGCCTCCGTGTACGACCTCCCGGCGCGGCTGCCGCACGCCGCGGGCGGTCTGATCGCCACGGAGGTCGACGTCCTGAAGAAGCTCACCGAGGACGTCCAGCGGCCGTACGCGGTGGTCCTCGGCGGCGCCAAGGTCTCCGACAAGCTCGGCGTCATCGACCACCTGCTGGAGAAGGCCGACCGCATCCTGATCGGCGGCGGCATGGCGTACACCTTCCTCAAGGCCCAGGGCCACGAGGTCGGCAATTCGCTGCTCCAGCAGGACCAGGTCCCGGCCGTCCAGGAGTACCTGCGGCGGGCGGCGGAGCGCGGCGTGGAGTTCGTGCTGCCCGTCGACGTCCTCGCGGCTGACGGGTTCCCGGACCTGAAGACCAAGGCCCCGGCGCATCCGCAGGTCGTCCCCGCGGACGCCATCCCGGCGGACCTGGAGGGGCTGGACATCGGTCCTGACACCCGCAAGCTGTACGCCTCGAAGCTCGCCGACGCGGCCACCGTCTTCTGGAACGGCCCGATGGGCGTCTTCGAGCACCCCGACTACGCCGACGGCACGAAGGCCGTGGCACAGGCGCTCCTCGACAGCTCCGCGTTCACGGTGGTGGGCGGCGGCGACTCCGCCGCTGCCGTCCGGATCCTGGGCTTCGACGAAACCGCTTTCGGCCATATCTCGACCGGCGGCGGAGCGAGCCTCGAATACCTCGAGGGCAAGACGCTCCCCGGCCTCGCCGCACTGGAGGACTGAACACCGTGAGTGACCGCACCCCGCTGATGGCGGGCAACTGGAAGATGAACCTCAACCACCTCGAGGCCATCGCCCACGTCCAGAAGCTCGCCTTCGCGCTCGCCGACAAGGACTACGAGGCCGTCGAGGTCGCGGTTCTGCCGCCCTTCACCGATCTCCGGTCGGTGCAGACCCTGGTCGACGGCGACAGGCTGAAGATCAAGTACGGCGCCCAGGACCTCTCCGCGCACGACTCCGGCGCGTACACCGGCGAGATCTCCGGTCCGATGCTCTCCAAGCTGAAGTGCACCTATGTGGCCATCGGCCACTCGGAGCGCCGCCAGTACCACGCGGAGACCGACGAGATCTGCAACGGCAAGGTCAAGGCGGCCTTCCGCAACGACCTCACGCCCATCCTGTGCGTGGGCGAGGGCCTGGACGTCCGGAAGGCGGGCAACCAGGTCGCGCACACCCTCGCGCAGCTGGACGGCGGCCTCAAGGACGTCCCGGCCGAGCAGGCCGAGACCATCGTGATCGCGTACGAGCCGGTCTGGGCGATCGGTACCGGCGAGGTCGCCACCCCCGAGGACGCCCAGGAGGTCTGCGGGGCGATCCGCGGCCGCCTGGCCGAGCTGTACAGCCAGGAGCTGGCCGACAAGGTCCGCATCCAGTACGGCGGCTCGGTGAAGTCCGGGAACGTCGCGGCGATCATGGCGCAGCCCGATGTGGACGGCGCCCTGATCGGCGGGGCGGCGCTGGACGCCGACGAATTCGTCAAGATCGTTCGTTTCCGCGACCAGTGAGTAGGCCCTGAGCCGAGCTCCGTCGTACTCTGTCGGGGGTCGTGGTGGCGCATTTCGCGCCTCCCCGGCCCCCGTCTCCGTTAAGAAACCGTCCGTAACGTAGCCCGAGAGAGTTGGTCCAGCTGTGATCATGGGGTTTTCGATCGCCCTCATCATCTTGAGCCTTTTGATGATGATGCTGGTGCTCATGCACAAGGGGAAGGGCGGCGGCCTGTCCGACATGTTCGGTGGCGGAATGCAGTCCTCCGTCGGTGGCTCTTCGGTCGCTGAGCGCAATCTGGACCGCATCACCATCGTGGTCGGGTTGCTGTGGTTCGTCGTCATCGTCGTGCTCGGCCTGTTGATGAAGCTCGACTGACGTTCGACCGAAGCGCGGTCGAGGCCCGATTCCGGCCCGATAACTGACGTACCGTCGTCAGTGCGGCCGATTCGCGGCCTATCATGGGGTGGCGTCCTCAAGGGCGGGTGTAACTCCTCTCGATGGACGCGCGTTGGGCCTTTCGTAGTCTGGGGCGCCGGGCAGCGGGGCCGCCATTCGATGCTTCGCGGCACCATCACGCAGGGAGTTACGACCGTGGCAAGTGGCAACGCGATCCGTGGAAGTCGGGTCGGAGCGGGGCCGATGGGAGAAGCCGAGCGAGGCGAATCGGCGCCGCGCCTGCGCATCTCCTTCTGGTGCTCGAACGGGCACGAGACCGTGCCGAGCTTTGCCAGCGACGCGCAGATCCCGGACACGTGGGACTGCCCCCGCTGTGGCTTCCCGGCCGGCAAGGACCGGGACAACCCGCCGGACCCGCCCCGCACCGAGCCTTACAAGACCCACCTCGCCTATGTGCGGGAGCGGCGCAGCGACGCCGACGGCGAGGCGATCCTCGCCGAGGCGCTGGCCAAGCTCCGCGGCGAGATCTGAGCCGAGGGCACCCAGCGACAGCGCGCGGCACAGGCCCGGCCGGGCCCCTGACGGGGCGCCCGGCCGGGCCTTGTCAGTGCCGCTGTCAGTGCCGCGGGCTAAGGTCAATTAGGTTGGTGGACAACGGGGGCCAGGCACCGATGAGAAGTGGGCTGATGTCCGAGATGAACGCAGAAGGCCGCACCAGGCTCGATCAGCTGCCGGAGTGGAGCGCACTGGCCGAGCACCGCAAGACGCTGGGCGACGCGCATCTGCGCGAGCTGTTCGCCGGCGACCCGGAGCGCGCGAGCAGGTTCACGCTCCAGGTCGGCGATCTCCACGTCGACTACTCCAAGAACCTGGTGACGGACGAGACGCTGCGGCTGCTGCGCGAGCTGGCGCAGGCGACCGGAGTGGCCGCCCTGCGGGACGAGATGTTCCGCGGCGAGAAGATCAACACCACCGAGGACCGCGCGGTGCTGCACACCGCGCTGCGCGCCCCCCGCTCGGCGGTCATCACGGTGGACGGCGAGGACGTCGTCCCCGAGGTGCACTCGGTCCTCACCAAGATGAGCGTGTTCGCCGACCGCATCCGGGCCCGGGACTGGCACGGCCACACCGGCAAGCCCATCAAGAACATCGTCAACATCGGTATCGGCGGCTCCGATCTGGGCCCGGCGATGGCGTACGAGGCGCTGCGCGCCTACACCGACCGCGAGCTGGTGTTCCGCTTCGTCTCCAATGTGGACGGCGCCGATCTCCATGAGGCGGTGCGCGACCTGGACCCGGCGGAGACGCTGTTCATCGTCGCCTCCAAGACCTTCACCACCATCGAGACCATCACCAACGCCCGCTCAGCCCGCGAGTGGCTGCTGAGCGGGCTCGGGGCCGGTGAGGAGGCCGTCGCCAAGCACTTCGTGGCGGTGTCGACCGCCGCGGAGAAGGTCGCCGAGTTCGGCATCAACACGGACAACATGTTTGAGTTCTGGGACTGGGTCGGCGGGCGGTATTCCTACGACTCGGCGATCGGCCTCTCCCTGATGGTCGCCATCGGCCCGGACTGCTTCCGCGAGATGCTGGCCGGGTTCCACCTGGTCGACGAGCACTTCACCACCGCCCCGCCCGAGCGGAACGTGCCGCTGCTGCTCGGCCTGCTGGGCGTCTGGTACGGCGACTTCCACGACGCCCAGGCGCACGCCGTCCTGCCCTACAGCCACTATCTGTCGAAGTTCACCGCCTACCTCCAGCAGCTGGACATGGAGTCCAACGGCAAGTCGGTGGACCGGGAGGGCACCCCGGTCGGCTGGCAGACCGGCCCGGTGGTCTGGGGCACCCCCGGCACCAACGGCCAGCACGCCTACTACCAGCTGCTCCACCAGGGCACCAAGCTGATCCCGGCCGATCTGATCGGCTTCGCCAAGCCGGTGGAGGACCTGCGGCCCGGGCTGGTCGCCCAGCATGATCTGCTGATGGCCAACCTCTTCGCGCAAGGCCAGGCGCTGGCGTTCGGCAAGACGTCGGAAGAGGTCGCCGCCGAGGGCGTGCCGTCGGAGCTGGTGCCGCACAAGACGTTCCAGGGCAACCGGCCCACCACCACGATCCTGGCCGCCGAGCTGAGCCCGTCCGTGCTCGGCCAGCTCATCGCGCTCTATGAGCACAAGGTGTTCGTCCAGGGCGCCGTCTGGAACATCGACTCCTTCGACCAGTGGGGCGTCGAGCTGGGCAAGGTGCTCGCCAAGCGGGTCGAGCCCGCGCTGACCGAGGGCGCCGAGGTGCCGGGGCTCGACGCCTCGACGGCCGCTCTCGTCGCCACGTACCGCTCGCTGCGCGGCCGCTGAGCCACACACCCCGTCGCACATACGGCGATCCCCCGTGCGCAGGAAAGCGCACGGGGGATCGCCGTATGAACGAGCCTTACGGCGAGGCCGGTGGGTACAGCTCGCGCGGCAGACCGCTCGCCGCCGCCCGGTCCAGCAGCCACAGGGTGCGGCTGCGGCCGTACGCGCCCGCCGCCGGGGCCTGTATCTCCCCGGCCCCGGACAGGGCGATGGTCACCGCCTTCGCCTTGTCCTCACCGGCGGCCAGCAGCCACACCTCCCGTGCCGCGCGGATCGCGGGCAGGGTCAGCGAGACCCGGGTGGGCGGCGGCTTGGGCGCTCCGCGCACCGCGACCACCGTCCGCTCGGTCTCCCGGACGGCGGGCAGCTCGGGGAAGAGCGAGGCCACATGGGTGTCCGGGCCGACGCCCAGCAACAGAACGTCGAATGACGGTGCCGCGCCGTGGTTCTCCGGCCGCGCGGCGCGGCCCAGCTCGCGCTCGTACGCCTCCGCCGCGGCCTCCACATCGCCGCCGTGCGGCCCGTCGGAGGCGGGCATCGGATGCACCCGCGCCGGGTCGAGATCCACCGCGTCCAGCAGCGCCTCCCGGGCCTGGGTGACGTTACGGTCCGGGTGGCCGTCGGGCAGGAACCGCTCGTCGCCCCACCACAGGTCCAGCCGTGACCAGTCCACCGCGTCGCGCGCGGGGGACGTGGCGAGGGCCGCCAGCAGGCCGTTGCCGTTGCGGCCGCCGGTCAGGACGACGGAGGCGGAGCCCCGGGCGGCCTGGGCGTCCACGACCTTCGTGATCAGCCGGGCCGCGGCCGCCTGGGCCATCAGCTCCTTGTCGCGGTGGACGACCACCTGCGGGGCGGTCACTTGCCGTCTGCCTTTCCGCCGTTCCCGCCGTTCGCCCCGGCCTTTCCCTCCGTCTTGCCGCCCGGCTTGAGGTCCGAGGGCTTCGGAGCCGGAGCGGCCGGGGGCTGGGCAGGGGCCTGCGGCGGGGCGGGGGTGTTCGACGGGGACGGGGCCGTGCCCGGGTCGCGCGTGGGCAGCGGCGGCCGGGGCGGGGCCGGGGGCCCCTGCCGCGCATCGGCGGTCGCGGTGGCCGCGCCGCCGCCGTTGAGCTTGTTCACGCCGAACTTCACCGAGATCGCGTACATCTCGTCCGGGTCCAGCCGCCGCAGCTCCTCGGCGATCAGCTCCGAGACCTCCCGCCGCTGGAGCGCGACGTGCCGGTCCGGCTGGCCCGGCATCGCCAGCTCGGCCAGGGCGCCGTCCGCCCGGTCCAGGCAGATCACGCCGTCGGCCGTCTCCAGCCGCACCGCGGTCAGCCCCGGGCCCTCGGAGACCTCCCGGTCGACCGGGACCCGCAGCCGCTCGGCGAGCCACAGCGCGAGCAGTTCGCTGCTCGGGTTGTACGCCTCGCCCTCGACCACCGCGGAGGTGATCTTCGAGTGCTTCTGGTCCAGCGCGGCCGCCAGCACACTGCGCCACGGGGTGATCCGGGTCCACGCCAGGTCGGTGTCGCCCGGGGTGTAGGTCTCGGCCCGCAGGCCCAGCGTGGCGACCGGGTCCTCGGTGGCCTGGGCGTCGGTGATGCGGCGCTGGGCGAGCTGCCCCAGCAGATCCTTGGCGGGGTTCTCCGGGGCGTCCTCGGGCCACCACACCACGACCGGCGCGTCCGGCAGCAGCAGCGGCAGGACCACCGAGTAGGCGTGGTTGGCGAGTTCGCCGTGGAGCCGCAGCAGAACCGTCTCACCGGTGCCGGTCTCGCCGCCGACCCGGACCTCGGCGTCCATCCGGGCCATCTTGCGGTCGCGCGGCGAGCGGCCCGGCCGCTTGATGACGACCAGGATGCGCGAGGGGTGCTCCTTGGACGCCTCGCTCGCGGCCTTCAGGGCGTCGTAGTGGTTGCCCTCGTCGGTGACGATGACGAGGGTGAGCACCATGCCCACGGCCGGGGTGCCGGTGGCCCGGCGCGCCTGGACCAGAGCGGAGTTGATCCGGCTGGACGTGGTGTCCGTGAGATCGATGTTCATGGCCGCCGCCAGCTCCGTCCGTCTCGTGCGAGCATCTCGTCCGCGGCCTTCGGCCCCCAGGTACCGGACGTGTACTGCTCCGGCTTCCCGTGCTTGTCCCAGTACTCCTCGATCGGGTCGAGGATCCGCCAGGACTCCTCCACCTCCTGGTGGCGCGGGAAGAGGTTCGCGTCGCCCAGCAGGACGTCGAGCAGCAGCCGCTCGTACGCCTCGGGGCTGGACTCGGTGAAGGACTCGCCGTACTGGAAGTCCATCGTCACGTCGCGGATCTCCATGGAGGTGCCGGGCACCTTGGAGCCGAACCGGATCGTGACGCCCTCGTCCGGCTGCACCCGGATGACCAGGGCGTTCTGCCCCAGCTCCTGGGTGTCGGTCGCGTCGAAGGGGGAGTGCGGGGCGCGCTGGAAGACGACGGCGATCTCGGTGACCCGGCGGCCCAGCCGCTTGCCGGTGCGCAGGTAGAACGGGACGCCCGCCCAGCGGCGGTTGTCGATCTCCAGCTTGACCGCGGCGTAGGTGTCGGTCTTGGAGTTCGCGTCGATGCCCTCTTCCTCGAGGTAGCCGCGCACCTCCTCGCCGCCCTGCCAGCCGTGGGCGTACTGGCCGCGCACGGTGTGCTTGCCCAGCTCGCGCGGGAGCTTGACCGCGGTGAGCACCTTCAGCTTCTCGGTGACCAGCGCCTTGGCGTCGAAGGAGGCGGGCTCCTCCATGGCGGTCAGGGCGAGCAGCTGGAGCAGGTGGTTCTGGATGACGTCACGGGCGGCGCCGATGCCGTCGTAGTAGCCCGCGCGGCCGCCGATGCCGATGTCCTCGGCCATGGTGATCTGCACGTGGTCGACGTAACTGCGGTTCCACAGCGGCTCGAACATGGTGTTGGCGAAGCGCAGCGCCAGGATGTTCTGGACCGTCTCCTTGCCCAGGTAGTGGTCGATCCGGAAGACGTCGCTCGGCCGGAAGACCTCGTGGACGACCTGGTTCAGCTCCTGGGCGCTCTTCAGGTCGTGGCCGAAGGGCTTCTCGATGACGGCGCGCCGCCAGGAGTGGTCCTGCCCGTCGGACAGCCCGTGCTTCTTGAGCTGCTGCACCACGTTGGGGAAGAACTTGGGCGGCACGGAGAGGTAGAAGGCGAAGTTGCCGCCGGTGCCGCGGGCCTTGTCCAGCTCTTCTATGGTCGCCTTCAGCTTCTCGAAGGCGTCGTCGTCGGAGAACTCCCCGGGTACGAAGCGGAATCCCTCGGCGAGCTGCTGCCAGACCTCCTCGCGGAACGGCGTCCGCGCGTGTTCCTTCACCGCGTCGTGGACGACCTGGGCGAAGTCCTCGTTCTCCCAGTCACGGCGGGCGAAGCCGACGAGCGAGAAGCCCGGCGGCAGCAGGCCGCGGTTGGCCAGGTCGTAGACGGCGGGCATCAGCTTCTTGCGGGACAAGTCACCGGTGACCCCGAAGATGACCAGGCCGGACGGCCCCGCGATGCGCGGGAGCCGCCGGTCCTTCGGGTCACGCAGCGGATTGCTGCTGATGGTCAAGGTGTTCACGCCTCCGACGGTGCGAGGCGGTTCAGCTCCGCCTCGGTGGACTTCAGCAGGTCGTTCCAGGACGACTCGAACTTCTCGACGCCCTCGTCCTCCAGAAGCTGTACGACCTCGTCGTACGAGATGTTGATCGAGGCCAGCGCGTCGATGTCGGCCTGGGCCTGCGCGTAGCCGCCGGCCACGGTGTTGCCCTTGATCTCGCTGTGGTCGGCGGCCGCTTCGAGGGTGGCCTCCGGCATCGTGTTGACGGTGCCCGGGGCGACCAGCTCGTCGACGTACTGGGTGTCCTTGTAGGCCGGGTCCTTGACGCCGGTCGAGGCCCACAGCGGACGCTGCTTGTTGGCGTTGGCCCGGTCCAGGGCGGCCCAGCGGTCGGAGCCGAAGACCTCCTCGTACGCCTGGAAGGCGAGCCGGGCGTTGGCGATGGCGGCCTTGCCGCGCAGCGCCTTGGCCTCGTCGGTGCCGAGCTTGTCGATGCGCTTGTCGATCTCGGTGTCCACGCGGGACACGAAGAAGGACGCCACCGAGTGGATCTTGGAGATGTCCAGGCCCGCGGCCTTCGCCTTCTCCAGACCGGCCAGGTAGGCGTCCATGACCGCGCGGTAGCGCTCCAGGGAGAAGATCAGCGTGACGTTGACGCTGATGCCCAGGCCGATCACCTCGGTGATCGCCGGGAGGCCCGCCCGGGTGGCCGGGATCTTGATGAAGGTGTTCGGGCGGTCCACCAGCCAGGCCAGCTGCTTGGCCTCGGCGATGGTGGCGGCCGTGTTGTGGGCCAGCCGCGGGTCGACCTCGATGGAGACCCGGCCGTCCTGGCCGCCGGTCGCGTCGTGGACCGGGCGCAGGATGTCGGCGGCGTCCCGGACGTCCGCGGTGGTGATCATCCGTACGGCTTCCTCGACGGTGACCTTGCGGGCCGCGAGGTCGGCGAGCTGCTGCTCGTAGCCGTCGCCGCCGGAGATCGCCTTCTGGAAGATCGACGGGTTGGTGGTGACGCCGACGACATGCTGCTGGTCGATCAGTTCGGCGAGGTTGCCGGAGGTGATCCGCTTCCGGGAGAGATCGTCGAGCCAGATCGCGACGCCTTCGTCGGCCAGCCGCTTGAGTGCGTCTGTCATGGGGTGTGTCTCCTGTTGCTCGTCGCTGTTCAAGTCGGATGCGGGCGTCACTGCCCGGCGGCGTCCAGGGACTCGCGGGCGGCGGTGACCACGGAGTCGGCCGTCAGACCGAATTCCCGGTAGAGCACCTTGTAGTCGGCGGACGCGCCGAAGTGCTCCAGCGAGACGATGCGGCCGGCCTCGCCGACGTAGCGGTACCAGGTCAGGCCGATACCGGCCTCGACGGCCACGCGCGCCTTCACGGACGGCGGCAGCACGCTGTCGCGGTACCCCTTGTCCTGCTCTTCGAACCACTCGATCGAGGGCATCGAGACGACGCGGGTCGGCACCCCGGCGGCCTGGAGCTGCTCGCGCGCCTCGACGGCGAGCTGGACCTCGGAGCCGGTGCCGATCAGGATCACCTGCGGCTGGCCGCCCTCGGCCTCGAACAGCACGTAACCGCCCTTGGCCGCGTTCTCGTCGGCCTCGTACGTCGGCACGTTCTGCCGGGTGAGCGCGAGGCCGTGCGGGGCGGGCTTCTCGCTGTGGCGGCGGGTGATCTCGCGCCAGGCGATGGCCGTCTCGTTGGCGTCGGCCGGGCGCACGATGTTCAGGCCCGGGATGGCGCGCAGCGCGGACAGGTGCTCGACCGGCTGGTGGGTGGGGCCGTCCTCGCCGAGGCCGATGGAGTCGTGCGTCCACACGTAGGTGACCGGCAGCTTCATCAGCGCGGCCAGCCGCACGGCCGGGCGCATGTAGTCGGAGAAGACGAGGAACGTGCCGCCGTAGACACGGGTGTTGCCGTGCAGCGCGATGCCGTTCATTGTCGAGCCCATGGCGTGCTCGCGGATGCCGAAGTGGATCGTCCGCCCGTACGGGTCGGCCTCCGGCAGCGGGTTGCCCTTCGGCAGGAAGGACGACGACGCGTCGATGGTGGTGTTGTTGGACCCGGCGAGGTCGGCCGAGCCGCCCCACAGCTCGGGGAGGATTCCGCCGAGCGCCTTGAGCACCTGTCCTGACGCCTTGCGGGTGGCGACGTCCTTGCCCGCCTCGAAGACCGGCAGCGCGCTCTCCCAGCCCTCCGGCAGCTCACCGGCGGTGACGCGGTCGAACTGGGCGGCGCGCTCGGGGTTGTTGTTGCGCCACTCCTGGAGCGTCTTGTCCCAGGCGGCGTGCGCCTCACGGCCGCGGTCGACCAGCCCGCGGGTGTGGTTGATGATCTCGGTGTCGACGTGGAAGTGCTGCTCGGGGTCGAAGCCGAGGACCCGCTTGGTGGCCGCGACCTCGTCGGCGCCGAGCGCGGAGCCGTGGGACGCCTCGGTGTTCTGCGCGTTCGGCGCGGGCCAGGCGATGATCGTGCGGGCGGCGATGATCGAGGGGCGCTCGGTCTCGGCCTGCGCCGCCTTGAGCGCCGCGTACAGCTCCTGGACGTCGAAGTCGCCGTTGGCCGCCTGCTCGATGCGCTGGACATGCCAGCCGTACGCCTCGTACCGCTTCAGCACGTCCTCGGACAGCGCGGTGGCGGTGTCGCCCTCGATGGAGATGTGGTTGTCGTCGTACAGCGCGACGATGTTGCCCAGCTTCTGGTGACCGGCCAGCGAGGACGCCTCGGCGGAGATGCCCTCCTCCAGGTCGCCGTCGGAGACGATCGCCCAGATGGTGTGGTCGAACGGGGAGGCGCCCTCGGGCGCCTCCGGGTCGAACAGTCCGCGCTCGTAGCGGGCGGCCATGGCCATGCCCACCGCGTTCGCGACGCCCTGGCCGAGCGGGCCGGTGGTGGTCTCCACACCGGTGGTGTGGCCGTACTCCGGGTGGCCCGGGGTGAGGCTGCCCCAGGTGCGGAAGGACTTCAGGTCCTCCAGCTCCAGGCCGAAGCCCGCCAGGTAGAGCTGGACGTAGAGGGTCAGGCTGGTGTGCCCGGGGGAGAGGACGAACCGGTCGCGGCCCGCCCAGTCCGCGTCGGACGGGTCGTGCCGCATCAGCTTCTGGAAGAGCAGGTACGCGGCGGGCGCGAGGCTCATGGCCGTGCCAGGGTGGCCGTTACCGACCTTCTGTACGGAGTCCATGGCCAGGACGCGGGCGGTGTCAACGGCCCGCTGGTCCAGATCGGTCCATTCAAGGTCTGTGGTAGTCGGCTTGTTGCTCACCCTGAGTCAGGGCTCCTCTCCACAATGTCGCTGTCCGGTGACCGTGTGCACACCGGCGAGGTCGAGCCTACCCCTGTAGTAACGGTCATCTTTTCGAGTTCCACTCAACGTCTTACGAAACGAATCTCAAGGTCGCGGCATTCCATCGGAGTTCTCTCCGAGATCCACGGAATACGGCGTTCCGTTGGCTGTACGGGGCGTTCGCGCAGCTCTTCGAGGGGCATCAACACGACCCGACCCCGGCGGCGGGCGGCGTATCCGCTACGTCTAGAGTGGCGTGGTACGCGCAAGTCTTTACCGGGGTTTCATCTCCGGTGCTTGCTGGTTCTTGCTTCCACCAGGGGTGTGCGTGACGGCCGTCGAATCCCGTCCTGCGGGGGTGCTCGAAACGAGCGAATCGAGCCTCGGGCAGCGGCTTCCCGGCCGCCGGCCGCTCGGGGCCCGGGTCAAGGCGTTCGTGATGCTGACCAAGCCGCGTGTCATCGAGCTGCTGCTGATGACCACGGTGCCGGTCATGTTCCTGGCCGCCCAGGGCGTCCCGGACCTGTGGCTGGTCCTCGCGACCTGCGTCGGCGGCTATCTGTCCGCCGGTGGCGCCGCCGCGTTCAACATGTACTACGACCGCGACATCGACGCGATGATGGACCGCACGTCGCAGCGTCCCCTGGTCACCGGCATGGTGTCGCCGCGGGAGTGCCTGGTCTTCGCCTTCTCGCTCGCCATCGCGTCGACGGCCTGGTTCTGGGTTCTCGTCAACCCGCTGTCCTCGATGCTGGCCCTCGGTGCGCTGATCTTCTACGTCGTCGTCTACACGATGTGGCTCAAGCGGCGCACCTCGCAGAACATCGTCTGGGGCGGCATCGCGGGCTGCATGCCGGTGCTCATCGGATGGTCGTCGGTCACCAATGAGGTGTCCTGGGCCGCGGTGATCCTCTTCCTGGTCATCTTCTTCTGGACGCCGCCGCACTACTGGCCGCTGTCGATGAAGGTCAAGGAGGACTACGAGCGGGCGAGCGTGCCGATGCTGCCCGTCATCGCGGGCAACAAGGCCGTCGCCCGGCAGATCGTCCTCTACAGCTGGGCCATGGTCGGCGTCTCGCTGCTGCTGTGGCCGCTCGGCTACACCGGCTGGTTCTACCCGGTGGTGGCGACCGTGCTGGGCGCGTTCTGGCTCAAGGAGGCGCACGGGCTCCAGTCGCGCGCCCGGGCGGAGATCACCGGCGCGAAGCTGAAGGAGATGCGGCTGTTCCACTGGTCCATCACCTATGTCTCGCTGCTGTTCGTCGCCGTGGCGGTGGACCCCTTCCTGCGGTGATCGCCTTCCGTGTGAGATCCCCTTACGGCCGTGATCCTCTTCCGGGCGTGATTACCGGCGGGTAGCATCGGTGGTATGGCAGATACCACGCAGGCGTCCGCGAAGGACCCGAAGGACGAGAAGCGGGCCCAGCGACTCGCCCACCAGATCACGGCCTTCGCCAAGAGCCACGGCGGCAGCGCCGAGGGCCAGCTCGCCCACATCGGCCGCGGCACCGTCCGGATCGCCCTGGTGGGCGCCAACGGCGAATGGGGCGCCCTCGTCGCCCCCACCCGGGAGGCGGCCGCCCGCGCCGCCGAGATCGCCGGGCTCACGCTCCAGGACGACTTCGACGGCGACCTCGCGGCGAAGGTCCGCACGGGCCCGTACGAATGGAAGCGGATGGCCGGAATCCAACTGGGCGGCCCGCGCAACACCTGAACCCCGAACAGTCCGTCCCGCGGACCGGCACAATGAGGCCGCGCCCGCATACGGCCGGTCCGCCGTGCCCCACCCGGCGACACCTCGCGCGGCATCCGGGCGTTAAGCCCTGCGATGCCGGAGGGCGAGGAGGCGGCGGCGATGGACGAGGCGCGGGACGGGCCGGGCGTGGAGCTGCCGCCGCTGGTCGATCAGCACGGCCACGGCATCGTCCACGGTGAGCTGGGCCTCGGCTCGTTCGAGACGCATCTGGCCGCCGCCGCGGGATCGGGTCCGGCCCCGGCCGGGACCACGTACTTCGACAGCTGGACCGGGCTCGCCGTGCGCCGCTGGTGCCCGCCGCTGCTGGGCATGGAGCCGCACTGCGCGCCCGTGCGCTATCTGGCCCGCCGCCGTGAGCTGGGCGCCTACCGCGCCGCCCGGCTGCTGCTGCGCGGCGCGGGCATCGGCACCTTTCTGCTGGAGTCGGGCGCCCCGAGCGACCTCACCTCGGCCGCCGAGCTGGCGGCGGCGGCCGGCGGCCGGGTCCATGAGGTCGTACGGCTCGAACCGCTGGCCGAACAGGTCGCCGATACCTCGGGCACGGTCGACGCGTTCATCGGCAACACCGCCGAGGCCCTGTACGCCGCCGCCCAGCACGCCACCGCCTTCGCTCTGGGCATCACCTACTGCGAGGACAGGCCGCCAGACCCGCGCGAGGTGCGCCGCGCCGCGGCGCGGCGGCTCTCCGTACGCCCCGTACGCAACCGTGCGCCGGACCCGGTGCTCGCCCAGCACCTGATGTGGAGCGCGGTGGCGACCGGGCTTCCGGTGCAGCTGCACTGCGCCGATCCGCAGCCGCTGCTCGGCTTCCTGCGCGCCACCGCCGGGTTCGGCACCGACCTGGTGCTGCTGCCCGACCGGCCGCACCACCGCCGAGCGGCCCAGCTCGCCGCCGTCTTCCCGCACGTCTACGCGGACGCCGGGCCGCGGCCCGCGGAGACGCTGGGCGAGGCGCCTTTCGGCAAGCTGCTGTTCTCCACCGGCGCCCGAGCGCTGCCCGAGCTGTATGTGACCGCGGCCCGGCTGTTCGGCCAGGCCATGGACCGGCTGGCGGCCGAGTGGATCGCGGACGGCATCTGTACGAGGGCGGAGGCCCGGCGGATCGCCGGGCTGGTCGCGGCCGGGACCGCGCGCCGGGTCTACCGGCTGGACGCGGCGGGCTCGGGCGCCGGGTCCGGGTCCACGGGGGTCTGCGGGGCCTCGGGGGTCTCCGGGGTCTTCGGCTGAAGCGACTCGTGGTCGCCCGCCGGTCCGGAGTCCGGGGCGTCGGCGAGCGCGGGGCGCTCGCGCTGCGCGAAGAGCACCCGCAGGACCGCGATCCACACCAGGCAGGACCCGAACATGTGGATGCCGACGACCACCTCGGGCAGGCCCGTGAAGTACTGGACGTACCCGATCACGCCCTGGAGGAGCAGCACGCCTAGCAGTTCGAGCACCGGACGGCGCTGGGCCGCCGGGGCCTTCACGGCACGCAGCGTGAACCACAGGGCGACGGTGAGGCCCAGCACGATGTAGACGAAGTCCACGTGGAGCTGGGCGATCTCCTGCCAGTCCAGCGGGATTCGGTGCACCTCGCGGGCGTCACCGGCGTGCGGACCGGAGCCGGTGACCACCGTGCCGATCAGGATCAGTGCCAGGGTCGAGCCGACCAGCACCCAGGTCAGCTGGCGCACCGGCCGGGCCACCAGGTCGCGCGGGGCGCCGTCGCCCTCGCGGGAGCGCTGCCAGACCGCCATCGCGACCGTGAGGAGCGCGGTGGCCAGCAGGAAGTGCGAGCTGACGATGTACGGGTTCAGGCCGGTGAGGACGATGATGCCGCCGATGACGGCGTTGCTCATGATCAGCCAGAACTGGACCCAGCCCAGCCGGGTGAGGGAGCGGCGCCACGGCTGACGGGCCCGGGCGGCGATGATCAGCAGCCCGGTGAACGCGCACAGCACGTACGTCAGCATGCGGTTGCCGAACTCGATGGCGCCGTGGATGCCCAGCTCGGAGGTGGGCGTGAGGCTCCCGGATGTGCACCGGGGCCAGGTGTCACAGCCCAGCCCGGACTCGGTGAGCCGCACCGCGCCCCCGGTGACGACGATGACCACGGACATCACCACGGTGGCGAGCGCGGCCAGCTCCACGAAGCGCGCGGAGGGCTGCCAGCGCCGGGCGATCAGCTCGAACGGATTCAGCGAATTCGGCACGGAGTCATCGTAGGACGGAGCTTGTGCAGCTTTTCACGAGGGGTCCGGGTTACCGGCGGAAGCGGCCCGGAGCGCCTCTCACTCCCAGCGGAAGAACCGCGCCGCCGCGCCGAGCCCCAGCACCGCCCATACGGCGAGGATGCCGAGGTCCCGCCAGGGCATCCCGGCGCCGTCCTGGAGGACGTCCCGCAGCCCGCCGGAGAGCGCCGAGATCGGCAGCAGCTCCAGCACGGCGCGCGCGCCGCCCGGGAACTTGTCCAGTGAGACGATCACTCCGCCGCCCACGAGCAGCAGCAGGAAGACCAGGTTGGCCGCGGCGAGCGTCGCCTCGGCCTTGAGGGTGCCCGCCATCAGCAGCCCGAGCCCGGAGAACGCGGCGGTGCCGAGGACCAGCAGCAGCACCACGGCGAGCGGGTCGCCGCGCGGCGACCAGTCCAGCGTGAAGGCGATCGCCGTCAGCAGCACGATCTGGAGCACCTCCGTGACCAGCACCGCGCACGTCTTGGCGGCCATCAGCGCCCACCGGGGCAGCGGGGAGACGGCGAGCCGCTTGAGCACGCCGTACCGCCGCTCGAAGCCGGTCGCGATGGCCTGTCCGGTGAACGCCGTGGACAGCACGGCGAGCGCCAGCACACCGGGTGCCAGGAAGTCGACGGCGTTCCCGGGGACGCCGGTGTCCACGATGTCGATGCTGCTGAAGAGCACCAGCACGAGGGACGGGATGACGACGGTCAGCAGCAGCTGTTCGCCGTTGCGCAGCAGCATCCGGGTCTCCAGCGCGGCCTGTGCGCGGATCATCCGGAGCAGCGGGGCCGCCCCCGGCTGGGGGTGGAAAGTGCCTGTGGCGGTCACGCGCGCAGCTCCTTACCGGTCAGCTCCAGGAAGACGTCCTCCATGGTGTGCCGCTCGACCGAGATGCGGTCCGGCATCACGCCGTTCTGCGCGCACCAGGAGGTGACCGTGGCCAGCATCTGCGGGTTGACCTTGCCGGTGACCCGGTAGCCGCCGGGGGTCAGCTCGGCGGCCGTGCTGTCGGCGGGCAGCGCCTTGAGCAGCGAGGCCAGGTCGAGCGCGGGGCGGCCGCTGAAGCGCAGGGTGTTCTCGGCGCCGCCGCGGCACAGCTCCTCGGGGGTGCCGTGGGCGATCACCTTGCCGCCGTCGATGATCGCGACGTGGTCGGCGAGCTGTTCGGCCTCGTCCATGTAGTGCGTGGTCAGCACGACGGTCACGCCGTCGCGGCGCAGATCGCGGACGAGGTCCCAGGTGGCGCGGCGGGCCTGCGGGTCGAGTCCGGCGGTGGGCTCGTCGAGGAAGACCAGTTCGGGGCGGCCGACGACGGCCATGGCGAGCGCGAGCCGCTGCTGCTGGCCGCCGGAGAGCCGCCGGTAGGTCGTACGGCCGCAGGAGCCGAGGCCGAGCCGTTCGATGAGCGCGGGGACGTCCAGGGGGTGGGCGTGGAGGGTGGCGGTGTGGCGCAGCATCTCTTCTGCGCGCGCTCCGGAATAAACCCCTCCGGACTGGAGCATGACGCCGACCCGCGGCCGCAGCGCCGCCGCGTCCGCGACCGGGTCGAGGCCGAATATGCGCACCGTCCCGGCGTCGGGGCGGCGGTATCCCTCGCAGGTCTCGACGGTGGTGGTCTTGCCTGCGCCGTTGGGGCCGAGGACCGCGCTCACGGTGCCGCGGGCGACGGACAGGTCGAGCCCGTCGACGGCGGTCTTCGAGCCGTACCGTTTGACCAGGCCGACGACATCGACCGCGGGCTCTTCTCGCATGCCCGGCAGTCTACGAACGGCCGGGCGGGCCGTGGGCGGCAGGGCCGGAACGCATTCCCTCCGGCGGCCCGCGCGGGCCCCCTCCCACATTGCCCCTGACGAGCGCGGCCGTCGCATCGTCGCAGGTCACACTTAGGTACGCCTAAGTGACGCACCCCACCGGACGCCGCCTCCGCTCTCGCTTGTACCTTGCCGGAGAATTACGCAACAATGGCGTTGTGAAATACGCGAGCGAGGCTCCCGAGGGGCGCGCGGCCGAGTCGGCCGCGCGGTCCGGCATGCCCGCAGCGACCGCCCCCGAGGAGCAGCACGGCACCCGGAACCGGGTCGCCCGCTCCATCCTCGACCACGGCCCGTCCACCGCCGCCGAGCTCGCCCTGCGGCTGGAGCTGACCCAGGCGGCCGTGCGCCGCCACCTCGACACCCTCGTCGCCGACGGCGTCGTCGAGCCCCGCGAGAAGAGGGTGTACGGGGCGCGGCGGCGCGGCCGCCCGGCCAAGGCGTTCGCGCTGACGGACTGCGGCCGTGACGCCTTCGACCAGGCCTATGACGATCTCGCCGTCGACGCCCTGCGCTGGATCGAGCAGACCGCGGGCGGCGGCGAGGCGGGCCGGGCCGCCGTCGCGGCGTTCGCCCGCGCCAGGCTCGCCGCCCAGGCCGAGGGGTACCGCGGCGCCGTCGAGGCCGCCGCCCCCGGGCGGCGTACCGAAGCCCTGGCGGGCGCCCTGTCCGCGGACGGGTACGCTGCTACGGCGCGCAGCGCGCCGGTCGGCGAACAGCTCTGCCAGCACCACTGCCCGGTCGCCCACGCAGCCGAGCGATATCCGCAGCTGTGTGAGGCGGAGACCGAAGTCTTCTCCCAGCTGCTCGGGACGCACGTCCAGCGTCTGGCCACCATCGCCCATGGCGACGGGGTGTGCACGACGTTCATCCCGAAGACCGGACACGAGACCGGACACAAGTCCGGATCCCGGACCGGTGACAAGGCCGGACTGACCGGACGGACCGACACCGCGGTCGAGAAGACCGACCACCGCACCACCAAGACCACCACAGCATCTGCCAGCACGGCCGGGAGGAACCCCGAATGACTCTCCCCACGGAGACCGCTCACCCCGAGCTCGAGGGTCTGGGCAACTACGAGTACGGCTGGGCCGACTCCGACGTGGCCGGCGCCTCTGCCAAGCGCGGGCTCTCCGAGGATGTCGTCCGCGACATCTCGGCGAAGAAGTCCGAGCCGGAGTGGATGCTCAAGCTCCGCCTCAAGGCGCTGAAGCTCTTCGGCAAGAAGCCCATGCCCACCTGGGGCTCGGACCTGTCGGGCATCGACTTCGACAACATCAAGTACTTCGTCCGCTCCACCGAGCAGCAGGCCGCCTCCTGGGAGGACCTGCCCGAGGACATCAAGAACACGTACGACAAGCTGGGCATCCCGGAGGCCGAGAAGCAGCGCCTCGTCGCGGGTGTCGCGGCCCAGTACGAGTCCGAGGTCGTCTACCACCAGATCCGTGAGGACCTGGAGCAGCAGGGCGTCCTGTTCCTGGACACCGACACCGCGCTCAAGGAGCACCCGGAGCTCTTCAAGGAGTACTTCGGCACGGTGATCCCGGCGGGCGACAACAAGTTCGCCTCGCTGAACACCGCGGTGTGGTCCGGCGGCTCGTTCATCTACGTGCCCAAGGGCGTCCACGTGGACATCCCGCTCCAGGCGTACTTCCGGATCAACACCGAGAACATGGGCCAGTTCGAGCGGACGCTGATCATCGTCGACGAGGACGCGTACGTCCACTACGTCGAGGGCTGCACCGCGCCGATCTACAAGTCGGACTCGCTGCACTCCGCGGTCGTCGAGATCATCGTCAAGAAGGGCGCCCGCTGCCGCTACACGACCATCCAGAACTGGTCGAACAACGTGTACAACCTGGTCACCAAGCGCGCCGTGGCGTACGAGGGCGCGACCATGGAGTGGGTCGACGGAAACCTCGGCTCCAAGGTGACCATGAAGTACCCGGCCGTCTACCTGATGGGCGAGCACGCCAAGGGCGAGACGCTGTCCATCGCCTTCGCGGGCGAGGGCCAGCACCAGGACGCCGGTGCCAAGATGGTGCACATGGCGCCCCGCACCTCCTCGAACATCGTCTCCAAGTCGGTGGCCCGGGGCGGTGGCCGCACCTCCTACCGCGGTCTCATCGAGATCGGCGAGGGCGCCGAGGGCTCCAAGTCCAACGTGCTGTGCGACGCCCTGCTGGTCGACACCGTCTCGCGCTCGGACACCTACCCGTACGTGGACGTCCGCGAGGACGACGTGTCCATGGGGCACGAGGCGACCGTCTCCAAGGTCAGCGACGACCAGCTCTTCTACCTGATGAGCCGCGGTCTGTCCGAGGACGAGGCCATGGCGATGATCGTGCGCGGCTTCGTCGAGCCGATCGCGCGCGAGCTGCCCATGGAGTACGCGCTGGAGCTCAACCGGCTGATCGAGCTGCAGATGGAGGGTTCGGTCGGCTGACGCCACCGTCCCTCCCGCCCCGCCACGGGGCACCCCCGTGTAAGCCCCAGAAGGCAGAAAGCGAGCAGTACGACAGCCATGGCTGAAACCATTCCGGCCGGATCCACCACGGACGGCGTCATCCAGGTGGGGCAGCAGCCCATCGACGCGCGGGTGAGCGCCCCCGCGTCGTACGACGTGGCCGACTTCCCCGTGCCGCACGGGCGCGAGGAGGACTGGCGGTTCACGCCGCTGGAGCGGCTGCGCGGCCTCCACGACGGCACCGCCGTCGCCGACGGCGGCGTCAAGGTCGAGGTGTCCGCCCCCGAGGGCGTCACCGTCGAGACCGTGGGCCGTGACGACGCGCGCCTGGGCAAGGCCGGCAAGCCGGTGGACCGGGTGGCGGCCCAGGCGTACAGCTCCTTCGAGAAGGCCTCGGTCGTCTCCGTGCCCAAGGAGAAGGTGCTCTCCGAGCCGGTGCGGATCTCCGTGCACGGCGAGGGCGGCACCGCCTTCGGCCACCAGGTGATCGAGGTCGGCGCCTTCGCCGAGGCCGTCGTCGTCATCGACCACACCGGTGACGCGACGCTCGCCGCCAACGTCGAGTACCTCATCGGCGACGGCGCCAAGCTCACCGTCGTCTCCGTCCAGGACTGGGACGACACGGCCGTCCACGCCGGTCAGCACACCGCGCTGGTCGGCCGGGACGCCACCTTCAAGTCCGTGGTCGTCACCTTCGGCGGCGACCTGGTCCGGCTGCACCCGCGCGTCGTGTACGGCGCCCCGGGCGGTGAGGCCGAGCTGTACGGCCTGTACTTCACCGACAACGGGCAGCACCAGGAGCACCGGCTCTTCATCGACCACGACACCCCGCACTGCCGGAGCAACGTGGCGTACAAGGGCGCGCTCCAGGGCAAGGACGCGCACGCGGTCTGGATCGGCGACGTGCTGATCCGCGCCGCGGCCGAGGGCACGGACACCTACGAGCTCAACCGGAACCTGGTCCTCACCGACGGCGCCCGCGTCGACTCGGTGCCGAACCTGGAGATCGAGACCGGCGAGATCGTCGGCGCCGGTCACGCGAGCGCGACCGGCCGCTTCGAGGACGAGCAGCTGTTCTACCTGATGGCCCGCGGCATCCCGGCCGAGGAGGCCCGCCGCCTCGTCGTCCGCGGCTTCTTCGCCGAGCTGGTCCAGCAGATCGGGCTGCCCGAGCTGGAGGAGCGCCTGATCGCCAAGATCGAGGCCGAGTTGGAGGCGTCCGTAGGATGACCGAAAACTTCGTGCGCGTGTGCGCGCTGACCGAACTCGAAGAGGACGAGCCCAAGCGCGTCGAGCTCGACGGCGTGCCGGTCGCGCTGGTGCGCACCGAGGGCGAGGTGTTCGCGGTCAACGACATCTGCTCGCACGCGAACGTCTCGCTGTCCGAGGGCGAGGTGGAGGACTGCCAGATCGAGTGCTGGCTGCACGGCTCCAGCTTCGACCTGCGCACCGGCAAGCCGTCCGGCCTTCCCGCGACGCGCCCCGTCCCCGTATACCCCGTAAAGATCGAAGGGGACGACGTGCTCGTCTCCGTCACCCAGGAGTCCTGAGGCACCCATGGCAACGCTTGAGATCCACGACCTGCACGTCTCCGTCGAGGCCGAGGGCGGCCCCCGCGAGATTCTGCGCGGCGTCGACCTGACCGTGAAGCAGGGCGAGACGCACGCCATCATGGGCCCCAACGGCTCCGGCAAGTCCACCCTGGCGTACTCCCTCGCCGGTCACCCGAAGTACAAGATCACCGGCGGCACCGTCACCCTCGACGGTGAGGACGTGCTGGAGATGTCCGTCGACGAGCGGGCCCGCGCCGGCGTCTTCCTCGCCATGCAGTACCCGGTCGAGGTGCCCGGCGTCTCCGTCTCCAACTTCCTGCGCACCTCCGCGACCGCGATCCGCGGCGAGGCGCCGAAGCTGCGCACCTGGGTGAAGGAGGTCAAGGAGGCCATGCAGCGCCTCTCGATCGACCCGTCCTTCGCCGAGCGGAACGTCAACGAGGGCTTCTCCGGCGGTGAGAAGAAGCGCCACGAGATCCTTCAGCTGGAGCTGCTGAAGCCCGCCATCGCGATCCTCGACGAGACCGACTCCGGTCTCGACGTCGACGCGCTGCGCGTGGTCTCCGAGGGCGTCAACCGCGTCCGGGAGTCCGGCCAGGTCGGCACCCTGCTGATCACCCACTACACCCGCATCCTGCGGTACATCAAGCCCGACCACGTCCACGTGTTCGCGAACGGCCGGATCGCCGAGTCCGGCGGCCCGGAGCTGGCGGACAAGCTGGAGGACGAGGGCTACGAGGCGTACGTGAAGGGAGGCGTCTCCGAGTGACACAGCTGCCGGGCCTCCTCGACACCGAGGCGATCCGCAAGGACTTCCCGATCCTGGACCGCACGGTCCACGACGGCAAGAAGCTCGTCTATCTGGACAACGCGGCGACCTCGCAGAAGCCGCGCCAGGTCCTGGACGCGCTGAACAGCTATTACGAGCGCTCGAACGCCAATGTGCACCGTGGCGTCCATGTGCTCGCGGAGGAGGCCACGGCGCTGTACGAGGGCGCCCGCGACAAGGTCGCCGCCTTCATCAACGCTCCGAGCCGCGACGAGGTGATCTTCACCAAGAACGCGTCGGAGTCGCTGAACCTGGTCGCCAACATGCTCGGCTGGGCCGATGAGCCCTACCGGGTGGACCAGGACACCGAGATCGTCATCACGGAGATGGAGCACCACTCCAACATCGTTCCGTGGCAGCTGCTCTCGCAGCGCACCGGCGCGAAGCTGAAGTGGTTCGGCCTCACCGAGGACGGCCGTCTCGACCTGTCCGAGATCGAGCAGGTCATCACGGAGAAGACCAAGGTCGTCTCCTTCGTGCTGGTCTCCAACATCCTCGGCACCCACAACCCGGTCGAGGCGATCGTCCGCCGTGCGCAGGACGTCGGCGCGCTCGTCGTGATCGACGCCTCCCAGGCCGCCCCGCACATGGTGCTGGACGTCCAGGCGCTCCAGGCCGACTTCGTGGCCTTCACCGGCCACAAGATGTGCGCGCCGACCGGCATCGGGGTGCTGTGGGGCCGCCAGGAGCTGCTGGAGGATCTGCCTCCGTTCCTCGGCGGCGGCGAGATGATCGAGACCGTCTCGATGAGCTCCTCCACCTACGCCCCGGCGCCGCACAAGTTCGAGGCCGGTACGCCCCCGATCGCCCAGGCCGTCGGCCTCGGCGCGGCCGTGGACTACCTCACCTCGGTCGGCATGGAGAACATCGCCCGCCATGAGCACGCGCTGACCAATTACGCGGTCGGCAGGCTCCTGGAGGTGCCCGACCTGCGCATCATCGGCCCCACCACGGCCGAGGAGCGCGGCGCGACGATCTCCTTCACGCTTGGCGACATCCACCCGCACGACGTGGGCCAGGTCCTCGACGAGCAGGGCATCGCCGTCCGGGTCGGCCACCACTGCGCCCGTCCGGTGTGCCTGCGGTACGGAATTCCTGCGACCACGCGAGCGTCGTTCTATCTGTACTCCACGCCGGCCGAGGTGGATGCCTTGGTCGACGGGTTGGAGCACGTACGGAACTTCTTCGGCTAGGGGATGCCACGTGAAGCTGGATTCGATGTACCAGGACGTCATCCTGGACCACTACAAGCACCCCCACGGGCGGGGGCTCAGGGACGGAGACGCCGAGGTACACCACGTCAATCCGACCTGCGGTGACGAGATCACCCTCCGGGTCCGGCTTGACGGCGAGACGATCGAGGACGTGAGCTACGAAGGCCAGGGCTGTTCCATCAGCCAGGCCAGCGCGTCCGTGCTCAACGACCTGCTGGTGGGCAAGGAACTGAGCGAGGCTCGCAGGATCCAGACGACGTTCCTGGAGCTGATGCAGTCCAAGGGCCAGCTGGAGCCGGACGACGCGATGGAAGAGGTGCTGGAGGACGCGGTCGCGTTCGCCGGTGTCTCCAAGTACCCGGCCCGGGTCAAGTGCGCTCTGCTGAGCTGGATGGCATGGAAGGACGCCACCGCTCAGGCCCTGGGCGACGGCGCTGAAGGGAAGACCGCATGACTGAGAACGTGGAAACCACCACCAAGCCCGCGAGCGAGGAAGAGGTCCGCGAGGCCCTCTACGACGTGGTCGACCCCGAGCTGGGCATCGACGTGGTCAACCTCGGCCTCGTCTACGGCATCCACGTGGACGACAGCAACATCGCCACCATCGACATGACGCTCACCTCCGCGGCCTGTCCGCTGACCGACGTCATCGAGGACCAGGCGAAGTCCGCGGCCGACGGCATCGTCAACGAGCTGCGGATCAACTGGGTCTGGATGCCGCCGTGGGGCCCGGACAAGATCACCGATGATGGCCGTGAGCAGCTGAGGGCGCTCGGCTTCAACGTCTGAGACATCTGGTTTCTCGAAGCGGCCCCCGCGCGATGTGCGCGGGGGCCGCTTTCGTGTGTTCCGTACCACTGTTTGTGTACGCCCGTACGCATCGTTGTGTACGATCGTACGCATGGGATACCTGACGCTCTCCGGTGCGATCCTGGCCGAGGTGCTGGCGACGACCTCGATGAAGTACAGCGACGGCTTCAGCAAGCTCTGGCCCTCGCTGGCCACGGCCCTGGGCTACGGGATCGCCTTCGTGCTGCTCGCCCAGACCCTCAAGACGGTCTCCGTCGGCACCGCGTACGCCATATGGGCCGGGGCCGGGACCGCCGTCATCGCCGCGATCGGGATGGTGTTCCTCGGTGAGGCGGTGACCGCGGCGCGGGTGATCGGGGTGCTGCTCGTGATCGCCGGGGTGGTCGTGCTGAACCTCGGCGGGGCGCACTGATGGGGCGCCGCTACGACCCCGAGCGGCGACAGCGGATCATCGACGCCGCGATCGCGGTGGTGGGGGAGCGGGGCATGGGCGCGCTCAGCCACCGGGCGGTCGCCGCCGCGGCGGACGTGCCGCTCGGCTCGACCACGTACCACTTCGCCACCCTGGACGATCTGCTGGTCGCCGCGCTCGACCAGGTCAACGCCGAATGGCTGGCCGACATGGAGCGCTGGGAGCGCGACGCGCCCCCCGGCGCGCCCCTCGCCGACGGCATGGCGGACCTGATGGGGCAGCTGCTGGCGGGCGACCGCAAGCGGCTGGAGCTGGAGTACGAGCTGTATCTCGCCGCGTTGCGCCGCACCTCGGTGCGGCCGATCGCCGCCGCGTTCCTCGACCGGATGACGGAGCTGCTGGAGCGGCGCACCGCCGACCGGAGCGTCGCCTGTGCCGTGAACGCCCTGTTCGACGGGATGCTGTTGCAGATCCTGCTGACCGGGCGGGAGTTCGACCGGGAGGAGGCGCGGGCGGCGTTCGCCCGTGTGACCGGCTGAGGGGTGTCCGTTGTCGCGTGAACCCGTATCCGTCCACCGGGGAACAGGGGGTGACACCGTTCGCGCACCATGACGCACCGGATACGGAGCCCCTGTGACCGACCCCGATCCACCGCCGCGGCCCGCCCCGCCCTGCCCCACCGCGCCGCCGGACGACGACGCGGCGGACGACGACGCGGCGGTCGTGGCCCGGTCGCTGGACCAGCCCGAGATCTTCGCGACGCTCTACGACCGGTACGCCCCCGACATCCACCGCTACGTGGCCCGCCGCCTCGGCGACGGCGCCGCGGACGACGTCACCGCCGAGACCTTCCTGATCGCCTTCCGCGGCCGGGACCGCTACGACCAGGAGCGGAGCACCGTCCGGCCCTGGCTGTACGGCATCGCCGCCAATCTCATCGGCAAGCACCGGCGGGCCGAGGTCCGGGCGCTGCGGGCGCTGGCCCGCACCGGCGTCGACCCGGTCGCCGAGTCCTGGGTCGAGCGCGCGGACAGCCGGGTCGCGGCGGAGGTCGCGCGTCGCCCGCTGGCCGCGGCGCTGGCCGGGCTGTCCGCTCGCGACCGGCACGTCCTGCTGCTCATCGCCTGGGCGGACCTCAGCTACCAGGAGGTGGCCGAAGCCCTTTCCATCCCGGTCGGGACGGTCCGGTCCCGGCTCAACCGCGCCCGCCGCAAGGTGCGCTCCGCCCTCGGCGCCGATCCCACCGTCGTCAGCGATGCCACGGAGGTGGCCAGCTATGGATGATCCGCAGCAGGAGCTGACCCGGGTGCGCGCACTGCGCGCCGACGCCCCCCGGCCCGACCGGGCCCGGCTCGCCGCCGGGCGGGCGAGGGTCCAGGACGCCGCCGCCGGCGCCTCCCCACGGCGCCGCGTCCGGGCGGCCTGGCGGATCGCGGCCATCGGCGCCGCCGCGACCGTCACCGCCACGGTGGTGGTGGCCGTCGACCTCCTGGGCGGCGGGGCCGCGGGGTCGCGGGTGTCGGACCCCGTGGTGCGGCCCGGCTACACCGCCGGCGCGAAGCTCGGGACCGTCAAGGACGCGAGGCGGCTCGGCGACGCGGCGACTGTACTGCGGGCGGCGGCCGACACGGTCGAACGGACCCCCGTTCCCGCGCCCCGGGACGGTCAGTGGATCTACACCAGGTTCGTGGACGCCGGGTGGGTCGACGGCGGGCCGAAGCCGCGGAAGGCCGAGTCCTGGGAGCCGTACGACGATCCGTCGTACACCGCGCGGAAGGAGTACCGCCTGCTGCGGGCGCTGCCCCCCGGTGACCCGGAGCGGGTCAAGGAGAAGGTCCGGGAGCTGGAACCTGTCCGTCCGGATTCCGAGTCCCCGGCACAGTACGACTTCCGGCTGCTCGGTGAGCTGAGCCAGGCGTTCCCGGCCGACCCCGAGGGGCGGGCCGGGGTCCTCCGGGCGATGGCGACCATTCCGGGAATCACGGCGGCGCGGATCGAGGACAACCTCGGGCGGACGGCCGTCGCGGTCGGGCAGGGCACGGTGGGGAAGCGGGGCTTCTCCGAGTTCCAGCTGCTCTACGACCCGGAGACCTTCGCCCCGCTCGGGGAGCGGAGCATCGCGGGCCGCGACGGCGAACGCGACGACTACGACCGGGACGGCTGGAAGGCGGGCGATGTGCTCACCGTCCACGCGGTGGTCGAACAGGCCCTGGTCGACGGCAAGGGCCGACGCCCCTGACCGCCGGGGCCCCTTCGGCGTCTGCCCGGTGAGACCGGTTAGCCTCCGGGGCCCGCCTCCGGTTAGCGTGCTGACCATGACCGATGCAGCCACCACCACCCGCACCACCGGCGCCGTCGCCGCCGGGCTCGCCACCCTCACCGAGGACGGCACCGTTCTGGACACCTGGTTCCCGGCCCCCGAGCTGGCCGAGGCCCCCGGCCCGGCCGGGACCGAACGGCTCGACGCCGAGCGCACCGCGCAGCTCCTGGGCGAGACCGCCCTCAAGGCGCTCGGCCCGGACCCGCGCCGCGGCGTCGAGGTCGTCGCCGTCCGCACGGTCATCGCCTCGATCGACGACAAGCCGCTGGACGCGCATGACGTGTACCTGCGGCTGCACCTGCTCAGCCACCGGCTGGTCAAGCCGCACGGGCTGAGCCTGGAGGGCCAGTTCGGCCTGCTCGCCAACATCGCCTGGACCTCGCTCGGTCCCGTCGCCGCCGACCAGGTCGAGAAGGCCCGGCTCGCCGCCCGCGCCGAGGGGCTGCACCTGTCGGTGACCAGCGTCGACAAGTTCCCGCGGATGACGGACTACGTCGTTCCGGCCGGTGTCCGCATCGGTGACGCCGACCGCGTACGGCTCGGCGCGCACCTCGCCGCCGGGACGACCGTCATGCACGAGGGCTTCGTCAACTTCAACGCCGGGACGCTGGGCACGTCCATGGTCGAGGGCCGCGTCAGCGCGGGCGTCGTCGTCGGCGACGGCTCGGACATCGGTGGTGGCGCCTCGATCATGGGCACGCTGTCGGGTGGCGGCAAGCAGACGATCACGATCGGCGAGCGCTGCCTGCTGGGTGCCGAGGCGGGCCTCGGCATCTCCCTCGGTGACGACTGCGTCGTCGAGGCGGGCCTGTACGTGACGGCGGGCACCCGGGTGACCCTGCCGGACGGCAAGATCGTCAAGGCGCTGGAGCTGTCCGGTGCGACGAACCTCCTCTTCCGCCGGAACTCCACGACCGGCGCGGTCGAGGTTCTGCCGCGCACGGGCTCGTGGGGCGGGCTCAACGAGGCGCTGCACACCCACAACTGACGCCAACGGGGGGCGGGGGCCTGTACCCCGCCCGCCGGGTTGGTGAGGGCGGGCAGTCGGATGCGCGGTGACGTCGAGAGTGGCGGGATCGCGATATCTGTCGGCGGATTAAGGCGTACCGAACGCTGGTGTGGCCGCTCTAACTTCGGCTCATGGAAGAGATCAGCTACCAGCCGGCCGACGACTGCACCCTGCACGCCACCATCACTGGAGAGGGCCAGGCCCTGGTCCTTATGCATGCCGGTGGCCCTGACCACAAGAGCATGCTTCCTCTGGCCGAACGGCTTGCCGATCGCTCCATGGCCGTACTGCCCGACCTGCGAGGCTACGGCCGGTCGGTCTGCAAGGACCCGGCCCGCTATACCTGGGCCCAGTATGTCGAGGACGTAATGTGGCTCCTGGACCACATCGGTCTCTCCAGTGCCGTACTCGCCGGCGCAGGCTTGGGCTCCACGATCACGCTTAGGACGGCGGCCGCATACCCGGACCGGGTCCGGGCGGCCGTGCTCCTCGGGGTTGAGGACATTGAGGACGACGAGGCCAAGAAGGCCGAGATCCGCTTCCTCGACGCGTTCGCCGCCCGCGTCGAGGCTGATGGCATCGAGGCGGGTTGGGAGCCCATCCTCGCCGGTTTCCCTCCCGTCGTTGGCGCCATGGTGCGCGACGCTATCCCTCGATCGGACCCCGCCAGCATCGTGGCCGCAGCCGCTATCGGCCATGACCGTTCTTTCCGGAGCGTCGACGAACTCGCGACGATCACCGTGCCGACCCTCATCTTCCCTGGCACCGACCCACGACACCCCACCGCTCTTGCCGAAGCGGCCGCCGACACCCTCCCCAACGGACAACTGGCCACGATCCCGATCGGCGACGACCTCCGGACTGCCGTGGACCTCGCCCGCGCCACCGCTCCCGCCATCCGTGAATTCCTGACCAGATCGGTCCCGCCCGTGGTCGGCACGGGGTGATCGTGGCGGTTGGATGTGTGGTGACGTCCGATCTCCGGCCTGGGTGAAGGCCGGGCTGCCGCTCTGTCTCATCGGAGACTCCGGCACGGGCAAGAGCCACCTGATGATCGGGATCGGCACCGCGATCGCCGGGGCGGGCATGCGGGTCCGCTACACCACCACGGCCAACCTCGTGAACGAGCTCGCCGAGGCCGCGGACGAGAAAAAGCTCGGCCGGACCCTCGCCCGCTACGGGCGCGTTGACCACTCTGTCTCGTGCGTGAGTACGCGTCGGTCCCGGGAAACAGGCGCCGGGAGCGGGTTCGTGGGCGACATACCGACCGCTGTGACGTCTTACGAGACCATCGGTGCGACTTACAGCGGTACGAGACGGCCGGATCCTCGGATTGCCGCTCAAATTCATGCGGCCCTTGGCGATATTGCCACGGTGATCAATGTGGGAGCCGGCACCGGCTCCTATGAGCCGCCACAAACGCTACTCGCCGTGGAGCCCGGTGCCACGATGATCGCCCAGCGACCTACCGGTTCAGCGCGGGCATTGCAGGCATCGGCGGAGTCCATACCGATCGCAGACGACTTCGCCGACGCGGCGATGGCCATCCTGACTGTGCACCACTGGACCGACCTTGAGGTGCCGGTATCAGGGAACTACGGCGGATCGCCAGGCAGCGTCTATCGGCTTCTCATAGCCGACCTGTAGCCAATCCGCTCCCGGCCGTTCAACCGACAAGCTCACACACAGAGGCCGCCCGTTCTCCGCCGACCGAGCCCATGCCCGTCCTCGTCGTCCACCATGGATAGGAGAATCCGTCGGTCCCGGATCGAACACGGGTCGAGATCCGCGGAGCCGACGAGCCTGTCGGGGGCCCGTGGTCCGTCTCGGATCCGATGGGCTTCACGCTATCGCTCCGCCCCTGTCCCACCGCCAACCCGTCACAAACAGTCAGGACGTCGTCGCGTAGGTGGCGGTCAGGGTGGCCGTGGCGGTTGCGTTCGCGTCGAAGAGGGGCGGGCGGACCGTGCCGCCGGGGCGGCCCAGGGTGTTCAGGAGGGCCTTCGCGGTGACCGCGCCGGGGAGGTGGGACATCATCGCGTCGATGAGCGGGGTCAGGGCGAGATGGCGGCGGGCCGCCTCCTCGGGGTCGCCCGCGTCGTACGCGTCCAGTACGCCCCGCACCTGACGCGGCGCCACGTTCGCGACCGTGCTGATGCAGCCGACCGCGCCGATCGCCCGGAGCGGCAGGTTCAGCTCGTCGCAGCCGGAGTAGTAGGCGAGCCCGGTGGCGGCCATCGTGCGGGCCGACTTCATCAGGTCGTACGCGCAGTCCTTCACCCCCGTGACGCGCGGGTGCTCCGCGAGGCGGCACAGGGTCTCGTACGAGAGCGCGGTGCCGGTGCGGAAGGGGATGTCATAAAGGGTGACCGGGATGCCGACCGCGTCGGCGACCATACGGAAGTGCGCCTCGACAGCCTCCTGCGGCGGGCGGCTGTAGTACGGGGTGACCACCAGCAGCCCCTGCGCGCCCGCCTCCTCGGCGGACCGTGCGAGCGCCACCGCGTGCCGGGTGTCGTTGCTCCCCACCCCCGCCACGATCCGCGCCCGGTCCCCGACGGCTTCCACTACGGCCCGTACGACCGCCGTCTTCTCGGCGTCGGTCGTGGTCGGCGACTCGCCGCTGGTCCCGCCCAGCACCAGCCCGTCGCAGCCGCCCTCGTCGACGAGGGCGGCCGCGAGGCGCTGGGTGCCGGGGAGGTCGAGGTCGCCGTCCCGGGTGAAGGGGGTGACCATGGCGCAGGCGAGGTGGGATGCGGTCGGCATGACGGAAGTGTCATGGCGGAGGGTGTTGTAGGTCTACTTAAATCTGCTTTGGCTGGCTGTGTAGTGTCACTACGGGGTGATGGCTCCGCTTGACCTTGACACAGTGACAAGGTCTTCACTGTGGGCCATGCCGAAAGAGGACGCGAACACCACGCAGGCGCTGGAGAACAACGACTCGTCGATCCGGCTCCGGGCGGCGCTGGCGATCGGCACGACCCCGGACCCGCGATTCATCGGCAAGCTCATCGAGCGTTGCGCGATCGAACCCGACTTCTCCGTGCGCGAAATGCTGACGTGGGCACTCACCCGTCACCCGGCGCCGATGACGGTCCCGGTGCTGTGCGGCGAGGTCCGCTCGGAGCGTGCGCAGGCACGGAGCCAGGCGTTGCACACGCTGTCCAAGATCGGGGATCGGCAGGCGTGGCCGGAGATCACACCGGCGCTGCTGTCCGACGCCGACGACGAGGTGGCCCGGAGCGCCTGGCGGGCGGCGGTCGTGCTCGTGCCCGAAGGTGAGGAGCACGCGTTGGCCTTGAGCCTGGCGACACAGCTCGGGCGCGGCGAACGCGAGACGCAGCTGAGCCTCAGCCGGGCGCTGATCGCGCTCGGGGAGGCGATGCTGCCGGCGCTGGGCCCCGCGACGACGGATCCCGACCCCCGCGTGCGCGCCCACGCGATCGCCACGGAACGGCTGTGGCGCGACCCGGATGCCGGATTCGAGTTCGCGATCGAGGAGGCGAAGCGCGTCGTAGCCCTCGGCGTGGCCCGCCAGGAGGGGGCGGCAGGCAGTGTTGATCGGTGATGTCGCGCGACGGTCCGGGGTCAGCGCCCGCATGCTCAGGCATTACGAATCGCTCGGCCTGGTGCGGCCGACGGGCCGTACCGACTCCGGCTATCGCGAG
Source organism: Streptomyces sp. NPDC021115 (assembly GCF_044333065.1). NCBI lineage: Bacteria > Bacillati > Actinomycetota > Actinomycetes > Kitasatosporales > Streptomycetaceae > Streptomyces > Streptomyces sp. NPDC021115. The sequence continues at coordinate 77,733 of NZ_JBIRQF010000012.1, forward strand.
TACTCCGGCGAGACAGTCCGGCGAATCTTCCACATCGAGAGCCTGCGGTCATTGGGGCTGTCGCTGCGCGACGTCAGGCGCACGCTCGACGACCCCGGCTTCGCGCCAGCGGAGCTCGTCGACGACCTCATCCGCCGGACGCGGGACCGCATCGCGGCGGAGACGGAGCTGCTCACGCGACTCCGTCGGATCGGTGCCGCGGAACCCGAAGGCTGGGAGGATGTCCTTCAGATCGTCGTGCTCCTCCGGGAATTGGGGTCGAAGAGCGCGGGGGCGCGGCAGCGCGCGGCCCTGTCCGCGGTCGAGGACGTTCCCGTGCCGGTGGAAGCACTGGTCGAGGCCGTGCTGAGCGAGCCGGACCCGAACGTCGCCGGAGCCCTTCGGTGGGCCCTGGCGCAATCGGGCGAGGACGGGCCGGCACTGCTGGCGGAGGGCCTCGCCTCACCCGCGGCCGAGGTGCGGAAACGTGCCGTCCAATCCATCGCCGAGATTCCGCATGGTGAGGCGACCGCACTGCTGCGGGACGCCCTCACACACCCGGACATCGTGGTCCGCGGGTACGCGGCTCTGGCGCTCGGGGCGCGGGGAGGAGCCGACGCGGTCCCGACGCTCATCGACATGATCGTCGAGGAACGGAACGACGTCGACGCGGCCGACGCGCTGAGCGCGCTGGCGAGCGATCCCGCGTCGGCGGACCGGATCGCCACGGGGCTCGTCGGCTGCCTCGCCCATGCCCCCGTTGGATCGTCCGCACGCCGACGGCTGACACAGGCGCTCGCGGACATCCCGGGAATCGCGGCATCACGTGCCCTCGTGGAGCTGTCACACGACGAAGACCGTGCCGTCGCGCTGACCGCGACGTACATTCTCCAGCTGCGTGACGCACGATGACGCGCGACAGAGAACGCTCCATCGCGGGGACGAGGGCGCCTCGGAGGGTGCCGCCTGATGGGGCAAAGGCGGCACCCTCGTCCTCGGCAGCTGGGGCCCGGGGTCAGGGGCGGAGGCGGACGATCTGGGGGTCGTGGTCGCTGGACTGGTCGGCGAACTCGGCGTTGAGGTGGACGATGTCGTAGTCCGGGCCGCGCAGGGCACGGCTGGTCAGGATGTGGTCCAGCACTTGGGAGTTGCCGTTGTAGACGTACCCGTACCGCTCGTCGCGCGGCAGCCGGGTCACCAGGTCCGTCAGGACGCCGCCCTTGGTCAGGGCCGACAGGGCGGGGGAGAACTGGTAGTCGTTGAGGTCGCCCGCGACGACCACCGCCGCCTTCGGGTCGGCGGCCAGCAGGGACTTCACGAAGGCGTTGACGGCCGTGGCCTGCCCCGTGCGCTGGGTCTCCGAGGGCCGCACGGGCGGCTGGACGCGGGCGTCGAGGCCCTGGTCGCCGCCCTTGGAGTTGAAGTGGTTCGCGACCACGAACACCGGGCGTCCCCGGAAGGCGAACTGCCCGACCAGCGGCTTGCGGCTGTCCTTCCACACCGCGCTGCCCGGCTCGATGCGGCCCGGGGAGGCGGACAGGGCGGCCTTGCCGCCGTCCTTCACGACCTTCACCGGCGTCGTCGCGTCCCCGCCCGGGATGTCGGTGAAGGAGACCCGCTTCGGGTTGTAGAGGAAGGCGACCCGGATGTTGCCGCCCGGCTCACCGCCGTCCTGGTCGTCGGACGGGTTGATCTGCCGCCACTCGTACGCCGGGCCACCGGCCGCCGCGATCGCGTCCGTCAGCTTCTTGAGGGTGGCCTCGGCGCTCACGACGCCGTCGTTCGTCGCGCCGTTGTCGTCCTGGACCTCCTCCAGGGCGACGATGTCGGGCGAGGCGAGGTTGTCGACCAGGCCGGAGGCGAGTCGGTCGAACTTCGACTGGGCCGTCTTGGGGGACAGGTTCTCGACGTTGTAGGTCGCGACCGACAGCTCGCCGGACTTCGGCTTGCGCGTGCGCTCCCGCGTCAGCCCGCGGTCGTCCAGTGTCCCGAGGGCGCTGGCCGCGATCGTGTAGCCGCCGAAGTTGTCGTAGTCCAGCGGCCCGGCGGTCGTCCCGGCCAGCTGGTCGCCGACATCGGCCACCGGGAACGGGTGCTCGGCGTAGGGGAGGAGGGAGGTGACCTTGAGCCGCCCGGCGTTCGGGTCGCGGTACGTGTCGTAGAGGGCGCCGCCGCGCGCGGTGCGCTTGTGGCGCGGTTCGGCGGTGACCCACAGCTCCTTGTACGTGTTCGTCGCGCCGACCACGGGCGCGTCCGCGACCGAGACCCGCATGCCCTCCAGCGACTCGTACCGGTCGAGGGCGTACGAACGCGGACGCAGCGCCTGGCCCTCCAGGTCGCCGGTGGGGGCGTACCGGTCGGGGACGGTGGAGGGGTTCAGCCGGTAGGCGGCGGGCAGGTCGTTGCCCTGCGACTGGACGGTCCACGTGGCCTTGGAGATCTCGGTCAGCGACTGGAGACCGGCGGCCGCCCCGCCCGGGTAGTACTCGCTCACCGTCCCGCTGACCAGGACCGCGTCCCCGGCCGCGACGGACGGCGTGGTGGAGCCGGTGAAGACGAAGATCGCCTCGCTGGTGGCCTGGTCGGCGTCCGGCCGGGGGTCCTGGATCCAGAAGCCGCGCGACGACCCGAAGGAGCGCACCGCCGTGACCGTGCCGGGGACGTCGGTCACCTGCTTCCCGGCCAGCGGGGATATCCGGGCGCTGCCCTGGATGTCGTGGACGCGGACCGCGTCGGCGGACGCGTCGGCTGAGGCGGACGCGGACGACGGGCCGACGAGCAGCCCTGCCGCGACGGCGGTGACGGTGACGGCGACGGATGCGCGCCGGGCGCTTGGGGACATGATGGTGGCCTCCGGTGCGGAGTGAAAAGAGGGACAAGTGGCCTCTACGCGCGTCAATCTCCGGTCTCCGCACGACAGTTGTCAAGGGCGATCAGGTGTACGGACCCGGGCGACGGAATGAACAGCCACGTGAACGCGGCGGGCGGCCACATCGGGACGAAACTGCCCCCGCGTTCCGTCTACGCTGGGGGGCCGGGCCGCGCGCCCCGTGCCCCACGTACGACCATCCGCCGAGGAGACGTCCGCTTATGCCAGGAGACCGCCCCACCATGCCGCCCGTGCGGCTCCGCAGCGACGCGGAACTCGCCCGGGACGCGCTCGCCGCGCCGCTCCTCGCCCGCGCGGTACGGCTCGCCCGCTGGGCCGAGCCCGGAAAGCCGGTGGCGGCAGGGGGCGTGCTGTCGGCCGAAGACCTGCGGGAGGCGGTCGAGCTGCTGGGCCTCGCGGCGGACGAGGACGGGGCCGAGCACGTCGCCCAGGCGTGGCAGCTGGCCGTCGACACCGGGCTGGTCGCGATCCAGGAGTCCGACGACGACCTCCAGGATTCCGCGGACGAGGCGGACGAGGCGGACGGTGCAGACGCCGCGGACGACGGCGCGCGCGAGCCCGCCGCCACCGCGACCAGCGGCGAAGAGCTCCAGCTGATCACCGGCGGCAGCCCGCAGGACGTCCTCGACATCTGGCTCGACGGCTTCGAGACCGTCCTCGCCGACGCCGCCGCGCCCGACCTCGGCGACATCGTGGACCAGATCAGCGAGGGCGGCGAGATCGACCTCGACTCGATCGACTGGAACCCCGAGGAGGAGGCCGAGTTCCTGGACGGGATCCTCGGCAACCTCTACCTGCTCACCGCCATGGACGAGGAGGCGGCCGTCGGCTCGGTGCCGCTGCCCGCGCTCGTCGCCTCCATGGTCGTCCCCGACGACATGGACGAGCCCACCGACGACATCCTCGAAGAGGTGTCGGAGGCGATGGTGCGGCTGGACGACCAGTTCCGGCTGCTCGCCCCGACTGGTCTGATCGACTACCAGCCGGTGGACGAGGCGCTGATCGAGGAGGTCGACGGCGAGGTCCGCCTCCACGAGTCCGACGCGGCGCGGGAGCAGGCGGCGGAGCAGGACGAGGAGGAGGACGTCACCCGCTACGGCATGGTCCGCCTCACCCCCCTCGGCGTCTACGCCATCCGCTCCCGCATGCTCGACGCGGGCGTGGACGCCCCGGTCGTCGGGGACCTGGCCGACAAGGGCGCGGACGTCCTGCTGGACACCCTCCCCGGCCACCCCGAGCCCGCCGCCCATGCCGAGGCCGAGCTGTGGCTGGGCCGCCGTACGCCCGAGGAGGCCGCCCGCGAGCTGCTGGCCGCCGCCCGCGGTGACGACGAGGGCGGCCCGCTGCGCCGCCTCACCTGCCAGCAGACGCTGTCGCTGGTCGGCGGCGCGGCCGAGCCCGCCCTGCGGGAGGTGCTGGACGACCGTCACCTCGGCGGACTGGCCCGCGTCTGGCTGGCCGAGCACGGCGCCAAGGACGTTCCGGAGCCGTCGGAGAGCATGGTCTTCTGGCTGACGGTGGACACCCTCGCCGCGCAGCTCGCCACGGAGGACGACTCCGAGGAGTTGCGCGACCTGGTGCGCGGGCTGGTCGACCAGTCCGGCGGCTTCTTCGAGTCGGCCTGGCGGGTGGACCACCCGGCGACGGCCGACGTGCTGGAGGCGATGGGGCGGCTGCACCCGGACAAGAAGGCGGCGAAGGAGGCCCGGAAGGCGGCCTTCAAGGCGCGGTCCAAGGCGTAGAACGCTTCTGCTGGCGGTCAGCGGCGGTCAGCGGCGACGAACAGTGAGACATCGACGGGCCCCTTTGGTCCGTCGATGTCTCATTCCGTTCAACTGCTGTTCGGTCTGGGGCGAAAATCTATGCGCGCAGTCCCCAGCGCAGTTCCCGCATGGCGTCCTCCGCCAGGCCCTCAGGCCCTCGCCGCTCAGGAGAAGAGAAGATGCCCCTCACCCGAAGAGACTTCGCGAAGCGCTCCGCGTACACCGGGGCCGGGTTCGCCGTCGTCGGCAGCGCCGGTGTGCTCGGCACCGCGCCCGGCGCGCTGGCGACGGAAGCGACGGAAGCCACCGGCACCGCCGGAGAGCAGAGCGCCGCGGGCCTCGGTTACGGCCCGCTCGTCGCCGACCCCAAGGGCATCCTCGCCCTGCCCAAGGGCTTCACGTACAAGATCATCACCCGCACCGGTGAGACGAAGCTCGAATCCGGCGAGTCCACCCCGTCCAACCACGACGGCACCGCCACCTTCGAGGGCCCCCGCGGCACGACGCTGCTCGTCAACAACCACGAGCTGAAGGGCCCCCGCGCGGACTGGCCGCACCCGGTTCCGCTGATCGACGGCCTGGTCTACGACCCGGCGGCGTCCGGCGGCTGCACCGTGGTCGAGGTCGCCAAGCACGGCGACCACGTCACCGAGTGGGTCGGCATCGCGGGCACCTCGACCAACTGCGCGGGCGGGCGCACCCCGTGGGGCACCTGGCTGACCTGCGAGGAGAACGAGGACAAGGCCGGTCAGAACGGCATGACCAAGGATCACGGCTACGTGTTCGAGGTCGACCCGCAGGACCGCAAGGCCAACCGCAACCCCAAGCCGATCAAGGCGCTGGGCCGGTACGCGCACGAGGCCGTCGTCGTCGACCCCAAGCGCGGTCACCTCTACCTCACCGAGGACGCCTCGGGCCCGAACGGTCTCCTCTACCGCTGGGTCCCGCCGCACGGCTTCGAGCACGGCCGCGGCCAGCTCCGCACGCTCAAGGACGACGCGGGCGTGCTCCAGGCGCCCAAGTGCTACGACTCCGGCGGCAAGTTCGTGGACGACCTGTCCCGCGCCACCAAGACCGGCACGGTCTACGGCGTGGACTGGGAGCCGGTGCTGGACCGCGACGCGAAGTCCGTGCCCGTCCGCAAGCAGTTCGGGGAAGGCCAGATCACGCGGGCGCGCAAGCTTGAGGGCATGTGGTGGGCCGACGGGGGCGCGTACATCGTCTCCTCGTACGCCCGTGAGGAGAGCCCGGTCCAGCACGACGGCCAGGTCTGGTTCTACGACCCCAAGCGCCGCACCCTCACCCTCAAAGTGCTGCTGGGCGTCAACCCGGACCCGTCGAAGGACGGCGCGTTCGACGGCCCGGACAACATCACCGTCTCGCCGTACGGCGGCCTGGTGATCGCCGAGGACGGCGAGGGCATCCAGCACCTGTTCGGGGCGACGGACGACGGCCGTACGTACCCGATCGCGCGCAACGATCTGAACATCGGCACGGCGGAGGAGCCGGAGTTCAGCGAGTTCACCGGCGTGGTCTTCTCGCCCGACGGGGCGACCCTGTACGCCAACATCCAGGAGCCCGGCATCATGCTGGCGATCACCGGCCCCTGGCGCCGTCAGCGCTGAGCGGCTTCATGGCCGGGGGAATCCTCCCGGCCCGTGGTGCGCTGATACGAGGGTGACCTCACGTCTGCACACCACGCCCTTCTCCATCCTGGACCGCTCCCGCACCCGGCAGGGGCGGGAGCGGTCGCAGGCGCTGCGCGACACGGTGCGCTTCGCGCGGCAGGCCGAGGCTCTGGGCTATCGGCGGTTCTGGGTCTCGGAGCACCACAGCGTGCCCGGCGTCGCCGGATCGGCGCCCACCGTGCTGGCCGCCGCTGTCGCGGCGGCGACGGACCGCATCCGGGTGGGCACTGGCGGCGTGATGCTGCCGAACCACCGGCCGCTGGTGGTGGCCGAGCAGTTCGGGGTGCTGGCCTCCCTCTTCCCGGGCCGCATCGACATGGGGCTCGGCCGCTCGGTCGGCTTCACCGACGGCATCCGCCGCGCCCTGGGCGCCGAGAAGGACGCCGCGGGGGACTTCGGCGCGCAACTGGCCGAGCTGCTGGGCTGGTTCACCGGTGAGCAGCGCGCGTACCCCCAGGTCCACGCCCATCCGGCGGAGGGCCTGACCCTGCCCGCCTTCGTCCTGGCGACGGGCGCGGGCGCCGAGGTGGCGGCCGAGGCGGGACTGGGGCTGGTCATCGGCGACCTCCGCGGCCGGGACCGCATGCTGCGCGCGATCGACCGCTACCGGTCGGCCTTCCGGCCCTCGGCGTGGTCGTCCGTCCCGTACGTCGTCGTCTCGGGCAACGTGGCCGTCGCCGACACGGCGGAGGAGGCCCGCCGCCTCCTCGTCCCCGAAGCCTGGGCCATGGCCCACTCCCGCACCCACGGCAGCTTCCCCCCGCTCACCCCGCCGGAGGAGATCGCCGCCCTCGACATGTCCGACAAGGAGCGCGGCTTCTACGAGGAGGGGCTGCGCGGCCAGCTGTACGGCACGGAGGACGAGGTGGCCGCCGCCCTCGACGAGCTGATCGGGCGCAGCGGCGCGGACGAGGTGCTGGTCACCACCAGCACCTACGACCAGGACGCCCTGCTCGACTCCTACCGCCGCCTCGCCGGGGTGGCGGGCCTGACGCCCCTCACCGCGGTGTGAGGAAGCCTTCGAGGGCCGTCGCGACGGCGGCGGGATCTTCCACGGGCAGCAGGTGCCCGGCGCCGGGGACGGTCGTCAGCGCCGCGTGCGGGATGTGCGGCAGCAGGTGGTCGCGCAGGACGTGCGGCGGCTCGACCGCGTCGCGTTCCCCGGCCAGCACCAGCACCGGGACCTCGATGTCCCGTGCGGCGCGCGTGATGTCCTGCGCGATGCCGCGCAGGGGCCACTCGTGCCGGGCCGCCGCGGTACCGGCGGCGAGGCTGTCGCCCACCGCGGCGGCCCGCGCCCGCTCGGGCAGCGGCGTGGCGGTCAGGACGTGGTCGAGGGCGTGCCGCACCGTCTCGGGCGAGTCGTACGCGTGCGACAGCCCCTGCCGGTACTCCTCGGTCACCGTCTCGGGCGGCCGGGGCGGGGCGGGCGCGACGAGCACCAGGCCGACCAGCCCGGCCGGTCGGCGGGCCGCGACGAGCTGGCTCACCTTGCCGCCCATCGAATGGCCGACGAGGACGAACGGCCCCGATACGCACCCCTCGACCACCCGGACGAGATCGTCGGCGAGCCGGTCGAGGTGGTACGGCCCGGGCAGCGCCCGCGAGGTGCCCCAGCCGCGCTGGTCGAACCGTACCGTCGCCTGCCCGGGCGGCAGCTGGCCGATCACATCGCCCCAGGTGCCGGCGGAGCCGCCCCAGTAGTGGACGAACACCAGCGTCGGCCCGGTGCGGCCGCCCACGTGCACGTCGAGGGACCCGCCCGCCACTGGAACCGGCCTTGTCATTTCCGTCATCATCACGCCTTTCCGTCGTGCCCGAAGGTAGACAAGAGCGTGCTCACCCCTTCATGGAAAGGCCCCTGACTGTTGTGGAAAACGGACACCACGCCGTCCGGCAACTGTGCTACCTCCCCGCTGTCGGAGCGGTGTACGGGGTGGAGGTGCTCGATTTCGCCGCGCTGCGCGCGATGGACCCCCACCACCGTCGCACCCGGCCGCAACGCCCCGACTTCCACGTCTTCGCGCTCGTCGCCTCCGGAACCGGCGCCCACGAAGCGGACTTCCAGGACTACCGGCTGGAGGAAGGCAGCGCCGTATGGATCCGGCCTGGCATGGTCCACCGCTGGAGCGACATCGACGCCTGCGACGGCCCCCTGATCCTCTTCCAGCCCGGCTTCCTCACCACGGTCACCACCGGCGTCACCGCGCCGGAGACCACCACACCGGCCTGCTGGCAACTGGACCCGCAGCGCCTGTCCCTCGCCCTGCTCGCGGCCGACCATCTCGGCCGCGAGCACGGCACGGCGGTGCGCACGCCCCGCCTGGCGTCCCCCGCGCTCCTCTCCCACCTGCTGGCGGCCCTGATCCTGCGCGCCCTCCCCGCCCCATCGGCCACGACCATCCCACCGGCCTCCGGTGGCCGACCCACCGAGGTCTTCCGCGCCTACCGGGCCGCCGTAGAGGAGCACTTCGCCGACCGGCACCAGGTCGCCGACCACGCGCGGGCCCTGGGCTACGACGTACGCACCCTCACCCGCGCCACCCGCGCCGCCACCGGCACCGGCGCCAAGGCATTCCTCGACCAGCGCATCCTGCTCGAAGCCAAGAGACTGCTCGCCCACACCGACCTGCCGGTCAGCGGCTGCGCCCGACGCCTCGGCTTCGCGGACGTCGGCAACTTCACCACGTTCTTCCGCCGCCAGGCCGGAATGCCTCCCGCCGCCTGGCGCGAGGCATACGGCACGTCGGACCGGCTCTGAGGGACGCCGACTTCAGACCTTCTCCCACACCGACACGTGCTGGGCGCTGTCGTTGGTGAACGGCTCCCGCCCCCACCCCTCCCACCGGTCGCGCAGCCGCATCCCGGCGAGCTGGGCCATCAGGTCCAGCTCCGCTGGCCATACGTACCGGAAGGGGATCGGTGTGTAGGTGGCCCGGCCGTCCTCCGCGATCTTCAGGTGGTGCGAACTCATCGACTGGGTCGCGACGTCGTACGTGTCGAACCCCCAGCGCGTGGCGCCCACATGGAACGGCACGATGTGCTGCCCCGGGGGCAGCTTCCGCAGCTCGGGGATCGCGACCTCGATGACGAAGCAGCCGCCGGGCGCCAGGTGTTCCGCGACATTGCGGAAGCAGGCCACCTGGGCTTCCTGAGTCGTCAGATTCATGATCGTGTTGAAGACCAGATACGCCACGGAGAACGTGCCGTCGGCCCGCGCGGTGGCGAAGTCGCCGATCGTCACCCCGATCGCGTCCCCTCCCGGCTTGTCGCGCAGCCGGGCCACCATCGCCCGCGACATGTCGATCCCGTGCACCGGAACCCCGCGCTCCGCGAGCGGCAGCGCGATGCGTCCCGTGCCGACGCCCAGCTCCAGCGCCCGCCCGTCTCCGGCGAGCCCCGCCAGCAGATCGACCACCGGGCCCACGGTGTCCGGCTCGAACATCTCCGCCGCCGACGCGTCGTACGTCGCGGCGACGCGCTCTCCGAAGTGCCCGTCCTCGTCGTCATCGCTCATGGCCGGGACCGTACGCCGGAGCCCCCGCCCACCGCCCTCGATTTTTCCGGCCAGCCGGGCCGAACGGGCCTAACGTTCTGCCATGCGCGACGACACGCCTGACGAAACGCGCCGTGTCCACCTGAGCCGGACCTTCGACGAGGACGCGGAGCTGTACGACCGGGCCAGGCCCGGATATCCGCCGGAGCTGTTCGACGACCTCGCCGAGCTGGCCGGTACCGGCACCGGCTGCCGGGTCCTCGAGGTGGGCGCGGGCACCGGCAAGGCGACCGTGCCGCTCGCCGCGCGCGGTTGCCGGATCACCGCCGTCGAGCTGGGCACGGACATGGCCGCCGTCGCCCGGCGCAACCTGGCCGGGTACGAAGCGGTGGAGATCGTGACGGCGGACTTCGAGACCTGGCCACTGCCGGAGGAGCCGTTCGACGCGGTCGTCTCGGCCACGGCGTTCCACTGGATCGATCCGGCGGTGCGGATGGCGAAGGCCGCCGACGCGCTGCGGCCCGGCGGCGCCCTCGCCGTGGTCGCCACGCAGCATGTGGCGGGCGGCAGCGAAGAGTTCTTCGTCGAGGTCCAGGGCTGCTACGAGCGCTTCGATCCGGCCACCCCGCCGGGGCTGCGGCCTCCTGCCGCGCAGGACGTCGACACCTCGGATCACGCGGACGAGGTCGCCCGCAGCGGCCGGTTCGGCCCGGTCGTCTTCCGGCGCTACGAGTGGGATCTGACGTACACCACGGAGGCGTACCTGGAGGTCCTGCGGACCTACTCCGGCCACCGGGCGCTGCCGCCGACGGCCAGGGAGGGACTGCTGGGGTGCGTCGCCCAACTGGTCGACAAGCGGTACGGGGGCCGGGTCACCAAGCGGTATCTCACGGAGCTGCGGGTGTCGCGGACCGTGCCGCGATGAGTTCCGGCCGGGTCGGGAGTCTGCACCGGTGAGCGTCATAGAACGTGAACGGCGCCCCCGATGACGACACACCACGGAGGACACCATGACGACCACACCGGACGACCCGACCGCCGCGCTGCCGGGCCGCCCGCCCGTCGTCGACCTGGCCACCTGGCAGGCGGCCCGTGACGAGCTGCTGGTCCGCGAGAAGGCCCACACCCGCGAGGGCGACGCGATCGCCGCGGCCCGCCGACGGCTGCCGATGGTGGAGTTCGACGGGACGGTCGAGGTCGTCGGACCCGACGGGCCGGTCCCGTTCCTGGACCTGTTCCAGGGCCGCGACGAGCTCGTGGTCTACAAGCACATGTGGTACGACGGCGCGCCGCACCAGGGGCAGTGCGAGGGCTGCACCACCACGGCCTGGCACCTGGACGACGCCGTCTACCTGAACGCCCGCGGCGTCTCGTACGCCGTCCTGACCACGGGCCGGTGGGACGAGGTGGCCGCCTACGTCGACTTCATGGGCTACACCGAGCCCTGGTACTCGGTGCGGGACCTGGACGAGCCGGTCGGCGGCGACATGGGGTACCTCACCAGCTTCCTGCGCGACGGCGACCGCGCGTTCCTCACCTACTCCACGACGGGCCGCGGCAACGAGCGGGTCAACGGGTCCATGGGCCTGCTCGACATGACGCCCTACGGGCGCGGCGAGGCGTGGGAGGACAACCCCGAGGGCTGGCCCGAGGGACGCGGCGCCTGCTGGTCCTGGCGCACGGACGCGGACGGGAACGCCACGTGGGGGCCGACCAGCCGTCCCGTACCGCAGTGGACCCGCCCCGCCGCGCTCCCGGTGCAGACCCTCGGCCGAACCGGCCCCCACTGCTGACACACCGACGGCGTCGGCCCCGTCGGTGGTCTCCCCTCGCGGCAGCGGCGACCACCGACGGGGCCGGGGGCGGCCGTCTCGGCGTGCGCCCGTGCCCGCGGGCGTGGCCAGCCCTCGGGGCACCGTCCTCGGCCGCGGGCGGGGCCGTGTCCTCGGCCCGCCCGGCTGCCCGTTCGGGCTCGGCCTAACGCGGTGCCGAGCCCGGCGGCCCGGGGGCCGGGGGTGTCCCACGGTTTCGGGAAGGGGCGGGGTGGGGGAAAGGCGGCCCCGCCGGGCCCCGGCCGCTTGGGCGCGGGGCCCGGCGCAATAGCCAGGGCGGGGCAGGGCAGGTACGACGCCGGGGCGTACCTCTACAGGGCCTTGCCCGCGGGCTTCGCCATCCCCCGCACCGTGCGCGAGTCCACGTACTCGCCCATCGCCGTCATCTCCCACTCGCCCGAGAACTGGCGGATCAGCTTGGCCATCATCACGCCCGTCCGCGGCTCCGCATGCGTGATGTCGAAGCGGACCAGCTCCTCGTTCGTCTGGGCGTCGACCAAGCGGCAGTACGCCTTGGCCACGTCCGTGAACTTCTGGCCGGAGAAGGAGTTCACCGTGAAGACCAGGCCCGTGACCTCAGGGGGCAGGCCGCCCAGGTGGACGGTGATCGACTCGTCGTCGCCGCCGCCCTCGCCGGTGAGGTTGTCACCGGAGTGCTGGATGGCGCCGTTCAGGATCGCCAGCTTGCCGAAGAAGCACACGTCGATCTTCTTGCGGTCCACGCCGAAGGCGATCACGGAGGCGTCGAGGTCGATGTCCGCACCGCGGAAGGCGGGCTCCCAGCCGAGGCCCATCTTCACCGAGGTGAGCACCGGGCGGCCGCCCTTGACCAGGGAAACGGTCTGGTTCTTCTGGAGGCTCACCCGGCCCTTGTCCAGGTTGATCTTCCCGGCGGAAGGCGGAGCCGTGGGCATGGGCGGCGGGGGCACCGCGGCGGCCGGGGCGCCGGTGGGCGGGGGCGCCTGGGTGACCGGGGGCGCGGCGGGGGCGGCCGGTGCGGCCGCCGGAGCCGCGGGGGCGGGCTCCTCCACCGTCACGCCGAAGTCCGTCGCGATGCCCGCCAGGCCGTTCGCATAGCCCTGCCCGACCGCCCGCACCTTCCAGCCGCCGCCGCGCCGGTACACCTCCACGGTCACCAGCGCGGTCTCCGCCCCCAGCCGCGGCGGGGTGAACGTGGCGATCACGGCGCCGTCCTCCGCCCCGCGCACGGTGGCGGTCGGCTCGGTGCCCGCGAAGGTCGCGCCGGGGGTGTCCAGGCTGGCGGTCACCACGATCTTGTCGATGTCGGGGGGAACGGCGGCGGTGTCGACGGTGATCGTGTCGGCCCCGCCACCCGCCCCGGCACGGTGGGTCACGCCGGGGCCGTTGGGCTGGTTGTAGAAGACGAAGTCGTCGTCCGAGCGCACCTTGCCGTTGGCGGTGAGCAGCAGGCCCGACACGTCGAGCCGCACGGGCGCGGTGACGTCCACCGCCACGCGCGCGACGGAGAGGGGGAGGTTCGAGCCGGGTGTCATAGCGGTCATGTCCGGGGTAACGAACGTCCCCGCTTTACGGTTCCTTGACCTGGTGCGGATGCCGGGTGCGGGGCCTCCGGCTCAGATCGCCCGTGGTGCGCCGTGGCGCAGGCCGTCGAAGAGGAGGGCGATGATCTGTCGGGCCTCGACCAGCCAGCCCTCCGTGGCGCGCATCGCGCAGATACCGCCCAGGGCGCGCAGCAGGGTGGCGCCGGTGACGTCGTCGCGGACGGCGCCGACCGCGCTGCTCGCGTCGAGGAGTCGGGTGAGCGCGCTCGCAATGCGGGTGCGTGCGTCGTCGAAGACCGGCGAGTCCGTCGCCATGATGCTCTCCAGGGCGACCGACATCCCCTTCCCCACGGCCGCGTGGTCCACGAGCAGCAGCAGGAAGCGCCGCAGGGCCTCGTCCGGGGCGTGCTGGCTCAGGAGCTCGGCGGGCGCGGCGCACAGGTCGTCGACCTCCTTGCGATAGACCTCCTCGACAAGGGCCTCGCGGGTCTCGAAGTGGCGGTAGAGCGTTCCGACGGCGACTCCGGCGCTGCGGGCGATGTCTTCCACGTGCGCCTCGGTGTCGCCGCCGAGGAACGCCTGGCGGGCCGCGGACAGCAGGGCGTCGCGGTTGCGTCGCGCGTCGGCGCGCAGCGGGCGTGATGCCGCCAAGGAAACCTCCCTAAGGTGAGTCCGATTCCGGTTGTGTATGGTTTCCGGAGTCGGGTTCATCTTAGCGAGGGGGATTCTCATGCCCATCACGGACGAGGGGCTGGACGGTCTTCGGGTGCTGGTCACCGGCGGCAGCCGCGGCCTGGGTGAGGCGACCGTCCGCCGCTTCGCCGCCGCGGGCGCGACCGTGCTGACGGCCTCCCGCAGCCGACCCAAGGAGGACACCGGCGCCACGTTCATCGCGGCGGACCTCTCGACGCGGGAGGGCGTGGCGGAACTCGGCCGCCAGGTCATCGACCGGGTGGGCGGAGTGGACGTGCTCGTGAACAACGCGGGCGCGGCAAGCGCCCCGGCGCCGACCCTGAGCCGGTCGGACGAGTCCTGGGCGGCGGATCTGGAGATGAACCTCCTGAGCGCGGTGCGCCTGGACCGGGCCCTGGTGCCGGGGATGGTCGAGCGGGGCTCCGGCGTCGTCGTGCATGTCTCGTCGATCGCCAGCCAACTGCCCCAGCGCACGGAGGCGTCCTACGCCGCCGCCAAGGCGGCGCTCAACACCTACAGCCGCGAACTGGCCACCGAGGTCGGCGAGCACGGGGTGCGCGTGGTGTGCGTCCTGCCCGGCTTCATCGTCACCGACGGCGCAACCGCCCACCTCCAGCACATGGCCGACCAGCAGGGCGTCACCACCGACGAGATCACGCGGCAGCTCGTGGATCACCTGAAGGTCCCCATGGGCCGCCCCGGCGACCCCGAGGACATCGCCGAGATGATCGCCTTCCTCGCCTCCGGCCGCGCGAAGTGGCTCACCGGAGCGCAGTTCCGCGTCGACGGCGGCATCATCCCGACCGTCTGAGGCATCGACCGACGACAAGGACAGGACATCCTCATGCCGATCACCCTGGCTTCCGTGATCATCGACGCCGCCGATGTCGAGGCGGAGAGCGCCTTCTGGCGCCGGTTACTCGACGGCTCGACCACCCGCACACCGACCCACCACTTCATCCAGGTTCCCGGCCTCCCGGTGATCGTCGTCCAGTCGGCGCACGGACATGTCGCCCCGAGCTGGCCGGACGGCGCCTCCCAGCAGATGCACCTCGACTTCGGCGTCGACGACCTCGCGGCCGCCGACCGCACGGCCACCGAGGCCGGCGCCACCCGACTGCGGCCCGCCGACGACGTCACCCTGGAAACCCACACCGGCAGCCGGACCTACGCCAGCCCCGCCGGACACCCCTTCTGCCTGCGTTCGACCTGAGCCCGGCGCCGCGTCCACGACGGCGCGTTCTCCGCGATGGACCTCACCGTCCGCTGCCAGCCGCTCGACGGCGACCAAGGCACCCCGGCGGTCCCGGCCCAGCGCAAGGCCCGTCCTTCCGCGGCTCCCGCTGCAGCCCGAATCGCATGTCGTCAATGGCCAAGGCTGGCCTCATCTTGGAGAGGCAACGCTGACGTTGCTGTTCGGTATGCCTCAGCCATGGCGTGGAAGGAACGCTTCGGCGCCAGGCTGCCGTCGGGCATGACCTTGCACACTCCGTAGGAGGCCATGTCGAGGTCGAAGCGCGGGTCCTCGTGGTGCGGGACATGTGTAGCCGGCGAAGGTGAACCAGAAGGCGGTGTCCACGCCTTCCTCGTTGAAGAGGTCCAATTGCTGGCGCAGGTAGCGGGCCTGTTCGACGACAACGCGGGCTTGCGGACCGTCGTGGCCAGCGCCGCCGCCAACCAGCGGCTCGCCGCCACCGCGCTGCGCGGCGCCGAAGTCTTCGGAGCCCAGACCGCTGCCGGAGCCCGGCTGGCCCTGGCAGGCCGATTTCTCGAACGCCTCGGCGACGACCTCATCCACTCCGCTGAAAAGCACTGGCGTGACATGGTCGGTGACGGGGCCCAGGAGCACACGCCGACGTTCCACGATGATCACCTCGGGCTCCTGGGCTCATCTTGAGTCAGGAGCCGGGGTGATGATGGGGCGCATGACGCACGCCCTGCACGATCTCGCCCGCGCCCACCTGCCCGTCGACCTCGCCGATCGGTGGATCGGGCTGCTGCGGCCCGCCGCGCATCTGCGGAAGGCGGGGGACGGCGAGCAAGTCGTCGGACAGTTCGGGGGGTTGCCGCGGCTGCCCCACGACGTGGCGTGGCCCGTGTGGGAGGGGCACGGGCCACTGGGGTTCGTGGGGGTGGTCGACTGCGGGGCGCTGCCCGCGGGGGAGTTGGACGTACCGTTGCCGGTCGACGGGCGGCTGGCCTTCTTCTACTACGGCGACGAGGACGACGACGCCCTGGTCGACACCGCCGACCCCGACACCTGGGCCGGAGCCCGGGTGCTCCACCTGCCGTCCTCCTCCGCCGACGCGCCCGAGCGGCCCGCCCCCGCCGGGATCACCCCGTACCCGGCGGTGCCCCTGACCGTGCGGGTCGGGCCGAGCGCGCCCGACACCGACTCGCCCGCGCTGGGCGGGATGGAACTCCCGGACGCGTTCGAGCGGGCCCTGTGGGACCACCAGAGCGGCACCGCGCATCAGATCGGCGGCCATCCGCAGTCGGTGCAGGGCGCCGTGGAGGTCGTGGTGGCGCACGGCGCGCTGGGCGGGCACGGCGTGTCGTGGGAGGACCCGCGGCTCGCGGAGGAGGCGCGGCGCTGGGTGCTGCTGGCCCAGTTCGACTCCGACGAGGACGCGGACGTGATGTGGGGCGACTGCGGCGCGCTGTACTGGCTGATCCGCCCCGAGGACCTGGCCGCGGGGCGGTTCGAGCAGGCGGTGTTCACCTGGCAGTGCTGCTGACCCCGGCGGGGGCCGACCGGGCCGTGGGCCGGCAGGCTGTCAGCGTGCTGCCGCCAGTTCGGCGAAGACCTCGACGGCGCGGTCGAGTTCGTCCTCGGTGTTGTAGTAGTGGGGCGAGAGCCGCACCAGCGGGTGGACTCCCCGCTCCTCGGTGTCGAACTGGGTTTGCGCCGGGTCGGTGGTGCTGACGTTGATGCCGTGCGCGGCGAGCGCCGCGGCGGCGTCAGCGGTGGACAGGGCGTCGACCTTGGCGGTGACGATCGCACACCGCTGCCGCCCGAGGTCGTAGGTGGTGACGCCGGGCACGGCGGCCAAGCGGTCGCGCAGGTAGGTGCCGAGCTCGACGGCGCGTCGTCCGATGTGGTCCATACCGGTCTCCAGAGCCTGCTGGACGGCGTCGCTCAGGCCGAGCACATTGGCGTAGGCGGTCTCCCAGGCTTCGAAGCGCCGGGCGCCGTCGTGCCAGGTGAAGCCGCGCTTACCGTCCCAGACGGCCGCGGCGACATCGGTGACGTGCGGCTCCAGGTAGTCCAGCGCTTCGGGGCGCACCCACAGGAAGCCGGTTCCGCGCGGACCGCGCAGGAACTTGCGGCCGGTGGCGGTGAGCATGTCGCAGCCGATGTCCGTGACGTCGACCGGGAACTGGCCGACGGACTGGGTGGCGTCGAGCAGGAAGGGCACGCCCGCGGCCCGCGTGATGCGGCCGATCTCGGCCGCCGGGTTGACCAGACCGCCGCTGGTGGGGACGTGGCTGACGCCGACCAGCCTGGTCCGTTCGTCGATCAGGTCCGCCAGGGCGGCGGTGTCGAGCTGTCCGGACGCGTCGTTCGGGACGACGACGACCTCGACCCCGGTGCGCCGGGCGATCTGCAAGTAGGCGAGGACGTTGCTGCCGTACTCGGCCCGGCCGGTCAGGATGCGGTCGCCAGGCTTGAACGTCATGCCGTAGAACGCGGCGTTCCAGGCGCGGGTGGAATTGTCGAACAGCGCGACCTCGTCGGGGCGGCCGCCGACGAGCCGGGCGATGTGCCCGTAGGTGGCGTCGATCCGCTCCCGCTCCCGGGCCGCGGCCTCATAGCCGCCGATGGCGGCCTCCAGCTCCAGATGGCCGGTCACTGCCTCAATAGTCCGACGGGACAGCAGACCGGCCCCCGCGTTGTTGAGGTGAATCCGGTTCGCGGTACCCGGGGTGTCCCGTCGGAGCGCTTCGATGTCCATGCCGACACGCTCCCAAGCCATCGACGTTCAGTAAAGTGAATGTTTCTGGAGATGATCGGTCACAAAAATCGATGAATGGAGGGGTGGGCGGGGCATGTACAACCTGCGCCGACTGGAGGTGCTGCGGGAGCTGAAGCACCGGGGCACCCTGGCCGCCGTCGCCGCGGCCATGTCGTACAGCCCGTCCGCCGTCTCCCAGCAGCTGACCCTGCTGGAGTCCGAAGTCGGCGCGCCCCTGTTGGAGCGGGACGGCCGCCGGGTGCGGCTCACGCCTCAGGCCGAGATCCTGGTCGCCCACGCCGAACTGGTGCTGCGGCAGCTCGACCGGGCGCAGACGGAGATCGCCGCCTCCCTGCACGAGTTGACCGGCACCCTGCGGGTGGCCGCCTTCCAGACCGCGATGCTCACCCTCGTGCCCGCCGCCTTGACCTGGCTGCGAGAAAGGCACCCGAACGTACGCGTCGAAGCCACCCAGGCCGAACCGGACACCGCGCTGCCCGCCCTGCTCGCCCGCGATGTCGACCTCGTCATCGACGAGACCTTTCCCGGCCACGCCCGCCCGCCCCGGACCACCGAACTGAGCCACCACGCGCTGGGCGAGGACGCGATGCGGCCGGCGGTCCGTGACACCGCCGTGCGCGCGCTGCCCGAACTGGCCCACCACCCCTGGGCCATGGAACCCGTCGGCACCCCGGCCAGACAGTGGACCGTCTCCGTCTGTCACGCGGCCGGTTTCGAGCCCGATGTCGCCTTCGAGTCCGCCGACATGCTGGTCCACGCCCGTCTGGCGGCCCAAGGCCACGCCGTGGCCTTCCTCCCCGACCTCCTGTGGTACGACCGCGCCCCCGACGTCACCCTGCTTGCTCCCGAGCCCACCTACCGGCGCACGATCCGGGCCACGGTGCGCGCCTCCGGAGACGACCATCCGCTGGTTCGCACGGTCCTGTCGAGCCTGCGCCACGCGGTGCACGAAGCGGAATCGGCCGTAGGCCGCCATCTGGGGAACTGACCCGCCGTTGCGGCGGTGCGGGGCAACGGCCCCGCGCGTGAGCCTCATGGGCGTGCCGGCACGGATTCCTCGCGCCGGGCCGGTGCCCCGGCAGGCTGCCCGGTGACCCCGGCGTCCCGCGCCGACCGCCCGGGACGGCGGTTGGCCGCCGCGACACCCAGCACGCACACCGCCATCCCCACCAGCGCCAGCACCCCCGGTGCCTCGCCGAACATCAGATACGCCCACACCGATGTCGTCGGCGGCGTCAGGTAGATCAGCGCGGACGTACGGGTCACCCCGGCGTGCCGCACGCTCAGCCAGTAGAAGCCGTAGCCGCCCACCGTGGAGAGCGCGACGGTCCACGCCACCGCGAACCAGAACCCGCCGCCCGACGGCGGCGCCGCGTGCCCGCCGACGAGCGCGACCCCCGCGAAGAGCACCGCGCTGACGCCGCAGTGCAGCGGTATCGCGTCGACCGGCGCGAGCGGCGCCCGCGCCCGCCGCTCCAGGAAGCTGGCCACCAGCAGCGCCGCCATCGCCGCGAAGGGGAGCCCGTACGCCCACGGCGTCACGGCCGACGTCCCGTACAGGTCGCCCTGTACGACGAGGGCGACCCCGCCCAGCCCGATCGCGAGCCCCGCCCACTGCCGCCGACTCACCGTCTCCCCGAGCAGCCGCCCGGCCAGGGCGCCCGCGGCCAGCGGCTGGAGGGCGGCGATCAGGGCGGCCGTCCCGGACGGTACGCCGAGGCCGACCGCCCACACGATTCCGCCCAGGTAGCCGCCCTGCGACAGCGCGCCGATGGCGGTCTGCTCGGCGACCGCGCGCAGACCGAGCCGTCGTCGCCGGAAGAGCAGCCAGCCGCCGCCCAGCACAACCGCCGCCGCGAGGAAGCGCCACATCAGCAGCGTGTCGGCGGGGGCCTCCCGGGTGCCGAGTTCGGCGCCGATGAAGCCGGAACTCCACATCACGACGAGGCCGACGGACGTGATCGCGGTGATGGGCATGAAGAGCCTCCCCGGGCAGGTAGGTATACCGGTCTGTTTAGCTCGCTCTCCCCTAGACTAAACAGATCGGTATACCCGTCAAGTCGCACGTCGGGAGGGATCACGCCCATGGAAACGCTCACCCCCGCAGCCCGCCGCGTCCTCGACGCCGCCGCCGAGCTGTTCTACGGGCAGGGGATCAACGCGGTCGGGGTGGACCTGATCGCCCGGCACGCCGGGGTCACCAAGAAGACGCTGTACGAACGCTTCGGCAGCAAGGAAACGCTGGTCGCCGCGTACTTGCGCGAGCGTGACGAGCGGTGGCGGGTCTGGCTGACCGCCGAGGTCGACGCGGCCCCGCGGCAGGACCCGCCGCACCGCATCCTCGCCACCTTCGACGCCCTCGGCGTCTGGATGCGCCGCGAGAATCCGCGCGGCTGCGGCTTCGTCAACGCCGCCGCCGAGCTGCCGGACGCGGACCATCCGGCCCGGCGGGCGATCAGCGACCAGAAGCGGTGGCTACGGGACTATCTGCGGGGCCTGGCCGAGGACGCGCGGGTCCCCGAGCCCGACGCCCTCGCCGACGAACTGCTCCTGCTGCACGAGGGCGCCACCGTGCTGTACGGCCTGTCGGCCGTCCCCGACCCGGTCGCCACGGCCCGCCGCATGGCGCGTGCGGCCCTGGAGCGGGCCGGGGTGCACCAAGCCGACACGTAACTCGGCGATCAGTCGCGCCGCTCGGCCGTCGGGGAGGCAGTGGTCGCGGGCCACACCACGGTGTAACCCGACGGAGCACACGACTTGTGTACCCGCCTGGCCGCGCGCTACTGGGACCTCGACGACCCGGCCCGCGCCGACGACCTCGCCGGGATCCTGGCCGCGGACCAGCTTCGTCTCGTCATCCATCCGGAGACCGTAAGCCGCTACATGCATTGACCCCTCACGACCACTTATTCGACCGTGAGCACGATCTTGCCCTGGATGTGCCCCTCGGCGGCGCGTTCGTGCGCCGCCCGGGCCTCCGCGAGCGGGTACGTGCTGTCGATCGCGACGCGCACCGTGCCCGCGTCGAGCAGGCGTCCCAGCTCGGCGAGCTGCGCGCCGTTCGAGCGGACCTGGGTGCCCGAGACCGTGACGCCCAGCTTCGCGGTCTCCTCGTCGTCGTATTCGCCGAAGAACACCGGGAACAGGGCACCGCCGCGCTTGAGCGTGCGCAGGAAGCGACTGCCGTCGCGACCACCGACGGCGTCGAGCACGAGGTCGACGTCGTGCACCAGTTCCTCGGGACGGCTCTTGGTGTAGTCGATGAACCGATCGGCGCCCAGCTCGCGCAGGAACGGCTCATGCGTGCCCGATGCCACCGCGATGACCTGTGCGCCCTGCCTCTTCGCCAGCTGTAGCGCGAAGTGCCCCACGCCGCCCGCGGCGCCGTTGATGAGCACCGTCGTGTCGGCGCCGAGTGCCACCGGGCGATGCCGTGCCTCCTGGAACGGCGAGGGGTGATCGTGGCCGACCTCGATCAGGAACTGCCACGCCGTCAGCCCGGCCATGGGCGCCCCGGCGGCATGTACGTGATCGATCCCGGCCGGTTTGCGTGCGAGGTCCGACGCGGGCGCGGCCACGTACTCGGCGTACGCGCTGCCGTCGAAGCTGGGGAAGCGGAGGAGGCCGAAGACCTCGTCGCCGACGGACAGGCCCTCCACATCCGCGGCGACGGCCTCGACGACACCCGAGATGTCCGTCCCCGGGATCACGGGCAGGTCGAACTTCGGCCGTGTCTCCGGGGGCAGGTTGGTCAGCCCGTCGCGCAGGTACCAGTCCGGAGGGTTGACGCCGACCGCGTGGACGCGCACCAGCACCTCGCCCGGCCCCGGCTCGGGAATCGGCACCTCGTCGTCGCGCAGCACCTCGGGGCCGCCGTGCTCATGCAGCCGGATCGCCCGCATCGTGCGTGTTGGCATCATGTTCTCCTGTCCCCACCGGGGGATACGCTTAACCGGATCAGTGGTCCACATTATTCGGATCACTGGTCCAGATGGTCAAGAGGGGTAGATGAGGGCCGACGCCAGGAAGAACCGTGACCACCTGCTCGCCGTCGCGGGCACCGTCATCACCGAGCAGGGTGTCGACGCCTCGCTGCGCGACATCGCGCGCAAGGCCGAGGTGGGGCTCGCGACGCTGCTCCGCCACTTCCCGACGCGCGAGGCGCTGCTCGACGCGTTGCTCCGTGCGAGCTTCGATGGGTTGGCGGCGCGGGCGGGCGAGCTCGAAACATCCAGCTCGCCCGACGAGGCGCTGGTGTCGTGGCTACGCGACTTCGTCGCCTGCGCGCACGACTACCGCGGCGTCGTGGCGTCGATGGTGGCCGCCATCGAGGACGAGGAGTCCGCGCTGCACGCCTCGTGCGTCGCGATGCGCGCGTCCGGCACGCGGCTCCTCGCCCGCGCCCAGGCCGAGGGCGTGGCGCGGACCGACATCGACGGCACCGACCTGTTCGCGCTGGGCGGGTCGCTCGCGTGGCTCAGCGATCAGCCCTCGCTCGCGCCACGCGCCGACCATCTTTTCGACGTCGTCGCGAGCGCGATCCTGACGAGCGGCCCGTAGCTGACGCTCGGTCGGGTGTCAGCTCGTGCGGGAAGCCGAGTTCGGGCGCGCTGGCCCCGTCGAGGCGGGCCAGTTGGGAGGCGGTGAAGTCGACCTGCGCATCAGTCAACGGCACACCCGGACCAACGACCGACTGATCCATACGAAACTGACTAGGTGTGGAAGACAAGGAGTTGGGCAGGACGCTGAGTCTGCTCCTGATCACAGCCGGAGCAGCGGGGTCCGGTAATCACTACCGCCCTTGGACGACGAGTACGGAGCGGTGAGCAATGAGCATGCCCGGCGGCACCGGCAACACCAGTGGTCGCTACCTCATCCGGGGTGACTACTACGACAAACATCTCGCGGAACGGCAGCTGACCGACACCGTCACGATCGTGTGGGGCTCTGTGGGCCTGGTCTTCGGCGTGTTCATCGGAATGGGGTTGTCGTCGCTCTTCGGGCTGTCGACCGTATTCCGCGCCGTGCTGATCACTGTCGTAGTCCTCGTCGTCGGTGGGGGCACCGCATGGATCGCGCGCCGGATAGCGCGGCGCGGAACGGAGGACAAGCGGGTTGCAGAGTTCCTCGCGGAGCACGGAAGCGCGGAGAGCGACAGCGCCGACAGCACCGACAGCGCCGAAAGCGATACACAACGGGACGCTGAGCGATGAGCAGCCGTGGCGGCCTGCGCTCCTCGGGCCCGGCTTCGTCACTGCACTGAGGCAGACGACGCTTGGCCTCCCGGCGGCGTCATCGGCGCCTGTCCGTTCTCCGGCCCGGCACGCACGGCCGTGGACCGAAGTGGGTCCGTGGCCGGAGACGCCGTTGACTGCGCGTTCCCCGTCGGCGAGGACGCCCCCGCACCAGGCCGGACCTGGTCCTGGCCAGCAAGGCATAATCCTCCCGCCCGATCCGCGAGCACCTACGCAAGCGCAGCATCCGGGCAGTGATCCCCGTCCCTGCCGACCAGCACGGACACCGGCTCCGTCGGGGCAGCCGCGGCGGCAGGCCACCGGCCTTCGACCGCGAGACCTACAAGCAGCGCATCCAAACGAAACCGCCTAGGCCGCTCGGTAGTGGGGAGCAGCGCGATGCCGAGGCGTGGCGACGCCCCGCCCGGTGGTCCTCAGAGGGCCTTACCCGCGGGCTTCGCCATCCCGCGCACCGTACGCGAGTCAACGTACTCGCCACCGCGCCAAGGCGGCCCGGCCGGGGGCCGGGCCACCTTGGACCGATGGGATCAGGCGGGCTGCGGGGCGGGCGCCGCCGGAGCGGCCGCGACCTTGCGGGTCTCGAGCATCATCAGCAGGCCGTTGACCACCATCAGCGTCGCGGTCAGACCGTGGACGCTGAGCGCAGTGACCACGGAGCCGTGGTGGGTCAGCACTGTGGTCATGTCGCCGTAGGCGGCGAGGGCCTCCACCAGCAGCACCCAGCCCAGCGCCCGGCGGTGGCCCGTCACCAGCAGGATGCCCAGGACCAGGGCCAAGACGACGTCGCGGATTCCCTTGATGATCAGGAAGCCGCCGCCGTCGCCGGACGGCCAGCTCGGCAGGCCGAAGCTCGGCGCCGTCGTCTCTGGTCTCAGGATGAACTCCGTCCCGAACCAGAGGATGAAGAGGATGAAGGCGGCGGCCAGGACGGTGTTGATCTTCTTCAGCGACATTGTTCTTCTCCTTGCGAGTCTGCGTAGCGAGGGCGGCCGATGGCGTGCCAGATGTCGCGTACCGGCGCGGGGAGGGCGGACAGGGGCGTGGCGCGCTCGGCCGGGTTCGCGCTGGCGCCTGCGTCCCCCTGCGGATACCAGCGGAGTTCGAGGGTGTTGGCGTCCGGGTCCTGGATGTGGACGGCGGTGGCGGTGCCGCACTTCGGGCGCAGGGCCGAGCGGTTGCGGCTGGCGACCGGGCGGGTGAGCCCGTGGGCTCAGGTGAGGGCGGTGACCAGCAGGGCGAAAGCGGCGATGATGACGGCGACGCGGACGTAGTGCCAGCGCTCCCAGCGGTTCATCTGCTCCTTCCAGTCCTCGGGCCGGTTCTCGGGGGTCCACGTCTTGTTCCGGTTGTTGATCGGGACGAGCAGCAGGAGCGACATGACCACGCTGAGGAGCAGCAGCGCGCCGGCGGTGACGACGAGGCCGGTGCCGTGGTGGTGCCATCCGGCGATGGCCCAGACCGCGACGAGGACGAGCGAGCCGATGTACCAGACCGGCATCACGGCGCCGAGCATCCGGCCCCCGTGGGCGTGGCCGAGTTGGCCGCTGTCCTCGGGCAGTGCGTTGAGGATCGGGCTGATGACGAAGGCGACGGAGAACTCCACCCCCACCATCAGGCCGACGACCACGGTGGTGACGACCTCGAGTGCGTTGAGCATGATGACCCCCTGGCATCTAGTGCTGATAGATGATGAGGCAACGCTAGACTGCTCTCGCTCTATTGTCTAGCGATGCTAGGATCGAATCATGTCGGTACAGGAACGCAAGCAGCGGGAACGGGCGGAGCGCGAGCGCCTCATCGTGGCGACGGCCCGTGAACTCGCCGAGCAGCAGGGCTGGGACGCGGTCACCACCCGTCGGCTCGCCGAGCGCATCGAATACAGCCAGCCCGTCCTCTACAGCCATTTCCGCGGCAAGCGCGAGATCATCGGCGCCGTCGCCCTCCAGGGCGCCACCGAGATGGCCGCGGCAGTGCGGGCCGCGGCCTCCGCCGCGGACGGGCCGCGCGCCCGGGTCACCGCCCTCGCCCGCGCGTACCTCGACTTCGCCGAGTCCAACCCGGCGGTCTACGACGCCATGTTCCTGCTCGACGGGGGGCTGGCGTACGCACAGGAGGACACCCCGGAACCTCTCAAGGACGCCTTCGCCGCCCTGCTGGAGTGCCTCGGCGAGGTCGCCGGGGACGGCGTCGACCCGGGGCTGTTCACCGAGGTGTTCTGGGCGTCCCTGCACGGGGTGGCGACCCTGACCCGGTCGGGACGGCTGCCGCCGGAGTACACCGAGTCGAGGGTGGACCTGCTGGTGGACCGGCTCGCCATGGTCTGACACACCATCCCGGCAGGCACGCAGCCGGGGCCTCGGGCCCCGCCGCTGCCTGCCTGTGGCAGTGGCTCTGACGGTGATCCGCTCCGGCACCGGGCGGGGCGGCGGACGGCCGCGAAGGGGTGAGCGGGTCAGTCGTCCGCGTCCGCCGCCGGGGCGGACGCGGACTCCATCGCCTCCACGAAGCGGCGCACCGTCTCCGCGTCGCACTCCCCGCGCACCGTTATCGAACGGCCGTTGGCGCTGATGACGACCGGTGGCGCGGCCGGGCGCGCGGCGCGCCACGCGGCGTAGGACAGTCCGAGGTTCAGCGAGCCGAGCCCCTGGCTGACCACCAGGTCGATGATCCCCAGCTTCCCGTGCGAGGAGTGCGGGAGCATGTTCAGATCGGCGTGCGCGCGAACGTCCGTGTCCTGCCGCAGCCATCGGTACAGGTCGTGGATCGCGAGATCCCCATCATCCGCCTCGGCGCTGATGTTCACGCGCAGGGCGGCTTGCATCCGCTGTTCCATGGTCGCCAACCATAGGGGTGACGGCCCCGTATTTTGTTGCGATCTCAGCCCAAACGGTCTTCCCGGGCCCGCCGTTGGGCCGTGGCCCAACGGCCCACCGCTCGGCGAACTGCGATACGAGGAAGAGGCCGCGCCCCGTTTCGGCGTCCGGCGTCGCCGTGGTGAGCGCGGGCAGCCGCTCGCCACGGGTGTCGGACACCTCGATACGGATGGGGCCCGTGGCGTTCTGGGGTGCGGTGAGGCGTACGTGGAAGTCCCGGCCGGGGACGCGTCCGTGACGCACCGCATTCGCGCACAGCTCGCTGGCGATCAGCGTGGTGATCTCGTTGGGGCTGGAATCGTACGGGTACCCCCAGGCGGCCAGCCGGTGCGATACGAGCCGCCGCGCGAGCCGCGCACCGCGCGGGGTGGAGGTGAAGCGCATGGCGAACTCGCCGGGTACGGAGGGGAGCTGGCCCTCGGTCGTACCCCGTGAGGGGGGATTTTCGGTCGTCATGGCAACGAGGGTGGTGGTCGTGTGCCTAGCCTCGCCAGTAAGCGCGCCTGTACGGACAGTGTCTGTCGGACACGAGGGTGCGGAAGTAGGGGTGGTGACATGGCGGGTAAGGATGAGTCGTCGGCGTTCCTGAGGGGGTTCGGCAGGCAGCTGAAGCTGTTGAGGGAGGCGGCCGGGCTCACCCAGGCGGAGCTGGGGGCACGCGTCGGGTACAGCGCGGATCAGATCGCCTCGGTGGAGTGCGGGCGCCGCATCCCCAAGCCGGACCTGATCGACAAGCTCGATGAGGTTCTGGCCGCCGGGGGCCTCCTCAAGGCGATGAAGGAGCAGTGCGCGCTGGCGCGGTATCCGGCGTTCTTCCGTGATGCGGCGGAGATCGAGGCGGAGGCGGTTGAGCTACAGATCTACGCTACCCAGGCGGTGCCTGGGCTGCTTCAGACGAAGGACTACGCACACGCGGTGTTCTCGATGCGTCGGCCGCTGCTGAACGAGGAGACCGTCGCGCAGCGCCTCGCTGCACGGCTGGATCGCCAGGAGATCTTCAACGCCCGACCTGCTCCCATCCTGGGCTTCGTCATCGAAGAGGCTGTGCTGCGGAAGCCGTATGGCGGGAAGCAGGTTCTGCGTGGGCAGTTGGAGCATCTGCTCCTCGTCGGGGAGAAGCGCAACGTCGAGATCCAGGTAATGCCCATGGACCGGGAGGACAACGCCGGTGTCGATGGGCCCTTCACCTTGATGGTGCCGAAGGGGGGTCAGCAGATCGCGTATCTCGAAACTCAAGGGTCTGGCACTCTGCTCACTGACCGGGGCGAGGTCCACGCCATCGCTGTGCGGCATGGGATCATCCGGGCCCAGGCTCTCACACCAGGAGAGTCGTCGACCTTCATTGAAAAGGTGCTGGAAGAGCTATGACAAAGGACATAGGCGAGTTGGTCTGGTTCAAGAGCAGCTACAGCGGCGCCGAGGGGGGCGAATGCGTCGAGGTCGCCATGGAGTGGCGTAAGAGCAGCTACAGCGGAGCGCAGGGCGGCCAGTGCGTCGAGGTGGCCTCTTGCCCCGACACCATCCACGTCCGTGACAGCAAGGACACCACCGGCCCGGTGCTGACGTTCCCGGCCACCGCGTGGGACGCGTTCGTGGGGTTCGCCGCGAACAACTGACCCAGGGGTCCAGCCTGTTCAGTCCTCTGGATGGGCTGGACCGTCGTCGTCCAGGAGCGCCGTCGTGATCCGGTCGAGAGATGCCGTCAGGCGGCGGCGGTCGTCGGGGGCCACGGGGGCGACGAAGTAGCGCTCCACGATGCGGGCGTGGACGTCCACCGCGTGGACGAACGTCCGCTCGCCCTCCTCCGTCGGCTCGACCAGCGTCACCCGGCGGTCGTCGGGGGACGGTACCCGGCGTACGAGGCCCGCCGTCTCCATGCGGTCGACCAGTCGCGTGACCCCGCCGCTGGTCAGGATGACGTCCTCGGCCAGGGTGCGCTGGGAGACCTGTTCCTCCGGGTCACGGCACAGCCGCAGCAGCACCTCGAACATGACGTGGCCGATCCCGGCCTCCGCCCGCATGGCGGCGTTGATGCGCCGCTCAAGGTGGGTCGCCGCCTTCAGCAGCAGACCGAACTCGCGGACCAGTGGTCCGCTGGCCGCCTGCGCGGCGGTGCGCTTGTCCGAGTCGGTCCCCATGCCCATGAGGGCAGTCTAGTGTCGAGGGAGTCACTGACTGTTCAATTGCTGAGCAGTCAGCGATATCGGTACGCTGCTGGTCATGGACACCGTTGCCACCGCTCCGATACAGGCCCCGTCCCGCCGTGGGGTGCGGCTGCTCGTCGTCCTGGGGGCGCTGTCCGCGTTCGGGCCGCTGTCGCTGGACATGTACCTGCCCGCGCTGCCCGCCCTCGCGCGGGACTTCGGCGTCCCCGACGCGGGCGTACAGCTGACCCTGACCAGCTGCCTGATCGGGCTCGCCGTGGGGCAGCTGATCGCCGGGCCGCTCAGTGACCGCTGGGGGCGGAGGGTGCCGCTCCTGATCGGGCTCGCCGGGTACATGGCGGCGTCCGTGCTGTGCGCGCTCGCGCCGAACGTCACCGTCCTGACCGGGCTGCGCGCCGTGCAGGGGCTCGCGGGCGCGGCCGGGATCGTGATCAGCCGGGCCATCGTCCGGGACCTCTACGAGGGCGCCGCCGCCGCGCGCTTCTTCTCCCTCCTCATGCTGGTCAACGGGGTGGCGCCGATCCTCGCGCCGGTCGTCGGCGGGCAGCTGATGCGGTTCACGTCCTGGCGCGGGATCTTCCTCGTCCTCGCCGTCACGGGCGCTCTTCTGCTCGCGGCCACCGTGATCGTCGTGGGGGAGACCCTGCCGTCGGAGCGGCGGCACGCGGGCGGGCTCGGGCAGACGTTCCGCAGCTTCGGCGCGCTGCTGCGCGATCCGGACTTCGTGCGGCCCGCGCTGGCGGGCGGTTTCGCGTTCGCGGCGATGTTCTCGTACATCTCGGCGTCGTCGTTCGTGCTCCAGAAGACGTACGGGCTCGACCCGCAGCAGTTCAGCATCGTCTTCGCGTCCAACGCGCTCGGCATCATGCTGCTCGGCCAGGGCAACGCCCGGCTGCTGCGCCGCCACACGCCCCACACCCTGCTCCGGGCCGGGCTCGCGCTGTGCGCGGCCGGGGGCGGTGCGCTGCTGCTGTCCGTACTCGCCGGGCTCGGCGTGGCGGCCGTGCTGGTGTCGCTGTTCGCGCTGGTGGCGAGCATCGGGCTGATCATGCCGAACTCCACGGCGCTGTCCATGGCAGGGCATCCGGAGGCGGCCGGGACGGCGTCCGCGCTGCTGGGGCTGTTGCAGTTCGCGCTGGGCGGCATCGCCGCGCCGCTCGCGGGGCTCGGCGGGAACGGGGCGGCGCTGCCGATGGCGCTGGCGATCGCCGTGTGCGCCGCGGCGGCCGTCGCGGTCGCGGTGGCGGTGAAGCCCCGCAGCTCAGCGCGCACATAATCGGTTGCCCGTGGGCGCGGGCGGTGGATGCAATGTCCGGCATGGTCAACCACTCGCCACGGTCCGTCCGGATCGGCGCTCTCGCTCCGCTCACCCGGCCCGGCTGGGCCGAGGCAGGCCACCACCTGCTCGCCGGGCTCGAACTGGCCGTCCGCGACGTCAATGACGCGGGCGGGATCGGCGGAAGGCCACTTGAACTGGTGGTCCGGGACACCGCCGCCGATCCACGGCGGGCCGTGGCGGCCGTGGACGAGCTGGACGGTCTGGGCGTGGCCGCCGTGGCGGGGGAGTATCACAGCGTCGTCGCTCGCGATGCCGCCACCAGGTCGGATGCCCTCGGGCTGCCGTTCCTCTGCTCGTCGGCGGTGCTCGACTCGCTCACCGAGCAGCCGACGGAATGGGTCGCGCGCCTCGCCCCGGCGCAGTCCCACGGCTGGCGGATCTACGCGGACTTCCTGCTCGGCGCGGGCCACCGCCGTATCGCCGTGGCGGCCCAGCCCAGCGTCTACTGGGCGTCTGGGACCCGCATCCTGCGGGACCACCTCGTGCCACGCGGCGGCACCGTCACCGAACTCGACATCGACCCGACGGCCGTGTGTGACGCCCTCGTCTCGCATCGCGCGACAGCCCTGCTGCTCTTGGTCGGCCACCCGGAACCGGCGGTGCCGATCGTCAGGGCCGTGCGCCGGGACCCGCGTCTCACCGAGGTGATGATCGGCGCTCCGGCCGGGCAGCCGGAGTTCCCCGAATGGGCCGCGCTGCTGGGCGGCGACGGCGCCGCGATCCCGTTCCTGCGCTATCTGCCCGCGCGCCTCGGCCCCCTCGGCGCTCGCGTCGAGGCGGCCCTGCGGGAGCGGCTGGCCGCCACGCCCTCCTTCGCCGCCTTCGAGGGCTACGACACGATCACCGTCCTCGCCGAGGTGCTGCGTACGCACGGCGTGGACCGGGCGCGCGTCGCCGCGTCCTGGTCGCGCGTGGCCGTCGAGGGCACACGCGGGCCCATCCGGTTCTCCCGCACGCCGGGCATCGGCGTCTGGCAATGGGCGTGGCCGCCCGTGCAGGTCGTCGACCGTGATCCGGCGGACCCCGGTCGCTTCCGGGTCCGCCATTCCGGCTGAACAGAACGACAGGCCAGACTGTTCAGTTAAGACTGGACAGTCTGGCCTGATGAATTTTACGGTGGAGGCATGGCAGAGACCTCACCCGGCATGTCCGCGTCCTCCGTGCGCGCCGCGCACGAGATCCGTGTCGTCGTCGGCCGTCTGCGGCGGCGGCTCAGGGAGACGTACGACATGGAAGGGCTCACCCCCACGCAGACGTCCGTGCTCAGCAGGCTCAGCAAGGACGGACCGGCCTCGGCCAGTGGGCTCGCCGCAGCCGAGCGCGTCCGGCCGCAGTCCATCGCGCTGACCCTCGGCGTGCTCGACGAGCGCGGGCTGATCGACCGGCGGCCCGATCCGGACGACGGGCGGCGGCAGGTGATCTCGGTGAGCGAGGCGGGCCACGCCTTCATCGAGGACAACCGGCGGGCGGGCGAGGAGTGGCTGGCCCGGTCGCTGGAGACCGGCTTCACCGAGGACGAGCGACAGGCCATCATCAGTTCGCTGGCCCTGCTCGACCGGCTCAACGACGCATGATCTCGCGGCTGATACAACGCGCCACCAGGACCCAGACGCGCGGCGGCTTCGACCGCAGGCTGCTCGCGCCGATGATGCTGGGGTCGATCCTCAACCCGGTCAACTCCTCCATCGTCTCCGTGTCGTTGGTGCCGATCGGCGCCGCCTTCGGCGCCCCGCCCGCGCAGACGGCCTGGCTGGTGTCGGCGCTCTACCTGGCCACCGCGATAGGCCAGCCGGTCGTGGGCCGGTTGATCGACCTGTACGGGCCGCGCCGCCTGTTCCTCGCCGGTTCGGCGCTGACGGGGCTGTCGGGGCTCATCGGCGTCCTCGCGCCGAACCTGGGCACGCTGATCGTCGCGCGGGTAGTGCTCGGGTTCGGGACCTGCGCGGGCTATCCGGCCTCGATGTACCTCATCCGCAGCGAGGCCCGGCGTACGGGCCAGGAGAGCCCGGCCGGGGTGCTGACCGCGCTGGCCGTGGCCAACCAGACCGTCGCCGTCATCGGGCCGTCCCTGGGCGGGCTGCTGATCGGTCTCGGCGGCTGGCGTACCACCTTCGCCGTCAACCTTCCGCTGGCCGCCGCCGGGCTGATCCTGGGGGCCCGGCGACTGCCCAAGTCGGCACCTTTGCGCGATAAGGAAGAGCGGACCGGGGCCGGGCTGGACCTCGTCGGCATGGTGCTGTTCGCCGGGATGCTCGTCTCGCTGCTGCTGTTCCTGATGGAACCGGGCGCCGACCGCTGGTATCTGCCGGTGCTCATGGTGCTGGCGGGCGCCGGGTGCGCGGTGCGGGAGCTGCGGGTGGCCGAACCGTTCATCGATCTGCGGGTGCTCGGCGGCAACGTACCGCTGCTGCTGACGTACGCCCGGATGCTGCTCGTCGCCATCGTCTCGTACGTGATGCTGTACGGGTACACCCAGTGGCTCCAGGAGGGGCGGGGGCTCACCGCGTCGCAGGCGGGGCTCGCGCAACTGCCGCTGTTCCTGGCCGCGATCGTGGTGTCCACCGCCACCGGGCGCCGCGCCGCCGTGCGCGGCAAGCTCCTCGTCGGCGCGGTCGGGCAGATCGCCGTATGCCTCATGGTGCTCACGCTCGGATCGCACAGCCCGGTGTGGATGCTGATCGCCGTCGCGGTCGTGTGCGGCGTACCGCAGGGGCTGAACAACCTGGCCCTCCAGAACGCCGTCTACCACCAGGCCGACCCCGAGCGGATGGGCTCCTCGGCGGGGCTGCTCCGCACCTTCCTCTACCTCGGCGCGATGGTCGCCTCGGGCGCCAACGGCGTCTTCTTCGGCGCCCGCGCCAACACCGTCGGCCTGCACGGCCTGGCCTGGTTCATGCTCGCCGTCGCCGTGCTGTTCCTGGCGATCACGGTCGCTGACCGGTCGCTGGGCCGGATCGGGGCCGACTCTCCCTCCTCACGCTGAAAGGCTTGATCGTGTCGAACACCGCACTGCTCGTGATGGACATCCAGAACGGCATCGTGAGCCGCATCGCCACCGCCGACTACGTGCCGCGCCTGACCCGCGCGGTGGACGCCGCGCGCGGCGCCGGGATTCCGGTCCTGCACGTCGTGGTCGGCTTCCGGTCCGGGCATCCGGAGGTGTCGGAGCGCAACATGGCGTTCAGCGCGTTGGGCGCGTCCGGCGCTTTCACGCCCGGGGACCCGGGTGCCGCCATCCACCCCGATGTGGCGCCCCGGACCGACGAGACCGTGATCACCAAGAAGCGGATCAGCGCCTTCGCGGGCAGCGATCTGGAGATGGTCCTGCGGGCCCAGGGCATCACCGATCTCGTTCTGACCGGCGTCGCGACCAGCGGCGTCGTGCTGTCCACGCTGCGCCAGGCCGCCGACCTCGACTACCGGCTCACCGTGCTGGCCGACGGCTGCGCCGACGCCGACGAGGAGGTGCACCGGGTGCTCACCGAGAAGGTGTTCCCGCGCCAGGCCGAGGTGACGAGCGTCGAGGAGTGGACGGCAGCGATCGGTTGACCGGGTGGGCGGCTACGCTGCTGTGTCGTGCAGGAGACGCGCCTCGACACTGATCGGATCCGGGCGGCTCGCCGGGTCATCGACCCGATTTTTCTCGATACTCCGCTGTACCGCTGCGAGGCGCTGGAGCCCCGCCTCGGGTGCGCGGTGAGCATCAAGCTCGAAACGGCGAACCCGGTCCGCAGCTTCAAGGCCCGTGGCACCGAGGTCGTCGCGAGCGCGCTCGCCGACGGTGGTGGCTCGCGAGCCGTGGTGTGCGCCAGCGCGGGCAATCTCGGTCAAGCCCTGGCGTGGTCCGGTCGCGACCGGGGGCTCGATGTGACCGTCGTGGCATCCCGCTTCGCGACCGTGGCCAAGCTGGATCGCATCCGCGCGCTGGGCGCCAGGTTGGAACTGGTGGACGGCGACCACGAGATGGCCCGCGAGCGGGCGGCGGCCATCGCGCGACACGACGGCATACGGCTGGTCGAAGACAGCCTGGACATCGAGACCTGCGAGGGCGCGGCGACCATCGGCCTGGAGCTGGTGGCCACCGCGCCGTCGTTCGACACCGTCCTGATCGCCCTCGGCGGCGGGGCGCTGGCCACCGGCGTGGGCCATGTGATGAAGGCTCTGGCCCCCGATGTCGAGGTGATCTGCGTCCAGCCGCTGGGCGCACCGGCGATGACGCGCTCGTGGCGCGGGCGGCGCGTCGTCACCACCGACTCGACCGACACCATCGCCGACGGCGTGGCCGGTCGTCGTCCCATCCCGGCCGTCCTGGACGACCTCCTCGTGGTCGCCGACGACGCCGTTCTGGTCCAGGAGGCGTCGATCATCGCCGGTATGCGGATGCTCCTGGACCAGGCCGGTCTCGTCGTCGAACCGTCGGCCGCGCTCGGCATCGCGGCGATCCTCGAAGACCGCGACCGCTTCGCGGGACGGCACGTCGTCACCATCGTGTGCGGAAGCAACGTCGACGTGGACGCCTACCGCGGCTGGGTCGGCGCGCGGTAGGCGCCACCGGTGCGGTGCCGCCCGCGGGCTCAGGCGAGGGCGGCGACGAGCAGGGTGAAGGCGGCGATGATGACGGCGACGCGGACGTAGTGGAAGCGGTCCCAGCGGTTGGCCTGCTGCTTCCAGTCGGCGGGCCGGTTCTCGGGGGTCCATGTCTTGCTCCGGTTGTTGATCGGGACGAGCAGCAGGAGCGACATGATCACGCTGAGGAGCAGCAGCGCGCCGGCGGTGACGATGAGGCCGACGCCGTCGTGGTGCCGTCCGGTGATGGCCCAGACCGCGACGAGGACGAGCGAGCCGATGTACCAGACCGGCATCACGGCGCCGAGCATCCGGCCCCCGTGGGCGCGGCCGAGTTGGCCGCTGTCCTCGGGGAGGGCGCTGAGGATCGGGTTGATGACGAAGGCGACGGAGAACTCCACCCCCACCATCAGGCCGACGACCACGGTGGTGAAGACCTCAAGTGCGGTGAGCATGATGACCCTCCCAGGGTCTAGCGACGCTAGATGATGAGGCAACACTAGACCTACTGTCGCTCGCCTGTCTAGCGGTGATAGAATCGAATCATGTCGGTACAGGAACGCAAGGAGCGCGAACGGGCGGGCCGTGAGCGCCTCATCGTGGCGACGGCCCGCGAAATCGCCGAGCAACAGGGCTGGGACGCGGTCACCACCCGCCGCCTCGCCGAGCGCATCGAGTACAGCCAGCCCGTCCTCTACAGCCACTTCCGTGGCAAGCGCGAGATCATCGGTGCGGTCGCCCTCGAGGGCGCCACCGAGATGGCCGCGGCAGTGCGGGCCGCGGCCTCCGCCGCGGACGGGCCGCGCGCCCGGGTCACCGCCCTCGCCCGCGCGTACCTCGACTTCGCCGAGTCCAACCCGGCGGTCTACGACGCCATGTTCCTGCTCGACGGCGGCCTG
The DNA here is from genome assembly GCF_044333065.1 of Streptomyces sp. NPDC021115. Lineage (NCBI taxonomy): Bacteria > Bacillati > Actinomycetota > Actinomycetes > Kitasatosporales > Streptomycetaceae > Streptomyces > Streptomyces sp. NPDC021115. The sequence continues at coordinate 112,671 of NZ_JBIRQF010000012.1, forward strand.
GTGTTCGCGAGGGAGGACACTCCGGAGCCGTTGAAGGACGCCTTCGCCGCCCTGCTGGAGAGCCTCGGCGAGGTCGCCGGGGACGGCGTCCACCCGGGGGTGTTCACCGAGGTGTTCTGGTCGGCCCTGCACGGCCTTGCGACCCTGGCCCGGTCGGGACGACTGCCGCCGGAGTACGCCGAGCGGAGGACGGAGCTGCTGGTGGACCGGCTCGCCGTGGTCTGACGTACCGTTCCGGTGGGCACGCAGCCGGGGCCCTCGGGCCCGGCTGCGTGCCCGCGGTGTCCAGCGCGCCGTTTCAGCTGCTAGTGACCAAGACTGAGGCGAAGCGGCTTTCACCCCGGCGACATGAGGAACAACTCGTCTAGATGGGCGGCGCCAGGGTGCGCACGACATCGAACTCGTTGCCCTCGGGGTCGGCCATGACCACCCAGCTTTGGCCGGGGTGCCGGCCGACGTCCACCTTGGCGGCGCCAAGGCCGAGCAGCCTGGCCACCTCGTCGTCGGTACTGCTGTCGATCGGACTGACGTCGAGGTGGAGCCGGTTCTTCACGGTCTTGCCCTCGGGCACCCGGATGAACAGCAGGGTGGGCGGCATCTGGCGCGCCCGGACCTCCTCGACGGTCGGCTCCCATGAGCCGATCTCGACCTTGCCCTCGCTCCGGTCGATCACCTTGAAGTCCAGGACCGCGCACCAGAAGGCCGCGAGGCGCTCAGGATCGTGGCAGTCGATGGCCAACTCAGTGAACCTACTGGTCATGCCCCCCCCAGACAGTGCGAACGAGGATCAGCCTATGCCGCTGTGCCCTGGTGGTGTGCTCGGTGCCGGTATTCGCTGGGCGTCATGCCGAATTGCGCGCGGAATGCGCGGGTGAAGTCGGCAGGCCGGGGCTCCGGTCGAGGGATGGCGCACGGCGCGAGAGCAGCGCGCCAGTCGCTATGGCGACAAGCTGGGTCGCGCCCACCCGCCCCGTATCAGGTACACGCGTACTCGGGGTGGGCATGCCGCCGGGCGCATGAGGGCGACAGGGAGCAGTGAGCCAACAGTGCCGGTGGGTTCGGTCATCGTGGATCACCGACGGGCAGCCGCTCGCGGGTGAGGGCGTCGGTCAGGCGGTGCAGCGCCGGGTTCGGGTTGTCCGGGCTCCAGCAGGCGTGCAGGGTGACGGAGTGGGCGTCGGCGGCGGCGAGTTCGCGGTAGCGGACGCCGTGCACGCCCATCGTCATGATCGAACGCGGCACCAGCGCGCAGCCAAGACCCGCCCGCACCAGCGCCAGCATGGTCGGCACCTGGGAGGTCAGCTGACTGACGGCGTAGCGGTCCACGCCGACCATCGCGGCGCAGATGTCGTGCAGATAGCGCGAGCCCTCGGGGCTGTAGCCGATGTAGTTGTTGGTCACCTCCGCGAGGGCCACCGGGGTCGTGCCCCCGGCGAGCGCATGGTCGGCGGGGACCGCGAGCACCAGATCCTCGGAGTGCACCAGGACCGACGCGTACCCGTCCGGGATCGGCGGTCGTACGAGCCCCAGGTCGATCCGTAGATCGCCGAGCGCGGTGAACTGCTCCGGGCTGACCAGCTCGGACAGCTCGACCGCGACATGCGGGATGCAGCGCTTCACCAGGCCGAGGACATCCGCGAGGATCGCGTACGCCCCGATCGCGGTGAAGCCCAGACGCAGCGTCCCGGTGTGGCCCTCGGCGGCGTGCCGGGTGGCGACGGGCGCGGCGTCGAGCAGCGCCAGGACCCTCCGGCAGTGTTCGAGCAGCACCTGACCGGCGGCGGTGATGCGGGCGCCGCGGCCGGTGCGCTCGAAGAGGACGACGTCCAGGGACCGTTCCAGCGCCTGGATCTGCCGGGTCAGCGGCGGCTGGGTCATGTTGAGCCGCTGGGCGGCCCGACCGAAGTGCTGTTCCTCCGCTACGGCGACGAAGCCGCGCAGCTGTTGCAGCGAAAGGTCCATGCCGTCAAGGTATCGCGCCATGCGAAATCGGGCTTGGACGCGCATAACAGCACGTCCTACCGTCATGGGCAATCAGCGCAAGACACCGCCCAGCCGCCCAGGAGCCAGGTTGTCCACACTCGCTGTTGCCATGACCCCCGAGCGCGCCGCCGACGTCTGCGGGCCCGACGCCCGGCGCCTGATCGAGACCCGTTACGAGGCGACCTGGGCCGGGGACGGGCTCACCCCCGAGTCCGTGGCCGCGCTGGCCGCCGACTGCGACGTACTGCTGACCAGTTGGGGCACCCCGCATCTGGACGCGTCGATCTGGGCCGGCGGGCGCGGGCCCAAGGTGGTCGCGCACGCGGCCGGGTCGGTGAAGAAGCTCATCGACCGGAAGGTGCTGGACCAGGGCGTCGCGGTCTTCTCCGCCGGGGGCCGGATCGCCTGGTCGGTCGGCGAATACTGCCTGGCCGCGATGCTCACCCTGGCCCGCCGACTGCCCCGCTTCGACGCGGCCGTGCGGGGCGGCGGCTGGAAGCAGACGGGGTTCCGGGGCGGCGAACTCGCGGGCCGCCCGGTCGGCATCCTCGGCGCAAGCTCCACCGCGCGCGCCCTGATCACGCTCCTCGCGCCCTTCGGGTGTGACGTGGTGGTGTACGACCCGTATCTGAGCGAGGAGCGGGCGGCCGCGCTGGGCGTCCGTACGGCCGGGCTCGACGAGACGCTGAGCTGCCCGTTCGTCTCGCTCCATGTGCCGGATCTGCCGGAGACGCGCGGGCTGGTGAGCCGCGCGCACATCGAGCGGATGGCCGACCGCACCATCGTCGTCAACTCCTCGCGCGGCCCGACCGTCGACCAGGCCGCGCTGCTGGAACACGTCCTCGCGGGCAGGCTGCTCGCCGCGCTGGACGTCTTCGACCCCGAACCGCCCGTGCTCGACGCCGCCGCGCTGAGCTGCCCGGATCTGCTGCTGTCGCCGCATATCGCGGGGGACACGGCGGAGGGGCATCTGGCGCTCGCCGGATATGTGCTGGCCGATGTCGCCGACTGGCTCGACAAGGGCGTGCGCGGGCCCGGTTACGTGGACCCGGCCGCCTGGCCGACGGCCGCCTGAGCGGGCCGGGAGGAGTGCACATGTCGCGCATCACGGCCGTCGAGGTCTTCCCCGTGGCCGTCCCCTTCGCCCGGCGGTTCGTGCTGGGGAGCGGGGCGGTCGGTGGTCCTGACCAGGCGGGTGCGGTGATCTTCGTACGGCTCACCACTGAGGACGGCGTCGTCGGCTGGGGGGAGCAGCGGGCCCTGCCGAGCTGGAGTTATGAGACCGCCGAGACCATCGCCGTCATCATCAAGCGGCACCTGACCCCGATCCTGCTCGAACTCACCCCCTTCGACATCGAGTTGTTCCACGCCCGGGCGAACCGGCGGCTCAGCCCCGCCGTCTCCAACGGCTTTCCGTTCGCCCGCGCGGCCGTGGACATCGCCCTGCACGACGCGGCGGGCAAGCTGGCCGGACTGCCGGTCCACGCCCTGCTGGGCGGCGCGTTGCGGGATCAGATCCCGCTCTGCTCGGCCATCGGCGTGGGGGAGCCGTCCGTGGTGCGGGAGCACGCGCGCCTGTCGTCGGACTACGCCGCGTACAAGGTGAAGATCGGCGGGGACCTCGACGCCGACGCGGCGGCTGTGAGCGCCGTAGCGGAGGTCGCCGCGGGCAAGCCGCTGTGGCTCGACGCCAACCAGTCGTACCGGCCCGCCGCGCTGAAGCGGCTGCTGGACGCCGTACGCGACGTACCGGGCATCGTGTGCGTCGAGCAGCCCGTGCCCAGTACGGACACCCTCGCCCTGCACCGGCTGCGCGGCCTGATCGACCTGCCGGTCGCCATCGACGAGGGCAGCTTCACGGCGGCGGACGTGGCGCGGGCGATGCGCCTCGACGCCGCCGATCTCGTCGTGGTCAAGATCTGCAAGGCGGGCGGGATGCGCAATGCGCTGAAGAGCGCCCATGTCGCTCAGGCGGGCGGCCTGGAGGTGCTGGCCAGCGGGCTCACCGACTGCGGTATCGGCTTCGCGGCGGCCCTGCACCTGTTCAGCCAGCTGGACCTGGCCCTGCCCGCCGAGCTGAACGGGCCCGAACTGCTGTCGGATCTCTATGTCGACAAACTGGAGATCACCTCCGCCGTCGCCACCGTTCCCGATGGTCCCGGGCTCGGGGTCGAGGTGGACGAGGAGCGGATTCGTGCCGAGTCCCTGGACCTGGCCTTCGACTGACCGTCCGTGACCCAGCGAGGAGACGACGATGTCTTCCAGGTCCCCCAACTCCCGTCCCTCTTTTCCCTCCCGTCGCTCTCATCCCTCCCGTCGTTCCTTTCTCGGGCTGGCCGCCGCCGGAGGGCTCGCCGCCACCGGCGTCCTGAGCGGCTGCGCGTCCGGCCCGCCGCCGGGCACCGCCACGTGGTCCATGTGGTCCAGCAGCCCCGAGGAGCTGAAGGTCTGGAACGACTTCAGCCGCCACGTCGAGAAGACCATGCACGTCCGGTCGGTCTCCACGCTCACCCCGTCCGCCGGGTACGCGACCAAGCTGGACCTCCAACTCGTCAGCGGGACGGCCAGCCTGGTCACCGCGCTGAACGGCTGGATGATCCCCACGTACGCAGCCCGCGGCTCCCATCGGGCGCTGGACGACCTGATCGCCCGGGACCCGGACTTCGACCCGGACGATTTCTATCCCGCCAGCCGGTCGATCTCGTCCTTCGCGGGCAAGACGTACGCCATCGGCTTCGATGTGGCCCCGGCGGTGCTCTATTACAACAAGACGCTGCTGGACAAGGCCGGTATCGCGCCCCCGTCCCGCACCGAGCCGATGACGTGGGACGCCTTCCGTGAACTGGCGATCGAGCTGAGCGGGCCGAAGGGGCAGTACGGGTTCACCTGCGCGCCGCTGATCGACGACCTGATCTCGTGGATCTACAGCGCGGGCGGCAACGTCATGAACAAGCGCCAGAACGCCTCCGCGCTGGACAGCCCCGAGTCGATGGACGGCATCAACTACCTCGTCGGGCTCTTCGTCCGGGACCGCGTCACCCCGCCGATCAGCAACCTGGTCACCGAGGACGCCGTCGCCAACTTCCTCCAGGGCAACGTCGCCTTCATGCAGAACGGGCCCTGGCAGGTGCTCAACGTCCGCGACGCGAAGTTCGAATGGGACATCGTGCCCTTCCCAGCCGGACCAGCGGGCAGCACCCCGCGCGTCTCCGGCTCCAGCTTCGCCATCCCGGCCGGGGTCGAGGGCAAGGACCTGGACCTCGCGTGGCGGCTGCTCAAGACCCTGACCAGCACCGCGGCGCTGGACATCTACGCACGCGCCGGGCGCAACAACCCGGCGCGGCTCTCCGCGGGCAGCGCCTTCGAGCCACCGCCCGCCAACCTCGGCATCGTCCAGCAGATCCTTGCGGGCACGGTCGGCGGCGGGCACCCGTACGACGTCACGACCAACTGGAACCGGGTCAAGCAGCTGCTGAGCCAGGACCTGCCGCGGGCGTTCCTGGGCGAGGTCACGGTCCCGGGCGTGGTGCGCGGGCTGACGCCCCAGCTGGACGTGCTGATGCGGCAGCACGCGGACGCCGTGCGGCAGGCGACCGAGGACGCCTGAGGCTTTTTCGCTGCCCTTTCGCCGCCTTTTCGTCGCTCTCAGGGAGGACCAACATGGCCGTAGAGGTGCACACCGCCGCCCCCGGAGCGCCACCGTCCGCCGTCGTACCCCGCCGCCGGTGGCGCGGCTCGGAGACGCTGACCGCCTGGCTGTTCCTGCTGCCCAGCTTCCTCGGCTTCGCGGTCTTCACCGCCGGGCCCGTCCTCGCTGCGGCCGTGATCTCGCTGCTGGACTGGAACCTGTTCAGCCCGCCCAGCTTCGTCGGCCTGCACAACTTCGCGCGGCTCGGCCCCGATCCGACGTTCTGGTCGGCGCTCGGCAACACCGTCTACTTCACCTTCGTCACCGTGCCGCTGACCCTGCTGGTCAGCCTCGCGCTCGCGCTCCTGCTCAACCAGGGGCTGAAACGCATCGCCGTCGTCCGCTCCCTGTTGCTGCTGCCCCACGCGACCATCTCCGTCTCCGTGGCCTTCGTCTGGATCTGGCTCTACATCCCCCACGGCGGCCTGATCAACTCCGTCCTCGGCGCCTTCGGCATCGACGGGCCCGCCTGGCTCGTCTCGGACACCTGGGCGATGCCCGCCCTCATCGTGATGAGCGTCTGGAAGAGCTTCGGCTTCGGCATGGTGATCTTCCTCGCCGGGCTCCAGGCCATCCCGCAGCAGCTCTACGAGTCCGCGAAGGTCGACGGGGCCTCGGCGTGGCGCAGCTTCCGGGACGTCACGCTGCCGCTGCTCTCCCCGGCGATGTTCTTCGTCGTCGTCACGTCGGTCATCAGCTCGTTCCAGGTCTTCGACCAGGCGCTCGTCATGACCAACGGCGGGCCGGGCGTCCACACCACCACGCTCGTCATGTACATCTACCAAACGGGGTTCCTGAACTACGAGCAGGGCTATGCGGCGGCCCAGTCGATCGTGCTGTTCGCGTTCATCGCGGTGATCACCGGGACGCAGTTCCTGCTCCAGCGGAGGCTGGTCCACTATGACAACTGACGTCCCCGCCGTCGCGCGAACCGACCGCCGGAAGCTGCTGGTCTTCACCTGCTTCCTGGTCACCGCGGTCACGCTCACCCCGATCGTGATGATGGTGCTCGTCGCGTTCCAGTCCGACGCCGAGTCGATGGCCGCGCAGCCGTCGTTCTGGCCCAGCACCTGGCACTTCGACAACATCAGCCGCGCCTTCGACCTGGTCCCGCTCGGCGGCTACCTGGTCAACACCGTCATCTTCGCGGGCGGGACGACGATCCTGGAGACGGCCACCGCGGCGCTCGCCGCGTACGCCTTCGCCCGGCTCAGGTTCCCCGGCCGCGGTGTCCTGTTCGGGGTCTACCTCGCCACGTTGATGATCCCGTCGCAGGTCACGCTGATCCCGCAGTTCATCCTGGTGGCCAAGGCGCACGGCGTCGACACCTGGCCGGGCATGATCCTGCCGCACGCCTTCACCGCGCTCGGGGTCTTCCTGCTCCGGCAGTTCTTCCTCGGCATCCCCCGGGACTACGAGGACGCGGCGCGCCTGGACGGGGCGAACCGCTGGCAGGCGTTCACCCGCGTGATCATCCCGCTGGCCGTACCGGCGATCGCCACCCTGGCCGTCTTCAAGTTCATCACCCAGTGGAACAACCTGCTCTGGCCGCTGGTCATATCCAACAGTGACGCGACGAGGACGGCGTCGGTCGGCCTCCAGGTGTTCCAGTCCACCAACGGCACCCAGTGGAACCTGTTGCTGATGGCGGCCACGATCACCACCGTGCCGCTGATCGTGATCTTCTTCCTCACCCAGCGGTGGTTCGTGCGCGGCATCACCATGAGCGGACTCGGAGGCCGCTGAACCCATGACAATCCTGTGGTCCGTCTTCACCAAGCCCTGGTCCCGGCTGCCGGGAGAGGAACTGGGCCCGCTCGTCGCGGGTCTTGGCTTCTCCGGCGCGGAAGTCCCCGTCCGGGACACCGCGTACATCACCCCGGTGGACGCCGAACGGCTGCTGCCCGCCTTCGCCGAGCGGCTGCGGGCCGAGGGTGTGGAGGTCATCAGCGTCGCGGGCGACCTCGGGGAGCGGGTCTTCGCGGCGTGCGGCGCGGCGGGCGTGCCGATGATCCGCGTCATGGCCGAACTCGGCCCCGACGGTTACGCCGCCTCCGTACGCCGCGTACGGCAGCGCCTGGAAGCCGCCGCGCCGCTGGCGGAACGGTACGGCGTACGGGTCGGGGTGCAGCCGCACCACGGGCGGTTCGTCGCGTCGGCGCTGGGCGTGCTGAACCTGCTCGACGGGCTGCCGGACGAGCACTTCCAGGTGGTGTGGGACGCCGCGCACGACGCGCTGGCGGGGGACGATCCGAGGGTGACGCTGCCGCTGGTGGCGGGGCGGCTGGGGATCGTAAACCTCAAGAACGCGTTCTATGCGGGCGGGGATTGGAAGCCGTGGTTCGTACCGGCGGGGGAGGGCATGTCCGACTGGTCGGCGGTCCTGTCCCAGCTGGTGGAGCTGGGTTACGCGGGTCCCGTATGCCTGTCAGGACAGTACTCGGACGGTAGCGTTCCGGTGGAGGAGCGGTTGGTGGCGGATCTGGCGGTGGCGCGGGCGGCGCTCGGCGGGTAGTGATCGGCGGGGAACACCGTCGTTGTTCCGGGCGTCCGTCAATGCGTGCGTCGTTGCATGCGTCAACGCGCGTGCGTCGATATGCGCCGTCGCCGAGCCAGCCGGAGGACACCGTGGCCACCACAGCCCCGCAAGGCATCCCCGTCCCCTTACTCGACTCCTCCGCCGTCGAGCGATGGCGCGCCTCGTCGGGAGCGGTGGTCGACCTGCTGACCCTGGCGCGCGAACTCGGCGGCGTCAGCGGCGTACGGCTCGGGCCGCGCCCCACGGTGCTGGTCACCGATCCGGACGCGGTGCGGCACGTCCTCGCGCTGCACCCCGACCGCTACGTCAAGCGCTCCCACCGGGCGCGCGTGCTCGTCGGTGACGGGGTGCTCTCGGCCAGCGGGGAGCCGTGGAAGCAGCAACGGCGGCTGCTCCAGGCCCAGTTCACCGGCGCGGGCATCCGCCGTTACGAGCAGTGCATCGCGGCCGCCGCGCGCCGGGCCGCCGACCGCTGGGCGGCCGCCGCCCGTACCGGCGCCCCGACCGACGTCGCCGAGGACATGCGCTTCTTCGCCCTCGACACCATCTGGCGCTCCCTCACCGGGCACCCCCTCGACGAGGACACCAACCGCGAACTCGGCGCCGTCGCGGCGGTGGGCGCCGCCCTCCCCTCGACCCCCTCCGCCTCGGCCGACCTCGCCGCGCTGCGCGCCACCGTGGCCACGGACCTCGCGCGGATCGACGCCGTCGCCGAGCACGCGATCGCCGCCGCCCGCCGGGGCGAGGCGGGGCCGGAGGGCCCCGGCCTGCTGCGCGTCCTGGTGGAGGCGGGGGAGACCCGCCCCGAATACACCGACCAGCTGATCCGCGACGAGCTGGTCACGCTGCTGACCGCCGGACACGAGACCACGGCCACGACCCTGTCGTGGCTGTACCTGCTGCTCGACCGCCACCCCGAAGCCCGCCGCCGGGCCCTCGACGCGGGCCCCGCCGGGTCGGCGGAGCGCGAGACCGCCCTCCGCGCCCTCGCCTCCGAGACCCTGCGGCTCTACCCGTCGGCGTGGCTGCTCCCCCGCCACGCCACTGAGGACGACACCCTCACCGGCTACCGGATCGAGGCGGGCACCGACATCTTCGTCTGCCCCTACCTCACCCACCGCGACCCGGCCCTGTGGCCCGACCCCGAGCGCTTCGACCCGTCGCGGTTCGCGGTGCCGGACCGCTCCTCCGCGTCCCGGTACGGCGCGTACTACCCCTTCGGGCTGGGCGCCCGGGCCTGTCTGGGCGCCCAGTTCGCGATGCGGGAGCTGACGGAGCTGCTGCGGCATCTGCTGCCCGCCTTCACCCCGGTGTTCCAGGCCACGCCGACGGCGACCGCCTTCGGCATCACGGTCCGCCCGGACGGCCCGATGCCCGCCACGATCACCGCCGCGCCTTAGGCGTTGCCGAAGTCCAGCGCCGTCCCGTACAGCCGGTCCACCTTCAGCCGGATCACCACCCGGCGCTCGGCGACCAGCTGCTCCAGGAACGCGCCCTCGTCCTCCGGCTTCGCGCCCTCCGGCAGCATCGCCAGCAGCTCGCGCCCGACCGCGTCACCCGGTGCCGTCGTCACGTCGGAGATCTCGGCCTCGCCCTCGGCCACGGCGAACGACCACGGGTCCCCGCCCTGCACGTGCACCGCCGCCCGTGGTTCGCGTCTCAGGTGCGTGACCTTGACGCGATCCGCCGTGGTGGAGAACCGCACGATGCGGGCCTCGGGGTCCCAGCCGTAGACCATCGTGGTCAGGTGGGGATGGCCGCTGCGCTTGACGGTGGCGAGCGTGCCGAACTGCTGGGCGGCGAGCAGCGCGGAGGCGGCGGCGTCGGACAGCGGGCGAGGTGCCGGATTCTGAGTCATGGTCAGCCCAACCTCGGCAGCTGTTCTGGTCATTCCCAGGTCATTGGAGTGTACCGCACGGTCGATTATTTGACACCGACGGGGTGGTCCCGCGTACGGTCTGGGCGTTCCGACGACGTTCCGGTGACGAGGGGGATGTGCCGTGATCGCACTGCTGCTGGCCCTGAGCAGCTCGCTCGCGTACGGGTGCGCCGACTTCCTCGGCGGCCTCGGCGCCCGCAAGGCCCATGTGCTGCGCACCGTGATGGTCGCGGCCCCGGCGAGCCTCGCGATCGAGCTGCTGCTGTGGCCGCTGCTCGGCGCCTCGTTCGGCCCGGCCGTCCTCGGCTGGGGCGCCGCGTCCGGCGTCGCCTCGGCCGCCGCGTTCGCCCTGCTCTACCGCACGCTGGCGATCGGCCCCATGAACGTGCTCTCGCCCCTGACCGCGCTCGTCTCCGCCGCGCTGCCCGTCACCGTGGGCCTGCTCCAGGGCGAACACCTCGGCGCCGCCGGGCTGGTGGGGCTGCCGCTCGCGCTCGTCGCGGTCGTCCTGGTCAGCGCGGGCCACGGCGCGGGCGCGGCCCGCCCCTCCCGTACCGCCCTGCTGCTGGCGTTCGGCGCGGGCGCCGCCATCGCGTTCCAGCTGGTCTGCCTCCACCAGGCCCCGTCCGACAGCGGCGTGGCCCCGCTGCTCGTCGGCCGTGCGGTCGCCTCCGCCGTCACCCTGACCGCGGCCGGGCTGCTGCGCCGCACGCTGGGCCCCGAGCGGCCCGCGTACGCGATGTCGGCGACCGCGGGCGTGCTGGACTCCCTCGCGAACCTCCTCTTCCTGCTCGCCTCCCGCAGCGGCGACCTCGCCGTCGTCGCCGTGATCACCGCCCTCTACCCGGCCGGTACGGTCCTCCTCGCCCGCGGCGTCCTCGCCGAGCGAATCCACCGCGGCCAGCTGGTCGGCCTCGGCACCGCCGCCGTGGCCGTCAGCCTCTTGGCCCTGACCTGACCTGACCCGTCCGGCCGTTTCGTGCGCGCGTGCGCTGTCAGTGGGGCCAGATCGGCGGGTTGGTGCAGAACGCGCCGCCCAGGTTGGCGTGGTCGGGGTTGGCCGGGTCCAGTTCGCCCTGTTCGGCGATGAGCTGGGCGGCGTACGGCTCCGAGTCGTCCTGCGGGTCGTAGCCCAGCGCCCGGGCGGACGACAGGTCCCACCACAGGCGGGTGTTGGCCGAGCTGCCGTACACGACGGTGTAGCCGACGTCCTCGGCGGTGAGGGCGGCGTGCAGCAGGCGGGCGCCGTCGGCCGGGCTCATCCAGATGGACAGCATCCGGACGTTCGTCGGCTCGGGGAAGCAGGAGCCGATGCGGATGGCGACGGTCTCGATCCCGTACTTGTCCCAGTAGTACGAGCCCAGGTCCTCGCCGAAGGACTTGGAGATGCCGTAGTAGGTGTCCGGGCGGCGCGGGGTGTCGATCGGGATCAGCGGGGCGTCGTCGCCGTCGGGGCGGGGCGTGAAGCCCACGGCGTGGTTGCTGGAGGCGAAGACGATCCGGCGGACGCCCGCCTCGCGGGCCGCCTCGTAGAGGTTGTACGTGCCCTGGATGTTGGCCTGGAGGATCTTCTCGAACGGGGCTTCCAGCGAGATGCCCGCCAGGTGGATGATCGCGTCGACGCCCTGGACGGCTCGGCGCAGCGCGTCCTTGTCGGCGAGGTCGGCGATGATCGCGTCGGGCGCGTCGGGGACGGGCGCCATGTCCAGCAGGCGCAGCTCGTAGCCGTACGGGGGCAGCAGCTCGCGCATCAGGGTGCCCATGCCGCCGGCGGCGCCGGTGAGGAGGATGGTGCGGGGGGCGGGCGCGGACATGGGCGGATCTCCTCCGTACGGATGCGACGTAGGACGTATATGTGCATCTTGTTCAGATGCATGGACAACGTAGGGATTGCAGGGGGTGGCGTCAAGGGTGATCGATGCGCGCCCCGACCCTTGACCCGTATGCGACGACTACCTTACGGTGTGTGCGTTCATGAATATAGATGTCGGTCAGAAACGTGCACGCGACAGGGAGAGCCCGTGACCACAGCCCCCTCAGGCTCGGCATCGCTCGCCGAGCGCCTTGACGGACTGCTGTTCTTCCCCGTGACCGCCTATGGGCCCGATGGCGCCCTCGATCTCGACGTGTACCGCACCCATGTGCGCCGCGGCATCGAGGCGGGCGCGGGGGCCGTCTTCGCGTGCTGCGGTACGGGGGAGTTCCACGCGCTGACCCCCGAGGAATTCCACGACTGCGTCACGGTGGCGGTCGAGGAGGCCGCGGCCGTCGAGGCCGCGGGCGGGGTGCGGGTGCCGGTCGTCGCGGGCGCCGGATACGGGACGGCGCTGGCCGTCCAGTACGCCAAGCTGGCGGAGCGGGCGGGGGCCGACGGGCTGCTCGCCATGCCGCCGTATCTGGTGGTGGCCGACCAGGATGGGCTGATCCGCCACTACACGGCGCTGGCCGGGGCCACTGATCTGGATGTCGTTGTTTATCAGCGGGACAACGCAGTCTTCGCGCCGGAGACCGTCGTGCGGCTCGCGCGGGTACCGGGGATCATCGGGCTGAAGGACGGGCTCGGCGATCTGGACCTGATGCAGCGGATCGTGAGCGCGGTGCGGGAGGCGGGTGCGGAGGAGGGGTTCCGTTACTTCAACGGGCTGCCCACCGCCGAGCTGACCGGGCTGGCGTACCGGTCGATCGGGGTGACGCTGTATTCGTCGGCCGTCTTCTGCTTTGTGCCGGAGGTCGCGCTGGCCTTTCACCGGGCGTTGACGGCCGGGGACGACGCTGTCGTCAACCAGCTGCTGGACGGCTTCTTCCGGCCGCTCGTCGAACTGCGGAACCAGGGGCGGGGATACGCCGTATCGCTGGTCAAGGCCGGGGTACGGCTGCGCGGGCTGGATGTGGGCGAGGTGCGGTCGCCGCTGAGCGAGCCGAGCGCGGCGCATGTGAAGGAGCTGGCCGGGCTCATCGAGCGGGGCATGGAGCTGGTGGGGGAGGGTGGCGCGCGGTGAGGGCCTCTGCGTTCGTATATCCGTGGGATGTGGTCGGGGATCCGGACGCGGCTTCGCGGATCGCCGACTTGGGGGTGCGGCAGGTGACCCTCGCGTCGGCTTATCACTCGACGCGGGCCCTGACGCCTCGGCACCCCGAGCACCGGATCGTGACGGCTCGGCACGCGGCGGTGCTGTATCCGCCGGATACGGCGGGGCGGTGGGCCGGGCGTGCGCTGCGGCCCCATGAGCAGGCGTGGGTGGCCGGTTCCGACCCCTTCGGGGAGGCCGCGGAGGCGTTGGCGGGCGCCGGTCTTGAGGTGCACGCGTGGGTCGTGCTGGCCCATAACTCCCGGATGGGGGACGAGCATCCGGGCACGTCGGTGCGGAACGTGTACGGGGACCGCTATCCGTGGGCGCCGTGCATCGGGCGGCCCGAGGTGCGGGAGTACCTGGTCGACCTGGCGGTCGAGGCTTCGGTGCGGCCGGGGGCGGCGGGCGTCGAGCTGGAGTCGTGCGGTTGGTACGGCCTTGCCCATCTGCACGCCCACGACAAGATCGGGGGAGTGGGGCTGGGGGCGGAGGCGCAGTACTTGATGTCGCTGTGCTTCTGCGAGTGCTGTTGTGCTGGGTACGAGGGGTTGGGGGCGGACCCGGGGGAGTTGCGGGGCGCCGTGCGGCGGGCGCTGGAACCGGTGTGGGCGGGTGTGGGCGCGCCTGGGGTGCTGGACGCGGATGTGGCGGGGGTTTTCGCGGCGTGGCGGGACGGGGTCGCGAGCGGGTTGCAGCGGGATGCGGTGGCGGCGGTGCGGGGTGCGGCGTCCGGTCCCGGTTTTCAGGTGCTGCTGCATGCCGTGCCGGATCGGCGGGCGGTCGGGGCCAACGTCGGCGTTGATCCGGCGGATGTGCTGGGGCACGCGGATGGGGTGGTGCTGCCGTGCACGGGTGATGCGGCGGTGCGTGCCGCGGTGCTCCCGCCGTTCGTTCCGCACCGGCGGGAGGGGACGGTGCTCGCCGCGAACTTCACGGTGGTGGCGGGGATGGGTGGTCGGCCGTCGTCGCTCGTGGACGACGCCGTGCATGCGGCCGAGCTGGGCGCGGATGAGATTCGGCTTTACCACGCGGGGTTGGCGTCGGATGGGGACTTGGTGGAGGTGCGGAAGGCGCTGGCTCGTCTGGGGTGAGGTTTTTCCCCGCCCCGCCCCTTCCCGAACCGGGGCTCCGCCCCGGGCCCCGCTCCTCAAGCGCCGGAGGGGCTGGGGGTGGGGTATCTCCGTTTTCGGGCCCCGCTGGTCAAGCGCCAGACGGGCTGAGGGTGGTTTCCGCTCCGGACCCGGCTGCTCGATCGCGCGAGGTGCTGGGGGCGGGGCTTCTCCGGCCCGGTGGTGGCACATCCGCCCCGAGCCCGCGCGCCTGAGGGCCGGGTTGTGGGCAATCGTTCCGCGGAGGGGCACTCCCAGCGGTAGCTGGAGGAGGAACGGGTGGGCACAACTCACCCACTCGGCCGCGCCCGCTCGCGAAATCCTCGGTGGCACTCTGGTGCGGCGTACCACCACCGCAGCCCAATAGGCTGCTGCGGTGGACGAGTTGAGCGTGGACGCGCAGGATCCGCAGGACACGGCCAAGCGGCTGCGGGCGATCGGCGACGAGTTGTCTGACCGCTTCTACGAGCGGGACGACGTGGTGCGGACGCTGATCGTGACGCTGCTGGCCGGGCAGCACTCACTCGTGCTCGGGCCGCCCGGGACCGCGAAGTCCGAGCTGGCGCGGGAGCTGACCGGCCGGGTCGACGGCGCGGCCTACTGGGAGATCCTGCTGTCGAAATTCACCGCGCCGACCAGGATGTTCGGGCCCATCGACGTGGCCGCGCTGGCCCGGGGCGAGTATCGCCAGGTGTACGACGGCCGCGCCACCACCGCGCACATCGCGTTCATCGACGAGATCTTCAAGTGCTCCACCGCCGCGCTCAACGAGACGCTGGGCTATCTCAACGAGCGGATCTACCACCCCGAGAGCGGCGGCGAGCCGATCCGGTGCCCCCTGATCGGAGCCATCACCGCGAGCAACGAACTGCCCAGCGGGGAGGATTCAGCCGCGATCTACGACCGGCTGCTGGTGCGGATCGAGGTCGGGTATCTGGCGGACCCGTCCAACTTCGCCGCGCTCGTGCGGTCGGCCGTCAGCCGTCCGGTGGCGCCGGAGCGGACAACGGTCGAGCTAGCGGCGTTGCGGCACGCCGTGGCCGAGGCCGTCCCGGACGTGGACGTTCCCGATGCGATCGTCGACGCGGTGTGTACCTTGCGGGCCGCCCTGCGGCGTAAGGAGCTCGTCGCATCCGACCGGCGCTGGCGGCAGGCGGTCGGGCTGCTCCAGGCGTCCGCGTACCTCGACGGCCGCCCGGAGGTGGCCGAGACCGACCTGTCGGTGCTCACCCACGTGCTGTGGGACTCGCCCGCCCAACGCCCCACCGTCGAACGCGAGGTGCTGCACCTGGTCAACCCCGACGCCAAGGAGGCGCTCGACCTGTCCGACGCCCTCGATGAGCTGGAGGCGCAGCTCGACGCCATGGCCGGGCAGTCGCGCGAGGCGCTGAGCGAGTGGGTCATCAAGAACGCCCACAACAAGCTCGCCATGGCCGGAAAGCGGCTGGAGAAGCTGCGCGAGGACGCTGCGCGAGCCGGGCGTTCGACGGCCGCCATCGAGCGGGTCACCGGCCGCCAGCGTGCCGTCCGCGCCCGCGTGCTCACCGAGGCGCTGGGCGTGGACGCGAGCATGGTGCAGGCCCAGCCGTGAGCGCGAGCGGGCTCGACGAGCTGGCGCGCCGGGGCGGGAGGTGGCTGGCCCGGTCCGACGCCGCCCCCGAACGGCGGCACACCGCGGCCGTTGTCGCGGACCGGTTCGACCGCTTCACCTGGCGCGATACGTACGAACAGTCCGCCGGACTGCGCGAGGTGGCCGAGGCGCTGGACGCACGCTACGACCACACCGCCGACCTCCTCACCGATGCCTTCCTGGCCGCCTACAAGGTCCGGCCGCGGCTGCGCGAACGCGCCGAGATGGACCCCTCCCGGCTGGTCAACCACCAGATCGTCACCGCGCTGGTGGAGTCACGCGAGTTCGCCGAACTGCGCCGTGAGACGGCCGGTGACCCCTACGCCGCCGCCATGGCCGTCCTCGCCCAGGCCGCCGCGCTGCGCGCGATGCTGGAACGGGCCCGGGAGGCCCAGGCACGGGCCGGGCGGGCGGCGGAGGCCCAGCGGGACGTGGCGGGTGCGGCGGCCGCAGTGAGCGAGGCGCTTCAGCAGGCCGTTGACGCTCAGGGCCCGGCCGCCGACGCCGTACGACGGGCCATCGCGGGCGCCGAAGCCGCCGAGGCCGCCGCGCGGCAGGCCGAACGGGCTGCCGCGCAGGCCCTCGCGGCGGCCGCCCCGGGCCTCCGCGCCGCCGCCCGGAACGCGGCGGCGACGGCCGCCGAGGCCGTACGGGAGGAGGGTGCGCTGGTGCGGGCGTGGGGCGTCGGACCCGGCGAGACCGAGCGGATGCCGTTCGACCAGCGCGCCCGGCTCGCGGAGCGGCTGCGCACCGGCCGCCTCGCGCGGTGGGCCGAACTCATCGGCCGCTTCCGGCAGATGGCCGACGGCGAGCGCGCCCGCAGGGTGGAGAACGCCGCCGGGGAACTGGTCGGCGTCACCCTCGGCGACGACCTCTCCCGCGTGATCCCCTCCGAACTGGCCAACCTCGGCCTGCCGGAGCTGCGCGCGGTGTTCGCCGCGCGCTACGCCGCCGGGGAGCTGATGCTGTACGACAGCCAGGGCGAGCAGCCCACCGGGCAGGGCGCCATCATCGCGTGCGTGGACACCTCGCACTCCATGTACGAGGCGGGGCCCGGCGGGGGCACCCGGGAGGCGTGGGCCAAGGCGTGCGCGCTGGCGCTGCTGGATCAGGCCCGGCATGCGGGGCGTGACTTCGTCGGCGTTCTCTTCTCGTCCGCCGACAAGATCCGGATCTTCCGCTTCCCGGCTGACGACCAGCCCGTTGGTGTCGAACGGGTCCTGGACTTCGCGGAGACCTTCCTCGGCGGCGGGACCAGCTATCAGGCGCCGCTGACGGTGGCGAGCGGGCTGCTGGAGGAGGAGTTCAACGACGCGGCCCGGCGGCGTGGCGACATCGTGATGATCACCGATGACGAGTGCGGGGTCACGGAGGAGTGGATGCGGGGGTGGAACGAGGCGAAGCGGGCGTTGGGGTTCCGGGTGTTCGGTGTGGCGGTCGGTGCGGTGGGGGTCGCCGGGGAGGGGTCGGTGCTGGAGGCGTTGTGCGACAACCTTCGTGTGGTGGAGGACTTCACGGACGTGCACGTCGCGGCTGATCTGTTCCGCGTGATCTAGGGCGGGGGGTCTTTCCCCACCCCGCCCCTTCCCGAACCGGGGCTCTGCCCCGGCCCCCGCTCCTCAAACGCCGGAGGGGTTGGGAGCTGGACCCGGAGGGGGCACCTCCCAGCGGTAGCTGGGGGAGGAACGGGTGGGCACAACCCGGCCACTCAGCCGCACCCGCCCGCGAAACCGTCAGGGGCACGGCACCCCGTCATAGCTGGCGCAGATGGTCGCGCAGGGATCGGGCCACCTGGGACATCAGGGCTTCCGCGCCCGGTTGGACGGCTGCCGGGACCTCCGATTCCGTCAGGGCCGCGACCGCGAAGGTCTGGCCGTCGGCGTGTTCGACCACGCCCACCTCGTGGCGCAGGTTCAGCAGGGTGCCGGTCTTGGAGGACCACGTGGTGGCGTCCGAGCTGAAGTCCGGGGCCAGGCGGTGCCGGAGCACGTTGTGGGTCATGAGGGCCCGTACCCGCTCCGCCACCTCGGGGTGGATCGCCGACGGGGTCCACAGGGCCTGGAGCAGGTCGACGTACGAACGGGCGCTGCCCGTGTTGGCGCGGGTCGTGTCGAGCTGCGGGACCCGGTGGCCGCGGCCGCCCGTTCCGGCGCCGATGGCGAGGGCGTGGGCCAGGTGGACCTGGGCGGTGTCGAAGCGTTCGACGGGGGTGTCGGACAGCTCGTTCATGGTGTGGCGGACGGTGATGTCCCGTAACCCCAGCTCGTGGAGGATGTCGGCCACCCGGGCGGGCGGGGTGAGGGCGAACAGCGCGTCCGCGGCGGTGCCGTCGCTCAGGCAGGTGCTCAGGTACAGCAGGTCGTCGACCGCCACCCGCGCCGGGTGGCGGAAACGGCTCAGCCCGGTCGGCCCGGGCGTGGTGATCCCGCCGGGCTGCACGTCCAGCATCGTCGCCCCGTCCAGCTCGCCGCGCCGGATGCGTTCCACCGTGGCGAGCGCCAGCGGGACCTTGACCAGGGAGGCGGACGGCAGCTGGGTGTCCGGGTCGATGCCCAGCTCCTCGCCCGTGTCCAGGTCGCGTACGAGGAAGCAGCCGCGCAGACCGCCGTCCCGCAACTGCTGCCGCATGTCGTGAAGCAGCGCTTCGGTGTTCACTTCGCTCCCTGTCCGGTCGTCTCGGCGCCCAGGCAACGGGCCATGGCCCCGCCCAGCCGCGCTTCGATGTGCTGTGGACTGCCCTCCGCGGCGACGAGGGCGTATCCGCGGCTGAGCGGCAGTCCGCCCACCGGCCGCCAGCGCAGGTCCCACTCCTCGGCCTGCGCGCGCGAGCACAGCAGTACGTCGTGGGTGCGCAGGGCCTCCGCCACGGCCGTGGTCAGGTCGGTCGCGGCGACGAGCTGGGCGGGCCGCAGGCCGACCGCGTCGCGCAGCCTGGTCAGCGGATCACGGATGTGCGGTACGTCGTCCTCCGGCTGGATCCAGACACGGCGGGCCGGGCCGGAGGGGGCGGCCCGGCCGACCCGCAGGGTCTCCAGATAGACGCGCCGCACCCCGGGGTCCACGGCACCGGCGAGCCCGAGCGGTACGGACCACGCCGCGTCGTCCGGCGGCACCGCGAGGAGGGCCGCGCGGACCTGCTCGGCGTGGAGGAGTTCCCGGCGCCGCGCGGGGGCCGCGACCCGAAGCTCCAGCGTGACGCCGAGCCCCCGCGCCTCCGCCATGAGCCGCGCGAGACCGGCCGTCGAGCAGATGCCCGGCACGGCGAGCCGCCACGGCTTGCGCTTGACGGCCTCGGCCTCGTGCAGCAGCACGTCCGCCGCCTGGACGAGATGCCGGGCCGTGGGCAGCATGTCCCGGCCGAACGGGGTCAGGACGGCCCGCCGCGACGTGCGCTCGAACAGCGGCTCACCGAAGCGTTCCTCCAGCGCGGCGACGCGGCGGCTGGCCACCGACTGGGACATCCGGGCCGCGGCCGCCCCGACCGTGAAACTGCCGTGCTCGCTCACACTGACGAACGCACGGCATGCCCCCACGAGATCCACAACGCGCAACCCTATGCCAGATCAGCTATGCCAGATCCGCATGAAGCGGCGCTCGGGCGTATTGGACCGCATGAGTGCCCGCCGATGAGGGTGTTCGCAACTCATCGACCAGCAACGGCCCTTGGAGGTTGTTCCATGCTGTTCACCCGTGCCCGCCGCACCGCCCTCGGTGCGCTCACCGCGCTCGCCCTCGTCCCGCTCGTGGCCTGCGGGGAGGGCAGCGCCACGGCGTCCACGCCCGCGGCCGCGTCGTCCGCACCCGCCGCGAAGCCCGCCGCGAAGCCGTACAGCGGCGAGCTCAAGGCCCTGGAGCGCCGTTACGACGCACGGCTCGGCATCTACGCCATCGACACCGGCACCGGGCGCGAGGTGGCCTACCGGGACGGTGAGCGCTTCGGCTTCCACTCCACGTTCAAGGCGATCTCCGCCGCGGCCGTGCTGCGGAAGTACGGCCTGAGCGGGATGGACAAGGTCATCACGTACTCCCGCGACGACCTGGTCGACAACTCGCCCATCACCGAGAAGCACGTCGACACCGGCATGACCCTGCGCGAGCTGTGCGACGCCGCCGTCCGCTACAGCGACAACACCGCGGCCAACCTGATGTTCGACGCGCTCGGCGGGCCCAAGGCGCTCGAACGCGAGGTCAGGAGCGTGGGCGACGACGTGACCCGGATGGATCGCGTCGAGCCCGACCTGAGCCGCTGGACCCCGGACGAGAAGCGCGACACGACCACCCCGCGCGCGCTCGCCAAGGACCTGCGGACCTTCGCCCTCGGCGACGTCCTCCGTACACCCGAACGCGCCCAGCTCACCACCTGGCTGAAGACCAACACGACCGGCGACGCCCTGATCAGGGCCGGGGTGCCCAAGGGCTGGGAGGTGGGCGACAAGACCGGCAGCGGCTTCGGCTACGGCGCCCGCAACGACATCGCCGTGGTGTGGCGCCCCGGCGCCGCGCCCCTCGTCATGGCGGTCCTGACGAACCGCCCCGGGGCGGACGACGAGCATGACGACAAGCTGATCGCGGACGCGGCCTCCGTGGTCGCCGACTCCCTGTCGTAACCGCTCCTCCTACGCCCCCGCCAGCCCCGCCTCCCGCAGCACCCGGTCCACCGTCTCGGCAAGGCCGCTCGCGGCCGGGATCACGGATTCGGTACCGCCCGCCAGCAGGTCCAGCGGGCGGTACCAGTCGTGCAGCTCCGCCTCGCCGTACTCGGCGGCCTGCGGCTTCGTGGCGTGGCGGCGGACCGTCTCGGCGAACGGCACGTCGAGGTAGTAGGCGTGGGTGCGGCCCCGGTGGTCGTGGCGCAGGGCGTCGAGCATCGGGCCGTAGTGGGCCGCGTACAGGATGCCCTCGACCACCACGTGGTAGCCGTGGTCGAGGGCGTAGCGCGCGACGGTGTCGATGAGCCCGATGTTCGCGCCGTCCGGGACGTCCCGCTCGCGCAGGACGTCCCGCCGCAGCACGTCCTGGCCGACCAGCGCGAGGCCCCGCCCGTAGCGGGCGCGCAGCTCGGCGGCGACGGAGGACTTGCCGGACGCGGAGTTGCCGCGCAGCAGGATCAGGCGTGTCGTCGGGGAGCCCACTCGCATTCCGATGACGTTACCTGCGCGGAAAGTTGAAGTTTCGTCAGGGCCGTTGACGAATCCCCCGGGCCGCCCTAACTTCATCGCGTCGTACTTCGTACGTCATATATGAGACGCGATACGCGAGATCTGAGAGCCCCCATGGACATCGCCCCCAGCCCGATTCCGTCCCGTACTCAGTACGTGCTGGAAGCGGTCAAGCACGCCATCCTGACGGGACGGCTGCGGCCTGGGCAGCCGCTCGTGGAGACCGAGCTGGCCTCCCAGTTCGGGGTGTCGAAGACGCCGGTGCGGGAGGCGCTGAAGACCCTGGCGGGCCGGGGCCTGGTGGTGATGAGCGAGTACAAGGGCGCGACCGTCCGGACCGTCGACACCGCGATGGCACGGGCCGTGTACGACGTACGGCTGCTGCTGGAGCCCGAGGCACTGCGGCGGACCGTCACCGCGCGGGCGAGCCTCGCGGCGGCGGGGACCGCGCTGGAGCGGTCGGACGCGGCGGCCGACCCGGCCGACCGGTCGCTGGCCAACCGGGACTTCCACCGCTCGCTCTACCTCCCCTGCGGCAACCCGCTGCTGACCCGCATGCTCGACGAACTGCGCGACCAGGCGGCGCTGGTGTCGGCCGTCGCCTGGCAGGCGGTGCCGTCGTGGGAGCGGGAGGCGCGGGAGCACCGGGAGATCCTGGCCCGCGCGCACGACGGGGACGCCGACGGGGCCGCCCGCGCACTGCACCACCACATCTCCTCCTTCGTCCAGCGGGCCTTTCCCGATCCGGACACGAACTAGAGAGGGTCCGTATGGACTTCACACCGCTGAGAACCGCGCTCGCGGACGTCGTGGCGATCCCGGTCACCCCGTACGACGCCACGGGCGCCGTCGACCGGGACACCTACCGCGCCCTGCTGCGGCGGCTTCTCGACGGCGGCGTACGGGCCGTCACCCCGAACGGCAACACGGGGGAGTTCTACGCCCTCACCCTGGAGGAGCGCCGGCTGTGCACCGAGCTGAGCGTGGAGGAGGCGGGCGGCCGGGCCGCCGTGCTGGTGGGGGTCGGACAGGACGTCGCGACGGCGGTGGACGCCGCGCGGCACGCCCGGGAGGCCGGGGCCCAGATGGTGATGGTGCACCAGCCGGTGCACCCGTACGTCTCGCAGGACGGCTGGGTCGACTACCACCGCGAGATCGCGGAGGCGGTTCCGGAGCTGGGCGTGGTGCCGTATCTGCGCAACCCGCTGATCGAGGGCGCGGCGCTGGCGGGCCTCGGCGAGGCGTGCCCGAACGTGATCGGCGTGAAGTACGCGGTCCCGGACGCGGCCCGCTTCGCGGCCTTCGCGCGGGACGCGGGCCTCGACCGCTTCGTGTGGGTCGCAGGGCTCGCCGAGCTGTACGCGCCCTCGTACTGGGCCACCGGCGCGACCGGCTTCACCTCCGGGCTGGTCAACGTCGCCCCGAAGCTGTCGCTCGACATGCTGGGCGCGCTGCGCGCCGGGGATTACGCGGCCGCGATGAAGGTGTGGGAGCAGATCCGGCCGTTCGAGGATCTGCGGGCCGCCCGGCAGTCGGCCAACAACGTGACCGTGGTGAAGGAGGCGCTGGCCGCGCTCGGCCTGTGCCGCCGCGACGTCCGCCCGCCCAGCCGTCTGCTGCCGGAGCCGCAGCGCGCCGAGGTGGCCGCGCTGATAGAGGGGTGGGCGCTGTGAGCGGCCCCAGCGGAGAGGCCGAGGCCCAGGGAGAGGCCGAGGCCCGAGGAGGGGCCGAGGGTTCACGCAGAAGACCCGAGGAGCTGCGCAGCCACCAGTGGTACGGCACGGAGGGGTTACGCACCTTCAGCCACCGGGCCCGCACCCGCCAGCTCGGCTATCTGCCCGAGGAACACCTCGGCAAGCCGGTCATCGCGATCCTCAACACGTGGAGCGACATCAACCCCTGCCACGTCCATCTGCGCGACCGCGCGCAGGCGGTCAAGCGCGGGGTCTGGCAGGCGGGCGGCTTCCCGCTCGAATTCCCGGTCTCCACCCTCTCCGAGACCTTCCAGAAGCCGACTCCGATGCTCTACCGGAATCTGCTGTCCATGGAGACCGAGGAACTGCTCCGCTCCTATCCGGTGGACGGCGCCGTGCTGATGGGCGGCTGCGACAAGTCCACCCCGGCGCTGCTCATGGGCGCCGCCACCGCCGATCTGCCGACCGTCTTCGTGCCCGCGGGGCCGATGCTGCCGGGGCACTGGCGCAACGAGGTGCTGGGCTCCGGCACCGATATGTGGAAGTACTGGGACGACAAGCGCGCCGGGCTCATCGGCGACTGCGAGATCGCCGAGCTGGAGCGCGGCATCGCCCGCTCGCCCGGCCACTGCATGACCATGGGCACCGCCTCCACGCTGACCGCCGCCGCCGAGGCGCTGGGCGTGACCCTGCCGGGCGCCTCGTCCATCCCGGCCGTCGACTCCGCGCACGAGCGGATGGCCGCGGCCTCCGGGATGCGCATCGTCGAACTGGCCTGGCAGGACCTCAAGCTCTCCCAGATCCTCACCCGGGACGCGTACGAGGACGCGGTCACCACCGTGCTCGCGCTCGGCGGCTCCACCAACGCGGTCATCCACCTGATCGCCATGGCCGGGCGCTCCGGGGTGCGGCTCACGCTGGACGACTTCGACCGGATCGCCCGTACCGTGCCCGTCCTCGCCGATCTGCGGCCCGGCGGCCGCTTTCTGATGGAGGACTTCCACTTCGCCGGGGGACTGCCCGGCTTCCTCTCCCGGCTCGCCGACCGGCTGCACCTGGACCGCCCCACCGCCGCCCACGCCACCCTGCGCGAACAGCTCGACGGCGCCCTCGTGCACAACCCGGAGGTCATCCGGCCGCGCGACAACCCGCTGGCCGAGGAGGGCGGGGTGGCGGTGCTGCGCGGCAACCTGTGCCCGGACGGCGCGGTCATCAAGCACATCGCCGCCGATCAGCATCTGCTCAAGCACACCGGGCCCGCCGTCGTCTTCGACGACTACAAGACGATGCAGGCCACCATCAACGACCCCGGCCTCGGCATCACCGAGGACACCGTGCTGGTGCTGCGCAACGCCGGACCGCTCGGCGGGCCCGGCATGCCCGAGTACGGCATGCTGCCCATCCCCGACCACCTGCTGAAGAAGGGGGTGCGGGACATGGTGCGGATCTCCGACGCCCGGATGAGCGGCACCAGTTACGGCGCCTGCGCGCTGCACATCGCCCCCGAGTCGTACATCGGCGGACCGCTCGCCCTCGTCCGCGACGGCGACCTGATCACGCTCGACGTGGCGGCGCGGGTGCTGCGGCTGGAGGTGGACGACGCCGAGCTGGAGCGGCGCCGCGCGGCATGGACCGCCCCGCCGCCCCGCTACGGACGCGGCTACGGGGCGCTCTACCAGGACCAGATGACCCAGGCCGACACCGGCTGCGACTTCCGCTTCCTGGCCCGGGACGGTGCGGTGCCGGAACCGTACGCGGGCTGACCGAAAAATTTTTGCACGGTATCTCGAACAACGTACGGAAAGCGCTTCCCCGCTGGAGGGAACCCGGCAGTAAGCGCTTCCCCCTGAGAACGGAGACGCAGTCATGGCCGACGCCGTGGCGAAACAACCCCGGGTCGCCCCCCGCGGCACCCGGCGCCGTACGGGAACGGCACCACGCCGCCTCCCGTACCTGCTGATCGCCCCCGCCGGGCTGCTGATGCTGGGCTTCATCGCCTACCCGATGCTCAGCGTCCTCTACTACAGCCTCCAGAACTACAACGTCACCAAGCCCTGGCGGAACGGCTACGCGGGCTTCGAGAACTTCACCCGCATCTTCACCGACGACCCGCAGTTCTGGGACACGCTCGCCTTCAGCGGCAAATGGGTCGTCACCGAGGTGCTGCTCCAGCTCGTCCTCGGCGTCGCGCTCGCCCTGATCGTCAACCAGACCTTCATCGGACGCGGCATCGCCCGCGCCCTGGTCTTCTCGCCCTGGGCCGTCTCCGGGGTGCTGACCACCACCATCTGGATGCTGCTGTACAACCCGTCGACCGGCATCAGCCGCTATCTCGCGGACGCCGGGATCGGCTCGTACGGCACCTCCGTGCTCTCCGACACCGGCACCGTCTTCTGGGCGGCCGTGCTCGCCGAACTCTGGCGCGGCGTCCCTTTCTTCGCCATCCTCATCCTGGCCGACCTCCAGTCCATCCCGAAGGACCTGTACGAGGCGGCCTCGGTCGACGGCGCCGGGCGGGCCCGGCAGTTCTTCCACATCACGCTGCCGCACCTGAAGGACGCCATCGTGCTGTCGACCCTGCTGCGCGGGGTGTGGGAGTTCAACAACGTCGACCTGCTCTACACCCTCACCGGCGGCGGCCCGGCCGGGCAGACCACCACGCTGCCGCTGTACGTCGCCAACACCGGGATCAACGGCCATGACTTCGGCTACGCCTCCGCGCTGACCACGGTCGCCTTCGTGATCCTCCTCTTCTGCTCGATCCTCTATCTGCGCCTGAGCAAGTTCGGAGGCGACACCAAGTGACCGCCGTAACTGCGGAGCAGGACCACCGGTCCGAGGCCGCCCCCGCAGCCCCCGTCCCGCCCGCCGCCACCGGCAAGCGGCGCGGCCGCTCGCTCGACGACGGCGTACCGCGCTGGCAGATCTACGCGCCGCTGGGCCTGTACCTGCTGTTCACCCTGATCCCGTTCTACTGGATGCTGCTCTTCGCGCTCCGCCCCGCGGGCTCCACCTCGCTGGTGCCGTGGCCGGTCACCGGGGAGCACTTCGCGAAGGTCTGGAACGAGCGCGCCTTCGGGACGTTCTTCCAGAACAGCATGATCGTCGGCGTCGCCTCGCTGCTGATGACGACCGTGGTCGCGCTCGCGGGCGGTTACGCGCTCGCCCGCTTCGACTTCCGGGTCAAGAAGGGCTTCATGCTGGCCCTGCTCGCCTCGCAGTTCATCCCGGGCGCGCTGATGCTCGTACCGCTCTTCGAGATCTTCAAGAACCTCCAGATGATCAACTCGCTGGGGAGTGTGATCATCGCGGAGACCGTCTTCCAACTGCCGCTGTCCATCATCCTCATCAGCGGCTTCATCAAGAACGTGCCGGTCTCCCTGGAGGAACAGGCCTGGGTCGACGGCTGCGGACGGCTGCGGGCCTTTTGCGCGGTGGTGCTGCCGCTGCTGCGGCCAGGCCTGATCGCGGTCGGCTCCTTCGCCTTCGTGCACAGCTGGAACCACTTCCTGTTCGCGCTGATGTTCCTCAGCTCGCAGGACATGCAGACCATCCCGGTCGGCCTCAACACCCTCATCGGCGCCGACAGCGTCGACCTGGGCGCCCTCGCGGCCGGGGGCGTGATCGCGGCGGTGCCGGTCGTCATCGTCTTCGCCTTCATCCAGAAGTGGCTGATCACCGGCTTCAGCGCGGGCGCGGTCAAGGGCTGACCCCCGGTCGATGTTTCGCGGACAAGGAGGTCCGAGCATGCGCACGACGCATCAGGGGCACGCACCCGTGCCCGTCGTCCTCGCCGGCGCGCGGGGACACGGCCGCTGGCACCTGGAGAACATCCGGCGGCTGGCGGGGGAGGGGCTGGTGCGGCTGGCCGGGGTGTGCGAACTCCGGCCGCTCGACGCGGAGGAGCTGGGCGACTTCGGCGGGTCCGGGCCCTCGCCGGAGCAGTCCGGGGACCTCGGCGCGCTGGTGGCCCGTACCGGCGCCCGGATCGCCGTGATCTGCACCCCCATCCACACCCACGCCGACCTCGCCCTCACCGCCGCCGCGAACGGTGCGCATCTGCTGCTGGAGAAGCCGCCCACGCCCTCGTACGCCGAGTTCACCCGGCTGAGCGACGGGCTCGCCGCCCTCGGCGCCGTCTGCCAGATCGGCTTCCAGTCCCTCGGCTCCCACGCCCTGCCCGCCATCCGCGCACTCATCGCCGACGGCGCCATCGGGACCGTACGGGGCATCGGCGCCGCCGGGGCCTGGGCACGCGACGAGGACTACTACACCCGCGCCCCCTGGGCCGGGCACCGCACCCTCGGCGGCCGCGACGTCGTCGACGGCGTCCTCACCAACCCCCTCGCCCACGCCGTCGCCACCGCCCTGCGCATCGACGGCGCCGACCGCGCCGAGGACATCGCCGCCCTGGAACTGGAGCTGTACCGGGCCAACGACATCGAGGCCGACGACACCTCCTGCCTGCGCATCCGGACCTGCTGGCACACCACCCTCACCGCCGCCGTCACCCTGTGCGCGGAGGAACCCGGCGAGCCGTACGTCGTCGTCCACGGCGACCAGGGCCGCATCACCTTCTGGTACAAGCAGGACCGGGTCCGGGTCGAGCGCGCGGGAGCGCCCCCCGAGACCACCGACTTCGCGCGCACCGACCTGCTGGAGAATCTGGCGGCTCATCTGCGCGACGGCACCGAACTGCTCGTCCCACCGGACCGCACCGGCGCGTTCATGCGCGTCGTCGAGGCGGTCCGTACCGCCCCCGCACCGGTCCCGCTGCCCGCCGGAGCCTGGCGCACCGAACCCGGTGCGGCGGGCGGCTCGGCGGGCGCGAAGCGGCGCGTCGTCACCGGCATCGACCAGCTGGTCGCCGCCGGGGCCGAGCGCCTCGCTCTGTACTCCGAACTGCGCGCCCCCTGGGCCGCACCCCCCGCGGAGGTCCCGCACCCATGAACGCACGCATGAACGCATCCACGAACGCATCCATGAAGGCGTCCTTCACCAGCCGTCCCCCCTGCACGGTGCTGCGCCATGACAACCGGCCCGTCGGTACGTACGTGCACCGGCCGCAGCTCGCCGGGACGCTCGCCCCGCGCCCGTATCTGCACCCCGTACGGACCCTCGGCGGCATCACCGTCACCGACCAGTCGGGTGTGTTCCTGGCCGTCCCCGACGCCTACGGCGGCCAGCGCCATCTGGGCTGGCTGCTGCGCGACCCCGACGGATTCGTGGAGGAGCTGTCCTGGGGGGCACGCGGACGCCAACTGCTGCTGGAGCGGCGCACGGTCGCGGTGCGGCCCCTGTCGTCGGGGTGCTGGGCGCTGGACTTCACCACGGCGCTCACCAATGTGACCGGGCAGGAGGTCGTGATCGGCGGCGGGCCCTCCGGCGGTGGCTTCTTCTGGAGCGCCCCGCGCCGCCCGCAGCCGCCGCGGGTCCTCAGCGCGGGCGGCGAGGGCGAGGCCGCCGTCGACGGGCGGCCCGCGGACTGGGTGGCGCTGGCCGCCGAGGACTGGACGCTCGTCTTCGCCGGTGCGACCGGCGAAACCCGGTCCGCGCCCTGGTACGTCCGCGCCGGCGAGCACCCCGGCATCGGCTCGGCCCTGGCCACCCGCGGTCGGCCGCTGGCCATCGCCCCCGCCGACACCGTCACCCGGCGCATCGTCACCGCCGTCGCGGACGGCTGCCTGGAGCGGGGCGAGGCGGCGCGGATCGCGGGGCAGCTGTCGGACAAGGGGGCGGCGGTATGAGCGGGCGGGGGAGCGGGCTGGTGTGGCGGGCCGACCTCGGCGACGGTACGTACCGCAATCCGGTTTTGAACGCCGACTGGTCCGACCCGGACATCGTCCGCGTCGGCGAGGACTACTACCTCACCGCCTCCAGCTTCGGCCGCGCCCCCGGACTGCCCATCCTGCACTCCCGGGACCTGGTCAACTGGCGCCTCCTCGGCCACGCCCTGGAGCGGCTCGAACCCGCCGACGCCTTCGCCCTCCCGCGCCACGACTGCGGCGTCTGGGCACCCAGCATCCGCCACCACGACGGCCGCTTCTGGATCTTCTGGGGCGACCCCGACACCGGCGTCCACCAGATCAACGCCCGCGATCCACGCGGACCGTGGAGCGCCCCGCACCTGATCAAGCCCGGCAAGGGCCTGATCGACCCCTGCCCGCTGTGGGACGAAGACGGCAACGCCTTCCTCGTCCACGCCTGGGCCAAGTCCCGCTCCGGCGTGAACAACCGGCTCACCGGGCACCGCATGAGCCCCGACGGGCGGGAGCTGCTGGACGACGGCCGCAGCGTCGTCGACGGGGACACCGTCCCGGGATGGTTCACCCTCGAAGGGCCCAAGCTCTACCGGCGTGACGGCTGGTTCTGGATCTTCGCCCCGGCCGGAAGCGTCGAAACCGGCTGGCAGGGCGCCTTCCGCTCGCGCGACTTCTTCGGCCCGTACGAGGAGCGCACGATCCTGGCCCAGGGCCGCACCGACGTCAACGGCCCGCACCAGGGCGCGTGGGTCTCCACCCCGGAGGGCGAGGACTGGTTCCTGCACTTCCAGCAGCGCGGCGCGTACGGGCGGGTGGTGCACCTCCAGCCGATGGAGTGGGACGGCGACGGGTGGCCGGTCGTGGGGGACGGGGGCGAGCCGGTGGCCTGGTACCGCAAGCCGAAGGGCACGGCCGCGGCTCTCTGCGCTCCCGGGGTGGACGACGCCTTCCCCGACGGCTCCTACGGCCCCCAGTGGACCTGGACGGCCAACCCGGCGCCGGAGTGGACGACCGCCCACGACGGCCCGGGGTTGTGGCTGACCTGCCACCCGAACGGTGCGGCCGAGGATGTGCGCGCCCTGCCGAACGTCCTGGTCCAACGCCTCCCCGCCGAATCCTTCACGGCCACGGTGGACCTGGCGCTGCACAGCCGGACCGTGGGCGCCAGGGCCGGGCTGGGGGTCCTTGGCGACGCATACGGATGGATCGGCCTGGAGCGTTCGCCGGACGGTGTCCGCCTGGTGCACCGCTTCGCCAGCGTGAGCATGGAGCGCGAACGGGACGCGGAGCATCCCCGCCCGGCGCCCGAGGCCCGGGCCCGCCTCCGCATCGAGGTCGGGCCCGGGGCCCGCTGCCGATTCTCCGCCGACACGGGTGACGGCTTCCGCCCCTCGGGCCCGGTCTTCGCCGCCACGCCCTGGCGCTGGGTCGGCGCCCTCCTGGCCCTCTTCGCCACGTCCCCCCAACCGTCCCCGGGCCACGCCGCCTTCACCGACTTCCACGTGACGGACGGAGCCGAGTGATGGACATGTCCCCCACCCCGCCCCTCCCTGAAACTGGGGGGCTCCGCCCCCAGCCCCCCACGGGGCTCCGCCCCCGCCCCCACGGGGCTCCGCCCCGGAACGGCGCCTGGGCGGCGCCAGCCCGCCGGGTTGTGGGCAGGCGTTCCGCGGGGCGGGACGGGTGGGCACAACCCGGCCCGCACTGGGCCACGCGCCGTGCCCACGGCGGTGCTCGCCCTGGCGGCCACCGACCCGCGGCTGCGCTCCACCCCCGCGGAGCCGGGACGAACCGTGCCGGGGCCGCGCCCCTGGCCCACTGCGGGCCCGCTTCACCGCGTACCGCAACACCGGACCGGGCGCGGCGAAAACAGTCCCCGCCGCGACACATCCGCAGATGAACGAGGCCGACGCAACCCATCACGAGGCCGCCGACTACCTCGCAGGGACGGACGGCTGGGCACCCCAACACACCAGGAGATGCGCACCATGAAGCAACGATCCCCGCACCGCAGAGCCGCCGCCGCGGCCGCCGCCGTCCTCGCCCTCGGGCTCACCGCCACCGCGTGCGGTGACGACGGGTCGTCGACCGGGGAGGAGGGGTCCGGCAAGGGGACGATCACGTTCTGGGACAACAACGGCGGTCCCCGGACGAAGGTCTGGAAGAAGATCATCGCCAAGTTCGAGGCCAAGAACCCCGACATCAAGGTCAAGTACGTTCCGATCCCGATCACCAACGTGCAGTCCAAGTACGACACCGCCATCCAGAGCGGCGGCGACAGCCTCCCCGACGTCGGCGGCGTCGGCACCGCGTACCTGGCGAACCTCGCCGCGCAGGGCGCCCTGGACCCGGTCACCGACCGGATCGAGGACAGCCCCCTCAAGGGCAAGCTGATCAAGAACATGGTGGACAGCGTCCGCGCCGCGGGCGGGGGCGACAAGGAGCTGTACTCCGTCCCGACCTCGGCCAACCAGGGCACCCTCTGGTACCGCACGGACCTCTTCAAGTCCGCGAATCTGCCCGCCCCGACGACCTGGGACGCCTTCTACAAGGCCGCCGACAAGCTGACCGACAAGGGCAAGAACAAGTTCGGCTTCACCCTCCGCGGCGGCGCGGGCTCCGTCGCCCAGGCGCTGGACATGATGTACGCCCAGTCCGGCATCGCCTCGTTCTGGGACGGCGACAAGACGACCCTGAACGACCCCAAGAACGTCGCCGCGCTGGAGAAGTACGTCGCCCTCTTCAAGAAGGTCACGCCCTCCGCCGACCTGAACAACGACTTCGCCAAGATGGTCGCCCAGTTCGACCAGGGCGACATCGGCATGCTCCAGCACAACCTCGGCTCCTACGTCGACCACGTCAAGCAGCTCGGCAAGGACAAGGTCGCGGGCATACCGCTGCCCCCGTCCCGGGCCGGATCGGCCCGTACGATCGTCTCCAACCCGGTCGACGGCCTCGGCCTCTTCAAGGCGAGCAAGAACAAGGCGGCGGCCTGGAAGTTCATCGAGTTCGCGGCCTCGCCGGAGATGAACAGCCTCTGGAACGAGGACGTCGGCGCGATCCCCGCCAACGTCGGCGCCGCGGACGACAGCTGGATCAGCGAGGCCCCGCCCACCAAGGCCGCCCTGGAGTCGCTGAACGACCCGAAGACGAAGATCGTCCAGCTGCCGTACTACCTCCCGGACTGGAACAACATCAGCAAGGCCGACAACGAGCCCAGCTTCCAGAAGGTGCTGCTCGGCCAGATGACCGCCAAGGCGTTCTGCGACAAGGTCGCGGGCGAGCTGAACAAGGCCCAGGCCGACTGGAAGAAGCACCAGTAGAGGCCGCGAACACCCCACGTGCTCGGGGCGGCCGCACCGCACCGGCGGCCGCCCCGTCCCCCTCCCCGTACGCCCGTACGAAAGGTTTGCCATGCCCTTGACCCGAAGACGCGCGGCCGCCGCCCTCGGCGCGTTGCCCCTCGCCCTGGCCGCAACGACCGGCACGGCAGCCGCCTCCGCCAAGAGGGCCCGCACCACCGTCTACCTCGCGGGCGACTCCACCGCCGCGACCAAGAGCCCCACCGCCGCGCCCGAGACCGGCTGGGGCATGGCCCTGCCGTTCTTCCTGGCGGACGACCGCTTCACGGTCGCCAACCACGCCGTCAACGGCCGCAGTTCCAAGAGCTTCTACGACGAGGGCAGGCTCGCGCCCATCCTGGCCGCCCTCCGCCCCGGCGACCTCCTCCTCGTCCAGTTCGGCCACAACGACGAGAAGACCGAGGACCCGGCGCGCGGCACCGATCCGCAGACCACGTATCCGCAGTATCTGCGGCTCTACCTCGACGGTGCGCGCGAGCGCGGCGCCCGCCCCGTGCTGCTGACCTCGGTCGAGCGCCGCAAGTTCGACGCCGCGGGCAACGCCCAGCCCACCCACGGCGCGTACCCCGACGCCGTACGCCGCCTCGCCCGCGCCGAGGGCGTACCGCTGCTCGACATCCAGGCGTCCAGCATCGCGCTGTGGCAGCGGCTCGGGCCCGAGGCCACCAAGGACTACTTCGACTGGCTGGAGCCGGGGGAGTCGCCCAACTACCCGAGCGGGCTCCAGGACAACACCCACTTCCAGCCGCACGGCGCGATCGAGGTGGCCCGGCTCGTCGCGCGCGAGCTGGTGGCCCGGCGGGTGCTGCGGCCGCGCGAGGTCCGGCGGCTGGACGCCGTGGTCCCGGACAGCTGGATCACCTGGTAGCGCGACCCCGCCACTCCGCCACCCCTCCCCCCCTTTCCTTTTCAGGAGCCGTCATGTTCAGACGTCATGCCCGCGTGGCCGCCGTGCTCGGCTGTGCCGCACTCGCCCTCGGCGTGGCCCAGGGCCCGTCGGCCGCCGCCCAGTCGCCCGGGGGCGCCCTCCCGGCCGGGGACGGCTGGGCCTCCGCCGACGGCGGCACCACCGGCGGCGCCAAGGCCGACACGGCGCACACCTTCACCGTCACCAACCGCGCCGAGCTGGTGAAGGCCCTCGGCGACGGGGACGCCACCCCCAGGCTGATCTACGTCAAGGGCACGATCGACGCCAACACCGACGCCGCCGGAAAGCCGCTGTCCTGCGCCGACTACGCGACCGACGGCTACTCCCTGGACGCGTACCTGAGCGCGTACGACCCCGCCACCTGGGGCAAGGCCGCGCCGTCCGGCCCGCAGGAGGACGCCCGCGCCGCGTCCGCCGCCCGCCAGTACGAGCGCGTCGAGCTGAAGGTGGGCTCGAACACCACGATCCTCGGCGTCGGCCGGAACGCCCGGCTGCTCGGCGCCAGCCTCCAGATCCGGGGCGTGGACAACGTGATCGTCCGGAACCTCACCTTCGAGGACGCCTACGACTGCTTCCCCGCCTGGGACCCGACCGACGGCGACGACGGCAACTGGAACTCCGAGTACGACAACCTGGTGGTGTACGGCTCCACCCACGTCTGGGTCGACCACAACACGTTCACCGACGGCCGCCGCCCCGACAGCGCCCAGCCCAGCTACTACGGCCGCCTGTTCCAGCAGCACGACGGGGAGATGGACGTGGTGCGCGGCGCCGACCTCGTGACCGCGTCCTGGAACGTGTTCGCCGACCACGACAAGACGCTGATGATCGGCAACAGCGACAGCGCGGGCGCCACCGACCGCGGCAAGCTCCGGGTCACGCTCCATCACAACCTCTTCAAGAACATCGTGGAGCGCGCCCCGCGGGTGCGGTTCGGCAAGGTCGACGCGTACAACAACCACTTCGTGGCGCCGAAGAGCGGCTACGCGTACAGCTGGGGCGTCGGCGTCGAGTCCCAGCTCTACGCCGAGGCCAACGCTTTCACGGTGCCCTCCTCCGTCGACCCCGCGAAGATCATCAAGAAGTGGAAGGGCACGGCGCTGACCGCGAAGAACAACCAGGTCGGCGGCAAGGCGGCCGACCTCCTCGCGCTCCACAACGCGGGCGTCCCCGATGAGCAGCTGGGCGGCGACGCGTGCTGGACCCCGAGCCTGCGCACCCGCGTCGACGCACCGGGCGCGGTACCGGGGATCGTCGCCAAGGACGCGGGCGCGGGCCGCCTCTGACGGTCCGCCCGCCCCCGAACGGGGGAGGCCGGGCGTCAACTGGCCCCGCCCGGCCTCCCCTTCACTCTGTCCTCACCCGATCCCGCACAACGGTCAACTTCAATTGGACTGCCGGGCAATGCGGTCGCAGAATGATCAAGAGCTGCCATGCCCTATCGCTGGACGATCGTGATTCCGTAATCTGAGAATCCTCGATACGGCGGCAACCTAATCTGGATCGGCGGCAACTACGCCATGGAGCGGGTCGTCCAGGATCCCACGGCCCGCTCTCTCGACGCAGAACAGGAGTTGCCATGAGAGTGAGGCGAAGCCGCGGACGCCATCGCCGTCGCAAGGACCGCACGCTGCCGCTCGGCAGCGCGGTGATCGTGGCATCGGCCGTGGCCGGGGTGTACCTGACCGCCTCCCCGGACGGTGCGAGCGCCGTCCCGACCACCGTCTATGTGGCACCCGGCGGCAGCGACAGCCAGACGGGCACGCTGGCGGCCCCGTACCGCACGCTGGAGCGGGCGTTCGCGGCGGCGAAGCCCGGCACCACCATCGAGGTGCGCGGCGGTACGTACTACCCGACCCGGACCCTGCGCAGCTCCGTGAGCGGCACCGCGGGGGACCGCGTCCAGCTGCGTCCTTACCAGGGCGAGAAGGTGCGCCTCGACGGCTCCCGGCTCCGCGACGGCGCCTCGCTGCTCTCCCTCAGCGCCGACTACTGGACCGTCTCCGGCCTCGAACTGCGCAACGCCCCCGGCGGCGGCCTGGTCTGCACCTCCTGTTCGCGCGGGGTCTTCAACAACCTCAGCACCCACGGCAACGGCGACACCGGGTTCACCCTCCGCGGCGACGACACCGACGGCAACCTCATCCGGAACCTGGACTCCTACGGCAACCACGACGACGCCACCGGCGGCAAGAGGGCCGACGGCATCGCGATCACCCATGGCTCCGGCTCCGGCAACGTGATCACCGGCTCGCGCTTCTTCGACAACAGCGACGACGGCCTCGACCTGTGGATGTGGGCCAGCCCGGTCGGCATCGACCACTCCTGGGCCTGGGGCAACGGCGTCAACCGCTGGGGCATCCGCGACTTCGTGGGCGACGGCAGCGGCTTCCAGCTCGGCGCCGACACCGACTCGGCCCCCACCCCCGCCCATGTCGTGCGGGCGTCCGCCGCCTGGAAGAACTCCAAGGACGGCTTCGCCGCCGGCGGCAACACCGGCGCCCTGCGGCTGCTGCGCACCACCGCCTACGCCAACGAGGGCCGGGGCTACTCCTTCCCCGACTCCAGCGTCCTGCTCCAGCAGAACCTCGCCGTCGCCAACGCCCGCGGCAAGGCCGACACCGGCGAGCTGGCGGTCTCCCGCGGCAACAACTGGCAGCCCGACGCCTCGATCACCCCGCCCTTCGTGAGCACCGACCCGGGCACGGCGTACCAGGCCCGGCGGCAGGACGGCGCGCTGCCCGTGACCAGCTTCCTGATGGTCGCCGGTGCCACGGAGGTCGGCTCGACCATGAACTGACGGGGGTGAACCGAGCGCCACCGGGCCGTGAGCGGTCAGGAGTGGCCCATGATGGCGCGCGGGCGGTACGGGGCCTCCAGCCGCGCGATCTCGTCCTCCGTGAGCGTCAGGTCCACCGCCGCCACCGCGTCCTCCAGATGGGACAGCTTCGTGGCGCCGACGATCGGCGCGGTCACGGCGGGGCGGCCGAGCAGCCAGGCCAGGGCGACCTGGGCGGGGGAGACGCCGCGCTCCCCGGCGACCTCGCGCACCGCGTCGACGATGTCGAACTCGGCGTCCGCGTACCACCGCTCGACCAGCGGGTCGTTGGCGGCGCGGGTCGTGGTGCCGGTGCGGTCGCGGTCGCGGGTCCCGGCCAGCAGACCGCGGGCCAGCGGGCTCCACGGGATGACGCCGACGCCCTGGTCGAGGCAGAGCGGGTTCATCTCCCGCTCCTCCTCCCGGTAGAGCAGGTTGTAGTGGTTCTGCATGGAGACGAACCGCGTCCAGCCGTGCGTGTCGGCCGTGTGCTGGGCCTTCGCGAACTGCCACGCGTACATCGAGGACGCGCCGATGTAACGGGCCTTCCCGGCGCGCACCACATCGTGCAGCGCCTCCATCGTCTCCTCGATGGGCGTCTCGTCGTCGTAGCGGTGGATCTGGTACAGGTCGACATGATCGGTGCGAAGACGCCGCAGCGAGGCGTCGATCCCGGCCATGATGTGCTTGCGGGA
Source organism: Streptomyces sp. NPDC021115 (assembly GCF_044333065.1). NCBI lineage: Bacteria > Bacillati > Actinomycetota > Actinomycetes > Kitasatosporales > Streptomycetaceae > Streptomyces > Streptomyces sp. NPDC021115. Next base: position 148,988 of record NZ_JBIRQF010000012.1, read on the forward strand.
CAGGCCCCGGTCGTTGGGGCCCGGGCCCATCGGGTTGTAGACCTTGGTGGCCAGCACATAGTCGTCGCGGTGCGGAAAGCACTCGGCCAGCAGCTCGCCGGTGATCTCCTCGCTCCGGCCGACCGCGTACATGTCGGCGGTGTCGAAGAACGTGACCCCGCTCTCCACCGCCCGCCGCACGATCGGCCGGGACGCGTCGATGTCCAGCTGCCAGGCCCGGAACGAGGGGTCGCCGAAGCTCATCATCCCCAGACAGATCCGCGACACCTTGATCCCCGACATGCCCAGTCGCGCGTACTCCACGGCGGTCTCCTCTCCCGGCCCTTAAGGCTTCGGCCTTGGCTTCGGCCGGTCACAGGAGACCACTCCGCACGCTCGATGTCAGCCCCTCAGAGGCCCGCGGCGCGTCAGAGGCGGCGGGTGGCGAGGGTGAGGCGGTCGCGGGCGTCGAACAGCGCGTCCTTGATCATCTGCTCATGGGCCGTGGTCAGCCGGGCCACCGGCACCGAGCAGCTGATGGCGTCCCGGGACGGGGTGCGGTAGGGGATGGCGATGCCGAAGCAGCGCAGGCCCAGCGTGTTCTCCTCGCGGTCCACCGCGTACCCCTGCTCGCGGATGAGGTGCAGCTCCTCGATCAGCTTCTCGCGGTCGGTGATCGTGTGCTCGGTGAGCGGGCTCAGCGTCTCCGGGAGCAGCTTGCGCACCTGCTCGTCGGTGTACGTGGCCAGCAGCGCCTTGCCCAGGGAGGTGGAGTGGGCCGGAAGGCGGCGGCCGACGCGGGTGAAGGGGCGCAGATAGTGCTGCGACTGGCGGGTGGCGAGGTAGACCACGTTGGTGCCGTCGAGCCGGGCGAGGTGGATGGTCTCGGTGGTGTCGTCCGAGAGCCGGTCCAGGGTGGGCCGGGCCGCGGCCACGACCTCGTCGCCGTCGATGTACGAGGTGCCGACGAGCAGCGCCCGCACCCCGATGCCGTACCGGGTGCCGGTCGCGTCCGTCTCCACCCAGCCCAGCTCGACGAGCGTGCGCAGCAACATGTACAAACTCGACTTGGGGTAGCCCACGGCCTCCTGCACGGAGGCCAGGCTGTGCATTCCGGGCCGTCCGGCGAAGAACTCCAGCAGTTCGACCGTGCGGACCGCCGACTTGACCTGGGCCCCGCCCGTCTCGGCAGCTGTCATCGCCTTGACCCCTCTGTTCGACCAGCCATAGAGTCCCGATGGAATTCATCAACCGGGACAGCGTTCAGCATATCGAACACCCGTCGATGTGCGAGACGCAAGCAGCGGGAACACAGCAGGAGGAATCCGCGGTGTCAGCACCAGTGTGGAGCGTCGACCCCCGAACCGGGAAGCAGCGCGAGCAGGTAGCGGTCGAAGCCACGGCGGAGGAGGTCGACAAGGTCGTGCGGGCGGCCGACGCCGCACGCGGCGCCCTCGCCGACCGTACGGTGCGCGCCGCCTTCCTGCGCACCGCCGCCGATCTGCTCGACGAGGCCCGTGACACGCTGGTCGAGGCCGCCGACGCCGAGACCGCGCTCGGCCCGGCCCGGCTCACCGGCGAGCTGGCCCGTACCAGCTACCAGCTCCGCTCCTTCGCGAAGGTCGTGGACGAGGGCGCCTTCCTCGACGTCCACGTCGACCACGCCGACGCCACCCAGACCCCGCCGTGGCCCGACCTGCGGCGCTACAAGCTGCCGCTCGGCGTCGTCGCCGTCTACGCCGCCAGCAACTTCCCGCTGGCCTTCTCCGTCCCCGGCGGCGACACCGCCAGCGCCCTCGCGGCGGGCTGCCCGGTCGTCGTCAAGGCGCACCCCGACCACCCCGCGACCTCCGAGGTGGCCGCCTCCGCGCTGCGCCGGGCCGCCGAGCAGGTCGGACTGCCCGCCGACGTGATCTCCGTGGTGCACGGCTTCGACGCGGGGATCGAACTCATCAAGCACCCGCTGACCGCCGCCGCGGGCTTCACCGGTTCGATCCGCGGCGGCCGCGCGCTGTACGACGCCGCGGCCGCCCGCCCGGTGCCGATCCCCTTCCACGGCGAACTGGGCAGCCTCAACCCGGTCGTGGTCACCGAGGCGGCCGCCGCCGAGCGCGGCGAGCAGATCGGCTCCGGCCTCGGCGGCTCGATGACGCTGGGCGTGGGCCAGTTCTGCACCAAGCCCGGCTTCGTGCTGGCGCCCGCGGGCGCGGCCGGTGACGCGCTGGTCAAGTCGCTCACCGAGGCCGTCAGCAATACCGATGCCGGGGTGCTGCTCGACCACCGCATGCGGGACAACTTCGTGGCCGGGGTCAAGGAGCGGGCCGAGCTGGCCGACGTCGAGGCCCCGGTGACCCCGGGCTCCGGCGGCGAGCACAGCGTCAGCCCCGGCTTCCTCACCGTCCCGGCCGCCCGCCTCGCCGAGGAGGGCGCGCACGACGTGCTGCTGGAGGAGTGCTTCGGCCCGGTGACCGTCGTCGCCCGCTACGAGAGCGACGCCGAGATCTCCGCCGTCCTCGGGCGCCTCCAGGGCAACCTGACCGCCACCGTCCAGATCTCCGCCGCCGAGGCCGAGGGCACCGAGGGCCGGGCCGGTGAGCTGATCGCCGAGCTGACCCCGCTCGCGGGCCGGGTCCTGGTCAACGGCTGGCCGACCGGCGTTGCCGTCGCCCCCGCCCAGCACCACGGCGGCCCGTACCCGGCGACCACCTCCACCTCCACCTCGGTCGGCGGCACCGCCATCGAGCGCTGGCTGCGGCCGGTCAGCTACCAGGACACCCCGGCCGCGCTGCTCCCGCCGGAGCTGCGCGACGACAACCCGCTCGGGCTGCCCCGCCGGGTGAACGGCATCCGGGAACAGCAGGGCTGACCCTCTGGTGACGGCACGGCCGTCGGGCGCGCGGACTGGCCCGCGTACCCGGCGGCCGTCGCGCTTTCCGGGGCCGGGTGCGGGAAGGAATCCGGCGCTCCGGCGGTTCACCCTCCATGCGCGTAGAAATCTGGTCCGACATAGCCTGCCCGTGGTGTTACATCGGCAAGGCCCGCTTCGAACAGGGCCTCGCCGCCTTCGCCCACCGGGACGAGGTCGAGGTGGTGCACCGCTCGTTCGAGCTGGCCCCGGACAGCCCCCGCGGCGAGACCGGCCCCGTCCTCGACATGCTCGCGTCCAAGTACGGCGTGTCGCGCGAGCAGGCCGAGGCCATGGAGGCCCGGGTGGCCGAGGCCGCCGCCGACGCCGGGCTCGGCTGGCACCCCGGCCGCGACAACGGCAACACCTTCGACCTCCACCGGCTGCTGCACCTCGCCAAGGACCGCGGCTGCCAGGGCCGCCTGCTCGACCTGCTCCTCACGGCGCACTTCGCCGAGGAGCGTTCCGTCTTCGACCCCGCCACGCTGGCCGCCCTGGCCGCCGACGCCGGGCTCGACCCCGAGGAGGCGCGTGCGGTGCTCGCCGACGAGAGCCGTTACGCCGACGCCGTACGGGCCGACGAACGCGAGGCCGCGGAGCTCGGCGCGAACGCCGTCCCCTTCTTCGTCCTCGATCGCCGCTTCGGGGTCTCCGGCGGTCAGCCGGCCGAGGTCTTCACCCAAGCGCTCACCCAGGCGTGGGAATCGTTGCAGGTCAGCGGGGCGAATTAGCAACGCTGACGGGCACCTTCCACAGATATGCGATGGACGCCGGGGTGGGCCCGTCCCATAGTGGATGGACATGGAGAGCCTGGCGGGCGCCGAGTTCGCGCCACAGACGACGTATCTCAACACCGCCTCCGGCGGTCTGATCCCCGCACGCTCCGTGGCCGCCGTGAAGGCCGCCCTCGACGACGCGGCCGCCGGCGGCCCCTACGCCGATGTGGCCTTCGAGGCGGTCGAGGAGACCCGGGCCGCCTACGCCCGGCTGGTCGGCGTCCCCGCACGGCGGGTCGCGGCGGGCGCCTCGGTCGCCGTCTACGCGGGCCTGATCGCCACCTCGCTGCCGTCCGGCGCGGAAGTCCTCACCACCGAGGGCGACTTCAGCTCGCTGGTCAACCCCTTCGCCGTACGCCGCGACCTCACGCTGCGCAGCGCGCCGCTGGAGGAGCTGGCGGACGCGGTACGGCCGGACACCGCGCTGGTCGCGGTGAGCGCCGTCCAGTCGGCGGACGGCCGGATCGCCGACCTCGACGCCATCCGGGACGCCGCCCGGGCGCACGGGGCGCGCACCCTGGTGGACCTCAGCCAGGCCGTCGGCTGGCTGCCGGTGAGCGCCGGGGCGGCCGACTTCACCGTGGCCATCGGCTTCAAGTGGCTGATGTGCCCGCGCGGCACCGCCTTCCTCACCGTGCCCGAGGACCTGGGCGGCCTGACCCCGGTCTTCGCGGGCTGGGTCGCGGGGGAGCAGCCGTGGGACAGCTGCTACGGGCCGATCGCCGAGCTGGCCCGTTCGGCGCGGCGCTACGACGAGAGCCCGAGCCTGTTCTCGTACGTCGGGGCCCGGCACTCGCTCGCCCTGCTCCACGAGCTGGGCACCGAGGCCGTCCGCTCCCACGACCTGGCGCTCGCCGACCGCTACCGCGCCGGGATCACCGCCCTGGGGCACTCCTGCCGTCCCGCCCCCGGCTCGGCGATCGTCTCCGTACCCGGGCTCGGCGAGGCCGCGCCCCGGCTGGCGAAGGCGGACGTCCACGTCTCGGCGCGGGCCGGGAATCTGCGCGCCGCGTTCCACCTCTACAACACGGCCGCCGACGTGGACCGGCTGCTGGAGGCCCTGGCGTAGGGCGGAAACGCAGGTGGCCAGGGGGAGGGCGTCGTACCGCCCTCCCCCTGGCCATCCACGGTCACGGGGACCAGTGGCTCACCGCACCGGGGTGAAGTCCCGGGCCCCGATGAACTCCGGCCGCCGCACGGGCGCCGCGAACGGCTCCACCGCCGTGTTCTCCACGCTGTTGAACACGATGAAGACGTTGCTGCGCGAGTAGGGCGTGATGTTGTCGCCCGAGCCGTGCATGCAGTTGCAGTCGAACCAGGTCGCCGAACCGGCCTTGCCGGTGAACAGCTTGATGCCGTGCTTGTCGGCGAAGCCGGACAGTGCCTCGTCGGACGGGGTGCCCGCGTCCTGCATCTGGAGCGACTTCTTGTAGTTGTCCTTCGGCGTCTCGCCCGAGCAGCCGAGGAACGTACGGTGCGACCCCGGCATGATCATGAGGCCGCCGTTGGTGTCGTAGTTCTCGGTGAGGGCGATCGAGACCGACACGGTCCGCATGTTCGGCAGCCCGTCCTCGGCGTGCCAGGTCTCGAAGTCCGAGTGCCAGTAGAAGCCCGAGGCCCCGAAACCCGGCTTGACGTTGATCCGGCTCTGGTGGACGTAGACGTCCGAACCGAGGATCTGCCGTGCGCGACCCACGACTCGCGGGTCGCGCACCAGGTTCGCGAAGACCTCGCTGATCCGGTGCACCTCGAACACCGACCGTACGGCCTGCGACTTCGGCTCGATGACCGAGCGCTCGTCGGCGCGCACGTCCGGATCGGCCATCAGCCGGTCCAGCTCGGCGCGGTAGGCCGTGACCTCGTCCGGAGTGATGAGCTGGTCGATCGCCAGGAAGCCATCGCGATCGAAATCGCTCAGCTCGGACGGCTGCATCGGGCCCTCGGCACCGGGCTCGGACCACACGACGGGGTCCACGCGGGGCGTGGCCACCTCGAGGGGACCGCGGGTCGGGTACAGGTCAGTGACCGTGGTCATCGGATCATGCCTCCTCGGTCTCGGTGATCAGGGGGTAAACCCCATTCTCATCATGGTCCTCCCGTCCAGTGATCGGCGGGTTGAAGACGCAAACGCACCGGAAGTCTTTTTTGATCCGCATGGTGTGCTTCTCGTGGCCGTCCAGCAGATACATCGTGCCGGGCGTGATGATGTGCTTCTCACCGTTCTCGTCGTTGGTGAGCTCGGCTTCGCCCTCGACGCAGAGGACCGCTTCGATGTGGTTGGCGTACCACATGGACGTCTCGGTGCCCGCGTAGAGCGTGGTCTCGTGGAGCGAGAAGCCGACCTTCTCCCGCGCGAGCACGATGCGCTTGCTCTCCCACGTACCCGACTTGGCCTTTACATGCCTATCGGTTCCCTCGATGTCCTTGAAGGATCGGACGATCACGGTGAGTCGCTACCTTTCTCGAGTTACGTTACTGCGGGTGTTCAGGCGGTTTCGCGGACCGCCCGGGCGAGGATCCGCAGACCCTCGTCCAGCTCGTCGGGCGTCATCGTCAGCGCCGGCAGCAGCTTGACGACCTCGCTCTCCGGGCCGGAGGTCTCGACCAGCAGGCCGAGCTCGAAGGCGCGCTTGCAGACGGCCGAGGCGCGCGGCTTGTCCTCGAACTCCATGCCCCACACCAGGCCGCGGCCGCGGAAGGAGATGCCGGTCCCCTCCTCGCAGATGGCGCGCAGCCCCTGCTCGACCTGCTCGCCGCGGGCCAGGGTCTGCTTCTCCATCTGGCCGTCGGCCCAGTAGGTGTCCAGGGTCGCGGCGGCGGTCACGAACGCGGGGTTGTTGCCACGGAACGTGCCGTTGTGCTCACCAGGCTCCCAGATGTCCAGCTCCGGCTTGAAGAGGGTGAGCGCGAGCGGCAGGCCGTAACCGCTGATCGACTTGGAGACCGTGACGATGTCCGGGGTGATGCCCGCCTCCTCGAAGGAGAAGAAGGCACCGGTGCGGCCGCAGCCCATCTGGATGTCGTCGACGATCAGCAGCATGTCCTGGCGCTCGCAGAGCTCGGACAGGGCGCGCAGCCACTCGGCGCGGGCGACGTTGATGCCGCCCTCGCCCTGGACGGTCTCGACGATCACGGCGGCGGGCTTGTTCAGGCCGGAACCCTGGTCCTCGAGCAGCCGCTCGAACCACAGGAAGTCCTCGACCGCGCCGTCGAAGTAGTTGTCGAACGGCATCGGGGTGCCGTGGACCAGCGGGATACCGGCACCGGCCCGCTTGAAGGCGTTGCCGGTCACGGCGAGCGAGCCCAGCGACATGCCGTGGAAGGCGTTGGTGAACGAGACGATCGACTCGCGCCCCTTGACCTTACGGGCCAGCTTCAGCGCGGCCTCGACCGCGTTGGTGCCCGTCGGGCCCGGGAACATGACCTTGTAGGGCAGGTCACGCGGGCGCAGGATGTTGTTCTGGAACGACTCCAGGAACGCGCGCTTGGCCGTGGTGGACATGTCGAGACCGTGCGTGACGCCGTCACGCTCGATGTAGTCGATCAGCGCGCGTTTCAGGACCGGGTTGTTGTGGCCGTAGTTGAGCGACCCGGCACCGGCGAAGAAGTCGAGATAGGTGTGGCCGTCCTCGTCGTACATGTGGCTGCCCTGCGCGCGGTCGAAGACGGCAGGCCAACCGCGGCAGTAGCTGCGCACCTCCGACTCCAGGGCCTCGAAGACGCTCAGGGCGGGCGGGGTGATGGTCACAGCATTCTCCTGGGAGATGAGTGCGAGGGGTGAGGGGTGAGGGCGTGCGCCCTCGGTCTGTACGGGGGGAAGGCGGTACGGGGAATCGGGGGCAGAAATCGGGAGTGACCTCGGGATCGGTCGGGGTCCGGGGCTCAGCCCAGGTCCGCGAGCGGACCGATGCGGTAGAGCACCTCGGGCTCATGTCCTCCGTCGGGGAACAGGCCGCCGTCGAAGAGCACCTCGCGCTCGACGGGCGCCCCGTGCCGCTCGGCGTAGGACGTGAACAGCCGGTTCGACGCGGTGTTGTCCGGAGTGATCGTGGTCTCGATGTCCCGGACGCCCAACGCCGCCACACGGGTGGTCAGCCCGTCGAGCAGCGTCGCGGCCAGTCCGCGACCGCGCCATGCCTGATCGACGGCGACCTGCCAGACCACCAGGGTCTCGGGCCGCTCGGGGCGGACGTAGCCGGTGATGAAGCCAACCGGTCCGCCTTCGGCGTCGCGCGCCACCACGGAGGTGGCCGCGAAGTCGCGGCACCACAGGAGGTAGCTGTAGGAGGAGTTGAGGTCCAGGGTCTTGGAGTCGCGGGCGATTCGCCAGATCGCGGCTCCGTCCTCGACGCGTGGTGTGTCGAGGGACAGCCCCTCCGGCAAATCAAATTCGCTACGGGCGCCTACTCGGTCTGCTTGTGCGGCGGTCATGCGAATTCAATTTACCCAGCAGGATCTAAAAATGCATCGAGGAGAGGGGTTACGTAGAGGGGGGTCGGTGTGGTAACACGCGAGGGCGCGCGTACGCGCGGCGGATCGCTGAAAAGCACTGGTTTGTGGGGGAGTTACCGGGGTGAAACGGTCAGAGTGTGGAGTGTGTCACATGTGCGTAACGGGGCGGTGGTGACCTCGAATTACCGTGTCCTGGGCCACTAAAAGAAGTGCGTTTAGAGGTCGGAAGAGCGGGAAGACGAGATGGGAAGATGTATCTGGAAAACGCCCCGAATTTATCTTCTGGTCTTCCGGAATTCATTCCACCGGGCCCGGTGTATCGCTTCTCGTACGGAACTTACGGAACTCACCGCCGAAAGTCACCGCGTACGGCGAAGGCCCCCGAGGGGCCGTTCCCCGAGGCGGAGTAGCGGTCCCGTCCGGCGTCCCGGCTGCCCTCGGCGTGGTTGTACTGCCCCGCGAAGACATGGCGTCCCGGCGGCACCGTGACCCCCTCGCGGAGCGTCCAGCGGTAGACCAGCACCCCGCCCTCGGAGCGCACCGAGACGGCCAGGTCGCCCGCGGGCAGGGTGCTCCACGAGCCGGTGGTGCGCACCCCGCCGTTCTCGGCGACCCGCAACTCCACCGTCAGCGACGTCAGGGGCTTGCTCGTGGTGAGCGTGATGTCACTCTGCGCCCAGTACGGGTTGGAATTGGAGTTGATCGCCCCGCGTGAGCGCACCGCCGGATCGGCGAGATGGTTTGGACCGACCGTGGTGGGAAAGGCGCTCGGCGTGTGCCGACCAGCCCCGTCCCCCGTGCCGCCGCCCGGCCGTCCCGTCCTGTCGCCGCCCTCGCCCGCGGGCGGCGCGGCCGGTTCGCTCGACGTCCGTACGGTCTGCGGCCCGTCGGCCGTGTCGGTCGTCACCACCGCGATCCCCGCGGCCGCGACCGCCGCGGCCAGCCCCGCGGCCGGGCCCACCACCCGGGTCCACTGCCGCGCGGGGACGCGGCGCACCTGCCGTCGCTCCTCCGCCGCCATGCCCGCGGTGACCCTGGCCAGCATCCGGGCCCGGTCCGGCTGGTGCGCCTCGGCGGCCTCGCGCAGTTCGGCGGCGACATCGCGCCGCCGGTCGTCGCGATGGTCGATCATCAACCGTTCCCTCCTGGGTGCCCGGCGTGACCCACGCGGCCGGGGCGGAGCCCCCGTACCGTCTCCTGCGCCGAGGACGAGGGCGCCGGCTGGGCCCGCTCCTGCGTCCCCGCCGAGGGCCGCTCGGTATCGTCGTCCGGCGGGCCGAGCAGCCGCTCCAGCTCGGCGATGCCGCGCGAGGTCTGGCTCTTGACCGTCCCGACCGAGATCCCGAGCGTACGGGCCGTGTCCCGCTCGGAGAGGTCGAACGCGTGCCGCAGCACCACGCACGCCCGCTTCCGGAACGGCAGCCTCACCAGGGCGGCCTGCACATCCACCATTGCGGACACATCGGGATCGTCCACCCGGTCCGAGCGCTCCGACGAGAACAGCGCCACCCGCCGCCGCTCGCGCACCAGGCTGCGGATGCGGGACCGGGCCAGGTTGGCCACCACGCCCCGGGCGTACGCGGCCGGATGCTCGGCGACCCGCACCCGGTCCCACCGGTGCCAGACCGCGACCAGCGCGTCGGCCGCCAGGTCGTCCGCCCCGTCGGCGCTCCCCAGCAGCAGATGGGCGAGGCGGGCCAGTTCGGCGTGGTGCCGCTCGAAGAACTCCCGGAACTCCGCCTGTAAGTCGGCCGGGGTGGCCGGGCCATCGGTAGGAGCGCTCACGCGGGCCTCCTCACTGTCCCTGCTGTCCTTCGTCCGGTGGGTTGCGTGAGCGTAGCAGCGCTCCCCGTGTTGTACGAGTGGAGTCCTTCCGCTTGCCGGGAATTGGCCGGTCAGCGCCGCGCCGCCGTCTCGTACAGTGCGTGACATGAGGGAGAGCGCGGTGCTGCACATCAAGGGGCGGATCCTGGTCGGCCCGGAGGACGGGGACGCCGGTGGCGTCAGGGACGAGCTGTGGGTGATCGACGGCAAGATCACCTTCGACCGGCCGACCGGGATCGGGGCCGGGACCCGGGACGTCCGGCGGCTGGACGGCTGGGTCCTGCCGGGGCTGGTCGACGCCCACTGCCACGTCGGCCTGGACGCCCACGGCGCGGTGGACGCCGCCACGAGCGAGAAGCAGGCGCTCACCGAACGCGATGCCGGGGCGCTGCTGCTGCGCGACGCCGGATCGCCGTCCGACACCCGCTGGGTCGACGACCGCGAGGACCTGCCCCGCATCATCCGGGCGGGCCGCCACATCGCCCGCACCAAGCGCTACATCCGCAACTACGCGCACGAGATCGAGCCGGAGGACCTGGTCGCCTACGTCGCGGCCGAGGCGCGCCGCGGCGACGGCTGGGTCAAGCTCGTCGGCGACTGGATCGACCGTGACACCGGCGACCTCTCCGCCTGCTGGCCGCGCGGCGCGGTCGAGGCGGCCATCGCCGAGGCGCACCGGCTCGGGGCGCGGGTCACCGCCCACTGCTTCGCCGAGGAGACCCTGGCCCCGCTGGTCGAGGCCGGGATCGACTGCATCGAGCACGCGACCGGGCTGACCGAGGACACCATCCCGCTGTTCGCCGAGCGGGGCGTCGCCATCGTGCCGACCCTCGTCAACATCGCCACCTTCCCGCGGCTCGCGGAGGGCGGCGAGGCCAAGTTCCCGCGCTGGGCCGACCACATGCGGCGGCTGCACGCGCGGCGCTACGACACGGTGCGCGCCGCCTGGGACGCGGGCATCCCCGTCTACACCGGCACCGACGCGGGTGGTTCGCTCGCCCACGGGCTGGTCGGCCAGGAGGTCGCCGAGCTGGTCAAGGCGGGCATCCCGGTGCGGGACGCGCTGTCGGCCGCCACCTGGGGAGCCAGGGCCTGGCTCGGGCGGCCGGGGATCACCGAGGGCGCCCCCGCCGACCTCGTGGTGTACGAGGCCGATCCGCGGGCCGACGTACGGGTGCTGACGGCGCCGCGGTGGGTGGTGCTGCGGGGCCGGGTGTTCTGAGCGGGGCTGGGGAGTCCCCCGAGGTCGAACGCTTCGGCGAACAACACCCTTTGGGATGAACGGACTTCATGTGTCTGCCTGTTTACCCTCGGTGCGCAACTATGGCGTGGTCGAGGCCGTCGGCGCCCGTGGAGTCCCCCGCGGCAGGCGCCGGCGGCTCCATGTCTCCTGTGGGGGTCAACTCACGTGTCCTTTTCACGCAATACCCGCTTCCGCATGCCCGCTCGCCGTCTGGCGGCCGTCTCCGCCGCCACCGCCGTCTCCGTCCTGGGCGTCCTGCCCGCGGCCACGGCGCAGGCCAGGACCGGCCACACCACCGGCACCGCGAGCGCTGGCGTGCTCCGTACCGACCTGAGCGTCTCGCTCCTCAACAAGACCGTCACCGCACCGCTGGTGACCTCGCTGAACGAGGTGAAGGCGCCGCAGACCGCCAGCAAGACCGCGCTCTCCGCGACCGTGGCGGGCGTCAACGGCGACCGCCCCTTCAGCGTGCTGCGCGCCGACGTGGCCACGGCCCGCGCCGCCGCGGACAAGTCCCGCTCCGAGGGCTACTCCAACCTCGTCAACGCCAAGGTGAACGTGCCGGGGCTGCTGGGGGTGCCGCTCATCACCGTGGAGCAGGTCACCTCCAAGGCCGTGTGCGCGGCCGGTAAGAAGCCGACCGCCCACTCCAACCTGCTCGGCAGCGTCAGAGTGCTCGGCCAGAAGGTCACCCTGACCGCGGGCGGCTCCGCCAAGGTCGACGTGCCCTCGCTGGGCCGGGTGACCCTGGACCTGTCGCGCACCTCCACCACCGCGCGCACCGCCGCGGCCACCGCGCTCTCGCTGAAGGTCTCGGTGAACCCGCTCAAGCTCAACGTCTCCGAGGTCGAGGGCCAGGTGACCCTGGCGCACGCGACCTGTGAGGCGCCCGGCGCCCCGGCCAAGGAGGAGGAGCCGGAGGTCGTCAACCAGACGAAGCCCGAGCCCAAGCCGGAGCACCTCGCCGAGACCGGCGGCAGCTCGGCCACCCCGTACCTGGTGGCGGGCGGCGCGGTGCTGCTCGCCGCGGGCGGCGGCGCGGTGTTCCTGGCCCGCCGCCGGCGGGCCGCCGGAACGCGCGGTGATGCGTAGCCAGAACCCACCCAGCAGCCGATGCCGGCGGTCGCCCCACCCCGACCCCGGCATCGGCCCGGTCCTGCCCGGCGCGGCTCTCCCCGCCCGGGCAGGCACCCAGGGCGAGGCACGCGGCTCAGCCGTTCTGGAGGGCCTTGGCCAGGGCGATCACGAAGCGGTCGGTCGTCTCGCGGTCGCGGACGGCCAGCCGTAGCCAGTCCGGGCCCAGGCCAGGGAAGGTGTCGCCGCGGCGCACCGCGAAGCCGAGGTCGCGCAGGCGGGCGCGGATCGCCGCCGCGTCCGGCAGCCGGATCAGCAGGAACGGACCGGCCGCCGGGCCGCACACCCGCAGCCCTGCCTCGGTGAACTCGCCCAGCCGGTCGGCCAGATAGCCGCGGTCGGCGGCGGATCGCTCGGCGGCCCGCGCCGCCTCGGCCAGCGCGGCTGGCGCACAGCACGCCTCCGCCGCCGCCAGGGCGGGGGCCGACACCGGCCACAGCGGCTGCACCCGCTCCAGCTCGGCGATGATCCCTGGGTCCGCCAGCACATAGCCGATGCGCAGCCCCGCGAGCCCCCAGGTCTTGGTCAGGCTGCGCAGCACGACCAGGCCCGGCACATCCGTACGGGAGGCGAGCGACGCGGGCTCGCCCGGTACGGCGTCCATGAACGCCTCGTCCACCACCAGCGTCCGCCCGGGCCGGGCCAGTTCGGCGAGCGCGGCGGCCGGGTGCAGCACGGAGGTGGGGTTGGTGGGGTTGCCGACGACCACCAGGTCGGCGTCGTCCGGCACCGCCGCCGGGTCCAGCCGGAAGCCGTCCCGCTCGTCGAGCAGCACCCGCTCCACCTGGTGCCCGGCGTCCCGCAACGCGGCCTCCGGCTCGGTGAACTGCGGATGCACCACCACCGGGCGCCGCGCCGGAAGGGCGCGGGCGATCAGCACGAACGCCTCCGCGGCCCCGGCCGTCAGCAGCACCCGCGCCTCCGGCACTCCATGGCACGCGGCCACCGCGGCGCGCGCCGCCCGCCCGTCGGGGTAGGCGGCCAGCCCGTCGAGGGACGCGGCGATACGGTCCTTGAGCCAGCGCGGCGGCGTACCGGCCCGGACGTTGACCGCGAGGTCCGTCAGCCCGGCGTCGGCGCCCCGCACCTCCGCGTCCCCGTGGTGCCGCAGGTCGAAGCCGGTCGCGGCGGCGTCGGCGGTCTCGGCGGGTGTCTCAGCGGACATCGGCGTGGACGTCCGGATGGGCGTGGGCGTGGGCCGTCTCCTCTTCGAGCTGGGCCCGCTCGGGCACCCCGGCCGCTTCCTCGTAGCGCTCCATGACCAGCTCCGCCAACTCCGCGGTCGGGCCGATGACATCGGCGGCCACCACCTCGGCCTCCGGATGGGCGAGCCCCCAGCCCTCCGCCTGCTGCCGCACCCGCTCCAGCGCGTCGCCGCCGAACAGGAAATACGGCAGCACCACGATCCGCTGCGCCCCGAGCCGCACACAGCGGTCCAGGCCCGAGGGCACGTCCGGCGCGGCGAGCGAGGCGAAGGCCGTCTCGACGCCCGCGAAACCGCGGCCCTCCCACAGCAGCCGGGCCGCCCGGTGCACCTCGGCGTTGCCCTCCGGCATCGGCGAACCGTTCCCCACCAGCAGCACCGTCGTCTCCGCCCGGTCCGAGGGGGAGCGCCGACCGCCGCCCAGCGCCTCGTCCAGCCGCTGCTCCAGCACCCGCAGCAGCCGGGGGTCCGGGCCCAGCGGGCGGGCGAAGACGAACGAGGCGTCAGCGTGCCGCTCCGCCTCCTGGGCCAGCGCGGCGGTGACCCCCTCTCTGGGATGCTCCACCGGGATCAGGGTGAGCGGCACGACGGCGAAACGGTTCACCCCCTCGTTGACGAGCCGGGCCACCGCATCGGACAGCGGGGGCGCGCCCGGCCCGGTGAGGCCGCCCGCCACGGGCAGATCCGGGTGCTGCGCGCCCAACTCCCGTACGAATTCCTGGAAGGCGCCGGCGCGCCTCTCGTCTCGGGTGCCGGTGCCTGCGATGAGCAGCGCGGGCGGGGTCGTCACGAGGTCTCCTTGGTGCAGGTGAAGCGGTCTCTCACGGTGGGGGTGGCAGTCTCGCCCCGAGACGTTACTGAGCGCCGTCGGGACACGCCACGGCAGGTCTTCGGCCGTTTCGGGACCGGCTGTCCCGCTGGCCGTCCTGTGGTCCGCGGCGGGCGATCGCACAGGTGGCGCTCGACGGCCTGCCACCGCCGGGCTCCGACCTCCGTTTGGCGACGAGCAGTTCGCCTCCCGGCCCGGCTGCCAGCAGCGCGGCCGCCTCGGCCACACCGGGCGTCCCTATGGCGGAGAGCGCCGCCATGGACGGATTCGTTACCTCGACGGCGGCCAGCATCTCCGCTCCGTACCCATGCAGCGGGACCCCGAACCGCTCGGCCGCGGCCAGCAGCCCGGGTTCCCCGGCCTTGGCCTCGACGGTCGCCAACTCGGCGATGCAGCCGGGCGCGAGGCCCGCCCCGGCGAGGGCCGCCGCCACCAGACCGGTCACCTCGGCCACGGACACCCCCCGCCGCGCGCCGACGCCGACGACGAGATCCGGCCGCTGCGGACGGTCCACCTCGGGCACCGCCTCGGTCACCCGGCGGCGGGCATACATCCGGCCACGAACCGGGCCGCCACACCGGGCACCGCGGCCCAGTGCACATGCAGATACGAGGCATGCACGTTTCCCGGTGCGAACCCTTCGGCGCGGCGCCGCGGATGGACGAGCCCCCAGGCGGGCGTCTGACCGGCGCCCGGCTCGACGGTGGTGCGGTGGAACTCATGGCCCCGCACCCGGGTCCCCGCGGCGGCGAGGCATGTGTCGGAAATGGCCACGGCCTCACGGTAGCCCAGCGTCAGCCGATCCGACATATGCGCCTCGGCGTCCACCACTCCGCACATCGGGCGGCCGTCCAGCGAACGCGCCAGATACAGCAGCCCGGCGCACTCGGCGGCGATGGGCGCACCGGTCGCCGCCAGCTTGGCCACCTCGGCGCGCAGCGGCTCGTTCGCGGACAGCTCCGGCGCGTACACCTCCGGGAAGCCGCCACCGATCACCAGCCCGCCGACCCCCTCGGGGAGGCGCTCGTCCCGCAGCGGGTCGAACGGCACGACCCGCGCGCCCGCCGCGGTGAGCAGCTCGGTGTGCTCCGCGTAGGAGAAGGTGAACGCGGCCCCGCCCGCCACGGCGACCACCGGCCGCTGACTCTCCGGCCGTTGCGTGTCCGGCCGTCGACCCTCCGCCGCCGGGCCCAGCTCCGCCACCGCATCCCACACCGGTCCTGACAGGGGAGGCGCGCTGCCCGCCAGCGCCATCAGCCCGTCGAGATCGCACCCCTCCCGCACCCATGCGGCCAGCGCCGACACCGCGTCCGTCGCCTCGGCTCGCCGCTCGGCCACCGGCACCAGACCGAGATGACGGCTCGGCGTCCCGACCTCGCGCATCCGGCGCAGCGCGCCGAACACCGGCACCCCGGCCCCTTCCAGCGCCTCCCTCAGCATCGTCTCGTGCCGGTCCGATGCGACCTTGTTGAGGATCACCCCCGCGACCCGCACCTCCGGGTCCCAGGAGGCGAAGCCGTGCACCAGCGCCGCCACCGAACGCGACTGCGACGACGCGTCCACCACCAGCACCACCGGGGCCCGCAGCACCTTGGCCACCTGCGCCGTCGAGGCCAGCTCGCCCTGCCCGGCCGCCCCGTCGAACAGCCCCATCACGCCCTCGACCAGGGCCAGATCGCAGCCCGCCGCCCCGTGCAGGAACAGCGGCGCGATCCGGTCCGGACCGCACAGATAGGCGTCCAGATTCCGCCCCGGCCGGCCGGCCCCGCCACCAGCCGCCCGGCCGCCACCGGCGGAGGCGACGGCCAGCGCGTGATAGCCAGGATCGATGTAGTCCGGGCCCACCTTGTGCGGTGACACATCCAGACCGCGCCCCGCGAACGCGGCCATCAGCCCCGCGGTGACGGTCGTCTTGCCGCTGCCGGAGGCGGGCGCGGCGACGACCAGTCGGGGAACTCTCACCACTCGATGCCTCGCTGGCCCTTCTGACCGGCGTCCATCGGGTGCTTGACCTTGGACATGTCGGTGACCAGGTCGGCGAAGTCCACCAGCGCCGCCGGTGCGTTGCGCCCCGTGATGACGACATGCTGGGTGCCCGGCCGGTCGCGCAGGACCGACACCACTTCCTCAGGATCCACCCAGCCCCAGTGCATGGGGTACGCGAACTCGTCCAGCACATAGAGCCGGTATGTCTCCGCCGCGAGATCGCGCTTGACCTGCGCCCAGCCCTCGCGTGCGGCCTCCTCGCTGGAAGCCATGTCGCGCTGGACCCACGACCAGCCCTCGCCCATCTTGTGCCATGCGACGGTCCCCCCTTCGCCCGAGTCGCCGAGGACGCGCAGCGCACGCTCCTCACCGACCCGCCATTTCGCGGACTTTACAAACTGGAATACACCGACCGGCCAGCTTTGGTTCCACGCCCGCAGCGCCAGGCCGAACGCGGCCGTCGACTTGCCCTTCCCCACGCCCGTGTGCACGAGCACGAGCGGCCGGTTGCGGCGCTGGCGGGTGGTCAGCCCGTCGTCCGGGACGACGGTCGGTTGTCCTTGCGGCATCAGGCTGCCCTCCGTGTGTTCTGTACCGTCCGTACATCGCGGACCAGCGCCGTCACGCTGTCCGCGCGCAGTTCGTCCAGGGTGACCGGGGTGCCCCGCAGGTCGCGGGCGAGCGCGCCCGCCAGGCCCAGCCGTACCGGACCCGACTCGCAGTCGACCACGACCGAGGCGACCCCGTCGCCCGCGAGCAGCCGCGCCGCGCTGGCGGCCCGGTCCACCGGCGTGGCCCCGCCGGACCCGGCAGCCCCCGCGGCCTTCTTGGCCTCGGTGGCCCGCCCGTCGGTCACCACGACCAGCAGCGGACGGCGCGAGGGGTCCCGCAGCCGCTCCACCCGCAGTACCTCGCGCGCCTTCAGCAGCCCCGCCGCGAGCGGGGTGCGGCCGCCGGTCGGCAGCTGCTCCAGCCGGGCGGCGGCCGCGTCCACCGACGAGGTGGGCGGAAGCGCCAGCTCCGCACCCGATCCCCGGAAGGTGATCAGGCCGACCTTGTCCCGCCGCTGATAGGCGTCCAGCAGCAGCGACAGCACCGCGCCCTTGATCGCGCCCATGCGCTTGCGGGCGGCCATCGACCCCGAGGCGTCCACGACGAACAGCACGAGATTGCCCTCCCGGCCTTCGCGCACCGCCTCCCGCAGATCGTCCCGGCGCACCAGCAGCCCGGGGCCACGCCGCCCGCGGCTGTGCTGATGCGGGGCGGCGGCCCGTACCGTCGCGGCCAGGTGCAGCGAGGTCAGCGTCCCCTGGGGGCGGCGCGCACCGGCGGTGCGGCCGTGCGCGGTGCGGGCGCGCGACCGCCGCCCCGCCGCGCCCTCGCCGAGCCCGGGTACGTCCAGCCGCCGGGTCCGGAACGGCTCCGCGGCGCCCACCGCGGCCCGCTCGCCGCCGCTGCCTCTGGCCCCGCCGCCTTCCTCGGACGCCGACTCCGCGGGCGCGGCATCGGCGGACGACTCGGGTTCGGGTGACCGCTGCTCGGGGATGGACGGCTCGGGCCCGCCGGGCGGCGGCGCCTGCTCCTGCCCGCCGTCCTGCGGGCGGCCGCCGCCGGGCCCGTCGGGGCCGTCCCCGCCGTCGGATCCGCCGCCCCCGCCCGGTCCTTCCGGGTCGTCATCGGGATCGTCACCGGAAGCGGAGGGGTCCTGGTCCGGCTCCGGCGGCTCCGGCTCCTCGTCCTCGAACTGCCGCAGCACCTCGTCCAGCTTGTCCTCGTCCAGACCGGGCGCGTCGAACGGCGCCCGCCGCCGCCGGTGGGGGAGCGACAGCAGCGCCGCCTGGCGCACGTCCTCGGTGCGCACATCCGTGCGGCCCGCCCAGGCGGCCAGCGCCGTCGCCGTACGCGCCGTCACGATGTCCGCGCGCATCCCGTCCACCTCGAACGCCGCGCACACCGCCGCGATCTGCCGCAGCGCGCGGTCGCCCAGCCGTACGGCGGGCAGCAGGGCGCGCGCCGCCGCTATGCGCTCCCGCAGTTCGCCCTCCTCGCGCGCCCAGCGCGCGGCGAACCCGGCCGGGTCCTCGTCGTACGCCAGCCTCCGGCGCACCACCTCGACCCGCTCCTCGGTGTCCCGCGACGCCGTGACCTCGACGGTGAGCCCGAAGCGGTCCAGCAGCTGCGGCCGCAGCTCGCCCTCCTCCGGGTTCATGGTGCCCACCAGCAGGAAGCGCGCGGCGTGCCGTACGGAGACGCCCTCGCGCTCCACGTAGGAGGCGCCCATGGCGGCCGCGTCGAGCAGCAGGTCGATCAGGTGGTCGTGCAGCAGGTTGACCTCGTCGACGTAGAGCACCCCGCGGTGCGCGTCCGCGAGCAGCCCCGGCTCGAACGCCTTGACGCCGTCCGACAGCGCCCGCTCGATGTCGAGCGACCCGACCAGGCGGTCCTCGGAGGCGCCGACCGGCAGCTCCACCATCCGCGCGGGGCGCGCGTCCCCGCCGGTGGTCTCGTGCGGTCCGTCCGGGCAGCCCGGGTCGGGCGCGGCCGGATCGCACGAGAAGCGGCACCCGGGGACGACCTCGACCGGCGGCAGCAGGGTGGACAGCGCGCGCACCGCCGTCGACTTGGCCGTGCCCTTCTCGCCGCGCACCAGCACGCCGCCCACGGCGGGCGAGACGGCGTTGAGGAGCAGGGCGAGCCGCATGTCGTCCATTCCGACGACCGCGGTGAACGGGTAGGCAGCGGTGGTCATGCTTCGGTACCTCCTACGGTGCGTGCGCGGTCGGTGCGTACGGGTGCGGGGCGTACGGGGGCGCGTCGTGTGCTCAAGACGTCCCTCCCGGCGCTCCGGGCGGTACGAAGGGCAGCTCGTCCGGTACGCCGCCCTCGATGAGCCGCAGCAGCGCGTCCGTGTCCGCGTGTTCCTCGATCAGATCGCCCAGCCGGTCCAGCTGCTCCTCGCGCAGCTCCCCGAAGCGGGTGTCGGGGGCGGGGACGAACGCCCGGCCCGCCGCCCGCGCGACCCGCCGCAGGAAGGCGCGGCGGAAGCCGTCGCTCTCCAGCGAGCCGTGCCAGTGGGTGCCCCACACCGCGCCCACCCGGCAGCCGTCCAGGAACGGTTCGTCGCCCCCGTCGAGCAGTTCGGCGACCCCGTGGTGGATCTCGTAGCCCTCCACCCGCTCGCCCAGCGCCTCGCCCACCGGCCGGGCCAGGGTCTTGTCCGTGGCGAAGCGGACCCGTACGGGCAGCAGTCCGAGGCCCGCGACCGTTCCGGCCTTCGACTCGACCTCGTCCTCGATGTGCTCGCCGAGCGCCTGGAAGCCGCCGCAGATGCCGAGCACCGGCCGCCCCTCCGCGGCCCGCCGCGCTATCGCGTCGGCGAGACCGCGCTCCCGCAGCCACTCCAGCGCCCTGACGGTGCCCCGGGTGCCCGGCAGCACCACCAGATCGGCGTCGGTCAGCTCCTCCGGGCGGTCCACGAAGCGCACGACCACGCCCGGCTCGGCGGCCAGCGCGTCCACATCGGTGAAGTTGGACATCAGCGGTACGGCGGCCACCGCGACCCGCAGTACGTCCGCGCCGTGCGGTGGTGCGACGACGCTCTCGCGCACCGTGCCGCGCAGCGAGACCCGCAGCCCGTCCTCCTCGTCGATGCCGAGGCCGTGGGCGTACGGCAGCACGCCGACGGTCGGCCGTCCGGTGAGGTCGCGCAGCATGTCCAGGCCGGGTTCCAGCAGGCTCACATCGCCGCGGAACTTGTTCACCACATAGGCGGCGACATGCCGCTGGTCCTCCCGGGACAGCAGCGCGGTGGTGCCGAAGAACGACGCGAAGACGCCGCCGCGGTCGATGTCCCCGACCACGACGACCGGCAGCCCCGCGGCCCGGGCGAGACCCAGGTTGACGATGTCGGTGCGGCGCAGATTGATCTCGGCCGGGCTGCCCGCGCCCTCGCAGATCACCGCGTCGTGCGTGCGCCGCAGCTCGCTCAGACAGCCGGTGACGGTCTCCAGCAGCCCTTCGCGCCGCTCCGAGTGATAGCCCCTGGCGCTCATCTCGCCCACCGGCTTGCCGAGCAGCACCACCTGGCTGCTGCGGTCGCTGCCCGGCTTCAGCAGGACCGGGTTCATCAGGGCGCTCGGTTCGACGCGCGCGGCGGCGGCCTGCATGGCCTGCGCCCGGCCGATCTCGGCGCCGTCCCGGGTGACGAAGGAGTTGAGCGACATGTTCTGCGCCTTGAACGGGGCGACCCGGAGCCCTTTGCGCGCCAGCCAGCGGCATATGCCCGCCGTGACGACGCTCTTCCCGGCGTCCGAGGTCGTCCCCGCGATGAGCAGTCCGCCCCCCGAGGTCATCGGGTCACCCCTCTCTGGCTTGCCGCGGAGCGCCCCACGGCGGTGGCGAGCAGGGCGAGCGCCGACACCTGCCGCGAGAGACGGATCGCCCGCGGAATGTCGGCCACCGCCACGGGACGGCCGCCCGGATTCAGTACGGGACGGTGCTCGACCCGGCCCGCGTACGCCAGGGTGCCGCCCAGCCGCACCCCCAGCGCGCCCGCGAACGCCGCCTCCACCGGGCCCGCGTTGGGGCTCGGATGGCGTCCGCCGTCGCGCCGCCAGGAGCGCCACGCGCCGCGCGGATCGGGCCCGGCGAGGGCGGCCAGGGCGGCGGTGAGCCGGGCGCCGGGCCAGCCCGCGACGTCGTCCAGCCGGGCCGCCGCCCAGCCGAACCTGCGGTAGCGGGCCGACTTGTGGCCCACCATGGCGTCCAGGGTGTTGACGGCGCGGAAGCCGACGAGCCCAGGCACCCCGGCCACGGCCCCCCACACCAGCGCGCCCACGACCGCGTCCGAGGTGTTCTCGGCCACCGACTCGACGACCGCCCGCGCGATCTGCTGAGCGTCCAGCGCCTGCGGATCGCGTCCGCACAGATGCGGCAGCCGCTCCCGCGCGGCGTCGACGTCCCCGGCGGCCAGCGCGTCACCGATGGCCCGGGCCTCCCGTACGAGCGAGGTGCCGCCCAGCACGGCCCATGTGGCGGCGGCGGTCAGCGCGGCGTCGGCCGTACGGCGGGGCCCGGTGAGGGTGCGTACGGTACGGGCCAGCAGCGCGGCACCGGCGGCCGCGCCGCCCGCGCACAGCGCGGTGTGCAGGGCCCCGGAACCGCGGTGGTCGCGCCACAGCAGCCGCTCGGCGGACGCGGCGGCGCGCCCGAACGCGGCCACCGGATGGCCGCGGCGCGGATCGCCCGCGGCGAGATCACCGAGGAAGCCGAGAGCGGCGCCGCACGCGTACGAGGCGTGGTCGGCACGCATCCCTCAGACCGCCGTCACGCCTCTGCGGACGGGACCGCCGCCGGGCATATGGACAACGGATGGAGCTGACGGCGTGGCAGTGCCGGGCATGGCGGTATGTCCTCACTCAGGGTCCGCGCCCTGGCTCGACGTGACCGGCGGTGCGAGTCTCCTGGCTCCCGGATCCGCGGCTCTCCCGGTCTTCCAGCCCTCCTCGTGTACGGACGGCCGTGACCCCTCGCGGTGAGGGGAGAGCGCTCCCCGGTGACAGTGGCGGGACCGCGCCGGATTCTCACCGGCTTCCTCTTCTGCCGCCGTTTGGCTCGGGAAGTCCACCATGGGGCGCGAATGGGCGTCAACTCGCATGTGACCTGCGATGCCGGAGTGTGCCGAGGCCCACAGGCGCCCATCCGGCAAACGGCCGCGGGGCGGTGGGCGCCGATCCGCACCCACCGCCCCGCGGCCTTCTGTGGCGTTCCGTGGCGTCAGGCCACGATCAGATAGATGCCGTACGCCACCACCGCGGCGCACAGCGCGAAGCAGGCGTACGCGCCGGTGCGCGCCACCTGGGACGCGCCGCCAGCGCCGCCAGCGCCGCCAGCGCCGCCAGCGGCGGACGCCGCGGCCTGGGGCTGCGGCTGTGCCGTACGGGAGGTGCCGATGATGCCCAGGGTGAAGACCCCTACGACGCCGACCGTCACCGCGAGGCTGACGCCGAAGACCTGGCCGAGGGCCGCCCAGTCGATGTGCATGGTGTGTGCTCCCTGTCAGCTGGTGGAACGGGTGCCCGCGGTGGCGGGGGTCGGGGCGGAGGCGGACGAGCCGTCGTTCGTGTCGTCGTCGCCATCGGTGGCGGACGCGGCGGACCCGGCGGACGTGGTCTTCCCGGCGGGCGGCGGGGACACCGTCCGCAGCGCGGTGGTGATGACACCGGGCGACTCGACGGGCTCCACGCTCGGCGCGTTGACGTTCCCCGCGTCCACCGGCTTGCGGCGCGAGAGCACCCAGATGACGCTGCAGCCCACCACCGCGAGGACGGCGACGGCGGCGATGCCCCCGTTGCCCTGGTCGGCCAGCAGCGCCGCACCCGCGGCCACCAGACCGGCGGCCGGGAGGGTCAGCACCCAGGCGGCGACCATGCGGCCCGCGGTCGACCAGCGCACCACACCGCCCTTGCGGCCGACGCCCGCACCCATGACGGCGCCCGAGCAGACCTGCGTGGTGGACAGCGCGAAGCCGATGTGGGAGGAGGCGAGGATGACGGTCGCGGCGCCGGTCTGGGCGGCGAAGCCCTGCGGCGGCTGGATGTCGGTGATGCCCTTGCCCATGGTGCGGATGATGCGCCAGCCGCCCAGGTAGGTGCCGAGGGCGATCGCGAGACCGGCGGAGACGATGACCCACATGGGCGGGTCGGAGTCGGGCGCGATGACGCCGCCGGTGACCAGTGCGAGGGTGATGACGCCCATCGTCTTCTGGGCGTCGTTGGTGCCGTGGGCCAGGGAGACCAGGGCGGCCGAGGCGATCTGCCCGGCGCGGTAGCCCTTCGCGGTGTCCTCCGCGGCCCGGTTGTGGGCCAGCCGATAGGTGAGCCGGGTGGCGGCCACCGTGGCGATGCCCGCCACGACCGGCGCGGCCACGGCCGGGATGAGGACCTTCATGACGATCGCGTCGCTGTTGACCCCGTCCATGCCCACGGAGACCACGGTGGCGCCGATGAGGCCGCCGAAGAGGGCGTGTGAGGAGCTGGACGGAAGACCGGCCAGCCAGGTCACCAGGTTCCAGAGGATCGCGCCGACCAGCCCCGCGAAGATCACTTCGGGCCGGATACCGGATCCCTCGTCGATGATTCCGCCGGAGATGGTCTTGGCGACCTCCACGGAGAGGAAGGCGCCGACGAGGTTGAGGACTGCCGACATCGCCACCGCGACCCGAGGACCGAGTGCTCCGGTGGAGATGGTGGTGGCCATGGCATTGGCCGTGTCGTGGAAGCCGTTGGTGAAGTCGAACACCAAGGCCGTGACGATCACGATCCCGATGAGAAGCGTGATGTGTTCCATACACCCGGTCAATCAGTTCGGAGGGCGGTCAGTGCACGGTGAACGTAGGGAAACTGGGTGAACGGGAGATGAACTGAGGCGGGCTTCACGGTGACGCGGGCGCGGGGGTGTGAAAACGGCTTGTTTTCGACCGTATTCCCTTTCGTCATACGGCATTTGGTGTCCGTACATCGACCCGGCGTAACGGGCTTCGCGCCCGGGTCCGTATGGAAGGATCGCGCCCGGAGGTGAGGGCCCGTGACGGAGCCGCGATCGGTGCGACGGCCGCAGCCGAGGCTGAGCCAGCCCCTGCGGCAGGCGTGGACGCATGTGGTGCGGACGGCCCGCAGGACCACCGCCGACGGGCTCGTCGTCGGCACCTCGGGCAATGTGTCGGCCCGGGTCGGCGACACCGTCCTGGTCACCCCGAGCGGCGTCCCGTACGACCGGCTCGGCCCGCGCGACATCGTCGGCGTCGACCTCGACGGCCGACAGGTGCTGGGCACGCTCTCGCCCACCAGCGAGCTGCCCATGCACCTCGCCGTCTACCGTCACACGGACGACGCCGCGGCCATCGTGCACACCCACGCGGTTCACGCCACCGCCGTCTCCACGCTGGTCGACGAACTCCCCGCGATCCACTACATGACCGCCGCCCTCGGCGGGCCGGTCCGGGTCGCTGACTACGCGCTGTACGGCAGCGATGAATTGGCCGAAAACATGCTGTCCGTGCTGCGCGACCGCTCGGGCTGTCTGCTGCGTAACCACGGCACCGTCGTATACGGCGCGACCCTGGACCAGGCGTACGACCGCACCGCCCAGCTCGAATGGATGTGCCAGGTCTGGCTGGCCGCGGCGTCCGTCCCCGGCCGCACCCCCACCCTCATCCCGCCCGCCGAGCTGGACCGCGCCGCGGCCAAGCTCAGCGGTTACGGCCAGCAGCGGGGCAGGGATACGGACGGTGAGGGAGCGGGCGGCTCGAAATAACCAGTTCCGCTGGCCGCCGCGCGGGTACCCGCCGACACTGGGAGGGATGCGTGTGCGGACAACGGCGGTCGCTGCCGCCACCACTCTGCTCGGTGTCGGCGCGGCCGCGGTGGCGGCGGGCCGGTACCTCACCGACGCTGCGCTCCGACCGGCCCCCGACCGGCCGCTGCCGAAAGAGCCGCCGCTCACCGTGCACGCCGTGGATGCCGCGGACGGCACGGACCCCGGGCGGATCACCCTCACCCGTTCGCTCGCCTCGCTGCGCCCCGGCACCTACGGGCTCGTCGGCCGGAACTGCCACGCCGTCGTCGGCCCGGTGGACGAGGACGTCGCGCACCCCGCCGACTGCGTCGTACGCCGCCTGGAGCGGGTCACCCACGGCACCCTCGACGCGGGCGCCCGGGTGCGGCTCACCCCGCAGGTGTACCTCGGCAACCCCAGGGACGCGCTCGGCATCGAGCACGCCGATGTCGACATTCCCGGTGAACTCGGTCCGCTGCCCGCCTGGTTCCTGCCCGGCGAGCGCGCCACCTGGGTGATCGCCACCCATGGCCTCGGCACCACCCGGGAACACCCCATGGTCGTCATGCCGCTGCTGCACCGGCTGCGCATCCCGGTGCTCGACCTCGCGTACCGCGGCGATCCCGGCGCCCCGCGCCCGCCCGACGGCATCGGCCACCTCGGCGAGACGGAGTGGCGCGATCTCGACGCCGCGATCCGCTACGCGGTCCGCTACGGGGCGCAGAGCATCGTCCTGCACGGCTGGTCCACCGGCGCCTCCATGGCCCTGCACGCGGCCGCCAACTCCGCACTGCGGCACCGGCTCAGCGGCATCGTCCTGGACTCCCCGGTGCTCGACTGGCGGGCCACCGTGCGCGCCCTCGCTGCGGCGCGCCGCGTCCCGGCCGCCCTGCTCCCGCTCGTCGTACGGGCCGCGGAGGGGCGCACCGGGCTCCACGACGGCAAGCTCGCGGAGGCGGCCGACCCCGAGAGCCTGCCGGTGCCCACGCTCATCGTGCACGGCCCCGGCGACACCCTCGCGCCCTGGGACGCCTCCCGCGAACTCGCCGACGCCCGGCCCGAGCTGGTCACCCTTCATCAGGTCCGGCACGCCCCGCACGCCGCCATGTGGAACGCCGACCCCCCGGGTTACGAAGAGGCCCTGCGCCGCTTCCTGACGCCGCTCCTCTAGCGCGTCGGGGCCGCGTCGTCCCGGGCCCGCGGCGGCCTCGGCTACCCGTCGGAATCCGGCCGCGGCGACCGCCGTACGGGTGCCGATTGGGCTTTCGGGCCGTCAACGGCGAGACTGCTTCTGTGACGTCCCGTACTCCGCGCGACTCCCGGCTCCGACTCGTCCGCCAGCGGCCGATGGCCACCGCCACCCGGCCCGCGCCGAACCGCTCCCGGCCGGCGCCACGCCCGCCCGAGGGCACGCCGCCCCGGCCGGAATTGGCCCGGCAGGCCCGTGCGGGGCTTGTCGGGGCCGTGGAGGTGGCGCGCTGGGCCGCGGCCGAGGACGACTCGCTCGGGGCCCTCTCCGACGAGGCGGCCGCCCGTGCCGCCGCCGCGCTGGGGCGCAGCTCGGAGGAGGTGCGCAGCGACTGGGACCGGGCCCGGCTCGTCGGGCTGGTCGATCTGCACGGCGGCACCGCCCGCCCCGGCTGGCGGCTCCAGGCGTGGGACCGTGACGACAGCGCGGTGCTGCGCGGCTGGGTCGCGCTGCTCGATGCCTGGTCGCTGGCCAGCCCCGCGCCGGAGACCGCCGAGCCCACGGCCGTCGCCGAGGTGGTCGAGGCCGTACCGCAGCTGCTCCCGCTGCTCCAGCTGTCCGCGGGTCCGGTGCAGATCTCCACGCTGCTGGACATGCTGCGCAAGCGGGTCGCCGAGCTGCGCACCGAGCGCTGCGAGGTGCCGTACGGGGTGGCCTCGCCGGTCGACGGCGACGCCCCCGCCCAGGCCCCGGACGCGGCCGACCACGGGGCCGCTCATGAGGAGCGGGACGGCGCCGAGGGCGACGACGAGGCGTTGGAGGACCTGCTCGGCTGGGCCCTGGACGCGCTGGCCTCGGTCGGGGCGCTCACCGTCCTCGAAGGCGACGCCGTCCTCACCGCGCTCGGCAACTGGGCGGTGTGGGTCAAGCTGGAGCAGATCTGCGTGGCCGCCCAGAGCCCCGCCGGGAACATCGAGCACCCCGCCGCCGACATGCTGCGCGGCTGCGCGGGCCTCACCCCCGGGCCCGCCCGCGCCGAGTACCGGGCCTGGCTCGCCGCCCGCCCGGTGGGCAGCGCCATCACCGAGCTGCTGGACGCGGCCCGCGGCGACGACGCGCTGCTGCGCGGGCTCGCGTTCGAGGCGCTGCGGGTCGCCGGGGCGCCCGCCGAGCCCGCGGTGCGGGCCGTCGTGGACGAATCGTGCCTGCGGCCGTACGCGCTGCTGTGGATCGCCGAGCACGAGGGCGCCGACCCCGAGGACGCGCTGGACGTGCTCACCCGCGAGGAGGCCACCTGGCTGTGGGTGGACACCGCCGCGGCCATCTCCGACCACGGCGAGAGCCCGCTGCTGGTGCGCCACCTGGAGTCCGCGGTGCAGGGCACGGTGCCCGCGCTGCTGGCGGAGGTACGCGCCGTCGGCCACCCCCGTACGGTGCAGGTGCTGGTGGCGCTGGCCGCCGCCCACCCCGATCCGGCCCTCGCCAAGGCGGTGCGTCGGGCGGCCTTCCAGGTCCACACCGGCGGTGTCTGACCCGGGGCCCGCAGGTGGGGGAGGTCCCGGCCCCCAGGGGAAAATCCGGTTGCCCGCACCGCTAAACTGGCCGCATGGCAATTCTCCTCGTGCATTAGACGGCGTCGGCCCCGCCCGCTGGTCCGTCCCGTCCGCCGTCCAATCTGCCCAGGAGTAATTCCCGTGATCACCGCATCCGGCGTCGAGCTGCGTGCCGGCGCCCGTGTTCTGATCGAGTCCGCCAACTTCCGCATCGCCAAGGGCGACCGCGTCGGCCTGGTCGGCCGCAACGGCGCGGGGAAGACCACGCTCACCAAGTGCCTGGCGGGCGAGGGCGTCCCGGCCGGGGGCAGCATCACCCGCTCCGGCCAGGTCGGCTATCTGCCGCAGGACCCGCGCACCGGTGACCTCGACGTCCTCGCCAGGGACCGCATCCTCTCCGCCCGCGACCTCGACTCCGTGCTGCGCAAGATGCGCGAGAACGAGGACCGCATGGCCAACGGCAAGGGCGCCACCCGCGAGCGCGCGATGAAGAAGTACGAGCGCCTGGAGACGGAGTTCCTGACCAAGGGCGGCTACGCGGCCGAGGCGGAGGCCGCGACCATCGCGGCCAGCCTGGGCCTGCCCGACCGGGTGCTCGGCCAGCCGCTGCACACCCTCTCCGGCGGTCAGCGGCGCCGCGTCGAGCTGGCCCGCATCCTGTTCTCGGACTCCGACATCCTGCTGCTGGACGAGCCGACGAACCACCTCGACGCCGACTCCATCACCTGGCTGCGGGACTACCTGAAGACCTACAGCGGCGGCTTCATCGTCATCTCCCATGACGTCGACCTCGTCGAGACGGTCGTCAACAAGGTCTTCTACCTGGACGCCAACCGCTCGCAGATCGACATCTACAACATGGGCTGGAAGCTCTACCAGGCCCAGCGCGAGGCCGACGAGAAGCGCCGCAAGCGCGAGCGCGCCAACGCCGAGAAGAAGGCCGCCGCGCTCAACTCGCAGGCCGACAAGATGCGCGCCAAGGCCACCAAGACGGTCGCCGCGCAGAACATGGCCCGCCGCGCCGAGAAGCTGCTGTCAGGACTGGAGGCGGTGCGGCAGTCCGACAAGGTCGCCAAGCTGCGCTTCCCGGACCCGGCCCCGTGCGGCAAGACCCCGCTGACCGCCGAGGGCCTGTCGAAGTCGTACGGCTCCCTGGAGATCTTCACCGATGTCGACCTGGCCGTCGACAAGGGCTCCCGGGTCGTCATCCTGGGCCTCAATGGCGCGGGCAAGACCACCCTGCTGCGGCTGCTGGCCGGGGTCGAGAAGCCGGACACCGGCCAGGTCACGCCCGGCCACGGGCTGAAGCTCGGCTACTACGCGCAGGAGCACGAGACGCTGGACCCGGACCGCACCGTCCTGGAGAACATGCGCTCGGCCGCCCCGGACCTCGACCTGGTCGACATCCGCAAGACGCTCGGCTCGTTCCTGTTCTCCGGCGACGACGTGGACAAGCCCGCCGGGGTGCTCTCCGGCGGTGAGAAGACCCGGCTGGCGCTCGCCACCCTGGTCGTCTCCTCGGCCAACGTCCTGCTGCTCGACGAGCCCACCAACAACCTCGACCCGGCCAGCCGCGAGGAGATCCTCGGCGCGCTGCGCACCTTCACCGGCGCGGTGGTGCTGGTGACCCACGACGAGGGCGCGGTGGACGCGCTCCAGCCGGAGCGGATCATTCTGCTGCCGGACGGGATCGAGGACCTGTGGGGCGCGGACTACGCGGATCTGGTCGCGCTGGCCTGACCCCCGGCCGGTAGATCATTCGGCCTAGGCGTGATCCGTCATCTGAGTGAGAACGGCTCGTATCGCGGCGCGCCGTCCACCACCGGCGCGCGACACGTGCCGTGCGCCGGTCGATATCCACCCATCCTCTGGCACATGGGCCTTGACCTGCTCTTTCTTAGATGATCAAGAACGAGTGGAAGGGCGGAAGTCGCCGGAATCCTGGATTCCGAAGGCTCGTACGGTGCCATTTCTCGGAATCCTTCCTCCATAGGTCTTGCCGAATGGGTGGCCAGGAAGCCGCCTAGGGGTGATCATGAGAGTCCAGAGCGCACTTCCCATGAGGAGGCACGGGTGGCCGAGACTCTGAAGAAGGGCAGCCGGGTGACCGGCGCCGCGCGCGAAAAGCTCGCGGCAGACCTGAAGAAGAAGTACGACTCCGGTGCGAGCATCCGGGCGCTGGCCGAGGAGACCGGCCGTTCCTACGGATTCGTCCACCGGATGCTCAGCGAATCAGGAGTGTCCCTACGTGGCCGCGGTGGCGCGACACGAGGCAAGAAGGCCGCATCGGCCTGATCGCGCGTCTCGCGTCAGCGGTTCGTCGCCGGAAGCAGGTGTGGACAGTGCCACCCGGTTGATCGTCCATTCGACCGGGTGGTTACTGTGCAGTCACTTGTACTGACTGCGGCCGACCGGAGGCTTCCTGTGACCCTGCTCGACAAGGACGGCGTATCGCTCATCGTCGATGACGCGGTCGCCACGGTGACTCTCACCAATCCGGCCAAGCGCAACGCCCAGTCGCCCGCGTTGTGGCGCGCGCTGGCCGAGGCGGGGTCGCTGCTCCCCGGCAGCGTGCGGGTCGTCGTCCTGCGCGCCGAGGGCATGTCCTTCTCGGCGGGGCTCGACCGGCAGGCGTTCACCCCCGAGGGATTCGAGGGCGAGCCGTCCTTCCCGGAGATGGCCCGCCGCCAGGACGCCGAGCTGGACGGGATCATCGCCGCCTACCAGGACGCGTTCACCTGGTGGCGGCGCAACGACATCGTCTCCATCGCCGCCGTGCAGGGCCATGCGATCGGCGCCGGTTTTCAGCTCGCTCTCGCCTGTGACCTGCGGGTCTGCGCGGAGGACGCGCAGTTCGCGATGCGCGAGACCAGCCTCGGGCTGGTGCCCGACCTGACCGGCACCCATCCGCTGGTAGGGCTCGTGGGGTACGCCCGGGCGCTGGAGATCTGCGCGACCGGCCGCTTCGTCCACGCCGAGGAGGCCGAGCGCACCGGCCTCGCCAACCTCGTGGTGCCCGCCGCCGACCTGGACGGGGCGGTCCAGGACCTGGCCGCCGCCCTGCTCGCCGCCCCCCGGGACGCGGTGGTCGAGACCAAGGCGCTGCTGCGGGGCGCCGCGGACCGTACGTACGACGAGCAGCGCGCCGCCGAGCGCGCCGCCCAGGCCCGTCGCATCCGCGACCTCGCCGGTCTTGCCGAATAGAGCGCTCGGCCGTCAGCCGAAGGTCAGCACCGGCTTGATCGTGGTGCCCGCGGTCATGTCGGCCGCCGCCTCCTCGATCCGGGCGAACGGATAGGTCCGGATCAGCTGGTCCACCGGCAGCCGGCCCTGCTGGTGGAGGGAGACCATCAGCGGGATCAGCTGCTCCGGTTCGCTGTCGCCGAGCGTGACGCCGGTGATGCGGCGGCCCGGCAGCAGGCCGTTGACGTCGACCGCGGCCTCGGTGCCCATGGGCGGCGCCCCGATGACGGCGACCTCGCCCCGGGGCGCGAGGGCGTCGACGGCGGTGCGCAGGACGCCGGGGTTGCCGGTGGTCTCCACGGCGCAGTCGAGGCCGAGGCCGTCCGTCAGCTCGACGAGGGCGGCCGCGGTGTCCTCCTCGGCGGCGTCGACGACGGCCGTGGCGCCCAGCTTCCGGGCCAGCGCCAGCCGCGGGGCCAGCCGGTCGACGGCGATCACCTGCCGGACCGGGCCCAGCACGGCGGCCATCAGGGCGGCGAGGCCGACCGCGCCGGTGCCGAAGACGCCGATCGTGCTGCCGGGCCGGGGCCGCAGGACGTTCAGGACGGCGCCGACCCCGGTCTGGATGCCGCAGCCGAACGGGGCGAGGGTGGTCAGCGGCACGTCGGCCGGGACCCGGACCACGCTGCGCTCGTCCACCAGCGCGTGGGTCGCGAAGGACGACTGGCCGAAGAAGTGCCCGCCCAGCCCGCCGCCCCCTGAGCCGCCCCCGGAACCCGAACCGGAACCGGAAGCCGGACGCAGCGTCGGGGTGCCGTCGCCGCGGGTGCCCCCGAGGAGGTTGAGCGGGAGCCAGGAGGCGCAGTAGGCGGGATGGCCGCCGCGGCAGGTGCCGCACGTACCGCATGAGGTGAAGGTCAGGACGACATGGTCGCCGGGCCGCACCCGGCCGACCCAGGACCCGACCCGCTCCACCACGCCCGCGCCCTCGTGGCCGAGGACGCCGGGGAGCGGAAACGGCAGCCCGCCGTCGCGCACGGTCAGATCGGTGTGGCAGACCCCGGCGGCGGTCAGCCGGACCACGATCTCGTCCGGCCGGGGCTCGTCCAGGGCGACGCGCTCCAGGGAGAACGGGGCGCCGGGCTTGTTCACCACGGCGGCGAGGGCTTCGGTCATCTCGGGGCTCCCTGGCTCAGAACGGGTAGCGCGCGGTGTCGCCCCGGAGGGTCAGCCACTGCGTCTCGGTGAAGGCGTCGAGATTGGCCCGCGCGCCGCCCACCCGGCCGAAACCGGATGCGGCCAGCCCGCCGAAGGGCGCGTTCGGATCGTCGTTGACCGTCTGGTCGTTGATGTGGACCATTCCGCTGGGAATCCGCTCGGCCAGCGCGAGCCCGCGCGCCGTGTCGGCGGTGAGGATGCCCAGGCTCAGGCCGTACGGGGAGTCGGCGGCCAGCTCCACGGCCTCGTCGTCGTCACCGTACGGGCGTACGCACGCCACCGGGCCGAACACCTCCTCCTCCCACGCGGGGACGGACGGGCCGCAGTCGGCCAGCACGGTGGGCCGGTAGAACCGGCCCCGGTGGGTGCCGCCGGTGACCACCCGGGCGCCCGCGGCCACGCTGCGCTCGACGACGTCCACGACATGGCCGAGCTGCCGGTCGTCGATGAGCGGCCCGAGGGCGACCTGTTCGCGGAAGGGGTCGCCCACGGCGAGCTGTTCGGCCTTCTTGGCCAGCAGGCCGACGTACTCCTCGTACCGCGACTCATGGACCAGGTGGCGGCCGACCGCCATGCAGATCTGCCCCTGGTGGAGGAAGTTCCCCCAGGCCCCGCAGGACGCGGCGGCGTCGATGTCGGCGTCGTCCAGCACGATCAGAGCGCTGTTGCCGCCCAGCTCCAGATGGGCCCGGGTCAGATGCTCGGAGGCCAGCGCCCCGACCGCGCGGCCCGCCGCGGTGGAGCCGGTGAACGACACGACCCGCACCGCAGGGTCGCGGACGATCGCGGCGCCGACGTCCGCGCCGCCGGGCAGGCACTGGAGCAGCCCCGGGGGCAGCGCGGCCTCCTCGAAGACGCGGGCGAGCACCACCCCGCCGGACACCGGGGTGCGCGGATCGGGCTTGAGGAGGACGGCGTTGCCGAGCGCGAGCGCCGGGGCGATGGAGCGGATGGACAGGATCAGCGGGAAGTTGAACGGCGAGATCACGCCGACCACCCCGACCGGAATCCGGCGCGCCAGGCTCAGCCGCGGCTGGGCCGACGGCAGCAGCTCACCGGTGGGCGCCCCGGGCAGGGCGGCGGCCTCCTCGCATTCCGCGGCGGCGACCGCCACCTCCAGTTCGGCCTTCGCCCGCGACGAACCGGCCTCCCGCACGATCCACTCGGCGATCTCGTCGGCGTGGCTCCGGAAGGCGTCGGCCGTGCGCCGCAGGGCCGCGGCCCGCTCGGGGAAGGGGGCCGCGGCCCAGGCGCGCCCCGCGGCCGCCGCCGTACGGGCCGCGGGGGCGACGTCCGCCTCGGTGGCCCGGCCCACGGAGCCGAGGCGCTGCCCGGTCGCGGGTTCGGTGATGTCGATGGTGCCGGGCCTGGCCGGGTGGTCCCAGCCGCCGGTGAAGATCCTGTCCGCCCAGTCGGCGGTGGAGAGCAGGCTCATCGCGGACTCCTTGAAGCTCAGGAATCCTGATGATGCCCGTCGGGGAAGGGTGCGACAAGGCCCGGGACGTACACATTTCAAGAACTTTGCGCTCGGGGCACCGGCGCTCCGGCCCGCCGCCGCTCGCCTCACGGCGGCCGCATCAGCTCCCGCGCCGACGTCGGCACGGCCTCCAGCACCAGCACCGCGAGATCGTCGTCGACCGGCTCGGTGCCGAACTCATGGGCGGCCAGCCGCACCCGCTCCGCGATGGCCTTGGCGCCGAGCCCAGCGCAGCCCCGCAGGATGTCCGCCAGCCCGTCGTCGTCGTCCAGCTGCCGGTTGCCGTCCCGCCGCTCGGTCACCCCGTCGGTCACGCACAGCAGCGTCTCGCCCGGCGCCAGGTCCAGGGAGTCGGCGTGGAAGTCGGGCTCGTCGTCGATGCCCAGCAGCATCTGCGGAAGCGCCGCCGGGGCCACCGTGCCGTCGGTGCTCAGCCGCAGCGGCAGCGGATGCCCGGCGCTGGCCAGGACGCAGTGCGCGCCGCCCGAGTGGGGATCGGGCTCCAGCTCCCCGTAGAGCAGGCTGAGGAAGCGCGACCGGGCCTGGTCGCCGCCCAGGGCCGCGGCCTCCGCCTCCTCCTCCACCAGCGCCTGGTTGAGCCGGGTGAGCACCGACTCCACGCCGTGCCCCTCGCGGGCCAGCAGCCGCACCAGATGGCGGGCGAGGCCGGTGACCGACATCGCCTCCGGGTCGCTGCCGCAGACGTCGCCCAGCAGGAAGCACCAGCGGCGGCCGCCCATCGGGAACAGGTCGTAGAAGTCGCCGCCGACCGTCTGGCCCTCGCCGTGCGGCTCGTAGACGATCGCGGTGTCCACGCCCGGGATGTGGGCCAGCGACACCGGCAGCTGACGGCGCTGGAGCGCCCGGCTGATGGTGGCCTGCTGGGTGTACTGCCGGGCCGTGGCCACGGCCTGGGCGATCCGCCGCGCCACGTCGTCGGCGAGCCGCACCACGCCCTCGGTCATCTGCGACACCCCCGCCCGGCCGAGCAGCAGCACCCCGTAGTCGCGGCCGCGGGCGATGAGCGGGAAGGTCAGCGCGGAGCCGCCCGCGCGGGAGGGGGCGGCGGCCTCGGGCCAGGGCCAGGGGGAAGCCACCCCGGGGGGCGGCGGATCGCGCTCCAGCGTGGCGCGCAGCGCCTCGATGCGGCGCTCGTCGTTGTGCCAGACCCGGCGCAGCTCCAGCCGGCCGCTCTCGCTGTTCAGCCACACCGCGCACCAGTCCGCCAGCCGGGGCACCAGCAGCTGCCCGGCGAGGGCGGCGACCATGTTCTCGTCCAGCTGCCCGGTGAGCAGTTCGCTGGCCTCGGCGAGGAACGACGGCCCGCCGCGGTCGATCCATTCGGCGGTCCGGTCGCGCCGCCCCCGCGGCGGGGCGGGGGCGCGGGGTGCGGGAGCGAGCGGCGCGCGACCGCGTGCCCCGGCGGATACGGAGTCGGGCTGGGCCGCCCCCGGGTCGGTGTCCAGGCGGAACCACACGGACTTACGGGTGCGGTGGTACGTCACGCCCCAGGACTCGGCGATCGCGCCGATCAGCTGGAGGCCGCGGCCCCGGCCGTGGCGCTGGGTGTCGGGCCCGCCCAGCACGACGCTGGCGGGGTGCAGATCGGCGACCTCGATGACGATGCCCGGCCGGTCCCGCGGCTCGGTGTCGGTGGCCGCGTCCCCGCCGGATTCCTCCGGTCCGCTCCCGGCCCGGAGGCGGCAGGTGACCTCGACCCGGGTGCCCGCGTGCAGCACGGCATTGGTGACCAGCTCGCTCACCAGCAGCACCGCGTCCTCGGTCACCCGCGCGCCGATCGTGTCCGGCCCCAGGATCTCCTTCGCGGTCTGCCCGGCGAGGGTGGTGCGGACGAAGGCGCGCGCAGCCCCGGGTGCGCGCACGCTTCCGGGCAGTGTCGTCCGGGCGACGGACTCGCGCGAAAGAGGAAGCAAGGCCCCCACGTGCGGCTCCAGGATAATTCGGGCGGATTAGGCCATCTAGGTGCCATATTATGACAGACGTAGGGATATTTAATGATCTTTAAAGGGACGGCGCCATGGCACGCGACCCGAACCCCGCGGAGTGCACTGCCGAGCTGAGGTCCCTGCTGGCCGCGATGAGCGCCTTGTGCGACGGCGACTTCACCGTACGTATGGACGGCACGGACGAGGGCGTGCTCGGCGAAGTGGCCGGGACGTTCAACCAATTGGTGGCGCGCAACGCCCACCTCGCCGGCGAGCTCCAGCGGGTCCGCCGTGAGGTGGCGCGCCAGGGGCGCCTGGACGAACGGATCACGGCGAGCCCCGGCCAGGGCGGATGGGCCGCCGCCGTGGACGACGCCAACCAGTTGGTGGACGCGCTGACCGGACCGGTCTCCAACGCCACCCGGGTGCTGGACGCCATCGCCGAGGGCGATCTGACCCGGCGGGTCGATCTGCACGACGGCAACCGCCAGCTGCGCGGCGATCTGCGGCGGCTGGCCCGTGGCGTCAACCGCACGGTCGAGCAGCTCTCCCTGTTCACCGGCGAGCTGACCCGGGTGGCCCGTGAGGTGGGCACCGAAGGGCGCCTCGGCGGCCGGGCGAAAGTCCAGGGGCTGTCCGGGGACTGGCGCGAGGTGACCGAGGCCGTCAACACCATGGCGTCCCGGCTGACCAGCCAGGTCCGCGACATCGCCGTGGTGACCACGGCCGTGGCCCGCGGCGACCTCACCCGGCAGGTGACCGTCGAGGCCACCGGTGAGCTGCTGGAGCTGAAGCTGACCGTGAACACCATGGTCGACCAGCTGCGCGCGTTCGCCGACGAGGTGACCCGGGTGGCCCGCGAGGTGGGCACCGAGGGCGAACTCGGCGGCCGGGCCCAGGTCCGCGGCGTGTCCGGGGTGTGGAAGGACCTGACCGACAACGTCAACTTCATGGCGGGAAACCTGACCAGTCAGGTCCGCAACATCGCCCAGGTGACCACCGCGGTCGCCACCGGTGACCTGTCCCAGAAGATCACCGTCGATGCCCGGGGCGAGATCCTCCAGCTCAAGAACACCGTGAACACCATGGTCGACCAGCTGTCGGCCTTCGCCGACGAGGTCACCCGGGTGGCCCGCGAGGTCGGCACCGAGGGCCGCCTCGGCGGCCGGGCCCAGGTCCGCGGCGTGTCCGGGGTGTGGAAGGACCTCACCCAGAACGTCAACTTCATGGCGGACAACCTGACCAGTCAGGTCCGCAACATCGCCCAGGTCGCCACCGCGGTCGCCGAAGGCGACCTCAGCAAGACGATCGACGTGGAGGCCAAGGGCGAGATCCTGGAGCTGAAGTCGACGATCAACACCATGGTGGACCGGCTGTCGTCCTTCGCCGACGAGGTGACCCGGGTGGCCCGCGAGGTGGGCACCGAGGGAAACCTGGGCGGTCAGGCGCAGGTCCGCGGTGTGTCCGGTGTCTGGAAGGACCTGACCGAGAACGTCAACTTCATGGCGCTCAACCTGACCTCCCAGGTGCGCAACATCGCCCAGGTGACCACCTCGGTCGCCAACGGCGATCTGTCCAAGCAGATCACCGTGGACGCCCGCGGCGAGATCCTGGAGGTGAAGGAGACCGTCAACACCATGGTCCAGCAGCTGCGGGCGTTCGCCGACGAGGTGACCCGGGTGGCCCGCGAGGTGGGCACCGAGGGCCAGCTCGGCGGCCGGGCCCAGGTTCCGGGCGTGTCCGGGGTGTGGAAGGACCTGACCGACAACGTCAACTTCATGGCGGGAAACCTGACCAGTCAGGTCCGCAACATCGCCCAGGTAGCCACCGCGGTCGCCCAGGGCGATCTGTCCAAGAAGATCGACGTGGACGCGCGCGGCGAGATCCTGGAGCTGAAGACGACCATCAACACGATGGTCGACACGCTCTCCTCGTTCTCCGCCGAGGTCACCCGCGTCGCCCGCGAGGTCGGCAGCGAGGGCCGGCTCGGCGGCCAGGCCCGGGTCGAGGCGGTCTACGGCACCTGGAAGCGGCTGACCACCAGCGTCAACGAACTCGCCCTCAACCTCACCACCCAGGTCCGCGCCATCGCCGAGGTCGCGTCCTCCGTCGCCCAGGGCGACCTGTCCGGCTCCATCTCGGTCGAGGCCCAGGGCGAGGTCGCCGAGCTGAAGAACAACGTCAACCTCATGGTCGCCAACCTGCGCGAGACCACCCGCGCCAAGGACTGGCTGGAGTCCAACCTGGCCCGTATCGCCTCCCTGATGCAGGGCCACCGCGATCTGGTCGAGGTCGCCGACCTGATCCTGCGCGAGCTGACCCCGCTGGTGAACGCCCAGTTCGGGGCGTTCTTCCTCGGTCAGCCCGGCGTCGAACCCGGCGAGGGCCTGAAGCTGATCGCCGGATACGGCACCGAACAGGACAACGGCCCGCTTCCGGCCACCGGAACCCCCGGCCGCGGACTGGTCGCCCAGGCCGCCCTGGAGAAGAAGCGGATCCTGATCACCAACGTCCCGTCCGACTACATCACCATCAACTCCGGACTCGGCTCTGCGCTCCCCGCCAGCGTCGTCATCCTGCCGATCCTGTACGAGGACCAGGTGCTCGGCGTCATCGAGCTGGCCTCCTTCAGCCGGTTCAGCGAGGTCCACCTCGCCTTCATCGACCAGTTCGTCAACACCATCGGCGTCTCGATCAACACCATCATCGCCAACGCCCGCACCGAGTCGCTGCTGTCCGAATCACAGCGGCTCACCACCGAGCTGCGGCAGCGCTCCAACCAGCTCCAGCGCTCCAACGCGGAGCTGGAGGAGAAGGCCGCGCTGCTGGCCACCGCCTCCCAGTACAAGTCCGAGTTCCTGGCCAACATGTCGCACGAGCTGCGCACCCCGCTCAACTCCCTGCTGATCCTGGCCCGGCTGCTCGCCGACAACGCCGACCAGCGGCTGTCCCCCCAGGAGGTGCAGTTCGCCACCACCATCCACCGCTCCGGATCCGATCTGCTCCAGCTGATCAACGACATCCTCGACCTGTCGAAGATCGAGGCCGGGCGGATGGACGTCCGCCCGAAGAAGCTGCCGCTGATGAAGCTGCTCGACTACGTGCACGCCACGTTCCGGCCGCTCGCCATCGACCGCGGCCTGTCGTTCGAGATCGCCGTCGGCGAGGACGTACCGCGCGAGCTGTACTCCGACGAGCAGCGGATCCAGCAGATCCTGCGCAACCTGCTCTCCAACGCCCTGAAGTTCACCTCGTCGGGCGGGGTGAAGCTGCGGGTGGAGCGGGCGGTCGCCACGGAGTTCCAGGAGGAGACGCTGCGCGACGCGGACGCGGTCGTCGCCTTCTCCGTCAAGGACACCGGCATCGGCATCGCGCCCGAGAAGCTGCCCGTGATCTTCGAGGCGTTCCAGCAGTCCGACGGCACCACCAGCCGCAAGTACGGCGGC
The DNA here is from genome assembly GCF_044333065.1 of Streptomyces sp. NPDC021115. NCBI lineage: Bacteria > Bacillati > Actinomycetota > Actinomycetes > Kitasatosporales > Streptomycetaceae > Streptomyces > Streptomyces sp. NPDC021115. The sequence continues at coordinate 187,666 of NZ_JBIRQF010000012.1, forward strand.
ACCGGCCTCGGCCTGTCCATCAGCCGGGAGATCGCCGGCATGCTGGGCGGCCGGATCATCGCCGAGAGCGAGCAGGGCGTCGGCTCCTGCTTCACGCTCTACGTCCCCGCGCACTACGCCGGGGTCGTCCCGCCGCCCGATGTGTCCGACCCCCGGGCCACCGGCGCGACCGTCCCGGCGGCGCCGCCCGCCACGGAGGAATCCCTTCCGGACACCGCCGACCACGCGCCCAGCGGGGTGTTCGGCGACCAGAGCGGGGTGCTCGGCGACCGTGGCTCGCTGGCCGGTCTGCTGGCCCCCCAGGAAGGCCCCGCCACCGGGGACACCGCGGCCGTGGCCGACACCGGGGACGAGGCCCCGGCGGACGCCCCCCGGCTCCAGCAGTGGCAGTGCGGCCGCCCCGGCCGGGTGCTGACCGGACGCCGCATCCTCATCGTCGACGACGACATCCGCAACGTCTTCGCGCTCACCCATGTGCTGGGCCGGGTCGGCATGACCGTGAAGTACGCGGAGAACGGCCGCGAGGGTCTTGAGGTCCTGCACCGCAACCCGGATGTGTCGCTGGTGCTGATGGACGTGATGATGCCGGAGATGGACGGCTACGAGACGATCCGGGCCATCCGCAGCACCCCCCGGCTCGCCGAGCTGCCCATCATCGCCCTCACCGCCAAGGCCATGCCCGGCGACCGCGAGAAGGCCCTCGAAAGCGGCGCCAACGGCTATGTGCCCAAGCCGGTGGACGTCGACCGGCTGATGACCACCGTCTGCGATCTGCTCGACCCCCTGAGCGGACCGGTCCCGGACGACACGGCGCAGGCTGTGGAGTCCGTCGACGACGGCGGTGAGCCCATGGAGACCGGCCACGAAACCGGCGAGACCGGCGACGCGACCGGCGACGGGACGACCGGCCCGGACGCGGAGACGCGCCCGCCGAGGCCGAGACAGGGGGAGCCATGAGCGCCGCAGCGCCCGACCGGGCCGGAATCCTGATCGTCGACGACATGGAGGAGAACCTGATCGCGCTGGAAGCCGTCCTGGGCCCGCTCGACCAGCGTCTCGTCCGCGCCCACTCCGGTGAGGAGGCGCTGAAGGCGATGCTCCGGCAGGACTTCGCCGTCGTGCTGCTCGACGTCCTGATGCCGGGCATGGACGGCTTCGAGACCGCCGCCAACATGAAACGCCTCGACCAGACCAAGGACGTCCCGATCATCCTGCTGACCGGCACCGACGCCGACTCCGACTATCCCTACCGGGGCTACGCCATCGGTGCCGCCGACTTCCTCACCAAACCCATCGACCCCTGGCTGCTGCGGACCAAGGTCAACGTCTTCCTGGACCTGCACCGCAAGAACCTCCAGCTCGCCGCCCAGGCCGAGCAGCTGCGCCGCCAGCTGGCCGGTGAACCGGACCCCTCGGACGAACGGCTGGAGAAGGTGTCCGAACAGCTCGCCCGCACCGCGGAGGTGCTGCGCGAGGGCGGGAGCGCTGAGGAGGCGGGCGGACTGGCCGACTGCGTCACGGAGCTGGCCCGCACCGTGGAGGACCTGCGGGCCGCCCGTCAGGCGTGCCAGGGTCGATGACCGTGCCGGGGTCGCCGACGGCCGCGCTACGGCGTCGGCGCGTCCCCCTGAGCAGGTGCCGCCTCCGGCGGCGCGTCCGACATCGCCCGGGTGCAGTCGATCAGCGCATGGCGCAGCTCCCCGCGCCGGTCCTCGCTCAGCCCGCCGAGCATCCGCTCCTCCAGCAGCCGCACCTGCTCGTCGTAGGCGCGCAGCGCCTCCCGGCCCCGGTCGCTGAGGCTGATGAGCAGCACCCGCCGGTTGGCCGGATCCCGGCGGCGCTCGATGAACCCCCGCTCCTCCAGCGTCTGGACCATCTCGTGCATCGTCTGCGGCTTGACGAACGAGCGCCGCGCGAGCTGGGCCGACGACAGCCCGTCCCGGCGCTCCAGGACGGTCAGCGCCGTGTACTGGAGCGTGGTCAGGCCGAGCGGGCGCAGCAGCGCGTCCAGATGGGCGCGTATCGCCTGCTCCAGCCGTTTCACCAGGTAGAGCGTGCCGACCTGGTCCAGCTGCGCGGTGTCGGACTGCTCGGAAGTGGTCATCCGGCCATCTTGCCCGACCGGTGGACCGGCCGGTCCACCGGTCGGTGGCCGGGACCCGCGTCCGGCCGCTGCTCCGCCCATTGACACCCGACCTCCCGGAGTGCTCCACTCACCATCAGGATCAGGAACCCTGATGATACTCGTGGAAGGATCCGAAGCCCATGGAGCTGACGGGGAAGACCGCCGTGGTCACCGGCGCGGGGCGCGGCCTCGGCCTCGCCTACGCCCGAGCCCTGGCCCGGGCGGGGGCCGGTGTGGTCGTCAACGACGCCGACGCCGCCACCGCCGAACAGGCGGTCAAGGTCATCACCGACGAGGGCGGCACGGCGGTCGCCGCGCCCGGGGCCGTCGGCACCAGCGAGGTCGCCGACGCGCTGGTGGACCGCGCGGTCGAGGCGTTCGGACGGCTGGACGTCCTCGTCACCAACGCGGGCATCCTGCGCGACCGGGTGCTGTGGAAGATGACCGACGAGGACTTCGACGCCGTCCTCGGCGTCCATCTCAAGGGCACCTTCACCTGCGCCCGCGCCGCCGTCCGGCACATGCGCGAACGCGGCGGGGGCGGCCGTCTGATCCTCATCGGCTCGCCCGCGGGCCAGCGCGGCAACTTCGGGCAGACCAACTACTCCGCCGCCAAGGCGGGCATCGTCGGCATGACCCGCACCTGGTCGATGGAGTGCGCCAAGGCGGGCATCGGCGTCAACGCGGTGATCCCCGTCGCCGCGACCGCCATGACCGCGACCATCCCCGCCTTCGCGCCGCACGTCGAGGCGTACGAGGAGCGCGGCGAGCCGCTGCCCGGCTGGCTGCGGCAGGGCGAGGGCTTCGGCACCGCCGACGACGTCGCCGGGCTGGTGGTCTTCCTCGCCTCGGACGCCGCCGAGGGCATCACCGGGCAGGCCATCGGCATCGGCGGCGACCGGCTGAGCCTGTGGACCCACCCCGAGGAGCGGTCGGCGGTCTACCGCGAGGGCGGCTGGGACGCGGACGCCGTCGCGGGCGTCTGGGGTACGTCGCTGGGGCGGCACCCGGAGGGCGTGGGCATCCCCGCGCCCGTCGACCCCGACAGCGCGGAGGGGGCCGGGCGGTGAACCTCGACGATCTCGTCGCCATCGACGTCCACACCCACGCCGAGGTCTCGGCGGACGGCCACTCCTCGCTGAGCGGCGAACTGGCCGCCGCCTCCGCCGCGTACTTCAAGACCCATGGCTCCCGGCAGCCCACCATCCCCGAACTGGCCGCCCACTACCGCGAACGCCGCATCGCCGCCGTCGTCTTCACGGTGGACGCGGAGAGCGCCACCGGCCATCCGCCGATCAGCAACGAGGAGGTCGCCGCCGCCTGCGCGGAACACGCCGACGTCCTCATCCCCTTCGCGAGCGTCGACCCGTGGAAGGGCCGGGCGGCGGTACGGGCGGCGCGGCGGCTGGTCGAGAGCCATGGGGTGCGCGGCTTCAAGTTCCATCCCTCCCTCCAGGCGTTCCACCCGAACGACCAGCGGTTCTACCCGCTCTACGAGGCCATCGAGGAGCTGGGCGTGCCCGCGCTCTTCCACACCGGGCAGACCGGGATCGGCGCGGGCGTGCCCGGGGGCGGCGGAATCCGGCTGAAGTACTCCAACCCGATGGACGTGGACGACGTCGCCGTGGACTTCCCGGAGCTGCGGATCATCCTGGCCCATCCGTCGTTCCCCTGGCAGGACGAGGCGCTGGCCGTCGCCACCCACAAGCCGCACGTCTACATCGACCTGTCCGGCTGGTCGCCGAAGTACTTTCCGCCGCAGCTGGTCCGCTACGCCAACTCGCTGCTCAAGCACAAGGTCCTGTTCGGCTCCGACTACCCGGTGATCGACCCGGACCGGTGGCTGGCCGACTTCGACAAACTTGAGATCAAGCCCGAGGTTCGGCCGCTGATCCTCAAGGACAACGCGGCGCGGCTGCTCGGCCTCACGAAGGAGTGAGCGGGAGATGATGCTCGAGCAGCAGGGGATCGGCATCGGCTCGTGGCCGCGGCGGCGGGCCCGTAAGACGCCCGGGCGGATCGCGATCGTCCACGGCGACGACACCCAGACCTACCGGGAGCTGGACGAGACGGTCACCCGGTACGCCCGGGCGCTGCGGGCGCGCGGGATCGGGCGCGGCGACCGCGTCGCCTACCTCGGCCCCAACCACCCCTCGTTCCTCCACGCGCTCTTCGCCACCTGCGCGGTGGGCGCCGTCTTCGTCCCGCTCAACACCCGGCTCGCCGCGCCCGAACTGGCCTATGTGCTCGGCGACTCCGGTGCGATGCTGCTCCTCCACGACCCGCGCTGCGCGGAGACCGCCGAGGAGGCGGACGGGGGCCTCGCGGTGCCGGTCGGGGAGCTGGGGGACGGGGACGGGGACGGGGACGACCGGGCGGACGAGGTCATGGCCGCCGACGACCCGTGCATGATCATGTATACGTCCGGCACCACCGGACACCCCAAGGGCGCCGTCCTCAGCCACGCCAACATCACCTGGAACAGCCTCAACGTCCTGGTCGACACCGATCTGGCCTCGGACGAGATCACCCTCGTCACCGCGCCCCTCTTCCACACCGCCGCGCTCAACATGACCTGTCTGCCGACCCTGCTCAAGGGCGGACGCGTGGTCATCGAGCCGGGGTTCGACGCGGAACGGATGCTCGACCTGATCGAGAACCAGGGCGTGACCTGCCTGTTCGGCGTCCCCACCATGTTCGCGGCGGTCGCGGAATCGCCGCGCTGGGAGACGGCCGATCTGTCCTCCGTCCGTACCCTCATGTGCGGCGGCTCGCCCGTGCCCAAGGCGCTGATCGACGTCTATCTGCGGCGCGGCCTCTCCTTCATCCAGGGGTACGGGATGACCGAGGCGTCCCCCGGGACGCTGCTGCTCGACCGCGAGATGAGCGCGGTCAAGGCGGGCTCGGCGGGAGTGCCGCACTTCTTCACCGACGTCCGGCTGGTCCGTTCCGACCTCACTGGAGAGGCGGCCCCCGGCGAGCCCGGCGAGATCCTGGTGCACGGCCCCCACGTGATGCGCGGCTACTACGGCCTGCCGGACGCGACCGCGGACGCGCTGCTGGAGGGCGGGTGGTTCCGCTCCGGCGATGTGGGAGTGCGGGACGAGGACGGCTATGTGTCCATCGTGGACCGCGTCAAGGACATGATCATCTCGGGCGGTGAGAACGTCTATCCGGCCGAGGTCGAGAACGCGCTGTACGACCACCCCGATGTCGTCGAATGCGCCGTCATCGGCATGCCGGACGAGCGGTGGGGCGAGGTCGGCAAGGCCGTCGTGGTCCTGCGCGCCGGAGCCACCACCGAGCCGCAGGACCTGCTCGACCACCTCGCGGGCCGCCTCGCCAAGTACAAGGTGCCGAAGGCGGTCGAGTTCCGGACCGCGCTGCCGCGCACCGCCAGCGGAAAGATCCGCAAGTCCGCCCTGCGCTGACGAGCTGACGATACGCACCACAGGAATGGAGACCGTGCATGCCCACGACCGTGAACAGCTTCGACGAGCTGAAGCAGCTGGCCGGACAGCACCTCGGCCACAGCACATGGCACCGGATCGAGCAGAACCGGATCGACACCTTCGCCGACGCCACCGGCGACCACCAATGGATCCACGTCGACCCCGAGCGCGCCAAGGACGGCCCCTTCGGCGGCACCATCGCCCACGGCTATCTCACCCTGTCCCTGCTGATCCCGCTGTGGGGCGAGATCCTTGAGCTGGGCGGCGTCCGGATGGCCGTCAACTACGGCCTCAACAAGGTGCGCTTCCCTGCGCCGGTCCCGGTCGGCGCCCGGATCAGGGCCGGGGCGACGCTCGTCGCCGTCGAGGAACTCGGCGACGGCGGCGCCCAGGCCGTCATCGACCTGGTGGTAGAGCAGGAGGGCGGCGACAAGCCGTGCTGTGTCGCCCAGGCGGTGCACCGCTACCACTGGTGAGGGCCCTGAGGGTCTGGTGAGGACTCGTCCACGGCGGTGACGAGGACGGCCACCGTCGCCGGGGACGGCGCGGTGGCCGCGACCGCCGCGCGCACCGCGCGGACCACGTCCAGGGCGCGGTGGCCCGGCGCGACGGCCAGCTCGACGCGGAGGTGCGTGCCCTCGGTCCGTACGGCGCCGTGGCCCAGCACCGGGGCGAGCCGGGCCACGCCGGGCACGGCGGCGATCACGCCGCCGAGGCCCGAGCCGTCGCCCGGCTGCTCGTCGGTCGGCTCCTCCCCGCTCGGCTTACGTTCCGGAACCTCCCCCAGCACATCCGTCACCCGCAGATCCACCGCGCCGACCGCCAGCCCCAGCCGGTCCGCCGCGGCGTCCAGCAGGGCCCCGCGCAGCCGGTCCGCCGTCACCGGCAGTGGCCGGTCCACCGTCGCCCCGAACTCCGCCGCCACCCGCAGCGGCCCCGGCGGCAGCGCGCTCGGCGGCGCCGGGACCGCGGGCGGCCCGGCGGCGTCCGGGTCGGCCAGGGCGATACGGAGCGCCCCGAGCCGTACGCCGGGCACCGCGTCGGCCGCCCGGCGGAGCACCGCGTCCGCCGCGCGCTCGGTCAGCCAGGCGCCGTCCTCCAGCCCGCCCAGCGGGAGGAGACGGCCGAGCCGCAGTTGCTGCCGTACGGCGTGCGCGAGCCGGTCCGTGACCATGTCTGAATGATGCACAACGTGCGCATTGCGGGCCAAGCGCCATTAGTGTGGCAAGTAGGGCGAATCGAAAGAAAGGGGTGATCGGTGATGTCCCAGACCGCGCCACGGAACCGGCCCCGGACCCCCGCCGAGGAGCCGTCCGCCGATACGCCGAAGACCCTCGGCGGTGGCCGTGTCGACCCGGGAGCGCGGGGGCGTACCACCATCGCCGACGGTGTGGTCGAGAAGATCGCCGGAATGGCCGCCCGCGATGTCGTCGGCGTCCACGCCATGGGCGGTGGTTTCGCCCGCACCTTCGGGGTCGTCCGCGACCGGGTGCCCGGCGGCGGCCGATCGGCCGCCCGCGGGGTGAAGGCCGAGGTGGGCGAGGTGCAGACGGCCCTCGACCTGGAGATCGTGGTGGACTACGGGGTCTCGATCGCCGACGTCGCCCGGGCTGTGCGGGAGAACGTGATCACGGCGGTCGAGCGGATGACCGGCCTCGAGGTGGTCGAGGTCAACATCGCGGTCAGCGATGTGAAGTTGCCGGATGAGGAAGAGGAATCGCCGGAGCCCAGGCTGCAATAGCCGCGACAGCGGCTCCGGTCGGGTCCAGCAGGGAGCACACGATGAGCATGGCCGTGATCGGGATGATCGCGGGGATGGCGCTGGGTTTCGCCGGATACTTCGGTGGTTTCGGAGCCTTTCTGCTGGTGGCGGCGTTGGGTGCCGTCGGGTTCGTCGCGGGCCGGTTCCTGGACGGCGATCTGGAACCGGGCGACTTCTTCCGCACCCGCGACCGCGGCGAACGGCGGCGGTGACGGTGCGCCGTGAGTGAGCCGGGGGAGCGGGGAGCGACACGGATCGCGGACCGCGTCGTCGCGAAGATCGCCTCGCGGGCGGCGCGGGAAGCGCTCGGCGGCGGACACGGGCTGCTGCCGTACGCGGTCGTCGCGGTCCGCGGGGGCGTCACGCGCGTACGGGTCGCCGTCGAGCTGGGCTATCCGTCCGACATCGGCGCGCAGTGCGGGGCGGTACGCCGCCGGGTGGCGACGCGGCTCGGCGAACTGACGGGCATGGAGGTGCCGGACGTGGCGGTCACCGTGGAACGGCTGCACTCACCGCAACTGGACCGGGGGCAGGTGCGATGAGCGGCCCCCGTCGCTTCTGGTCGGCCCGGCGCGTACCGGCCGGGCTGACCGCCCTGGTGCTGCTCGGCGCGCTCGGGCTGCTCCTGTACGACATCGCGTCCCAGCGCACCGGCCACCCCGTGATGGAGTGGCGCCGCTGGCTCGCCGACCAGCTCGCCACGCGGCCGCTCGGCGACGGGTGGATCGTGGGGATCGCGGCGGCCCTGGTCGTGCTGGGCGGGTGGATGGTGGCGCTGGCCGTGACCCCGGGCCTGCGGAGCCTCCTGCCCATGCGCGACGACGAGCACGCCGACGAAAACGCCGACCTCCGGGCCGGAATCGACCGCACCGCCGCCGGTCTGGTGCTCCGCGACCGGGCGATGGCGGTGCCGGGCGTACGGGCCGTACGCGTCGACGTCGGCCGCCGCCGGATCCGAGCCCGCGCCCAGGCGCACTTCCGCGACCTCGACGAGGTACGGGCCGACCTGCTGACCGCGCTCGGCGACGGCATCCGCCAACTCGGGCTCGCCCGGCGGCCGGGCCTCTCCGTCCGCGTACGGCGACCGGCGAGGTGATCCGGAGCGTGCGCATCGTGAACCGAGTGCTGCTGGGGCTGCTGGGCCTGGCCGTCGCCGCCGGGGGCGCGACGGTGCTGCTCGCCGGGCGGCGGACCCCCGACGCGGTGCTGCTGACCCACGCGGACCGGGTGCGCTGGCGCGACGAGGGCTGGTGGTGGCCGGTCGTCATCGCGACGCTCGGCGTCCTGGTGCTGCTGGCGCTGTTCTGGGCCCTGGCCCAACTGGGACGCCGCCGTCTGGACCACGTATCGATCCCGGTGGACGACGGAACGGACGCCCGCCTCCAGGGCCCCGCCCTGGAAGCCGCCCTCCGAGCCGACGCCGAGTCCCTCTCCGGCGTCACCCGAGCCCGCGTCCACCTCCACGGCCACCGAACGGCCCCCAGGGCCCAGGTGGGCCTGACCCTGGACCCCGGAGCGGAGCCGCTGGCGACCCTACGAGCCCTGGAAGCCGCCCCCCTGACCCAAGCCCGCACCTCGACCGGCCTGCCCCGCCTCCCCGCAGAGGTCCACCTCCGCGCAACCCCCCAAGCCCCGGACCGAGCCCACTAGGTGGGTGCGCGGTCGCGGTTGCGGGGGTGGGTGGTGCCGGGTGCGGGGTCTCCGGGGCAGGGCCCTGGACTCGTATATTTCTGGCGCCGGTGCCCGGAGACGTGGGGTGGGCCGGAAGTAGGCGCCGCAAATACACGTCATCGTCCAGGACCCCACCCCTGCGGCCCCGCCCCCTCCCGTCGACTGGCGGCCACCGGCCCGATGGCTCCCGGCCCGGTCCGGTTCGGGTTCGCCCGGGAAGGGGCGGGGTGGGGAAAGAGCCCCGCCGTCACCACCCGTGCAGGGCGCCGCCGTCCACCGGGAGCATCAGGCCGGTCAGGTAGGAGGCCGCCGGGGACAGAAGGAACGCGGCGGCCTTGCCGAATTCGTCAGGCGTCCCGTACCGCCGCAGCGGAATCGCCGCACTGTTGCGCTCGCGCGCCGCATCGGCGTCGCCGGACAGCCCGTCCAGCTCCCGGACCCGGTCGGTGTCGATACGGGCCGGGAGGAGGCCGACGACGCGGACGCCGCGCGGGCCCAGCTCCAGGGAGAGGTTCTTGGCGAAGCCCGCGAGCCCCGGCCGGAGGCCGTTGGAGACGGTGAGGCCGGGGACGGGCTCGTGGACGGAGCCGGAGAGGACGAAGCCGATCACCCCGCCGGGGGTCAGCTCGGCCGCGGCGGCCCGGGCGAGCCGTACGGCCCCGAGGAAGACCGAGTCGAAGGCGGCCTGCCACTGCGCGTCGGTGATGTCGGCGGTGGGCCCGGCGGGCGGCCCGCCGACGCTGATGAGGATGCCGTCGAAGCGGCCGAACCGCTCGCGGGCGGTGGCGATGAGGCGTTCGGCGGCGTCGGGGTCGGCGTTGTCGACGGCGACGCCGACCGCGTCCGGCCCGAGGTCGGCGGCGGCCGCGGCGGCCGTGTCGGCGTCACGGCCGGTGATGACGGCCTTGGCGCCGTCGGCGATCAGCTCCGCCGCGGCGGCGCGGCCCAGCCCACGGGTGGCTCCGGTGACGATGTACACGCGGTCTTTGAGTCCAAGATCCATGGGTTCAGTCTGCCTGGGGCAGGTCCGCGAGGGTGAAGGCGGTCCCCACAAGACCGATGTGGCTGAAGGCCTGGGGGAAGTTGCCGAGCAGCCGGTCGGCCCCGGGGTCGTACTCCTCGGCGAGCAGTCCGACGTCGTTGCGCAGCGACAGGAGCCGGTCGAACAAGGCAGCGGCGTCCCGGCGGCGCCCGGTGAGGTGGAGGGCGTCGGCGAGCCAGAAGGAGCAGGCGAGGAAGGCGCCCTCGGTGCCGGGGAGCCCGTCGTCGCTGTCGTCGGTGGAGTAGCGGCGGATCACCCCGTCGTGGCTCAGCTCGCGGCGGACCGCGCCGACGGTGCCGATGACGCGGGGGTCGTCGGCGGGCAGGAAGCCGACGCGCGGGATGAGGAGGGTGGCGGCGTCGAGCGCGGTGGAGCCGTAGGACTGGGTGAAGGTGTTACGGGAGGCGTCATAGCCCTTCTCGCACACCTCGCGGTGGACGGCGTCCCGCATGGCCCGCCACCGGTCGGCGTCGCCGCTCAGCTCGGGGTGGGCCTCGATGGTGCGGACGGCGCGGTCGGCGGCGACCCAGGCCATGACCTTGGAGTGGACGAAGTGGCGGCGGGGCCCGCGGACCTCCCACAGGCCCTCGTCGGGGTCCTGCCAGGCGGATTCGAGGAAGTCCATGAGGGCGCTCTGGATCTTCCAGGCGTGCGGCTCGGGCGCCATGCCGTGGGCGCGGGCGACGTGGAAGGTGTCGAGGACTTCGCCGTAGACGTCGTGCTGGCGCTGGGTGACGGCGCCGTTGCCGACGCGGACGGGCGCGGAGTGGCCGTACCCCTCCAGCCAGGGCAGCTCGTGTTCGGGGAGCCGCCGCTCGCCGCCGAGCCCGTACATGATCTGGAGTTCGGCGGGGTCGCCGGCGATCGCGCGGAGCAGCCAGTCGCGCCAGGAGGCGGCCTCCTCGCGGTATCCGGCGGCGAGCAGGGCGTTCAGGGTGAGGGTGGAGTCGCGCAGCCAGCAGTAGCGGTAGTCCCAGTTGCGCACCCCGCCGAGCCGTTCGGGCAGCGAGGTGGTGGGGGCGGCGACGATGCCGCCGGTGGGGGCGTAGGTGAGCGCCTTGAGGGTGATGAGGGAGCGTACGACGGCGTCCCGGTGGGGGCCGCGGTAGCGGCAGCGGGCGGCCCAGGCGCGCCAGTCGTCCAGGCTGGACCGCAGGGCCTCGTACGGGTCGATCAGGCGCGGCCGGGGCTCGTGGGAGGGATGCCAGGTGAGGACGAAGGCGACCCGGTCCCCGGCGGCGACGGTGAAGTCGGAGCGGGTGCTGAAGTCCTTGCCGTAGGTGTGGGTCTCGGGTTCGGAGCGCAGCCATACGGAGTCGGGCCCGGCGACGGCGATGCGGTGGCCGTCGGTGCGCCGCACCCAGGGGATGACGCGCCCGTAGTCGAAGCGCAGCCGCAGGACGCCCGCCATCTCGACGCTGCCGGAGACGCCCTCGACGATGCGGATGACATCGGGCGCGCGGTCGCGCTGCGGCATGAAGTCGATGACCTTGACGGTGCCGGAGCCGGTCTCCCAGACGGACTCCAGGACGAGGGAGTCCTCCAGGTAGGCCCGGCGGGTGCAGGCACCGGCGCCCTTGGGAGCGAGCCGCCAGTGGCCGTTGTCGTCGTCGCCGAGGAGAGCGGCGAAGCAGGCGGCGGAGTCGAAGCGGGGCAGGCACAGCCAGTCGATCGAGCCCTCGCGGCTGATCAGGGCCGCCGTCTGGTGGTCCCCGATGAGCGCGTAGTCGTCGATGTCCTGTGCCACGTCGGAGCACCTTCCCGGGGAGCGGGAAGGCTAGTCCGCATTGGCCGCCGCGGGGGTCTTCGGTTCGGTGGCCCCGGCGTCGGCCCCGGCGGCTTCGGCGGCCTCCGCGGCCCGGTCGCGGCGCTCCCGGCGGGCCAGGACGAACCACCCGAAGGGCACTCCGGCGGAGAACAGCCACCACTGGACCGCGTACGCCATATGGGGGCCGATGTCGCTGTGCTCCGGCTCTGGCACCGGGTCGGGCTGCTTGGCGCCCTTGGGCGAGGACGAGGTCAGCTCGACGTAGCCGCCGAGGACGGGCCGCCCGAGCGTCTTGGCCTGCTGCTCGCTGTTGATCAGCATGACCTGGCGCGGCGGCAGCCCCTGCTTGTCCTTGATGCCGCTGCCCGCGGTGGTCTCGTCGGCCTTGAGGCGGCCGGTGACGGTGACCTTGCCGCGGGGGGCGGCCGGGACGTCGGGGAACTTGGTGAGGTCGGCCCCGGCGGGGATCCAGCCCCGGTTGACGAGGACGGCCCGCTTGCCCTCGATCAGCGGGGTGAGGACGAAGTAGCCGATGCTCTGCTCGTCGGAGCCGGTGCGCTGGCGGACGACGACCTCATGGGCCGTGTCGTACGTCCCGGTGGCGGTCACCGTGCGGAAGGTGTCGTCGCGGGGGACGGTGCGGCCGGGGGCGGTCAGCTTGTCGACGGGCACGGCGGGGGCGCCGAGGTTGTTCCCGATCAGCTGATTCTGCGCGACCTTGGCCTCGTGGCGGTGCAGCTGCCAGAAGCCCAGCCTGATCATGGTGGGGATCAGAGCGAGCGCGATCAGCGTGAGAATCACCCACTGCCGGGTCAACAGGAAGCGGTACACGTCCTTGACACTACTCGGCGTGGATTGTCCCCCGGCCACGGGGGGCACCGGACGACAATCCACGCATCCGGCCCGTGGTCATACCTTGTCGACGATGCCCACCTTCCCTTCCGCGCGGGAGCAGTGGGCGCCGCAGTAGTAGTGGCCGTCCACCTCCACGCCCTGGCCGATGATCTGGCACCGGCAGTGCTCGCAGATGGGCGCCATGCGGTGGATCGCGCAGGCGAAGCAGTCGAAGACGTGCACATTGCCCTGGGCGTGCACCTCGAACGTCATGGTGTAGTCGTTTCCGCAGACCTCACAGCGTGCCATGCGCCACAGCGTGCGGGCCGGGGCGGTGGCGGGCGAGCGGCGGGCGGGCGCGTCGCGCGGGTTTCACCTGATTGTCGGCTCGGCTGGAGTGACATCCAGGAGGAGCTGGGTGAAGGCGGCCTCGTCGACGACGGGCGTGCCGAAGGAGCGGGCCTTGACGGTCTTGGAGGTCGCCGCGTCCGGATCGTTGGTGACGAGCAGGCTGGTGAGCCGGGACACGCTGGTGGCCACGTGCAGCCCGGCCTCGACGGCCCGGTCCTCCAGCAGCTCCCGGTCGACCGAGGTGTCCCCGGAGAACGCCACCCGCATGCCCTGGGTCAGCAGCCCGCCGGGCTGGTAGCGCCCCGGGTTGGGGTAGGGGCAGGCGGGGCGCTTGCGGTTGGGGCGCCAGCTCTGCTGCCCGTACGAGCGCTGGGCGCCGATCCCGCGGGACGGCGGGTCGGTCCACTCGGTGAGCGGCTGACAGGCCAGCAGCGGCAGCCGCACCCCGGTCTCGGCGGCCCGGTGGAGGCTCGGCCGGAACGTCTCGGCGAGCACGCGCGCGTCGTCCAGCGCGTGGTGGGCCCGCTCCTGGACGACCCCGTAGTGCGCGGCCAGAGTCTCCAGCTTGTGATTGGCGAGCGGCAGCCCCAGCTCCTTGGACAGCGCGATGGTGCACAGCCGCTGACGCACCGGCGCCTCGGTCCTGGAGCGGGCGAACTCGCGGGCGATCATCGACCAGTCGAACGCGGCGTTGTGCGCGACCAGGACGCGCCCGGCGAGGCGTTCGGCGAACGCGGCGGCGATGTCCGGGAAGAGCGGGGCGTCGGAAAGGGTCTCCCGGGTGAGGCCGTGGATCCACACCGGGCCCGGATCGCGCTGCGGGTTGACCAGCGTGTACCAGCTGTCCTGGACCGCGCCGCGGGCGTCGAGCTGGTAGACCGCCGCGGAGATGATCCGGTCGTCGCGGGCGAGACCGGTGGTCTCGACGTCGACCACCGCGTACCCCTGCGGATAGCCCTCCGGCCACGAGGGTGTTGACGCGGTTCGCGGTGCGGCTGCCGTGGGGTCTTCGAGCATGGTCCCTGAGGATACGGGCCCGGCCCGACACTCCGGACCGCCGGGCCCGCGCGGGGACGTGCCGTCAGCCGTCCGGCCGGGGGCCGTTGTTGACATCACGTCTAACATACTTCTTGGTAACTCCCTCTGGCGGCGAGGCGAAACCGGTTCTATGTTGCCGGTATGCCGCATTTGTCCAACGCCGTGCTGTGGTCGATACCCGCCTTCGTGCTGCTCGCCCTCGTGGAGATGGTGAGTTACCGCCTGCACCCCGATGAGGACGCCGCGGGCTACGCGGCCAGGGACGCCGCGACGAGCGTCACCATGGGGCTCGGCAGCCTCGTCTTCGACCTGGTGTGGAAGATCCCGATCGTGGCGGTCTACACCGCCGTCTACGAACTCACCCCGCTGCGCGTCCCGGTGGAGTGGTGGACGCTGCCGCTGATGCTGCTCGCGCAGGACTTCTTCTACTACTGGTCGCACCGCGGCCACCATGTGATCCGCATCCTGTGGGCCTGCCATGTGGTGCACCACTCCAGCCGCAAGTTCAACCTCACCACCGCGCTGCGGCAGCCGTGGACCACCTGGACGGTGTGGCCGTTCTACGTACCGATGATCTCGCTCGGGGTGCATCCGGCCGCGGTCGCGTTCTGCTCCTCGGTGAACCTCGTCTACCAGTTCTGGATTCACACCGAGCGGATCGGCACCCTGCCGCGCCCGGTCGAGTTCGTCTTCAACACGCCGTCGCACCACCGCGTCCACCACGCCTCCCAAGGGGGCTATCTGGACCGCAACTTCGGCGGGATCCTCATCGTCTGGGACCGGCTCTTCCGGTCGTTCGTCCCCGAGACCCACCGTCCGGTCTTCGGGCTCACCAAGAACATCGACACCTACAACCCGCTGCGCGTGGCCACCCATGAGTACGCGGCCATCGCCCGCGACATCGCGGCGGCGCGCGACTGGCGCGAGCGTGCCGGGCGGGTCTTCCGCGGGCCGGGGTGGGCGCCCGCCGCGCCGCCTGCCGCGGCGCCCGGCAGAACGGCGGGGGAGCGGGAGCCGGAGCGCGCCGTATGACCGCCGCGCGCGCCCTGTCCGGGCTCTTCGCGCTGCTGGCCGCGCTCCATCTGGGCGCGCTGCTCGCGGACGCCACCACGCTCGTCCAACTGACCAAGCCCGCGCTGACGCCGGTCCTCGCGGCCTCCGTCCTGCTGCGCGGCGGACCGCGGCCGCTGGTGGCGGCGCTGTTGTGCGGCTGCGGCGGCGACGTACTGCTCCAGATCGGCGGCGACACCGCCTTCCTGGCCGGGATGGGCTGCTTCGCGGCCGGGCACCTGTGCTACCTCGCCCTGTTCACCCGGTCCGGGCGGCCGCGTACGGCGTGGTGGGTGGCGGCCGGTTGCGGCGCGGTGTGGCTCGGCAGCACGGCCGCGCTGTGGCCCGGGCTCGACCCGGGGCTGCGGGTGCCCGTCGCCGCGTACAGCCTGCTGCTGACGGCGATGGCGCTGGGCGCGCTGCGGGCGGGCCGGTGGACCGGGCTCGGCGGGGCGCTGTTCCTGCTCTCCGACGGGCTGATCGCGGCCGGTCTCGCGGACTGGCCGCGGCCTCCCGCACCCCAGTTCTGGATCATGGCCACCTACCTCGCCGCGCAATATCTGCTGACCGCGGGGCTGCTGCGTGTCGCGGCCCGCGAAGCGCCGCTCAGGGCGCTTCCGGCAGCCGCCTGAGCCGGATGATCCGGGCCGGGTCGGAGGGCAGGTCGTGGCTCAGATCCCAGCCCTGTGCCCGCGCCATGCCGACGACGTAGCCCGCGCCCACGGCACGGTAGTGGCGCACCGGCACGTCGTACGGCCCGGGCGGCGGCGGCTTCCTCGCCTCCCGGGCGGCCAGCTGCCTGCGGGTCAGACCGGCGACCTTCTTCTCGGCCCGCGCCCGGTAGTAGTCCGCGTCGCCCTCGTGCCGAAGCTCCGGCCAGGTCACGCACCAGGCGGGCCACACCGGCACCCAGTCCACGAAGCGGCTCATCGTCCGGTCGAAGCCCTTCTCGAACCCGGGGATCACGGTGAGGATCTCGGCCACGAGGGCGAAGGCGAGCAGCCCCAGGAGGAGCACGGCCAGCAGCAGCCACCACAGGGGCAGGAACAGCACGGTCAAGCCGAAACGGAGCCACAGTGCGAAGGGCGGCCGAGGGTGCGGTGGGCCCCAGGAGTCGTCGTGGTGCACGGCGGCGGATCCTCTTCAAGGCTTCCCGGGAACGCGTACGGGCCGCCGGGCGGAAGCGCTGCCCGGCGGCCCGTACATCCTGTCAGCGGGTCACTTCTTGACCGCGTCCAGGGCGTCCACGAGTCCGGCCCCGTAGAAGCCGTTGTAGCCCTTGCCGCCCTCGCACACCGCGTCGATCTTGCCGTCGCCGTCGATGTCGTACGACGTCGGGCAGGCGGTGTCGTCGGCCTGGCCCTTGAGGAGGGCCTTCACCATCGCGGCGGAGGCCTTCGGGTGGGTGCTCTTGATGAGCGCCGCGACGCCCGCCGCGTGCGGGGACGCCATCGAGGTGCCCGCCATGTAGCCGTACTTGCCGCCCGGGAGGGTGTTGTAGATCCGGCCGTCCTCGGCCGGGGGCGCCGGCTTCTGGTACGCGGTGCTGTCGCCGCCGGGGGCCGCGACGTCGATGACGCCGAGACCGTGGTTGGAGAACGACGACTTGAGCCCCTTGGCGCCGGTCGAGGCGGTGGTGACGACGCCCGGCAGCTGGGTCGGGATGTCGAAGCAGGTCTTGGTGTCTATCACCCGCTCACCCGGGGTGGTGTCGTTCGGGCTGGAGGTGTCGGTGATCTTGTCGGAGGTGAGGTCGTAGTTCTCGTTGCCCGCCGCCGCGACGTTGACCACGCCCCTGCGCTCGGCGTACGACGAGGCCCGGCGCACCGCGTCGACCAGGGCCTTCTGGTCCGGGTCGCCGGTGCAGTTGAAGTACCACGGGTCGGTGTAATAGCTGTTGTTGGTGACGTCGACACCGTGCTCGGCGGCCCACATGAAGCCGCAGACGACGGCCTCGGTGTAGAAGAACCCGGCGGTCGTGGACACCTTGATGCCGGACACCTTGACGCCCGGGGCGACCCCGGTGACGCCGATGCCGTTCTTCGCCGCGGCGATCTCACCCGCGACATGCGTGCCGTGCGGGCTCTCCTCCGCGCTCGGCCGCCAGGCGCCGTCGGCCGTGTTCGGCTTGCCGCCCACACAGTTGACCGAGGCCTTGCGGTCGAAGTTCGGCGCCAGGTCGGGGTGGGTGTCGTCCACTCCGGTGTCGATGACCGCGACCGTCACGTCGCGGCTGCCGAGGCTCTTCTCATGGGCCTTGTCCGCCTTGATGGCGGGCAGGTCCCACTGGAGCGGCTCCAGCGGGTCCTGACCGGCCTTGGCGCGCGCCGCGACCGCCTTCTGCTCCTTCTCGCTCAGCAGCTTCGGCGTGCCGACGTCACCGGTCGACTGGGCGGGCAGCGGCGCGGTGCGGGTGGCACCGGCGGAGGCGACGCCACGGACCGTACGGAGCGTCTTGGCGAAGTCCGGGTTCGCCGAGTGGGCGACGATGACGCCGATCCGGTCGTACGAGATGACGACCGTGCCGCCGGCCTGCTTGATGGCCTTCTCGATCCGCGAGGAGTCGTGGTGGCCCGGGCGGACGTTGACGACGTAGCTCAGCGACGGGCCGTCGGCGGTCGCCGCGACCGGGGCGGTGGGCTGGTGGTTGTCCTGCCCGGTGGCGCCCGCCGAGGTCGGCAGGAACGCCAGCGCGCCGGTCAGCGCCAGGGCGGCGGGGATGGCGAGGGCGCGCGGCGTCAGCCCCCGCGATCCGGAAGACGTCATTCCCGCAGTGGAACTGGTCCCGGGTCTGGGAGCATCCGATCTCAGCTGAGCCATGGGGTCTCCACCTCATCCGAAGCGACCGCCGCAGCGCGGATGCGCGTGGGCGGGTACATGACGAGCGAAGCTATCGCTGATCATCGCCGGGTATCAATACATTCCGGAAGAAAGCCCGCCACAGCGCCCGGATTCAAACGCATCAGCGATTCCTTCTCTTGGTCTTTCAACCACCAGACCCTGTCGCAGACTTGGCTCCCGCTTTACGATGCGTGATCTGGATCACTATCGCCGCCGTACGTCCCGCTCGGACCCACTCACCAGGAGAGACCGTGGATACCGCACCGGCCAGCGATCGTCCTGACGATCAGCGGCAGCACCACCGCCCCCCGTACGACGAGGTGCAGGCGAGCCCCGAGTTCGGCGAACTGCGCACCGCACACCGCTCGTTCGCCTTCCCGCTGACCGTCGCGTTCGTCAGCTGGTACCTGCTCTACGTCCTGCTGTCCAACTACGCGGACGGCTTCATGGACACCCGGGTCGTCGGCAACATCAATGTCGCCCTGGTGTTCGGGCTCGCCCAGTTCCTGACCACCTTCCTGATCGCCTGGTGGTACTCCCGGCACGCCGCCGCCAAGCTCGACCCGCGCGCGGAGGCCATCAAGGCCCGTCTGGGGGATAACCCATGAGCGACGCACACGCGGCCGCTCGGCCGCAGACGACACACAAAGCCGCGCCTCTGCGCCGCGTGGGCGGCAGTGACATCAGCCGCTACCGCGGCGGGGCGAATGAAAGGGGCACGGCATGAATACGTATCTGCTGGCGGCCGAGAGCGCGTCGGACAACCGGCCGCTGATCATCACGCTCTTCAGCGTCTTCGTCGTGGCGACCCTGGCCATCACCGTCTGGGCGGGACGCCAGACCAAGGACGCCAACGACTTCTACGCGGGCGGCAGACAGTTCTCCGGCTTCCAGAACGGGCTCGCCATCTCCGGCGACTACATGTCAGCCGCGTCCTTCCTCGGCATCGCCGGGGCCATCGCGCTCTCCGGCTACGACGGCTTCCTGTACTCCATCGGCTTCCTCGTCGCCTGGCTGGTCGCCCTGCTCCTGGTCGCCGAACCGCTGCGCAACTCCGGCCGCTACACCATGGGCGACGTGCTCGCCTACCGGATGCGCCAGCGCCCGGTGCGCACCGCGGCGGGCGTCTCCACCATCGTCGTGTCGATCTTCTACCTGCTGGCCCAGATGGCGGGCGCGGGCGTCCTCGTCTCGCTGCTGCTGGGCATCACCAGCGAGGCCGGGAAGATCCTCATCGTCGTGCTGGTCGGCGTCGTGATGATGCTCTACGTCACCATCGGCGGTATGAAGGGCACCACCTGGGTGCAGATGGTCAAGGCCGTCCTCCTCATCGCCGGAACGCTGCTGATCACCTTCCTGGTGCTGCTCAAGTTCGACTTCAACGTCTCGCATCTGCTGGGCGAGGCCGCCAAGAACAGCGGCATGGGCAGCTCGTTCCTGGAGCCGGGCCTGAAATACGGGGTCAACGCCACCTCCAAGCTCGACTTCCTCTCCCTCGGCATCGCGCTGGTCCTCGGCACCGCCGGACTGCCGCACATCCTCATCCGCTTCTACACCGTCCCCACCGCCCAGGCCGCCCGTAAGTCGGTCAACTGGGCGATCGGCATCATCGGCGGCTTCTACCTGATGACGATCGCGCTCGGCTTCGGCGCGGCGGCCCTGCTGGACCGGGACGCCATCATCGCGTCCAACAAGTCGGGCAACACCGCGGCGCCCCTGCTCGCCGAGGAGATCGGCGGCGGCGCGGACTCCACCGGCGGCGCGATCCTGCTCGCGGTGATCTCCGCGGTGGCCTTCGCCACCATCCTCGCCGTCGTCGCCGGGCTCACCCTCGCCTCCTCGTCGTCCTTCGCCCACGACCTGTACGCCAATGTGATCCGCAAGGGCCAGGCGACCCAGAAGGAGGAGATCGGGGCCGCCCGCTGGGCCACCGTCGGCATCGGCACCGTCGCCGTCGTCCTCGGCGTCTTCGCCCGAGATCTCAACGTCGCCGGGCTCGTCGCCCTCGCCTTCGCGGTCGCCGCCTCCGCCAATCTGCCGACCATCCTCTACAGCCTCTTCTGGAAACGTTTCACCACCCAGGGCGCCCTCTGGTCGATCTACGGAGGGCTCATCTCCTCCGTCTTCCTGGTGCTCTTCTCGCCCGTCGTCTCCGGCAAGCCCACCTCGATGTTCCCGGACGTCGACTTCCACTGGTTCCCGCTGGAGAACCCCGGCCTGATCTCCATCCCGCTGGGATTCCTGCTGGGCTGGGTGGGCACCCTCGTCTCCAAGGAGGAGCCGGACAAGGCCAAGTACGCCGAACTGGAGGTCCGCTCCCTCACCGGACACGGCGCCCACTGACGCCCGAACACCCCCCGGCGGCCCCTCGCTGTCAGTGCCTTCGCGTACGGTGCGGGACAATTGACCGCAGCGCACGCAAGCGAACCGTGAGGGGCCGCCGACATGCTGATCGACACCTATGGTCGAGTCGCCACCGACCTGCGTGTCTCCCTGACCGACCGGTGCAATCTGCGGTGTACCTACTGCATGCCCGAAGAGGGGTTGCAGTGGCTCGCCAAGCCGGATCTGCTCACCGACGACGAGATCGTCCGGCTGATCGGGATAGCCGTCACCGACCTCGGCGTCACCGAGGTCCGCTTCACCGGCGGTGAGCCGCTGCTGCGCCCCGGGCTCGTCTCCATCGTCGAGCGCTGCGCCGCCCTGGAGCCGCGTCCCGAGATGTCCCTGACCACCAACGGCATCGGCCTGGAGCGCACCGCGGAGGCCCTGCGCGACGCGGGTCTCGACCGGGTCAACGTCTCGCTCGACACCCTGCGCCCCGACGTCTTCCAGGCCATGACCCGGCGCAAGCGCCACGGCGACGTGCTGCGCGGCCTCGCCGCCGCGCACTCCGCCGGGCTCACCCCGGTCAAGGTCAACGCCGTGCTGATGCCGGGGCTCAACGACGACGAGGCGCCCGATCTGCTCGCCTGGGCCCTGGAGAACAGCTATGAGCTGCGCTTCATCGAGCAGATGCCGCTCGACGCCCAGCACGGCTGGCAGCGCGAGGGCATGATCACCGCCGGGGACATCCTGGAGAGCCTGCGCACCCGCTTCACCCTCAGCGAAGAGGGCGAGGGCGAGCGCGGCTCCGCTCCCGCCGAGCGCTGGCTGGTCGACGGCGGCCCGGCCCGGGTCGGCGTCATCGCCTCCGTCACCCGCCCCTTCTGCCGCGCCTGCGACCGCACCCGGCTCACCGCCGACGGACAGGTGCGCACCTGCCTGTTCGCGCGCGAGGAGTCCGACCTGCGGGGCGCGCTGCGCTCCGGCGCGCCGGACGAGGAGATATCCCGGCTGTGGCGGCAGGCGATGTGGGGGAAGAAGGCCGGGTCCGGGCTGGACGACCCGTCGTTCCTCCAGCCGGACCGCCCGATGTCAGCGATCGGCGGCTGACCACTCCTCCAAGGTCACGACGTCCTTGAGGAAGCCGCGCATGCCCAGGAACTTCGACAGATGCTCGCGGTGCTCCTCGCAGGCCAGCCAGGTCTTCCGCCGCTCCGGGGTGTGGAGCTTGGGGTTGTTCCAGGCCAGCACCCAGACGGCGGGGGCGCGGCAGCCCTTGGCGGAGCAGATCGGGGTGTCGGTCTCGGTGGCATTGTCGAGGATGTTCACACCGCAGACTCTACGGAAACTGCCGCAGACATGACGACGCCGGGCAGCCACGGGGGGAGCCGCCCGGCGTCGGTCTGTCGCTCCGACGGGGGATGCGGAGCGCGTACGAAGTATGTCACGAGGCACCGGGCGCGGTGCACCGGAACTGCACGATTGATCTGAGCTTTTCCTGAGCTTCAGGAAACGCGGCAGGTCAGCCGTGTCCTCCGCGTCCATCCTCGCTGGTATGTGCGGCATCTTCCGGACCGGATTCCGCCGACGCCGTCTGCGGCTCCGCGTCCGGGGGAGCCTCGTCCTGACGGGAGTTGAGCATCGGGCGCAGCGGCGTCGGAATGAACGTGGAGGGAAGTGACGGGACGTTCTCCCGGCCCGCGTTCGCGATCACGACCGCCACGTACGGCAGCAGCACACCCAGCACCAGGGCAACGATGGCCACATGGCGCTCGACGTTCCACAGGACGGCCGCCAGCACGACCGCCAGCGTCCGCACCGACATCGAGATCACGTAGCGCCGCTGCCGGCCGCGCACATCGTCGGCCAGCCCCTGACGGGCCCCGGTGATCCGGAAGACCTCGGCCTCACTGTGCTTCCGCATCACGTTCCACCACCTGGTCCCCGAGCAGGTATCCCCCGCTCCGATACGTACTCAACGTTACGCCGCGCCCCCACACTGTTCGAGACCGGGGCACCCCGACGGGTGGCGATGCCGGTACGGCAAGGGGCGTACGGGATACCCCGACATGCGCCGTAGTGAAAACGGTCGAACACTAGGAGGAAACGCGCATCCCCCGCCGCGTCAGGAGGCGACATGAACTGGCTGTGGGCGATCGTCGTAGGAATCATTCTCGGTGTGATCGCCAAGGCGATTCTGCCCGGCAAGCAAGACATCCCGCTGTGGCTGACCTGCATCTACGGCATCCTCGGGGCCATCGTGGGCAATGCGGTGGCCGGGTGGATCGGGGTCAGGCACACCGGCGGATTCGACTGGATCCGGCACCTGCTCCAGCTCGCCGGGGCCATCGTCATCGTCGCCCTGGGCACCCCGCTGTGGCAGACGATCCGCCACGGCGGCAGGAGAGAGCGGGCCTGAGCGAGCCGCGGCGGCCGGTGCGCCCTGGTGGAAGCGCTCCGGCCGCCGCTCGGGCTCTCAGGGGCCGCGTCCGTTCAGACGCCCTGGAGCTGGGCGATCTTCCGTCCGGCCTTGAGGTAGATGCCACCGGAGGCCGCCGTGAGCCCGGCGTCCGCCAGCACCTCCGCGACCACCTCGGCCAGCGGCCGTACCGCCTGGGCCTCGGCGAGCACGATCGCCTTCTGACCGCCCTCGGCCTCCACGACCAGCCGCAGACCGTTCTGCTTGGCGACCCGGCGGGCCGCCGACGCGCTCGGCTGGAACTCCAGCACCTTGCTCAGCACCGTCGCGATGGTCTCGCCGCCGTGCTCCGCGGCGTCGACCACCGGCAGCGTCCCGACGTCGGTGAAGCTCTTCTTGGAGAACTGCGCGATGAACCCGGCGCGCGCCGCCATCGCCGCCTCGACGCCGTACAGCGCCGCCACGACCTCACCCGCCAGCACCTTCTTGAGGTCCATCGGGTGCAGCGACTTCGTCTCCAGCCGGGTGGTCACGGCCGCGATCTCCGCGTCCGTCCACTCCGTCCACGCCTCCAGGTACGGCTTCATCAGCCGGTCCGGAATCGACATGATCTTGCCGAAGACATCGTCGGCGGTCGCGCTGAGCGCCACGTAGTTGCCCTTGGACTTGGACATCTTGGCGCCCGTGCCGTCCGTGCCCTCGATCAGCGGCATGGTCACGACCAGCTGCGGCTGCTGGCCGCGCAGCTCCATCAGCTTGCGGCCCATCTGGAGATTGAGCAGCTGATCGGCGCCGCCCAGCTCCACATCGCTCTCCAGCGCCACCGAGTCCAGGCCCTGTGCGATCGGGTACAGCAGCTCGGACATGGTCAGCCCGGACCCCGCGGCCAGCCGGTTGCGGAAGTCCTCGCGCTGGAGCAGCTGCGACACCGGTACCTGCGCGAGCAGCCCCAGCAGCTCAGGGAAGGTGTACGGCGCCAGCCACTCGCTGTTCTGCCGGAAGCTGACCTTCTCGAAGTCGAAGAACGGCCGGACCTGCTGCTGGTAGCCCGCGAGGTTCCGCGCGATGTCGTCGTCGGTGAGCGGCGGGCGCTCGGCCGTACGGCCCGACGGGTCGCCGATCTTGGCCGTGAAGTCGCCGATCAGCAGGGTGACGTCGTGCCCCATCCGCTGGAAGCGGTTGAGGACGATCATCGGCACGGTGTGGCCGAGGTGCACATCGGCGGCCGTCGGGTCGATGCCCAGCTTGATGGCGAGGCCCTGGCCAGCGGCCCGGCGCTTGTCGATCCGCTCGGCCAGCTCCTTGACCCCCGGCAGGACCTCGACCGAACGGGAGGCGATCAGCTCGGCCTGCTCCTGTGCCGACAGGTCGCTCAGATCGAGTGAGCGCCGCGCGGACGTCTCGGCGAGCAATTGCTCGACGGTCTTGTCGGAGGAGAGGTCCTGGTCGAGCAGCTCGCGGGCGCGGGCGACGGAAGCGCCGAGGCGTGTCATGGGGTTCCTGGTGGGAGTCACGAGGCGGACGGATGGGCGGGACCAGTCTATTAGCCGCTCTCCCGCGACCGGTCCCGAATATCGCGCGGCCGGTCTCACACCCCCTTGCTGACCGAACTCATGTTGAAGTCGGGAATCCGCAGCGCGGGCATCGCGGCGCGGGTGAAGTAGTCGCCCCACTCGCGCGGCAGCGTCGGCTCGGTGCGGCCCGCCTCGGTGGCGCGGGACAGCAGGCTCACCGGCGACTCGTTGAAGCGGAAGTTGTTCACCTCGCCCACGACCTCGCCGCCCTCCACCAGATACACCCCGTCCCGGGTCAGCCCGGTCAGCAGCAGGGTGGCCGGGTCGACCTCGCGGATGTACCACAGGCAGGTCAGCAGCAGGCCCCGCTCGGTCGAGGCGACCATCTCCTCCAGCGAGCGGCTGCCGCCCGCGTCCAGGATCAGATTGTCGATGCCCGGGGCCAGCGGCAGCCCGGTCAGCTCCGCCGTGTGCCGGGTGGTGACCAGGTGCTTCAGCACCCCGTCCCGGATCCAGTCGGTGGCGGGCAGCCGCAGCCCGTTGTCGAACACCGACGCGTCGTCCCCTGAGGAGTGCGCGATCACGAACGGCGCCGCCTCCAGACCCGGCTCGTACGGGTCGCTGCGCAGCGTCAGCGGCAGGTCCGACAGGGTGTCGCCGACCCGGGTGCCGCCGCCCGGCGTGCTGAAGACCGTACGGCCCTCCGCCGCGTCCCGGGCCGACGAGGACCACATCTGGTAGATCAGCAGATCGGCGACGGCGGTCGGCGGCAGCAGCGTCTCGTAGCGGCCCGCCGGAAGCTCGACCTTCCGCTCGGCCCAGCGCAGCCGCCGCGCCAGCTCGGCGTCGATCGCGGCCGGGTGTACATCCGTGAAGTCGCGGGTCGCCCGCCCGGCCCAGGCCGAGCGCGTCATGTCCGGCGACTTGGCGTTCAGCTCCAGCGTGCCGCTCGGCTGGTCATGGCGCAGCCGCAGCCCGCCGGAGGTGCCCAGATAGCTGGAGACCACCTCATGGCTGGCGAACCCGTACAGCTCCCGGCCGCCCGCGCGGGCCTGCCCGAACGCCTCGCCGAGCGCCGGGGCGAACGCCGCGAACACCTCCGATGAGGTCTCGGCGGGGGAGTCGGCGAACCCGGCGGAAGCGGGCGCGGCGGACTCGGGCCCGACCAGCGGCCGGGCGTCCTCGGCCGGACCCGCGTCCCGCGCGGCCGCCTCGGCGGCCCGCACCAGCGGCTCCAGCTCCTCCGCGGTCACCGCCGACCGGGACACCACCCCGGAGGCCGTGCCCTCCGCGCCGTCCACCGTGGCCACCACGGTCAGGGTGCGGCCCCGGGTGACGCCGTTGGTGGTCAGCGCGTTGCCCGCCCAGCGCAGATTGGCGGTCGACGTCTCGTTCGCGATCACCACGCAGCCGTCCGCACGGGACAGCTCCAGGGCGCGCTCCACGATCTCGTGCGGCTTCACGCTCATGCTCCCGCCTCCTGGGTGGTGTTGAGGATGTTCACGCCACGGAACAGCGCGGACGGGCAGCCGTGCGACACGGACGCGACCTGGCCGGGCTGCGCCTTGCCGCAGTTGAAGGCGCCGCCCAGGACATACGTCTGCGGGCCGCCGACGGCCGTCATCGAGCCCCAGAAATCGGTCGTCGTCGCCTGATACGCGAAGTCCCGCACCTGCCCCGCCAGCGCCCCGTTCCGAATCCGATACGCCCGCTGCGCCGTGAACTGGAAGTTGTAGCGCTGCATATCGATCGACCACGAGCGGTCGCCGACCAGATAGAGCCCGTTGTCGACATCCCCGATCAGCGCCTCCGTGGAGGGCCCATCCGGATCGGGCCGCAGCGACACGTTGGCCATCCGCTGCACCGGCACATGCCCCGGCGAATCGGCATAAGCACAGCCGTTGGACCGTCCAAGCCCGCTCAGCCGGGCGATCCGCCGATCCAGCTGATACCCCACCAGCCGACCGTCCTTCACCAGGTCCCAGGACTGCGCGGCCACGCCCTCGTCGTCGTACCCGATCGTGGCCAGCCCGTGCTCGGCGGTCCGGTCACCGGTGACGTTCATGATCTCCGAGCCGTACCGCAGGCTGCCCAGCTGGTCGAAGGTCGCGAACGACGTCCCCGCGTACGCCGCCTCGTACCCCAGTGCCCGGTCCAGCTCCGTCGCGTGGCCGATCGACTCATGGATCGTCAGCCACAGATTGGACGGGTCGATCACCAGGTCGTACGAGCCCGCCTCGACCGACGGCGCCGCCATCTTCTCCGCCAGCAGCCCGGGCAGCTCGGCCAGCTCCGCGTCCCAGTCCCAGCCGCCGCCCCCGGTCAGGTACTCCCACCCCCGCCCGACCGGCGGGGCCAGCGTCCGCATCGAGTCGAACTCCCCGCTCACCGGGTCCACCGCCACCGCGGTCAGCTGCGGATGCAGCCGCACCCGCTGCTGGGTCGTCGTGGTGCCCGCCGTGTCCGCGTAGAACTTGTTCTCATGGACGGTCAGCAGCGACGCGTCCGCATGCGCCACGCCCTTGGCCGCCAGCAGCCGCCCGCTCCACTCCGCCAGCAGCCCGGTCTTCTCCGCGTCCGGCACACCGAACGGATCGACCTCGTACGACGACACCCACGTCCGGTCGGCGTGCCCCGGCTCATCCGCCAGCTCCACCCGCTCGTCCGACCCGGCCGCCTCGATCACCTTCGCCGACAGCTTCGCCATCGCCACCGCCTGCGACGCCACCCGCGCCGCCGCGTCCATCGTCAGATCCACCCCTGACGCGAACCCCCAGCTCCCCCCGTGCACCACCCGCACCGCATACCCCAGATCCGTGGTGTCGGACGACCCCGCAACCCTCCCGTCCCGCAACCGCCACGCGGCACCACGCACCCGCTCGAACCGAAAGTCCGCATGCCCAGCCCCCAAAGCCCGCGCCCGCGCCAACGCCGCATCGGCGAGCGCCCGCAACGGCAACGCGAGGAAGGACGGATCGATCTCGTGCGACACGGCGACCCCTTCGTCGATGGATGTCCGTCGGAAGTGAACCACGCCGCTACGACACCGGGGGCGTCCATCGCATGACCCGGCGGGAGACGGGGCGCCGATACGTTGACGCGACCACCCCCGCCTGCGCGGGGACCACGGGTTGAACGTGGCGTAGTCCTGGCCGGTGTACGGACCACCCCCGCCTGCGCGGGGACCACCACTACCGGGGAAGTCGCGCCCGCGGTTACGGCGGACCACCCCCGCCTGCGCGGGGACCACCGCCGCCCAGGCCGAGAGCGCTAAGGAGGCTGCGGACCACCCCCGCCTGCGCGGGGACCACGCGCCGGGCCGACGCGGAGCGACCACGACGGGCGGACCACCCCCGCCTGCGCGGGGACCACCCGCTGTGGCATCCGATCTCGTCGGACTGGTACGGACCACCCCCGCCTGCGCGGGGACCACACTTCGTCACCTGCGGATTCAGAAGCCCTTTGCGGCTTCTTGACCAAGTGCGTTCATCTCTCGCTCATCATGGCAGACACACCTCACAGCGTGGGGGCCATCCAGCTGTTGGCGGCATAACAGCAGGAGGTGTGTCCGTTCCCTGGACGACGGTCAGTGGTCTGACGCGCTGAAGACGGTTTCGCATCCGTCGCCCGGGACGCGGCAGTCCGCAGCGTGGTTGAGGGCCGCGTCCCAAGGTCTTGGCGATGCCGGGGGTCATGAGGTGCGCCTGACGGGTACGTCCCGGGTGGGCAGGGCGTGGTGGCCGAAGGGGTCGCGCTGGCGCGGGAAGCTGTCGGCGCACTGGCCGGGGCAGGCGTAGACGGTGCCGCCGCCCGCACTCGCGCCGTACCCGATCGCGACGACGACCGGGGCGCTGGTCGGCTTGTCGCAGCGGGCGCAGACCTGCGACGTCATCGAGCCGTCACCCCCTCGGCGGACTCGGTGGCGATTGCCCGGGCGAGCGCTTCGCGCAACTGGTGCGGGTCGGTGAGGTACCGGCAGGGGCCCACCGGGATGAGCCAGTGGAGGCGCGGCCCGGTGGTGTGGGAGGCAGGGGGTACGCCGACGTAGGTGACCGTGGCGTCGTGCGCGCCGAGGACGTTGACGTTCCTCTGGAGGCGTTGCCAGCGCTGGGCACTGCCCGGAGGAGTGAGCCAGTACATGAGGCTGTAGTCGGCGATGACGGCGCCGGTCGCGTCGCCGAGTAACGCCAGGGCGCGTTCGCCGATGGCCGCGGGGGCGCGTACGACGTCCCAGTGCGGGCCGACCTCGACCAACTCCACGTCCGTGCCGCTCGGTGGTACCCACGATGTGGGGATGTCTACCGTCGGGAACCCGTTGGGGTCAGCCATGGCTGTCGCCGTCCCATCTGCCTGGTCGGTGTGGACAGGTAGATGGTTCGCGGCTGCGAGAGCCGCAAGTGACCCAGCGAGGGTCAGTCAGGGTCACTCGCCCGCGTGACACCACTCGGCGAAGCTGCTGAGGTCGTCGGCGTCAGCGCGCCGCAGCCGACGCAACGTCGCGGCGTCCTCACGCACCCACGGGTGGTCGCGAGTGTGCTGCGGTGCGATCCGGCACGCCGCCTTCAGCGATTCGAACGCATCGCAAGGGATCCCGGACCACAACTGGGCGCGCGCCTTTTCGATGTAGAACCCGCTCCGGCGTTCGGCAGGCAGGTCCCGCGGCGGCACCCATTCGCCGACGGCATCGAGCGCTCGGTGAACGTGATCATCACCGAGGCTGACGGCGACGGATACCTCGTGAATGCGCACGCTGACCGGTCCGAACGCCGTGCCCGCATAGACGCTCTCCGGTACGGCGTCCCCCAGGCGTCGGGCCTCCGCGAGGTGCCGATCCGCGGCCTCTGCCAGCCCGGCACGCCCTGCGATCACGGCCGCCCGCATGTGGAGGGCGCCCCGAACAGCGAGGTCCGCATCAGCACCTCCAACGGGAACATCGTCCACAGCGGCCTCAAGCGCCCGCAGACCAGCGGCGTACGAGCGGGCGGCGAAGAAGGTCTCCGTACGGACGTAAGCGACAGCTGCCTCCAGGAGCGGGTCCCTGGCGTGCGGTACAGCCCATCGCATCAGCTCCACCAAGCGGGCGGACAGGTCCCGGGCACCGTATTTGTACGCCACGGCGTCGGCTGTCCTGAGTGCGGAGACAAGGAGGCTTGCGGTCTCGGCTTCCTCTTCGGGGCTCGCTAGATGGAAGCCGCGCATCAATTCGCCGACGAGGAGCGGTAAGTGGCGAGCGATGCGGACGTACTGGGCTGCCAGGCGCCAGGTCACGGCCTCGTCCGCTGATGCGCGCAACTCGGCCAGCGGCCGGACTGGTCCGTCGTCCGGCGTGTCGTAGGCGGCGATGACGGCCGACAGCGTCGGCATGGCGGCGTGTACCCGGGCGTCCGCTCGGTCCCGGCTTCCCAGCAGGAGGGAGGGATCGACGCCGAGGGCAGCGGCAAGGGCCTCGATCACGTCGTCACTCGCGCCCCTCGCGCCTCGCTCGATCTTCCGCAGTGTCCCCACGTGTACCCCGGCGGCGTCCGCCAGCTCTTGCTGCGTCATACGCGCGATGCGGCGCTGGTAGGCCACGCGCCGCGCAAGCTCGGTGGGCATGCTCGTGCTCCGTTCGGTGTGTCCGCTCCGAACGCTACTGAGCGCCCACCTCCAGCGCGGGCCGTTCGCCTCAAGCGGCGACGAGTCGTACGAGGTCGTGCAAGGAGTCGAGCTGCCAGTCAGCGGCAGCCACCTCGGGCGTGCCCGACCAGAGATGCCCCCAGGGCCCCCGGCGCAAATGCGCGGCGCGCAGGCCCGCGGCCTTCGCCGGGCCCGTGTCGTTCGCGGGGTGATCGCCTACGTAGACGGTCTCACCGGGAGCCGTTCCCGCAAGCTCCAGGACGCGGGCGAAGAACCCGGGTTCCGGTTTGGCCACACCCCACTCTCCCGAGGTGGCGATCGCGTCAACCGGTAGCGCGAGGTCCCGCAGCAACTCTCCGGTACGCGTCGTCTGGTTGCCCGCGATGACGACGCGCACGCCACGTTGACGAAGAGCCGCGAGGGCTGGACGTACATCGGGATAGAGGTCGGACTCGTCCAGCTGCTCGTTGATGCCGCTGGCCTCCATGGCGGCTCGCTCGGCAGCGATATCGATACCGGGTCGGACGAGCCGCAGCGCCTCCGCGTTGTCGCGCCCCTGCGCCACGACAGCGCCAACCAGCGCCGAGAGGGTATGCCGGGGAATACTCAGCCAGTCGGCCCAGGCTGCCCAGCCACGGTCATCCCGGATCAAGGTCTCGCCGACGTCGAGCACCACCGAGCGAATCATCCGGGCAGCGTAGCCAACGGCCCTTCGCTGGCTGCGCCCCGGCCTGCGCTGGGATCACGGGTCACGATGGGGAGGGAAGCTCGCGGCGCGCGGACCACCTCGCCTGCGTGGGGGCCACTTTGCCACCTGCGGATTCAGAAGCCCTTTGCGACTTCATGAC
This sequence comes from Streptomyces sp. NPDC021115, assembly GCF_044333065.1. NCBI lineage: Bacteria > Bacillati > Actinomycetota > Actinomycetes > Kitasatosporales > Streptomycetaceae > Streptomyces > Streptomyces sp. NPDC021115. The sequence continues at coordinate 218,322 of NZ_JBIRQF010000012.1, forward strand.
CAAGTGCCTGCATCTCCTGCTCGTGATGACAGACACCGCCCAGCGCCGAGGGGCAGCAACCAACCGTTGGCCTCGGCACACCAGCTACGCGAGGGGCGGCTGGTGTTCGGCTGCTCGGCCGAGGCTGTCCTCGATGCGGGCCAGGGCGCGGATCGTGGCTTCCTGCTCCTCCTCATCCAGGCCGTCGACGGTGCTTTCCTCGAGGTCCGCCCAGACCTGTTCGACTTCCTTGCGCAGGGCGAGGCTGGCGGCCGTGGGTTCGATGATGGTGGCGCGCCTGTCGGTCTCGCTGGGGCGGCGGCGGACGAAGCCCGCGTGTTCCAGTCGCTTGACCGTGCGGGTCATGGTGGCCGCGTCCGAGCCGAGGAGGCGTACGAGGTCGGTCTGACGCTGTGGGCCGAGGTCCCACAGCTGCATCATGACCAGCTCCTGTCCGGGGTGCAGTCCCACGCGGCGCAGGAGCTGTCCGGCGAGCATCCGGTGCAGGCGGGCCACGCGGAAGATCGCGTGGTTCATGGCGCCCGCCTGGATCAAGGGCGGCATCGGCGGGCGGGCCATGTCCGCGGCGGAGCAGTCCGCGGGTGATGCGGCGCCGGGGTCGTTCGACAAGTCCTTGAACCCTCTCGCAGTGATGATTGCCTGGGCAGGGACATTCTATCGTCGCCCCTGAGGTCGCCCAAGAGTGGTTGCCGGATGCCCAGATAGGCGTAAGAGAGTGGCACACATCACGGCCCTCGGGGAATCGAACCCCGCATTTACTTGTTCGGACAGGCAATGGCATCGTGTGGTGCCGCGCATCCCAGCCGAACAGGAGCCTGAACATGACCACGGCCTTCGCCCCCTACGACCTCGGCGGCATCCGCATGTCCAGCCGCATCGTGATGGCGCCCATGACCCGCAGCCGTGCCTATGGGCCCGGGCAGAGCCCCACCGATCTGATGGCGACGTACTACCGGCAGCGGGCCAGCGCCGGACTGATCGTCACCGAGGGCACACAGCCGTCGGCGATCGGCCAGGGCTACCCGGACACCCCCGGCATCCACTCCGCCGAGCAGATCGCGGCCTGGCGCAAGGTCACCGACGCCGTGCACGCCGAGGGCGGCAGGATCTTCCTCCAGCTCATGCACACCGGCCGGGTCGGGCACCCGAGCCTGATGGGGCTCACTCCGGTCGGCGCCTCCGCGGTCGCCGCCAAGGGCCAGGTCTATACGCACGACGGTCCGCAGGACTTCGTCACGCCGCACGAGCTGACCGAGGCGGAGATCGCGGAAACCGTCGCCGACTTCGCGGCCGCCGCGCGCAACGCCGTCGAGGCGGGCTTCGACGGCGTGGAGCTGCACGGCGCCAACGGCTACCTGATCCACCAGTTCCTCGCCCCGAACTCCAACCGGCGCACCGACGCCTGGGGCGGCAGCCCCGAGCGGCGGATCCGCTTCGCCGTCGAGACCGCCCGGGCCGTGGCCGAGGCCATCGGCGGGGACAAGGTCGGCTTCCGCATCTCGCCCGGCAACCCCTTCAACGACATCGACGAGAGCGACCGCGCGGACGTGGAGGCCACCTACACCGCCCTCGTGGACGCCCTCGCCCCGCTCGGCCTGGCCTACCTGCACCAGATGGAGGCCCCCGACATCCGCGACCTGACCGTGCGGCTGCGCAAGGCATGGCCGAGTACCTTCGTCCTCAACCCCTTCACCGGTACGGAGCCCACCGGACCCGACGCGCTGACGCTCATCGAGGACGGTACCGCCGATCTGATCGCCTACGGGGCGCTCTTCCTCGCCAACCCCGACCTGCCCGCCCGCCTCGCAGCGGGCGGCCCCTTCAACACCCCGGACGGCGCCACCTCCTTCGGCGGCGACCACCGTGGCTACACCGACTACCCGGCCCTCGGCTGAACCGGAGACGCACCATGAGCTTTACGACCCGCCCCGGAACGTACGGGGCACGCCAGCCCGGAGCCGCCGTTCGCTGGCTGAACAAAGTGACCATGCGCCAGATCGTCCGCAAAGGCGGCGGGAAGATGCTCGGCGGCTTGGACGCGCTCGTTCTGACCACGGTCGGAAAGAAGAGCGGAGAGCCCCGTAAATCCCCGGTGTGCTGGTTCCCCGGGGAGGGCGGAAGCTGGCTGATCGTGGCCTCGGCCAACGGAGCCGCGAAGAACCCCGCCTGGTACTACAACCTCGCCGCTCACCCCGACCGGGCGTCCATCACCCTCGGCGGCCGGACCGTGCCCGTCGCCGCCGAACAGCTGCACGGCGAAGAGCGCGAACGTGCCTGGCGGGGGATCGCCGATGCGTCGGCACGCTTCGCCCAGTACCAGCGGAAGACCGATCGCGAACTGCCCGTCATTCGCCTCACCCCGCGATCCGCATAGCACCATGGGACAGCGTGACCTGCGCGGGGACCACGTGCAGGCGTCCGCATGGTCCCGCACTACGAACGAATCACCCCCGCCTGCGCGGGGACCACCCGGACATCCCCGAGCACGACCCCCGCCGCACCGGACCACCCCCCTGCGCGGGGACCACTCAGTAGCCCGCGTGGCCTCTTGCTGGGCTTGCGGACCACCCCCGCCTGCGCGGGGACCACATCAAGAACAAGGTCAAGGGCGTCGGGAACTTCGGACCACCCCCGCCTGCGCGGGGACCACGCAGCCGCCGATCACCAGGCCACGCTCGACGACGGACCACCCCCGCCTGCGCGGGGACCACTCGGCCACGGTCACCGGTGAGACGGCCGCGGGCGTGCTCCCCGCGCAGGCGGGGGTGGCCCGCCCTCCTGGCAGTCCTTCTGGAACCACTCGACGTGCTCCCCGCGCAGGCGGGGGTAGTCCGCATATCAGGGGCCGAGTGAGGCGAACATTAAGTGCTTCCCCGCGGGCCGGGTATCGGCGCCCAGGGCGCGGCTTCTGTAGGAAGTCGACAGGGTCCGACACATGCCCCTGTGCGCGCTCGATTCTCCGAACCCGTCCGTAGCCCGATAGTTTTCTCGCGAGGATCGACACACGTACGGACACCGCGTGGGGTCGAGCATGATTTCTACAAGAGAAGGTGGTCCCTTGAGCCGCTCGGTTCTCGTCACCGGAGGCAACCGCGGCATCGGCCTCGCCATCGCCCGGGCCTTCGCCGACGCAGGCGACAAGGTCGCCATCACCTATCGGTCCGGTGAGCCGCCGGCCGGCTTCCTCGCGGTGAAGTGCGACATCACCGAGCCCGAGCAGGTCGAGCAGGCGTACAAGGAGATCGAGGAGAAGCACGGCACGGTCGAGGTGCTGGTGGCCAACGCCGGCGTCACCCGGGACCAGCTGCTGATGCGCATGTCGGAGGAGGACTTCTCCGCCGTTCTCGACACCAACCTGACCGGTACGTTCCGCATGGTCAAGCGGGCCAACCGGGGCATGCTGCGGGCCCGTAAGGGGCGTGTGGTGCTGATCTCGTCGGTGGTCGGCCTCATGGGCTCCGCCGGGCAGGCGAACTACGCCGCGTCGAAGGCGGGCCTGGTGGGCTTCGCCCGGTCGCTCGCCCGGGAGCTGGGCTCGCGGAACATCACGGTCAACGTGGTCGCGCCCGGTTTCGTCGACACGGACATGACGCGCGCGCTCAGCGACGAGCAGCGCGAGAACATCGTCAAGCAGGTGCCGCTCGCGCGCTACGCGCAGCCCGAGGAGATCGCCGCCTCGGTCCGCTTCCTGGCCTCCGACGAGGCCGCGTACATCACTGGAGCCGTCATCCCTGTCGACGGCGGATTGGGCATGGGTCACTGAACGTCATGAGTGGAATTCTCGCCGGTAAGCGCATCCTCGTCACGGGCGTCATCACCGAGTCCTCGATCGCCTTCCACGCCGCCAAGCTGGCCCAGGAGGAGGGCGCCGAGGTCATCCTGACCGGCTTCGGCCGGGTGTCCCTCGTCGAGCGGATCGCCAAGCGGCTGCCCAAGCCCGCCCCGGTCATCGAGCTGGACGTGCAGAACCAGGAGCAGCTCGACGGGCTCGCCGACAAGGTGCGCGAGCACCTGGGGGAGGGCGTGGACCTCGACGGTGTCGTGCACTCCATCGCCTTCGGCCCGCAGGGCGCGTTCAACTTCCTGGAGGGCAGCTGGGAGGACGTCGGCACGGCCGTAAACGTCTCGGCGTACTCCCTGAAGGCGCTCACCGTGGCCTGCCTGCCGGTCATGCCGCGCGGCGGCTCCATCGTCGGGCTGACCTTCGACGCGCAGTTCGCGTGGCCGAAGTACGACTGGATGGGCGTGGCCAAGGCCGCCCTGGAGTCCACCAGCCGTTACCTCGCCCGCGACCTGGGCGAGAAGAACGTGCGCTGCAACCTGGTCTCGGCCGGGCCCATCAAGTCCATGGCCGCGAAGTCCATCCCGGGCTTCGAGGAGCTGGCGGACGTCTGGAACCACCGGGCCCCGATCGGCTGGGACCTGACCGACCCGGAGCCCGCCGGGCGCGGCATCGTCGCCCTGCTGTCGGACTGGTTCCCGCGTACCACCGGCGAGATCGTGCACGTCGACGGCGGCGTGCACATGATGGGCGCCTGACGCCACGGATTCCGCAGGCCGCCGCCCCCGGACCGCACGAAGCGGACCGGGGGCGGCGGCCGTTCGCGTCGCGGCATCACCCGTTCGGATCAGCGGGCGGGCGGGTGAGTGGCGCGGCACGCAGGGTGGAGTACGAGCAGGGTGGAGTACGAGGAGGTGGAGCACGAGCAGGGTGGGGGACGGCACGACTCGCGGAGCGACAGCCCGGACGAGGAGGTCCTGCCATGCGTACGCCCCGGTGCTTCGCGGTCGCCTCCCTGATCGTCGCCGCGGTCGGCTGCGTCCTCGCCGCCTCCAGCTCCGTCGCCCAGGAACGCCCCCGGCCGCGCGAGGCCGCCTGCTCCACCTCGGTGCGCGGCTCGCACGCCACCGCCAGCTGCTTCAACCCCTACCCCGACGCCGACCGGGTGCAGCTGCACGTCGAATGCGCCCGCTGGTGGGACCCGGACATGGACAGCCGCCGGGTGGACGTGGCCCCGGCGCAGCACGTGGAGCTGGACGAGCGCTGCTGGAAGGAGATCCGCAAGGCATGGGTGACCCATCGGCGCCGATGAGCGGCCCGGTGCGGACGCGTGCGGCCGGGCGCGGCCACGCTCAGTCGGCCTCGGGCGCCAGACGGCAGGCGAACGGATGCGTGCTCGCCTCGGCCGCCGCCCGCTCCCCGTCCCGCCGCCGGATGGCCTCCACCAGCCGCGCGTGATCCACGTACGCCTCGGGGCTCAGGCCGTCGGCCACGTCGGCGCGCAGGAAGTCCCGTACGACCGCTCCCAGGTCCGCGTAGAGCGCGGCCAGCACATCGTTGTGGGCGGCTGCCACGATCGCCATGTGCAGCGTCGCGTCCGCCTCCACGAACGCGTCCGCGTCCCCCGACTCCCAGGCCCGCTCGCGCCGGTCCAGCTGCGCGTCGAGCTGCTTGACGTCCTGCTCGGTACGGCGCTCAGCGGCCAGCTGCGCCGCCTTCGTCTCCAGGGCGCTGCGCAGCTCCGCCACGTCCCGTGGTTCGGCGGTCGCGAAGCGGCGGTGCATCACCCCGGCCAGCTCGCTGGTCGCGAGGACGTACGTGCCCGAGCCCTGCCGGATGTCCAGCAGGCCGTTGTGCGCCAGCGCGCGCACCGCCTCGCGCACGGTGTTGCGCGCCACCCCGAGCTGCTCGACCAGTTCGGGCTCGGTCGGGATCCGCGCGCCCACCGGCCATTCGCCCGAGGTGATCTGCGCGCGCAGCTGGGCGATCACCTGGTCGGCGAGGGCGGAGCGCTGGGTCGACGTCAGCGGCATGACTCTCCTGTGCCTGCGAGGGCTGGTGGGGCTGAGAAACGAGCCGTTCCATGATGCCGTCTGGTTGTCACCCGGCGGTTACATACCGATTGGACAGGCATTCATCCCATGATTCTATGATGGTCGGCATGCCCAACGACGACCTCGCGACGCTCGACCCCGCGGCCCCCGTGCAACGGGACCAGGAACCGCGCCCCGCGCCCTCGCCGTGGCGCCGCCGCATCGTGGTCGTCGGCCTGCTGCTGGCCGCGCTCAACCTGCGCCCCGCCGTCACCAGCCTGGGCCCGCTCCTGAAGGAGGTCCGGGCCGACCTCGGCATGAGCGGGACCATCGCCGGACTGCTCACCTCTATGCCCGCGGCCTGCTTCGCCGTCTTCGGGCTCACCGCGCCCCGGCTGGCCCGCCGCTTCGGCCCCGGGGCCGTCGTCTGCACCGGTCTCGCGGCCATCGCCACCGGCCTGGCGCTGCGCCCGTTCGCGGGCGGGACGCTGGCCTTCCTGTGCGCCAGCGCGCTCGGCCTGGCCGGGATCGCGGTGAGCAACATCCTGATGCCGGTGATCGTCAAGCACTGGTTCCCGGACCGGGTGGGCACGATGACCGGCCTCTACTCGATGGGCCTGTCGCTGGGCACGGCCAGCGCCGCCGCCGTGACGGTGCCCATGACCGACGCGCTGGGCGGCAGCTGGCGGGCCGGGCTCGGGGTGTGGGCGGTGCTCGCCGGGGTCGCGATGCTGCCCTGGCTGTTCCTCGCCCGCGACCGTACGCACCGCCGCACCGAGCAGCCGGCCGCGCCCGAGGCCGAGCCCGCGCCCGAGGCCGAGCCCGCGTCCGGTCAGTCCGCGTCCGGTCAGTCCGTGTCCGGTGCGGCTGGCACCCGGATCACCCGGAGCCCCACCGCCTGGGCGATGGCCGTCTTCTTCGGCCTCCAGTCCACGGCCGCGTACATCACCATGGGCTGGATGCCGCAGATCTTCCGCGACGCGGGGGTCTCCGCCTCCACCTCCGGGGTGCTGCTCGCGGTGATCATGGCCATGGGCGTCCCGCTGGCCTTCGTGCTGCCCCGGACGGCGGCCCGGCTGCGCAACCAGGGCGTGCTGGCCGTGATCCTGGGCGTCTGCGGGATCATCGGCTACGCGGGGCTGTGGCTGGCCCCGGTCGCCGGCGCCTGGGTGTGGGCCGTCCTGCTCGGCGTCGCCAACTGCGCCTTCCCGCTCGCCCTCACGATGATCAGCATGCGGGCGAAGACCAGCGCCGGGGTGGTCCGGCTCTCCGCCTTCGCCCAGAGCACCGGCTATCTGCTGTCCATCCCGGGCCCGCTGCTGGTCGGCACGCTGTACCAGCACAGCGGCGGCTGGGGCCCGCCGCTGGCGCTGATGGCCGGGCTGATGGTGCCGCAGATCGTGACGGGCCTGCTGGCCGGGCGTGACCGCACCCTCGAGGACGAGATCTGAGTGACGGGTGGGACACTTGGCGCATGCCAGTGCTCGATGAGAACCCCCCGGACGGCCAGAAGAAGCTCCTCCTCATCCTGGGCGTGATGCTCGGGATCACGGTGGTCATCGGCGTGATCGCGACCTTCGCCTCGCCCTGACGCCCGCGCTCCCATCCCCCTCGGGGGTGGGGCTGGCCCCACCGTCCCCTAGGGGGTGCGGGTCAGGGGGAACTGGGTGGATCACCGGATGGGAACGGGCCCGCCCGCTCCGTACCGTCGAACCATCCGAATCAGTGTGGTTCCCCGACCGGAGGCGATCCCCATGTCCGCCCGCACTCCCACCCGGCCCGCGACCCCGGCGGACGGTGGCATGGACGTCCGGTTGCCGTGGTGGGCCCTCGCGCTGCCCGTCCTCGCCTTCGTGGCGCTGCTGCTCCTGCTCGCCGGTCCTTCCGACGCGCAGGCCGCCAGCGGTTCCGGGGCCCTCTCGCAGTTTCTGGAGCTGCTGCGGCAGATCCTCGGCCACCAGGGGGCGTGACCGAGTGCGCGGGGGCAGCCGCACTATGCGCTCACTTAGGTGAGCACCGTTCCAACACCCTGCGCCTCGCCAGCCGTTTCATGCGAAGCTGGGACGCATGAGCGTCGATGTGCCCCGCAGGATTGTCATTCTCCGACACGCCAAGGCCGACTGGCCCGAGGTGGCAGACCATGAGCGGCCGCTCGCGGAGCGCGGCCGCAAGGACGCCCCCCTCGCCGGGCGCCGGCTCACCGAAGCCGGTCTGGTCCCCGAACTGACCCTCTGCTCCACCGCCGTGCGCACCCGGGAGACCTGGAAGCTCGTGGTCCACGAGTTGCCCCAGCGCCCCAAGACGGTCTACGAGGAGCGGCTGTACGACGCCTCGCTCGGCGAACTGATCGCGGTCCTCAACGAGACGTCCGACGACATCACCGACCTGCTGGTGGTCGGCCACAACCCCGGGGTGCACGCCCTCGCCGACGCCCTCGCGGGCCGGGCCGCGGAGGGCACCCGGGAGCGGATGGCCCGCACCGGCTTCCCCACCTCCGCCATCGCCGTGGTGACCTTCAACGGTTCGTGGAAGTCCGTGGAGCACGGTGTCGGCAGCCTCGATGACTTCTGGGCGCCGCACGAGTAGCACGCCGTACGCCCGTAGCCCTACCGTTCCGCCGCCGTACCGTTCCGCCCGCCTCGGCTGCCGAGGCGGGCGGAAGGGGAGTGGTTCAGGAGGGGGAGTGGTTCAGCAGGGGGAGCGAGCGGTCAGTCCTCTTCGTGCGCGTCCGCGGCCTCGACCTCGTCACGGGTCACGCCCAGCAGATACAGCACGGTGTCCAGGAACGGCACGTTCACCGCGGTGTGCGCGGCCTCCCGTACGACCGGCTTGGCGTTGAAGGCGACCCCGAGCCCGGCCGCGTTCAGCATGTCCAGGTCATTGGCCCCGTCGCCGATCGCGACGGTCTGCACCAGCGGCACCCCCGCCTCGGCCGCGAAGCGCCGCAGCAGCCGGGCCTTGCCCGCCCGGTCCACCACCTCGCCGATCACGCGCCCGGTGAGCTTGCCGTCCACGACCTCCAGGGTGTTGGCGGAGGCGAAGTCCAGCCCCAGCCGCTCCTTGAGATCATCGGTGACCTGGGTGAAGCCGCCGGAGACCACCCCCACCTGGTAGCCCAGGCGCTTGAGGGTGCGGATCAGGGTGCGGGCGCCGGGCGTCAGCCGGACCTCCGCGCGCACCTTCTCCACCACCGACGCGTCGATCCCCGCCAGCAGCGCGACCCGCGCGTGCAGCGACTGCTCGAAGTCCAGCTCACCGCGCATCGCCCGGGCCGTGACCTCGGCGACCTCGGCCTCGCAGCCCGCATGGGCCGCGAACAGCTCGATCACCTCGTCCTGGATCAGCGTCGAGTCGACGTCCATGACCACCAGCCGCTGCGCCCGGCGCTGGAGCCCCGACGCCACGACCGCCACATCGACCCCGATATCGGCGGCCTCGGTGGCCAGCGCGGTGCGCAGCGGCTCCGTCTCGGCCCCGGACACCTCGAATTCCACGGCCGTCACCGGATACTTCGCCAGCCGGAAAATACGGTCGATATTGCCGCCGGTGCCGGTGATACGGGAGGCGATTGCGGCTACGGCCTCGGAGGTCAGCGGATGCCCCAGCACGGTGACGTGCGACCGGCCGGTGCCGCGCCGGCGGTTGTCGCCGCGGCCGGAAATGATCTCCGCCTGCATCCGCTGGGACTCGGCCCAGCTGTGCACGGTGGCCCGCAGCTCCCCTTCCGCCCCGTCGGCCTTCGGGGCCGTGACCAGGACGCACAGCACGATGCGGCCCCGGGTCACGACCTGCTCTATGTCGACTATGTCCACGCCGTAGGCGGCGAGGGTGTCGCAGAGCCCGGCGGTGAGGCCGGGGCGGTCCTTGCCGAAGATCTTGACAAGGAGAGTGGGATCGTCGTCGGCCGGGACGGCGGTGGCAGGGGGAATCTGCGATGCGCTCATGGTCTTCCCACCGTATCCGGCCGCCGCCGTCCGGCGCGCGGCAGCCCGGGTCGTGGACGGCCATATGGTGCGGAACGTTCATCTACCGGACGCTGCCCCGTCACCGCCGGTGCCGCCTCCCGGTCCGGAACATCCATGATCGGCAGCATTCGTCGCCCCGTACCGCCTTTCTGGGGTTTTCCGGATGAACCAACATGCCCGAGTTGCCGTCTTGCTCTAAACCCGACTTCCGGTTAAGCGGCTGAGCCTGAAATAGTTCCTCACGATGTTCGCCATCCCTAGACTCCCTGACAGGGAGTAGCTCGGGGGACAACTAGTGGGGCATGGAGTGCCGGAACTCGTACTGGAATTGAACGGACGGACCTGGACGCTTGATCCATCCAGGTCGTACAGCGTGGGGCGCGACCCACAGGGCGACATGGTGTTGGACGACGCCAGAGTCTCCTGGCGGCATGCCACAGTGCGCTGGGGCGGGCGCAGTTGGCTCGTCGAAGATCACGGCAGCACCAACGGCACTTATGTGCAGGGCCAGAGAATCCAACAGGTGGAAATCGGCCCCGGTGCGGCCGTCCATCTCGGCAACGCGACCGACGGTCCCCGCCTGAACGTTTCGGGGTCGGGGTCGGGGTCGGGCGCCGCCGCTGGTGCGGGCGCGGGTGCCGCCGCGTACACCCCGCAGGGGGCCATGGGCGCCCCTCAGCAGGCGCAGCAGCAGGCACAGCAGCCCCCGCAGGCGCAGCCCCAGCAGTACCAGCAGCCCCCGCAGCAGCCCTATCAGCAGCAGCCCGGCGCGGGCGGCTGGCCGCAGCAGGGCCAGCAGCCCCAGGGTTGGCAGCAGCCCCAGGCCCCGCACCAGCAGCAGCCGTTCGTGCCGCAGCAGTCGAGCCAGCACGCCAACCCCGCGCAGAACGGGCGCGGCGGCGGGCCCGGTGGCGGCCCCAGCGGTTCCGCCGAGGCGCGGACCGGCCAGGGCGACCGCAGCCCGACGACGTTCCACCAGCTGGACGCGGGCCGGGTGATGCGCATCGGCCGTGCGCTGGAGAACGAGCTGGTCGTCTCCGACCTCCAGGTCTCCCGCAACCACGCCGAGTTCCGGGCGCTGCCCGACGGCCGCTTCGAGATTCGCGACCTCGGCAGCCACAACGGTACGTACGTCAACGGTCAGCCGGTCCGCCAGCAGGTGATCGGCCCGAACGACACCGTCGGCGTCGGCCACTCCACCTTCCGGCTGGTCGGCGACCGGCTGGAGGAGTTCGTCGACACCGGTGACGTCTCCTTCTCGGCGCGCCACCTCACCGTCACGGTCGACGGCGGCAAGCAGATCCTCAAGGACGTCTCCTTCGGCGTCCCCGAGAAGTCGCTGATCGCGGTCATCGGCCCGTCCGGCTCCGGCAAGTCGACGCTGCTGAAGGCGCTCACCGGCTACCGTCCGGCCAACGAGGGCGATGTCCTCTACGACAACCGGAACCTCTACAAGCAGTTCGCCGAGCTGCGCCAGCGCATCGGTCTGGTTCCGCAGGACGACATCCTGCACAAGGAGCTGACCGTCCAGAAGGCACTCCGGTACGCCGCGAAGCTCCGCTTCCCCGGTGACACCGCGACCGCCGAGCGCGAGGCCCGGATCGACGAGGTGCTGCGCGAGCTGAAGCTCGACATCCACCGGGACAAGAAGGTCACCGCGCTCTCCGGCGGTCAGCGCAAGCGGGTCTCGGTCGCGCTGGAGCTGCTCACCAAGCCGTCGCTGATCTTCCTGGACGAGCCGACCTCCGGTCTCGACCCGGGCATGGACCGCGACGTCATGCAGCTGCTGCGCGGCCTCGCCGACGACGGCCGCACCGTCCTGGTGGTCACCCACTCGGTGGCCGAGCTGGCGCTGTGCGACAAGCTGCTGGTGATGGCGCCGGGCGGTTCGGTGGCCTACTTCGGCCCGCCGAACGAGGCGCTGAACTTCTTCGGCTACGACAGCTGGGCGGACGTCTTCTCGGCGTTCGAGAACTACCGCGACTACGACTGGTCGGGCCGCTGGCGCGGTTCGCAGCACTACCAGATGTACGCCGCGGACATCGACGCCGTCGCCGCGCAGTCCGTCGACGTGCAGGCGCCGCCCGCGCGGATGCAGAAGTCGCAGGGCTGGGGCTCCCAGCTGTGGACGCTGATACGCCGCTACGTCTCGGTCATCGCGTCCGACAGAGGCTTCCTGGCGCTGATGGTGATCCTGCCCGCCGTGCTCGGCGCGGTCAGTACCGTCATCCCGTCGGACTTCGGCTTCACCAGAGCGCCGAAGGGCCAGTTCAACCAGGACTCGGGCACGATCACCCTGATCCTCGTGGTCGGCATGTGCTTCTCGGGCGCGGCCAACTCCGTACGAGAGCTGATCAAGGAACGGGTGATCTACGAACGGGAACGGGCGGTCGGCCTCTCCCGCTCCGCCTATCTGATGTCCAAGGTGATCGTGCTCGGCGTGATCACCGCCTTCCAGGGCGTGATCATCAGCGCCATCGGCTTCTCGACCCGTGAGCTGCCCGAGGAAGCGCTGATCATGCCGCCGGCCGTCGAGATGTGCGTGGCCATCATCGCGATCGGCTTCACCTCGATGATGGTGGGCCTGGTGATCTCCTCGCTGGTGAAGACCGCCGAGAAGACCATGCCGCTGCTGGTCATGTTCGCGATCATCCAGGTCGTCTTCACCGGCATCCTTTTCAAGATCTACGGATCGCCCGGCATCGAGCAGTTCGCGTATCTGATGCCCGCCCGCTGGGCGGTCGGCGCGGTCGGCGCGACGCTGGACCTGGGCCCTGGCCCGGGCCATCTGATGGCGCCGTGGGACCGCAAGAAGCCGCTGGACACGGACCCGCTGTGGGAGCACACCACGGCCCAGTGGAGCATCGACATGGCCGTCCTGCTGGCGCTCGCCATCATCTGCGCTGTCGTGGTGGCGCGGCTGCTGCGCCGCCATGAGCCGGAGGTCATGCGCAAGTAGCGGCAGGCTCGTCCGAGCGGCCCGAAGGGCGGCGGCACCCTCGCACACTGGGGGTGCCGCCGCCCTTCGGCGTGTGGACGCCGGGTTTAGTACGGGCCGTTGACGTTGTCGATGGAGCCGTACCGGTCGGCGGCGTAGTTGCACGCGGCGACGATGTTGGCGACCGGGTCGTACTGGTCGAAGGGCGTGCCCGGGACGTGGTACGCCTGGAAGGTAGGCAGGATGACCTGGAGCAGGCCCTTGGACGGGACACCGTTCTGGGCGTTGATGTCGTAGTTGTTGATGGCCCGCGGGTCACCGCCGGACTCACGGATGACGTTCTTGTAGATGCCGTGGTAGGTACCCGGGATGTTGTGCTTCTTCATGATGTCCAGGGATTCCCGGATCCAGCCGTCAAGGTTGTTCGGGTAGGTCTTCTTGGCGGCGGCGAGCTTGGCCCGCGCGGCGGCACGGCTCGCGGCCTCCTTGGCGGCGCGCTCCTTGGCGGCCTGCGCCGCGGCGGCCTTCTTGGCGGCGGCCTCGGCGGCGGCCTTCTTGGCGGCCGCGGCCTCTGCGGCCTTCTTGGCGGCAGCGGCTTCCGCGGCCTTCTTCTGCGCGGCCTCGGCCTGCGCCTGCTTGCTGGCCAGGGTGGCCTGCTTCAGCAGAATCTCCTGCTGGGCCTTGCTGTCGACCTTCTGCGAGTTCCACGAGACCGGCTTCGCCGGAAGCTCCTGGGCCGTCGATTTGGCATCGGCATTGCCACCGGGGACGAGCGCGAAGGCTATGGCGGCGGCGCCTGCCGCGGCGATACCGGCGGCGGAGTACTTGGTTGTCTTCGTCAGGCGGTTGTAGCCGGGGATGCTGGGCAGGGGCATGGCGGAGTAGACCTCTTCCAATCGCTTGTGTCGCAGGCCAAATCGGCGCTTGTGCGCCGTGTCTGGATCTACGGCGCCGTGCGACTGGGGGAAATTCTTAGCGGTCGCAAAAAGCTGTGGCAAAGGTGTGACATACGATGCTGCTTAGTGGGTAAGTAGGTCTCCCCCGCCCGTGCGAGCTGGCGTTCTCCCCGCTCACGCCGGGTAAAAACATCCACTAAGTGACTTCGTAAGTGATATGGATCCTGTGTCAGGCATCACATTGCGGAGTCTTTAATATCGCGAGGTGTGCCCGCGCAAATGCGGAGTGTGGCGGAATTCCCGGACCTTGTAACGAACCTCTTTCGGCGCTTCTCCTGCGTCCCTCGTCCTAGGTCCCGAGTCGCAACGAAGGGCTGCTGAAGGCCGATATGCCCTTTGTCGCCGCGCCGGTACGGTGAGCTCCATGACCAAAGGGCCGGGTGGTGGAGCCGGGGCGGGGCTGGCCTGGGTGAGCAGTGCGCTCCTCGCGATGAGCAGACATCTGGAAGTACGGGATGTCCTAAAGACCATCGTTGTGTCCGCCCGGGAGCTGCTGGACGCGGAGTACTCGGCGCTGGGGGTCCCGGACGACCACGGGGGTTTCGCCCAGTTCGTAGTAGATGGCGTCAGCGACGAGCAGTGGAAGGCCATCGGGCCGCTGCCCCGCCAGCACGGAATCCTGGCCGCGATGCTCAAGGGCGCGACCCCGCAGCGGCTGGCCGACGTCCGGCGGGATCCGCGATTCGAGGGCTGGCCTCCCGAACATCCAGATATGTCCGACTTTATTGGACTTCCCATTGCGGATGGTGAGGAAGTCCTCGGCGCGCTTTTCCTGGCCAACAAGCGTTGCGCGAAACCGGAGGGCGGCTGCGGCTTCACCGCGGAGGACGAGGAGCTGCTGGCCATCCTCGCCCAGCACGCCGCCATCGCCCTCACCAACGCCCGGCTCTACGAGCGCAGCCGCGAGCTGACCATCGCCGGGGAGCGCGCCCGGCTCGCCCATGAGCTGCACGACGCCGTCTCCCAGAAGCTCTTCTCGCTGCGGCTGACCGCCCAGGCCGCCGCCGCGCTCGTGGACCGCGACCCGGCCCGCGCCAGGGAAGAGCTCCAGCAGGTCACCACCCTCGCCGCCGAGGCCGCCGACGAGCTGCGCTCGGCCGTCGTGGAGCTGCGCCCCGCCGCGCTCGACGAGGACGGCCTGGTCGCGACCCTGCGCACTCAGATACAGGTCCTGGACCGGGCCCACACCGCCCGGGTCACCTTCGAGGCGCACGGCGTGCGGGCGCTGCCCGCCGCCCAGGAGGAGGCGCTGCTGCGGGTGGCCCAGGAGGCCCTGCACAACGCGCTGCGCCACGCCGACGCACGCCGGGTCGAGGTCACCCTCTCCCGGCACGGCCAGGGCGCCCTGCTGCGGGTCGGCGACGACGGCGGCGGCTTCGACCCCTCGGCGGTGCGCCGGGCGGGGCGGCACCTGGGGCTGGTGTCGATGCGCGACCGGGCGAGCGGCGTCGGCGGCGGACTGACCGTGGAGTCGGCGCCCGGCAAGGGAACTGTGATCGAGATGGAGGTGCCCGGTGGGTGAGCGACGGGACGGAGCGGCGGTACGGGTGCTGCTCGTCGACGACCACCAGGTGGTGCGGCGCGGCCTGCGGACCTTCCTGGAGGTGCAGGACGACATCGACGTGGTCGGCGAGGCCGCGGACGGGGAGGAGGGCATCGCCCGCGCCGAGGAGCTGCGCCCCGACATCGTCCTGATGGACGTCAAGATGCCCGGCATCGACGGCATCGAGGCGCTGCGCAAGCTGCGCGACCTCGGCAACCCGGCCCGGGTGCTGGTCGTGACGAGTTTCACGGAGAAGCGCACCGTGGTCCCCGCCCTGCGCGCGGGCGCGGCGGGCTACGTCTACAAGGACGTGGACCCCGACGCCCTCGCGTGCGCCATACGGTCCGTCCACGCCGGGCAGGTGGTGCTCCAGCCCGAGGTGGCCGACGCGCTGCTCTCCCAGGAGGAGGCGGGCGGCGGCCAGGGGCGCGGGGGCTCCCTCACCGACCGGGAGCGGGAAGTGCTCGGGCTGATCGCGGACGGCCGGTCGAACCGGGAAATCGCACGCAGGCTCGTATTGTCCGAAAAGACCGTGAAGACACATGTGTCCAACATTCTTATGAAATTGGACCTCGCCGACCGCACGCAGGCCGCACTGTGGGCGGTGCGGCACGGAATCGGGGCATGAACAGCGTTTCTCCGTGCAATCACACCAACGTGTGTATGTCACCCGAACAGCGCAACTCCGTCCGCTCCGGGCCGTTCTTCACGGCGTACCGCGGTGATTCGCCGCAGTGACGCTATGGACGAAGGGTCTTGAGAAGTGAAGAACATCAAGAGGATCGCTGCCATCACCATCGCGGCCGGCGGTCTTGCCGTCGCCGGTGCGGGTGTCGCCTCCGCCCAGGACGGTCCCATGGCCGACGGCGGGGCGACCATGTCCCCGGGCGTCGTCTCGGGCAACAACGCCCAGGTGCCCGTCCATGTGCCGGTCAACGTCTCCTGCAACACCGTTACGGTCATCGGGGCGATGAACCCCTCCTGCGGCTGATCCCACCCCTCAGGGCAGAGGCACCGCGCACCACACCGGCCGGACCCGGAGGCATCGCCTCCGGGTCCGGCCCCTTGGGTCGTGGCGGCCGGGACCTCAGAAGCCGCCCCGCTCCAGCTCCTCCACATACGCGTTGTACGCCGCCACCTGCGCCCGCCGCGCCGTGCGCTCCACCGGCCGCAACGCCTCCGCCCGGGCCGCGATCTCCGACGCGCTCACCGCCCCGCCGTGGTCCTTGCCGTCCCCGCCCGGCGCGTACGCGATGGCGATCAGCGCGCCCACCCGCTGCGCCAGCTCCAGCACCCGCAGCGCCCGCGGCGGATAGCCGGGCGCCAGCACCTCGCGCCCCCGCTCGGCCCGCGCCCGGTACGCCTCCAGCGCCGCCTGGGCGGCCGGACCGGCCCCGGCCACATTCAGCCGGGACAGCACCTCCGTCGCCTCCCGCAGCGCCTCGGCCAGCTCCCGCTCGGCCTCGCCGAGCGACGGCACGTCCGCGGGCGGCGCCTCCCGCACCGGCAGACAGCGCCACATCACCTCGATGTGCTGATCGCCCTCGGGCCCCGCCGCCGACACCTCGGGCACCAGGCCCAGCGCCACCCCCGTGGCCAGCACCGCCTCGCCCGCGTCGAGCGCCTTCTCGTTGAACTCCGGAGGCCCGCTGAGCCCCAGTGGATGCCCCGCTACCGGCAGCGCCACCCGCAGCCCCTTGGCCCCGAGTGCTCTCAGCCGCCCCAGCGCCAGCGTCAGTCCGACCGGACCGGACTCGCCGGGCAGCCCGTCCACCCGGTGCGACGCGTCCTCCCCAGCGATCCGGTGCGCGGCGTCGTCCGGCGGGACAAGTCCGGCGAGAAGGGCATTTCCCCAGGCTGCGAGGCGCCCTGAACGTGGTTCATCGAGCATGGAACCAGCCTAAGGACTGCCACCGACAATGCGTGGCGTAGGTTTTCCTCTGGGGGCTGCGCCCACAGGCGCACGCGACACTCGAGACTGCAATGGGAGACAACGCGCTCATGAGCGAGGTTCTGGAGCTGGTGGACGTATCCGTGGTCCGCGACGGTCGGGCTCTGGTGGACGACGTCTCCTGGTCGATCAAGGAAGGGGAGCGCTGGGTGATCCTCGGCCCCAACGGTGCCGGGAAGACCACCCTGCTCAACCTCGCGTCGAGCTACCTCTACCCGAGCACCGGGTCCGCCCGGATCCTCGGCGAGCAGCTCGGCGCCGTGGACGTCTTCGAGCTGCGCCCGCGCATCGGCATGGCGGGTATCGCCATGGCCGAGAAGCTGCCGCGCGCCCAGACCGTCCTCCAGACCGTCCTCACCGCCGCGTACGGCATGACGGCGCACTGGCAGGAGGACTACGACCAGGTCGACGAGGTCCGGGCCCGGGCCTTCCTCGACCGCCTCGGCATGAACGAGTACCTCGACCGCAAGTTCGGCACCCTCTCCGAGGGCGAGCGCAAGCGCACCCTCATCGCCCGCGCGATGATGACCGACCCCGAACTGCTGCTCCTGGACGAGCCCGCGGCAGGGCTCGACCTCGGCGGCCGCGAGGACCTCGTACGCCGCCTCGGGCGGCTCGCCCGCGACCCGTACGCGCCGTCGATGATCATGGTGACACATCACGTCGAGGAAATCCCCCCGGGTTTCACCCACGTGCTGATGGTCCGTCAGGGCAAGGTGCTCACCGCCGGGCCCATCGACATGGAGCTGACCTCCCGTAATCTCTCGCGCTGCTTCGGGCTCCCGTTGCTCGTCGAGCGCAACGGCGACCGCTGGACCGCCCAGGGCCTGCCGCTGACCTGAAACCGCCCTCCGATGGCCTGAACCCCCGCCCCGAACACGGCGTATGCCACCGGCACCCCGAACTGCGCCCTGTTCCCCGACGGACCATGAGAACTACCATGACCTTGTGGATCCGTGGGTGTGGTGGCTGATCGCCGCCGTAGGAATGGGCATTCCGCTCGTGCTGACCGCGATGCCCGAATTCGGGATGGTCGCGGTCGGCGCGGTCGCCGGTGCGATCACCGACGCGCTCGGCGGCGGCGTCGTGCTCCAGGTCATCGTCTTCTGCGCCGTCTCGGTCGCGCTCGTCGCCGTCGTCCGCCCGATGGCGGTCCGCAGCCGGCAGCAGCAACCCGGGCTGCGCAGCGGCGTCGAGGCGCTGAAGGGCCGGCAGGCCGTCGTCCTCGAACGGGTCGACGACAGCGGCGGCGGCCGCATCAAGCTGGCCGGTGAGATCTGGTCCGCCCGCTCGCTCGACCCCGGCCAGGCGTACGAACCGGGTCAGCAGGTCGACGTCGTCGAGATCGACGGCGCCACCGCCGTCGTCATGTAGACGTCGTAGTACCAAGAGCTGAGCGCCACCCCGCTCAGCTGCGGAGTCGGCCGTCGATCTGACAGACTCCACCCACAAGACCGGACCTGATCATCCCGATCATCCAAAGCACGCATGAAGGGCACGGGGAGCCGCTGTGGAACCGATCATCATCGTCCTGATCATCCTGGTGGTGCTCGTCTTCATCGCACTGATCAAGACGATCCAGGTCATCCCCCAGGCCAGTGCCGCCATCGTGGAACGCTTCGGCCGCTATACGCGCACCCTCAACGCGGGCCTCAACATCGTCGTCCCGTTCATCGACTCGATCCGCAACCGCGTCGATCTGCGCGAACAGGTCGTCCCGTTCCCGCCGCAGCCGGTGATCACCCAGGACAACCTGGTCGTGAACATCGACACCGTCATCTACTACCAGGTGACCGACGCCCGGGCCGCCACCTACGAGGTCGCCAGCTACATCCAGGCGATCGAGCAGCTGACCGTCACCACCCTGCGGAACATCATCGGCGGCATGGACCTGGAGCGCACCCTGACCTCCCGTGAGGAGATCAACGCGGCGCTTCGCGGCGTCCTCGACGAGGCCACCGGCAAGTGGGGTATCCGCGTCAACCGCGTCGAGCTGAAGGCCATCGAGCCGCCGACCTCCATCCAGGACTCGATGGAGAAGCAGATGCGCGCCGACCGTGACAAGCGCGCCGCGATCCTCCAGGCCGAAGGTGTCCGGCAGTCCGAGATCCTGCGCGCCGAGGGTGAGAAGCAGTCCGCGATCCTGCGGGCCGAGGGTGAGTCCAAGGCCGCCGCGCTGCGCGCCGAGGGCGAGGCCCAGGCGATCCGCACGGTCTTCGAGTCCATCCACGCCGGAGACCCGGACCAGAAGCTGCTCTCCTACCAGTACCTCCAGATGCTGCCGAAGATCGCCGAGGGCGACGCCAACAAGCTCTGGATCGTGCCCAGCGAGATCGGCGACGCCCTCAAGGGCCTCGGCGGGGCCATGGGCAACTTCGGCCCGCTGACCGGCGGGAACGGTGGCGGCGCACCGGCAGCCCCGGCGCCCACCGGCAAGGAGGCCGCCCCGCGCCGCGAGCAGCCCAGGATCGACTGACCGAGCAGACCAATGCTGAAGGGCCGGTACCCCGCGGGGTACCGGCCCTTCAGCATTGGTCCGGCAGGGACGGGCTCAGGCGGGCAGTGCCAGCCACTCCGGCAGCGCGTCCCGCTCGGCCGCCCCCAGCGCCAGCAGCAGCGCATCCGAAGGCGTCGGCTCGAACGGCGAGTTGAGCAGCCGCATCCCCGCCTGCTCCGGAGTCCGGTCCGCCTTGCGGTGGTTGTCCTCCGCGCAGGAGGCGACCGTGTTCAGCCAGGTGTCCCCGCCGCCGCGCGACCGCGGCACCACGTGGTCCACCGTCGTCGCCCGCCGCCCGCAGTACGCGCACCGGTGCTGATCCCGCACCAGCACCCCGCGCCGCGACCACGGAGCCCGTCTTCGGAACGGCACCCGTACGTAACGGCACAGCCGGATCACCCGCGGCAGCGGCAGATCGACCTCGGCGGCGCGCACCCGCAGCCCGGGATGGGCGCGTTCGACGACGGCCTTCTCCTGGAGTACCAGCACCACCGCACGCCGCAGCGTCACCGTCGACAGCGGCTCGAAGCTCGCGTTCAGAACCAGCGTCTCGCGCATCCCGACCACCTCCCGCATCCCGGCCGCGCCCGCCTCTGAGCAGTGGGCGGGCCGGGATCAACTCTGGCCGGGAGGATGGCCGAGGACAACGCAATTTCGCGACGTCAGCCCGCCGCTGGCACCTCGTACTCGCCGATCAGCTGCGCCCGGCCCAGGGTGTGGAACCGCAGGTTGAAGCCGACCACCGCGGGCGACGCGTCCGCGTCCGGGCCCAGCTTCTCGGTGTCCACCGCGTACACCGTGAACACATAGCGGTGAGGCCCGTCCCCGGGCGGCGGCGCGGCACCGCCGAAGTCACGGGTGCCGAAGTCGTTACGGGCGTGCACGGCACCCTCGGGAAGCCCCGCGAAGCCACCGGTGCCCGCCCCGGCCGGAAGCTCCGTCACGGTCGCCGGAATGTCGAACAGCACCCAGTGCCAGAACCCGCTGCCGGTCGGCGCGTCCGGGTCGAAGCAGGTGACGGCGAAGCTCTTCGTCCCCTCAGGGAACCCCTCCCAGCGCAGTTGCGGCGAGGTGTTCCCCTCCGCGTACACCTGGGCGGACGGCAGCGTGCCGTTCGCCTGCACCTCGTCGCTCACCGCGGTGAACGACGGCACCGGCGGATGGAAGTCATGGGGGAGCGGGCGCCGGTTCTGATCGGACACGTCGAAAACCTCCTGATGATCGCGGTTGATCAGCTGTCCGGCCAGCCTAACGAGACCGGACGGGCGCGGGCTGGCACCATGTCGCCCATGACCGGCCCGACCCCCGTGCTCCCCCTGCACCTCGACGATGTGTCCGACAAGGACGGCTTCCTCGAGCGCTGCGCCCGGGACCTGCGCTTCCCCGACTGGTACGGGCACAACTGGGACGCGCTCGCCGACTGCCTCACCGATCTCTCCTGGTGGGGCGAGGGCGCCGAGCCCAGCGGCTATCTGCTGCGGATCCGTGGCTGGAACGCGTTCCGCGACGCGGCGCCCGAGGCCGCGGCGATCGCGGCGGACATCCTCAGCGACGTCGTCACCTACTGGTCGGCCCACGGCACACCGCTGACCATCTGGTACGACGACGGCCCGGAGGAAGAGCGCTGAACGCGCGCTGATCAGCGCCGAACAGCGCGCGGGGCGCGCACCGAACGCATCGGCGCACGCCCCGCGGAACCGGGCACGGCTCAGAGCCAGTTGCGCTTGCCGCCGACCTCGGCGAGCCACTGGTTCAGATACGCGGCCCAGTCCGTCTCCTGGTAGGAGTCCAGGCCGACCGTGAAGGACCGGTAGGAGTCGCTGCCCGAGCTGAACAGCCCCGGCTTCTTGTCCATCTCCAGGACGACGTCCATTTCGCGGTCGTCCGCGACGAAGGACAGCTCGACCTGGTTGAGCCCCCGGTACTGCTGCGGCGCGTGGAACTCGATCTCCTGGTAGAAGGGCAGCCGCTGGCGCGTCCCGCGGATGTGCCCCTTCTCCAAGTCGGCGCTCTTGAACCGGAAACCGAGCGCGCCGAACGCGTCCAGGATCGTCTGCTGGGCGGGGAGCGGATGCACATTGACCGGGTCGAGGTCGCCCGAGTCCACCGCACGCGCGATCGCCAGCTCGGTCGTCACACCCACGTTCATCCCGGTCAGATGATGTCCCAGGAACATCGTGACCGGGGTCTCCCAGGGGATCTCGAGACCGAACTGCACTGAGTGCACCGCACCCGGCTGCACCTCGAACGCGCCGCCCAGCTGCTGCCGGGTGAACTCGATGTCCTGCTTGTGCTCCTGGTCGTCCCGCTCCACCTCGACCCGTGCCTGAAGGCCGACGGAAAGACCCTCGATCTGCTGCGCGACGGAGCCCCCCTGGATCCGGACCTCGCCCTGCACGACGCCACCCGGGACGACGTTCTGCTCGGTCAGCACCGTCTCCACCGAGGCACCACCGGCACCCAAACTCGCGAGCAGCTTCTTGAAGCCCATGTTCTCCCTCTCAAGGACGCTTTCGCACCGACGCTTTCGCGCCATGACTCGATCGCGTCGAACGCTGTTGAACAGTAGATACGCGGAACAGCCGCCTGCGGTTCCGCGGGTCATACCCTCGCAGTGCACCGCTCCCGGCTCCAACCACCGGTAGCTATCGGTTCCACTACGCTCGGACCGCGTGACCGAACGAGCCGAAGTGACCGATGGACCCGACCGCGCGCCGCTGGCCCGCGCCTTCTTCGACCGCCCGGTCCTGGAGGTCGCACCGGACCTCCTCGGCCGCACCCTCGTCCGCCGCACCCCCGAGGGCCCGATCGCGCTGCGCCTGACCGAGGTCGAGGCGTACGCGGGCCCGGCCGACCCCGGCTCGCACGCCTACCGCGGACGCACCGAGCGCAACGCCGTGATGTTCGGCCCCCCGGGCCATGCGTACGTCTACTTCACCTACGGCATGTGGCACTGCCTCAACCTGGTCTGCGGACCGGAGGGCTCCCCGAGCGGGGTGCTGCTGCGCGCGGGGGAGGTGCTGTACGGACACGAGCACGCCCATGAGCGTCGGCCGAAGGCGCGCAACGCCCAGGAACTGGCCAAGGGCCCGGCGCGGCTGGCCACGGCACTCGGTGTCGACCGCCGACTGGACGGCACCGATGTGTGCGCGGGGCCCGAGGCCCCGCTGGAGATCCTCACCGGCTGCCCCGCCCGGTCCGAACAGGTGCTGAGCGGACCCCGCACCGGAGTCGGCGGCGAGGGCGCGACCCACCCGTGGCGCTTCTGGATCGAGGGCGACCCCTCGGTCAGCCCGTACCGGGCACACACCCCGAGGCGTCGCGGTTCGACGCCCCGTCAGGTGGGAACTTGACTCCGGTCGGCCGGGGGCCTAACGTAGCCCGAGCCGCTTGAGACGGGCAGCGCTGTCGGCACGACCAGCAGGTCGGGCCACAGCAGCCCCAGGCGGCCAACCACTACTGACACTTCCCGGACAGGGTCTTATTTCGCTGCGCGAAATCATGCCCTGGGGCTCCGATTAGGAGCTGAGCGGGAAATTCGCTAAAGTGGTGGACACGCCGGAAGGCGCGAAACACCCCGCTCCAACAGGGGGCCGGAAACGGAATTCGGACCGGAAACGGAACGGAAAACGGATCTGGTAAGGTTGG
>NZ_JBIRQF010000013.1:0-234608 GCF_044333065.1 Streptomyces sp. NPDC021115
ATCAACGCCAACCCCCGACTGCCATGGTCATTCCTCGCCCATACCGGCCTGACCATCCACCCACCACACCCACCGAACTTACGAAAAGATCAGTAGTACTTGTGCCGTTCAGAAATGCGTCGCCGCAGGTCGTAGGCGGCCTGGCGGGATCTGCGGGCGTGCGCCCCGATTGCGCTACTTGATCCGCGACCGGGACGGCACATACCCCACGCGGGGTACTGCGGTGGCGGGGTCCGGAAGCGAGGCGATCAGCCTCAACAGGGTGTTCCGGCTGACCGGGAGGCGCTCTACCGGCGGACCGCCGAGATCAGTCCGCCGGGCCGCTCCACGCGCTGCGGCGGGGTGTTGATCGGGCGGCCGTAGGCGGCAGCGCGCTCGCGCAGGGTGTGGCTGTCGGCCTCCCAGCCGTGCCCGGCCAGCCAGCCCACCGGGTCGTCGGGCATCTCCGAGACCCACATGGAAGCCGCCGATCCCGGCACGGCGTCCGCGCCGAAGCGCTCGATCACGCCGCGCGAGCCCAGCGTCAGCCCCATCCGACTGCCCGCCGCCGACTGCGCGCCGATCCGGGCCAGCAGCAGCTCCACCGCGTCCTCGGGCAGATAGATCAGCAGTCCTTCGGCGATCCACGCGGTCGGCACCGCCGGGTCGTGCCCTGCCGCGGCCAGCGCGCCCGGCCAGTCCTCACGCAGATCCACCGCGACAGTGATCCGCTCGCAGCGCGCGACGGCCCGCTCCCGGCGCAGCACCGAAGCCTTGAAGTCCAGTGGCGCGGCGGTGTCGACCTCGAACAGCCGGGTGCCCTCGGGCCAGTCCATCCGGAAGGCCCGGCTGTCCATGCCGGCGCCGAGCAGCACGACCTGCCGGACCCCGGACGCGGAGGCCTGCCGCAACAGGCCGTCGAGGAACTTCGTCCTGATGACGATGGAGAACGACACGGCCAGCCGACGGCGTCGCGCGGCCTCGTCATCGGGCAGCGGCGGCGAGGAGGGCCACAGGCCGCCGGCGGCGGCGAAGGCCTGTGCCAGCGGGTCGCGGAACAGCGCGTTCTCCCGCTCGGTCTCCAGCGCCCGCACCCTGGCCACCCCCACCGCCGTGGCCCACACTCCCGACGGCCGCACCCACTCCTGCTCATCAGTCACCGCGCCACCCTAGAAGGTCGATTCCAAGGGGCCTGATGAGGGGAGCCACTTCATGCGCGGCCCGCCAGCACTGACCGTCTACGACCACTAGAACCACCATGAGGCGAAGATCAACAGTCACCCTGTGTACGCGACCACACGAAGTGGACCAGAGCCGCATGTCGTGAACAGAGCCAGCCGGGCGCTCGCCGACAGCGCTGGCTACGTCTGGCAGACCACGGCGCGGGCGGGCACCGCTTGTGCGAGGTGCGGCAGGGCAGGCAGACGTACGAGGTCTTCGCTGGTGGCAGGGCCCTGCGGTAGGCCTGTCACTCCTCGCCGACATGGGAAATACGGTCGTCGCCGAGTCGGCGCTGGACATCCTGGAGCAGCACCCGGAGCAGTTCGGTGAGCTGGTCCTGCTGTTCGCCCGTCAGGCCGTCGATCAGTTCGGCCTCCCGGCTCAGAACGTGGTCCACGGTGGTTTCGACCAGGTCGTGACCAGCCTGGGTCAGGGAGACCAGGACCGTGCGCGGCCGCCCTTCCCCGGGTCGGCGGGTGACGAGCCCGTCGCGTTCGGCGCGGGCGACGCGCTGCGAGACGGCGCCTGCGGTGACCAGCGACCGACGGCCGAGTTCGCGTGTGCTCAGCGTGTACGGCTCGCCGCTCCGCCGCAGAACACTCAGCAGGTCGAGCGTCGCGGCATCCACCCCGGCCCGCGCGAGGACCCGCCGTCGGTCGTCGCCGAGCAGTTTGGCCAGTCGCCAGATGGGCGTGACGATCCCGATCGACGCGACGGGCGTGCCGGGCCGCTCGCGCTCCCAGGAGGCTGCGATGTCCTGCACGGGGTACGTGGACGCGCCGTCCGTCGGGTAGTGCGTGCTCTCCGGATTGCGGGGTTCTCTTGTCATGCCGACCCTCCTCAGTGTTACGTTTAGATCTGAATTTAGACCTGAATCTAGGGGCTCATCGTATGTCACGCACCATCCTGGTCACCGGCGGCGGCACGGGCATCGGCCGCGCCATCGCCCGCCACTTCGCCGACCAGAACGAGACCGTCATCGTCACCGGCCGGCGCTCCGGCCCCCTTGACGCCCTCGCGGCCGAAACCGGCGTCCGCCCCCTGGTCTGCGACCATACCGACCCCGAGGCCCTCCTTCGGCTCGTGGCCGAACTCCCCGAGCGCGTCGACGTACTGGTCAACAACGCGGGCGGCAACATCGTCTTCGACGCGGACGGCAAGTCCGATCTCGCCTCCTACGCCCGTGACTTCCGCGCCAACCTCAACGCGAACCTCGTCAGCGCCGCCCTCACCACCAAGGCTCTCGACGACCGACTCGCCCCTGGCGGCGCGGTGATACACCTCGGCTCCATCGCGGCCGACCAGGGGGCCGACTCCTACGGCGCCTCCAAGGCGGGCCTCGCAACCTGGAACCTGAGCCTCGCCGATGAGCTCGGCCCCCGCGACATCACCGCCAACGTCGTCTCGCCCGGCTACATCACCGACACCGAGTTCTTCCGCGACCAGCTCTCCGACGAACGCCGCACCACCCTCATCGCCAACACCGCCACCGGCCGCCCCGGCACCCCGGCCGACATCGCCGGCGCGGTCGCCTTCCTCGCTTCCCCGGCCGCCCGCCACATCACGGGCCAAGTCCTCAACATCAACGGCGGCGCCCACAAGAGCCGATAGCCGCACTGCCAGCGGTGGCTTTGGGACACCTCAATGCGGGAATTCGGTGTCCCGAGGTCACCAACAACACCAGCGACAAGGCGACCTCGCGTAAGTCCTCCGGGGGCACCGTGGGCGCCTGCTCGTACGCCTCCGGCCGAGCCGACTACAAGATGTGCTGAGCTGCGAGGCTGCGTACGACGGTTGCCGCTTGATTATCAGAGGGCGCGAAACTCACCGAGCTTCGCGCCCTCGGGCGCGTGCGCAGTGCCTGGCCCCTGCGGCTGTGGCGCCGGCCCTGTCCGCGCTGTTCCCGACTGCCGTCTCGTGACGTTCGCCGCGCACCCGCGCAGCCTCTGAGCGCACTGCGGGACCAGGAAACGTTCGCCGAACGATGGATACGCACGGCCCGCACCGAATGCACCGACTGTCTCCTCATCGCCGGCGAACGGCATCTGCGCGGGGGCCTCACCGCGTACGCCGAGCATGCTGGAGGACCTGGACGTCATCTGCGTCGTCCTCGGCTGCGAGATCGGTGACCTGCTGATCCCCGAGCCGGACAAGGTCCGCCGCCCCGGCGGCCTATGTCCTGCCGGCGGGAAGGTGTAAACCGCCGACCAGTTGCCCGACCTGCTTCGGTTGGGGCGTGCTGCCCGGCCGGACCTGCGGCGCATGCCGGAGTTTCCGCCGCAATGAGGAACCCGCCGAGTGCAGTGGCTGCCAGGCGAACGGTGCGGCTGAAGAAGGGCTCCTGTCGGCTGTGCTGGCATCAGGCGAGCCAGGACGCCAAGGGCGAAGTTACGGTGCTGGAGCCCTGCTTGAAGGAAGTACTGCACCATCAACTGTTCCTGACTGATCTCCACCGTCCACGTCAGCCAGGTCCTCCCCAAGACAAGCAGGGACGGCGCCGGGGACGCCTACGGCAGCCCGACCCCGCCCCGGCCTCCTCGCCGTGTCCGCGTGCGTGACGTACCTGTTCGTTGGTCAAGGCCGGCGGTCGGCCGAGGCGGGCACCTCGGGCGCGGGTGGCGCCCAGGCCCTCGTTTGTGCCCTGGACGATGAGTTCGCGGACATGTCGCGCTTGCGCAGGCCGGACACGATCGCGATGAGGTCCTGGAGGGAGCGGCCGAGTCGGTCCGGCGACGGGACGACGAGGGTGTCGTCCTCGCGCAGGTAGTCGAGGGCCTTACGCAGTTCCTCGCGTTCGGCGTTCTTGCCGGACTTCTTGTCGGCGAAGATCCGGATACATCCGGCTTCGGTGAGTGCGTGGGTTTCCTGACTGCGTGGCGAGGTGGAGTGGGTTCGGGATGGGCGCTCGAAAGTGGATGGACAGTCCATCGTCAAGGCGTAAATATATGCTGCATGACGCATGATCATGCATTGACTCAAGATGCTGGCCCCGTGGCGTGGCCGATAGGCTTCCGGGCCTACACAGGGCACGGCGGACTGCGCGAGCACGGCGACGACATCTCCATCATCGCGTCGGACCGGCCGGCCACCAGCGCCGCGATGTTCACCCAGAGCCTCTTCGCGGGTCCGGCCGTAGTCCTCAGTCGTGCACATGCCCCGGGTCAGAACCTGCGTGCCGTGACGACGCTGGCGCAGAACGCGAACGTCGCCACCGGGCGCCGGGGTGAGGAGAACGCTGCCGAGGTCGTCCGCCGAGTCGCCGGGATTCTGGGCATCCCGGAGGACGAGGTGCTCATCGGCTCCACCGGCGTCATCGGACGCCCACTGCCGATGGGCACCATTCGTGCACACTTCGACGAGACCGCCAAGCGCGGCCTCGCGGCGTTCGTGGCCGGACCGCTGGATGTGGCACGCGCGATGATGACCACCGACACCCGCCCGAAGACCGCTGTACGGACCGTCGGGCAGGCCCGCATCGTGGGCATCGCCAAGGGTGTCGGCATGCTCGAACCCAATATGGCCACGATGCTGGCCTATGTGTTCACCGACGCGGACCTGTCCCCGGCCGACTTGGACGGCGCATTGCGCGCAGCGGTGAATCGCACGTTCAACTGTCTGAGCGTCGACACCGACACCTCCACCTCCGACACGGTGGCGGTCATGGCCAACGGCGCCGCAGGACCAGCCGATCCGGCGCAGTTCTCCAAAGCCCTCGCCGACCTCTGCCTGGACCTCACCCAGCAGCTGGCCAGTGACGGCGAAGGCGCCACCAAGCTCCTGCGCGTCACGGTTGCCCAGGCCAGCGACTACGGACAGGGCAAACGCATCGCCAAGAGCGTAGTGAACTCCCCGCTGGTCAAGACCGCCGTCCACGGCGCCGACCCCAACTGGGGTCGAGTACTGATGGCCATCGGCAAGAACACCGACGACACCGACATCGCGCCGGGCAACGTCACCGTGAGATTCGGCGACATCGAGGTGTACCCCCAAGAGCCCGAGGCCGACACCCTCGACAAACTCGTCGGCATCATGCGCCGGGACGAGGTCGACATCGTCGTTACGCTCGGCATCGGAAAGGCCGAAGCCACGGTCTACGGCTGCGACCTGTCCGCCGGCTACATCCGCATCAACGCGGACTACACGACATGACCGGGCTCGACCGCAGCAACGGATCCCATACCGTTCTCGTGATTCCCCAGTGCCAAGGGTCGGCTGCACGCAATCCTCAACGGCTGGCTAAGGGCGCATACCAGCTGAGCGCGCTGCTCCCCGCAGCTCGACGCACTGTCGTCGAAATCGACCCCCGCCCCGGACAAGACCTGGACGGCGTACGCCACCTCGATGTGTTGACCCGCTCGCTGGAGGCAACCAGGGCCGCGCTAGGCCGGAGTGGCGATGACGCACTGCTTTCTGTTGGCGGCGACTGCGGCATCGAGCTCGCGCCTGTCGCCCGCGCCGTCGCACCAGGACGTCACCGACGCGCTGCTGGCCGGCCGCCGCGAGCCACTGTGGGAACCCGGTGGCAAGAGGGAGTGCAAGGTTCAGGTGTTCCCCGACCAGCTCACCACCTCGGCATGGAGCAGGCGACCAGCGGCCGCGCGGCCGCGCTGCTGTTCCCCCGCATCGACCCCTCCGCCGTCCCTGCTCTGGCCGACGGGGCCCGGACGATCGCCGACGACGACTTCATGACCGGTGCGACCGAAGACCGCTACCCGGACCACTTCGACCTCGCCCGCGGGATCAAGGGCGGCGGCAATGACCTGGCCTGCGCCTCCGCGGCGTCGGAGCCTCGGCGCCTGCACTCCATCCGCAGCTGCCGGGGCTCCTTCGCGTATACGCACGCCTGCGCGTGGACCTGCGCAAGAACCACCCGTCGATAAGGCTGATAACGGTCACGTCGAGGAGAGCTGGACGATAAGCGTCACGCCCAGCGGCCCGCGTCGGGTGACGGGTGCGGCGGGTTCACCGCGCAGCAGGTTCGGGCGGGCATCGGCAATCGCGAAGGCCCGCTTGAAGCGATGTTGTAGAGCCGCGCCCGCTCGTCACGTTGGAGCAGCCGGGAGGAGCCGGCCGGGCCGACGCGGCGTTGTACCACCTGGACGCGGGTCAGGGTCCGCCGATCTTCGCCTTCGCGATCGGGGCTGTGGGCCGCTGGCGCCTTCCCGGCCACAGCCCGGGCGGCTGCCGGTTCCGGACGGCGGGCGGTCACCACGTAGCAGCTGCACCAGGACGTGACAGTCAGGGCATGCGCCCGCAAGCGTTGTGCTTGGTCCCGGTCAGGTCGGCGGGGACCAAGCACCGCTTCGCCAGTCCCGCGGAAGGCTGTTTGACGAAGCTGACCTTCACTGGACAGCTCAGGTAGAAGGCGAACTGCCGGTGATTGGTCCGGGGTAAGCACCGACTCGGCATTGCCAGGTGCCTGATTCATCAGGGTCTTCCCAGATGACTTCGTTCTGTGTCAACCGAGGCCTGGCTGGGCGGTGACTACCGGGAACCACTGGAAGGCCCACGGAGCAGAGCTGGACGTACGCCTCCGGGATTCTGTCGGCGAGCTGGTAGAGGATGCTCGCATCCGTTCCACGGACGTCTACGGCGAACCCGAGACCCATCCCCGAGCTGTCGGATACCAGTACGTCCACGTACCCTTCTTCCATGCTCGACTCGGAGTATGTAGTAGTTGGTTCCTCTGTAAGGCCTACCCAATGAAGGTCGTGCAGCACCTTCTCGGCGAGTCCTTCGATGCGGGACATCTCGCCTCCCTTTCGTGTTGGCACCACACCATCTTCACGTGGGCGGGACACTGTCACCCCATGGGGCGAGCACACGACTGCCGAATGGTCAGATCAGCGTGATCGTGAAGCCGTCCTACGGTTGAGCTTGTGGCTCCACATGAACCGTATGCTTGAGGACCCGTACTTCACCTGGGCGGTGAAATGGCCATGCTGGCTGTTCGCCCTGCAATCTGGGTCCTGCGGAGTGAAGAAATGAGTTGCCGCGCTTGCCGACTTCGTTGCGGGCCCGGTCTTGCCCTTCGAGGATACCCAGCTCTTGGAATGCTCGGTGATGGTCACTTGGTAAGCCCTGAGCGAGGATTTTTGGACGACTCGGAAGCGGACGCAGTGCCGGTCAGCGGCAGTAGCGTGAGCGTAGCGAGAGCGATGCTGGAAATGACTCGGACGCGCTTCACGGTTCCCCCTTGTCGTGTTGCGGCCAAAGTGATCGTACGTATCAGCGCAGCGAACTGCATCTGAATTTTCGACTGTTTAATTTTGCGGCGATGTCTCGTTCCTTGATTCACCCAACCGCAGGCGCGGCGTGGAGGGGATCGTCCCGGGTGCTCACATCCCCTAGGTAGCCGGGCTCACCCAACGTCGCGGAGGCCGTGGCCTTTTGACTAGCAGCGACGATCATTCGAGCCCGACACGCCGCGTGGCGACGTGCGACCAGGGTGCGGTGCCAGCGCAATACCGTGCCGGGACGCACCACCAAGCGCAGTCTGCGCAGCACATCCCGTAGCAGCCGGTGCAGCAGCGCCGCCAGGAACGCCCGGTCGCTCGGGGCGAACCGCACCCTCTTCTCGCCAAGTTGCCGCTCCGGCGCCATGAGCTGGTGGCGCAGGGCGAGTCCGCGACGATCGACAGCCGCGTGAGGGCAGGGGTTCGAGCGACCTCCGATGAGGTTGTCTGCGCCCCCACATCGGCTCTCAACAGGTCGGATGGGTTTTTCGGCAAGTGCAGCGTCAAGCGGTCAGGCAGTCACCCAATAGGTGCGGGTGTTGGTGAATTCGCGGATACCGGCGGCTGCCAGTTCGCGGCCGTAGCCGCTGCGCTTGGTGCCGCCGAAGGGCACGCGGGGATCGGAGGCGACGATCGCGTTGACGAAGGCCGCCCCGCTGGTGACGCGGCGGGCGAGGGCGACGCCACGGGCGGGGTCGGCCGTCCATACGCTCAGGCCGAGTCCGTACGCCGTGGCGTTCGCGAGCCGGACGGCGTCCTCGTCGTCCCGGGCGACGGCGATGGCGGCGAGCGGCCCGAAGGTTTCCTCGTCGAAGGCCGCCATCCCCGGACCGGTGCCGGCCAGGACGGTCGGCTGGTAGAAGTAGCCGTCGCCGGGCAGGGCTTTGCCCCCGGTGAGCAGACGGGCCCCGGCCGCGAGGGATTCCTCGACCTGCCGCTGGATCGCCGCCCGCAGGTCGTCACGGGCGAGCGGGCCGACCTGGGTGTCACGGTCGCGCGGGTCACCGACGCGCAGCGCTTCGACACCGGCCACGAACGCGGCGGTGAAGGCGTCCACCACGGTGGCGCTGACGATGAAGCGCTTGGCGCACACGCAGCTCTGCCCGGAGTTGGCGAAGCGGGCTCGCACCGCGGCCGCCGCGGCGGCCGCGGTGTCGGCGTCGTCGAGGACCACGAAGGCGTCCGAACCACCCAGCTCCAGAACGGACTTCTTCGCCGCGCGCCCGGCCGCGGACCCGACGGCCGCGCCCGCCCGGTTGCTTCCGGTCAGGGTGACGGCGGCGACGCGGTCGTCTTCGATGAGCCCGGCGGTGACCTCGGGAACGGCGCCGTCGCCGATCACGAGCGTGGTCACCAGGTGCTCGGGGAAACCGGCTTCGACGAAGAGGTCCTGGAGGGCCAGCGCGCTGCCGGTGACGTTGGACGCGTGCTTGAGCAGGATGCCGTTGCCCGCCACCAGCGAGGGGATGGCGAAGCGCATGACCTGCCAGACGGGGAAGTTCCACGGCATGACCGCCAGCACCAGCCCGGCCGGTTCGTACGCCACCCAGGCATTCGCTCCGTCGACCTCGACACGCTCGTCGGCGAGGATGCCGGGCCCCTGCCGGGCGTAGTACTCGGCCGTCACGGCCGACTTCTGGACCTCTCCCTCCGCCTCTCCCGTCGGCTTGCCCATCTCCGTGACGGCCAGGGAGGCCAGGCGGTCCTTGCGCGCACGCAAGATGCGGGCGAGGCGGCCTGCGCGGGCCGCCCGCTCGGCGACCGGGACGAGGGCCCAGGCGCGGTATGCGGCATGCGCCCGGGCCACGGCGGCCTCGATGCGCTCCGCGTCCCAGCCTTCGTACGTGGCTATCGCCTCTCCCGTTGCCGGGTTGACGGTCGTGATGGTGCCGCTCATGCGGTGGGTGCCCCTCCCTTGTCGTGCTCGGAAAGGTGCGCGAAGGTCTCGCCGGTGGCGGTGATGGTGCGGGTGACGTCCCGGCCGCCGTAGACCCAGTAGATCCGCATGACGCCCGCGCCCCGGTTGAAGAACCGGTGCGGGACGCCGGCTGGGACCCAGGTCGCCTGGCCGGCCTCCAGGTCGAAGAACTCGCCGTCGATCTCCGCGGTCGCCTCGCCTTCGAGGATCAGGACCGACTCCTCGACGTTGTGGCTGTGCAGAGGCAGCCCCGTACCGGGCTGGAAGACGGTCTGGCCGGTGGTGATGACGGCCGTTTCGGAGTTCCACTTGCCGACGTAGGGGAGGGTGGCGACGCCTCCGCCGCGGTCGAAGCGTTCGACCTCGTCGGGGTGGATGAGCAGGTTGGGTGCCGCGGGCTTGGTGGACATGGCTACGGGCTTCCGTTCTCGGGGAGGGCGGGAGTGCGGTCAGGAGTGGTGGAAGAGGCGGCGGGAGAGCGTGTTGACCTGGCTGCCGGGGACGACGTATTTCCCGGCGGCCTCACGCCAGACCTTGAAGTGCGGGGCCGCGCGATGGGCCTCGACGGCGGCCTCGTCGTCGTAGATCTCGTGGAACACGAAGTGGTGGTCGTCCGCCAGATCGCACACGACGTCGAAATAGCGGCAGCCGGGCTCATCGGTGAAGGAACGCTCGGCGTTCTCCTCGATGGCCGCGAGGAAGTCGTCCCGGCAGCCGGGGACGACCTGGAGCGAAACGGTCAGCGCGATCATGGAAGCTCCTCGACGAGGGGGGTGGGCAGGGGGACACCGGTGGCGTCGGCGATGCTCGCCAGGGCAGCCCAGGTGTCGTCGGCGACCGTGATGCCCTCGGCCCGGAGGCGTTCGGCGGTACGGACCTCCGGCTCGCCCGGGACGAAGATCTCGGCGGTGCCCGGGGCGGTGGGGGTGGCCTTGGTCTCCTCGATCAGGGACTCCATCCGCCGCTCGAACTCGGCCGGATCGGCCATCGACCGGATGTCGACGCAGATGAGGAGATGGCCGACGCCGCTGCGGCCGGTCGGCTGGTAGGGGCCGACGACCGAGGTGCCGAAGGCACTGCCGGTCAGGACACCCGCCAGCACGTCGAACATGAAGGAGATGGCATAGCCCTTGTGGCCCGCCATCGGCAGGATCAGGCCCTCGATGGCCTGGCGCGGATCGGTGGTCGGCACGCCGTCCGCGTCGGCCGCCCAACCCTCGGGTATCGGCTCCCCGCGCTCCTTGGAGTGGTAGATCTTCCCGCGCGCCACGGCGGTGTTGGCGATGTCCATCACGACCGTGCCGTAGCGGCCACCCGGCGCGGCGACCGACCAGGGGTTGGTGCCGACCCGCTTCTCCCGTCCGCCCCACGGCGCCATCGCCGGGCTGGCGTTGGTGGCCAGCAGCGCCACACAGCCCTGCTCGGCGGCCTTGCGGGTGAAGTACGCGGCCGTCCCGAAGTGGCCCGAGCCGCGCACCGCGACCGCACTGATCCCGTGCCGCCCGGCGCGCTCCACACCCCAGGCCACGGCGCGGTCGGTGAGCACCTGGCCGAGACCGTCGCGGCCGTCCACGACGAGAACGGCGCCGTTGTCGCTCACGACATCGGGGGTGGCGACCGCCGCCGTCGCGCCACTCGCGATACGGCCGAGGTACCACGACAGGCGCAGCATCCCGTGGGACGGATGCCCCCACAGTTCCGCCGTCACCAGAGTGTCCGCGAGCAGATGAGCGTCCGCGGGCGGAACGCCGTGGGCTTCGGAGGCGGCGGCGGCGAACCCCAGCAGGTCGGCGGCTCCGACGGTGTACGGCATGAGACGGTCCTCGCGTCAGCTGATGTATTCAGCTATGTATACAGCACCCGCTCCGCGGAAACCACAGGCAGGGTGAGTGCGGATGGTTCCCGCGGCGTCCGGACGGACGTCAGACCTGGACGTCGGACCCGAAGGCCAGATCCTCGCTCGTCAGGCTGTCGATGAGCGCCTGGAGGGTCTGCGCCAGGTGGTGCAGGCAGGCCGCCTTCGCCGCTCGGGCGTCTCCCTGCGTCATCGCTTTCAGCATCGCGCGGTGCTCCTCCAGCGACGTCAGCATGCGCCGCGGACCGCTGTGCGAGATGTTCCGCAGACGTACGGTCTGGCTGCGCAGATCACGGATGGTGCGGGCGAGATACGGATTGCGGCACGCCGCGATGACCGCCTGATCAAAGCCTTCGGTCAGGTCGTAGAACTCCTGGTACGACCGGGCCTGCGCGGCGGTGTCCAGCGTGCGGAACGAGGCGTCGAACTCCTCCAGCCGCTCCAGCAGCTCACGGAACGGACCCAGCACGCGTTCATCCGACGCCCCCGCCGTCGCGACCGCCGTGACGGCCCGGGGCTCCAGCAGCATCCGGAACTCGAACAGCGCGCGCACGCCGCCCAGTGAGATGGCGGCCACCCGGGCCACCTCACCCGGCACGAAATCGACCAGCCCCTCCTGAGCCAGCCGCCGGATGGCCTCCCGCACCGGCGTACGCGAGGCACCCAGTTCCTCACCCAGCTGAATCTCACTCAGCTTGGCCCCCGGCCGCAGCCGCAGGGACTCGATGTCACCCTTGAGCTGCTCATAGACCGCTTCGCTCTTACCAGTCGCCCGGGCCATGAAACTCCTTGCCGATCCGCCGCACACGCCTCTGTATACAGGTTAGCGGGCTGCCCACCCCGGGATTGGTGGGGCGCGCGGTGACGCACGGGGGCCCAGGTGACTGGTTCACGAACCGCTGAAGGTTCTGCTCAATGCCGTGCGGCAGTCGAGCGGCCATGGCCTGGATCGACTTGCGGCGGCCGTTCAGCGGCGATCACCTTCGAGCGGGACACGCTCCGGTGTCGGGATCGACTCATGCGAGAGGGAGCGATCCAGTCCGTCGTGGAGGAGGTCGTACGATGACGACGCTCAATCGGAGGTGCTTCTTCGGGGTTGCTTCGACGACCGGAGTCGCCGCCACGATGTCGCAGGGTGTCGCTCTGGCAAGCGGCCGCGATGCGCGAAAACCGCGCCTCGTCGGAGTCCAGGCCGACAACGGCGCGAGCGTGATCGCACAGAACTTCCGCCTCGTCCGTAAGCGCGACGTGCTGGTCGTCATGCCGGACGGCGGAGAGCTCGGTTTCTACACGGACTGGTGGGCCCGTGGTGCGGGCAAGAAGCCGGGCTGGGAAACGTTCCACCTGGTGGAGCGGCGGCGTCCTTCAGCGGTACGCTCCATCCGACCGTCGAGCCGGTTTCCTCCGATCCGTACCCGACGTGGCTCCTACAGACACATATCACCCCGAACGGGTGCGACGCGCTCAGCCTCTTCGGTGATCCAACGGCGCAGCGCGCCGTGGGGGCAGCGCACAATCCGGCAGATCTCGTTGAGCACCTACGTGGCACGAAGCTGTACGTGTCCTGCGGCAATGGAAGGATCGGTCCACTGGATCCACCTGGAACCGATCCTTCTGACGTCTCGGTCCGGTTCGAGGCTTCCCAATTGCTCCAGAATCAGGAGTTCGTCAAGCGGGTGACCCGCCTTGAGCTCGACGTGGTCTTCGAGACCTACGCCGGTACGCACACGTGGCCCTACTGGGCGCGCGAGGTCGAGAAGGCGTTCCCGTTCCTGAGGCGGGCGATCGAGGCGGGGACCGCGCAACGTTCGGCGTAACTCCCGGAATGGGGCCGAGCCGTACTCACTGCGGTCCACCGCACCCTTGCTGACCTGCGTCTCCGGGGCCCCGCGCCTCAGCCGTCCATGGCAGGGCCGGCGTGAGGATCCGGCTTCTCTGGCGAATCAGCAAGTCTTTGACCTTGCGGCGGAAGACGGCGAAGTCGGGGTCGGCGGCGAGTTCGGCGCGCCTGTTGGCGCGGTCTTCGAAGCTGTCGTAGCGCCAGAGGTAGGTCAGTGTGTTCAGCTCGCCCACTTCAGCGGTGTAGAAACCGAGCAGGTCGCCGAGGATGCGGGTCTGTGGTTCCCTGCCGAATTCGTCCCACAGGCGGGCGTACTGGGCTGCCGCGCCTGGCTTGAGCAGGTACTCGCGCTCTTCGACGATCATGAAGCCCCCCGGGCGGTGGGCAAGGAGCTGAGACGAGAGGCAGGCTGGTCCACGCTGTCCTCCGGGGTCCCGGACGGGGCGAGCAGCCTCTCGAACTCCCCGCTCACGGTGCTGAGTTCGAGAGGGTCGGCCACTGCCGCCAGATAGCGGTCCGGGCGGACCACAGCCACCGTTCCGGGCTGGTCCGCGAACCAGTCGCGCGGGGAGCCGTCGATGTCCTCCACCACGACCGAGTCCGTACCGGAGCGGAGGCGCTCGCCGCGGGAGCGGCCGGAGCGGGATTCCACGACGGTGACGTAGCGGGTGCCGATGCGGTCCCAGAAGGCGCGGGATGAGGCATCAAGATGGATCAGCGGGTCGGTGCCGTAGCCGAGGAGGGTGAACCAGGGGCCGAGCGCGTCGTCGAGGAGGACGGCGCGGCCGTCGGCGGTCTCGACCTCGGGCTGGATGAGCATCCGGCCCACCGTCGTGTTCTTCGCGGTGGGCCGGCCGCGGTGCAGGACGACGCCCCGTCTGTAGAGGGGCATCGGCTTGAAGCGCATCTGTAGGAGCCAGTCGCGCACCGACGGGGCCAGATTGAGGCTCCGGAAGAGGGTGTCGCGTGGACGGGCCATCCACGGTCTGGTCGAGGACAGGATCCGGCCGAGGGTGTTCGAGAGGTCCACCATCGCCTTGGCGTGGGTGCGTCGTTCGGTGTCGTAGGTGGACAGGATGCGGGGGTGGGCGCGACCGGTGACCGCCGCGGCGAGTTTCCAGGCCACGTTGGTTGCGTCGCGGATGCCGGTGTTCATGCCCTGCCCTGCCCATGGCGGCATCAGGTGGGCGGCGTCTCCGACGAGGCAGACTCGGCCCTCCACGAAGCGGCTCGCCACGCGTGAGTGGTGGGTGTAGACCCTGGCCCGGATGATGTTGAGGGCGGTTGGGTCCGGTACGTGTCCGGTCAGCAGTTCGCGCACCTTCTCGGGCCGGAGCATCGCCTCGGCGTCCTCGCCGGGGAAGAGCATGAACTCCCAGCGGCGGTAGTTGTAGGGGAGGTCCAGGCAGACGTAGGAACGCGTCGAGGGCAGCCTCCGGAGAGGGCTTGAGGACCACTGTGCAGCCGACCGCCATCGGCAGGCGCCATCTTGAACATCGACAGCACCTGTGGATAGTTCCACGGCACGATCGCCGCGACGACTCCGACCGGAACCCTGCGGACCTCGATCGAGCCCCCGAGCAGCCCGGCACGGACCTCGGAAAAGGCCGTGGTACGGGCCAGCCCGGCGTAGTAACGCAGCACGGCGGTCGGATACCCGACCTCCAGTTGCCGGGCCGAGCTGATCGGCATGCCGTTCTGGCTGCTGACCAGCCGCGCGATGCGTTCCGCCCGCGCCTCGAGCTCCGTGGCGAAGCGTTCCATCACATCGGCGCGGTCCTCCGGTGCCCAATGGGCCCACCCACCGGGCTCGTCGAACGCCCGCCGCGCCGCGTCGACCGCGACGTCGACATCCGCCTCCCGGGCTTCGGGCACGCTGCCGAGCGGTGCCTCGGTGCTCGGGTTGACGAGAGTGATGACGTGGCTGGTGGAGGGCGTCACCCACTCTCCACCGACGTACAGCTGTGCGTAGCGATGGTCCATCAGTACTCTCCTGGCGATCTGGCGCCCGCTCCGGCATCGATTGGGGACGGGACTTCCTGCGACCCTCTCCCGGCCCGTTGCCTGCGGGGTGCCGGTGCGTGCACGGGGAGCCGCCAGGAAATGCATGGGACAAGGGCTGCCGGGGCATTGAGCGCGGACGCGGCCCCGCTGGTCGGCTGCGAGATGCTCTCGACTGCGGGAAACCGCACACCACCCGCCGGTCAGGCCGGGCCCCCGGGCCGCCCGTGACCTCCTCGCCGATGGCCACCGCCTCGTTCTTGCTGGGCTGCGGCCCGCGCGGGGGCTCGGCCGAACGGCTCCGGGGCTCCAGGAACGGTGACCCGCGGATCCTCGGGCGCTTGGCTCAAGGACGGGGTTTGGCCTTGCGGGCGTGTCGTGCGGCCTTGAGTGTCTCGGGCAGGAAGCGGTGCTTGAGGGCGGCGCGCTTGGTGGCGGTGTCGCCTCCGACGACTTCGGCCTTGCCTTCCATCAGGGCGAGGAAGCCCTGGCGGGCCACCGCCTTGCGACTGTTCTTCTTCATGCCGGGGCCGAAGGCGGTGTAGTTCATGCCCGCGCGGGCGTGGAAGTCGCTGTCGGTGGCGCCGGGCATGAGGGTGGTGACGCTGACGCCGTGTTCCTTCAGCTCCTCGCGCAGGCCGAGGGCGAACATGCGGGTGAACGCGCGTGAGGGCCCGTAGACGGTTTCGTAGGGGGTTGGCAGGGTGGCGGACAGCGACGAGGTGATCAGGATCCGTCCCCTGCCGTTGGCGGCCATGTGGCGGGCGACGTGTTTGCCGAGGTGGACGACGGAGGTGACGTTCAGGTCGATCAGGGCGAGCTCGTCGTCGAGGTCGGTGTCGAGAAAAGCACCGCCGATGCTGCGTCCGGCGTTGAGGACGGCCACGTCCAAGGGGCGGCCGGTCTTCTCCACGGCCTGCCATACCGTCTCGACGCCCTCGGTCTGGGCGAGGTCGGCGCGGACGGGGGTGACCTGGACTCCGTGCCGGGCGAGATCGGCGGCTGCCTGCTCGGTCCTGTCGCTGCGGCCGGTGGCGATCAGGTCGAAGCCGTTGATCGCGAAGAGGGCGGCGAGTTCGTAGCCGATGCCGGCGGAGGCTCCGGTCACCAGGGCCAGCGGCCTGGCGGATGCGGGACTGTTCACGGGGTGCTCCGTTCGGTGGTGGTGTGGCAGTTGTGGGGTCGGTGGTCCAGTTGGCGGGCGGCCGCAGGGGGTGCCCGCCCGGTCCGGCCTGGAGCGGGTATCCAGTCGGTCTCGGTGGTCACCAGTCCTGGTGGGCGGGGTGGATGACGATGTCGTCGACGGTGACGTTCGCGGGCTGGTCGAGGGCGTAGACGACGGCGTCGGCGATGCGTTGGGGGCTGATGGCGCCCTGGTTGAGGTTCTTGGCGATCTGCTTGCCCTCCTCGTGGGTGACCTTGTCGGCCCACCCGGTGTCGATGACGCCGGGGCTGATGGTGGCGATCTGGATGCCGTGGACGGTGCCGACCTCCTGGCGGAGGCTGTCGTGATGGGTGCGCGCGGTCATGTGCGGCTCCTGTCGTCGGCAGGGACAGGGAGGGCGGTGGTGTCCGCCCGGTGCGCCGGTCGGCGACGGCTGGGGCCATCGCCGGCCGGCGCGCCTTGGGGTGGGTCAGGCGGCGGGGGCGGCACCGAAGTCGGCCGAGAGGGTCAGGGCCTCGTTGTCCCGGGCCTCGGCGAGCATCGACTCCAGTTGCTCGATCGCCATGCTGTAGGCCGGGGCGCCCAGGAGCAGCCGCTGCGGGTGGGTGTCACCCGCAAGGGCGGTGATGATGGCCCGCCCGGCGGCGTGGGGGTCGCCGGGCTCCTTGCCGGTGTCCGCGCGGAACGCGGCGCGCTGGGCGCCGACGGTCTCGGCGTAGTCGGCGATCTCCCGCTCGGGCAGGGTCTCGTTGGCGGAACGGCCGGCCCAGTCGGTGCGGAAGGGGCCGGGCTCGACCAGCAGGGTCGTGATGCCCAGCGGCGCGACCTCCTGGCGCAGGGCGTCGGTGAGACCCTCGACGGCGAACTTCGTGGCGGCGTAGTAGCCGACCGCGGGGAAGGCGCGCAGGCCGCCGATGGAGGAGAAGTTCACGATGGTGCCGCTGCGGCGGTTGCGCATACCGGGCAGCGCGGCGCGGATGACGTCGGAGAGCCCGAAGACGTTGATCTCGAAGATCCGGCGGATCTCCTCGTCCGTGCTCTCCTCCACGGCGGCGAAGTAGCCGATGCCGGCGTTGTTGACCAGCACGTCGATGCCGCCGAAAGTGTCCTCGGCCGCGGTGACCGCGGCCCGCACCTGGGCGGGATCGGTGACGTCCAGCGCCAGCGCGAGGGCGTTGTCGCCGTGCGCGGCGACGATGTCCTTGACCTGGTCGGCGTTGCGGGCGGTGACGACCGCCCGGTCGCCGGCAGCGAGGACTTCCTCTGCCAGGGCACGGCCGAAACCGGTCGAGCAGCCGGTGATGAACCAGACCTTCTGGTCGTGAGTCATGAAAAGGATCTCTCTCATTCGTACGTGGGCACGCCACACACATCCGGTCACGGAAAGTGATCAATAGGGGTGGTGGCGAGGGCGAAGCGGTTCCCGGCCCGATGGGGCAGCGCACGACACCGACAAGGGGCTGAGGAGCCCTCCCGATGTCGCCGGGGTGACCGCCCAACCATTGAGACACGGCATGAAGCAGCAGGCCAAGGCCACAGCGGGGGCCACTCCTGACCGGGAAAGACCTGCCCCCCTTCACCGGTGGATCCACCGCCCGGGCCGGGGAACACTGGAGTGCATGGCGAAGAAGGCCGAGGAGATCAAAGAGTTCCTGCGCACCCGGCGTGACGCGGTGCGGCCCTCACAGGTCGGACTGCCCAATCACACCGGCCGACGCGTACCGGGGCTGCGCCGCGAAGAGGTCGCGCAGCTGGCCGGCGTCAGCGTCGACTACTACACCCGCCTCGAACAGGGCCGGCTGACCAGCGCCTCCGAGGGCGTCATCCTGTCCATCGCCGAGGCGCTGCGGCTGACCCAGGCCGAGACCCAGTACCTGCGCGACCTGCTGCGCCCGCAGCCGCGGCACACCGCGGTCAGGGGGCCCGCGCCGCGCCAGCAGGTGCGCCCGGACCTGATGCGCATCCTGGACGGCCTGCACGACCAGCCCGCCTTCGTCCTCGGCCGCCGCAACGAGGTCCTGGCCTCCAACGCCCTGCTGGACGCGCTGCTGACCCCGTTCAACCAGCGCCCGGCCGACGACCGCAACCTCCTGCGATGGATGCTGACGGACCCCGCCGCCCGCGAGCTCTACCTCGACTGGGCACAGGTCACCTCCGAAGTCGTCGGTGTCCTGCGCGCCGAAGCCGGCCGCTACCCCAACGACGCGCAGACAGCCCGGTTCGTCGCCGAGCTCAAGGCAGCCAGCCCCGAGTTCGTCACCTGGTGGGCCGAGCGCAGTGTCGTGGAACGCACCTGGGGCACCAAACGGTTCAATCACCCCGTCGTCGGCCGCCTCGACATCACCTACGAAGCCCTCACCCTCCCCGGTGACCAGGACCAGGTTCTGTTCATCTACGCCGGGCGGACCGACAACGACCTCGACAAGCTCCGCATCCTCGCCAGCTGGAGCACCCGCCCGACACCCGCGGACGCGGCCGAAGCGCCACCCGGCGCACCCCGCTCCCCGCACCACCCATAGGCCAGGGTCCCGCTCAGCGTTTCGGTCACCCGACTTGTCGGAGTCGTGGCAGGGCTGAGCCTCGGTATCCTTCTGCTCCACCGGCTGGCCCCGTCAGCCCTCACGATGGGGCTCGTGCTCGCGGTCGCGCTCCTGGTCGGCATGGCATTGCGGATCGGCGGCGCTCTCAATGTCCAGGTAGGCGTGTCGGCCCTGCTGGTCTTCGCGAATCCGGCCCCGAACGCCTACGCCTTGGCTCGGCTGTGGGAGACGGCCGCGGAGTCGGCGGTCACCGTTGTTCTGGCGCCCTTGCCGCTGCCGCCGAACCCGCGTGCCGCGTTCGCCGTGAACCTGCGGCAGGTCTCCGACGAACTGGCTGAGCACCTTCATGTCGCGGGACGGCTGGTCCTTTCAGCGGAGGTGCAACAGGAGAAGCTGGAGGCACTGCGCCAAGCGTGCATCGTCACAGAGGCGAGGGCTCGTGTTCTGTCGGGAGAGCTACGGGGCGCGTTGCGCGGCCAGGGATACGCACCCCGGGCCCGGGGCGGCCCGGCCGCCGGCAGGGGCCATCGCATGACGTGTGACAAAGGTCGTACGGCAGATTCGACACATACACGCCCCCGTCCGGGTACGCGTGCGCTGGTCGATCGGAACCAAGCGATATTCGGAGGCCCGAGATGAGGCACACGAGCGTTGCCCGGCAGCTGGTGGACTTCCTCCGGCAGGCAGGCGTGGAGCGGATCTACGGTGTCGTGGGCGACAGTCTCAATCCGGTGGTGGACGCGGTGCGCCGCACCGATGGCATCGAGTGGGTCCATGTGCGCAATGAGGAGGCGGCCGCGTTCGCCGCGGCCGCCGAGGCGCAGCTGACCGGGCGGCTCGCCGTCTGCGCCGGTAGTTGCGGACCCGGCAACACCCACCTCGTGCAGGGGCTGTACGACGCCCACCGCTCCGGCGCTCCGGTGCTGGCCATCGCCTCGCACATCCCGGCCCGTCAGATCGGTACGAGCTTCTTCCAGGAGACCCATCCGGAGAGGCTGTTCACCGAGTGCAGCGACTACTGCGAGATGATCAGCACCCCGCAGCAGATGCCCCGGGTGCTGCGGATCGCCATCCAGCGGGCGCTCGGCCACGGCGGGGTGTCCGTGCTGGTCCTGCCGGGCGACGTCGCCCACGCCCCGGTGCCGGACGCGCCTGTCGCCACCGACCTGGTGACCACCCGGGGGAAGGTCCTGCCGCCGCGGGAGCAGGTCGAAGCGCTCGCCCGGCGGATCGATGCCGCCGAGAAGGTCATGCTCTTCTGCGGCGCCGGGGTCCGCGGGGCACACGCCGAGGTCATGGAGCTGGCAAGCCGTGTGGGTGCGCCGGTCGGGCACTCACTGCGCGGCAAGGAATGGATCCAGTACGACAACCCGTACGACGTCGGCATGAGCGGCCTGCTCGGGTACGGCGCCTGCTACGACGCGATGCACGAGGCCGACCTGGTCGTGCTGCTGGGCACGGACTTCCCGTACGACGACTTCCTGCCGCAGGCCCGCACCGTGCAGGTGGACCATGACGCCGGGA
Organism: Streptomyces sp. NPDC021115; assembly: GCF_044333065.1. NCBI lineage: Bacteria > Bacillati > Actinomycetota > Actinomycetes > Kitasatosporales > Streptomycetaceae > Streptomyces > Streptomyces sp. NPDC021115. The sequence continues at coordinate 20,280 of NZ_JBIRQF010000013.1, forward strand.
ACCTCGGACGGCGGACCGTACTGGAACTCGGTGTGCACGGCGACGTGGGGGAGACGCTCCGGGCGGTCCTGCCGCTGGTGCGGCAGAAGGAGAACCGTTCCTTCCTCGACCACAGCCTCCAGCGCCATGCCAGGGCGCTCGAACACGTTGTGGCGGCCTACACCCACGACGTGGAGAAGCACACTCCGATCCACCCGGAGTACGCGGCGGCCATTATCGACGAACTCGCCGACGACGACGCTGTGTTCACCGTCGACACCGGCATGAACAACGTGTGGGCCGCCCGCTACCTCACCCCTAACGGCAGCCGCCGCGTGGTCGGCTCCTTCCTCCACGGCACCATGGCCAACGCCCTGCCGCACGCGGTCGGCGCGCAATTCGCCGACCGAAACCGCCAGGTGATCTCCCTGTCCGGGGACGGGGGCCTGAGCATGCTCATGGGCGAGCTGCTGACCGTCAGGCTGCACGACCTGCCGGTCAAGACGATCGTCTTCAACAACTCCTCGCTCGGCATGGTCAAGCTGGAGATGATGGTCGACGGCCTGCCCGATCACGAAACGGACCACGCACCCGTGGACTACTCCGCCATCGCCCGGGCCGCGGGCATCCACGCCATCCGCGCCGAGGACCCCGCGCAGGTGCGCGATGTGCTGAAGCAGGGCCTGGCGTACGACGGCCCGTGCCTGATCGAGCTGGTGACGGACGCGGCCGCGCTGTCGATTCCGCCGCACATCACCGGCGACCAGGTCAAGGGCTTCGCCTTCTCGGCCGGCCGCATCGTCCTGGACGGCGGTGTCGGCAAGATGCTCGACCTCGCCCGGGCGAACCTCCGTAACATCCCCCGCCCCTGACGCGCCCGGCGGACTGGGCTGGTGGAGGCTTCCTCGGCCTGTTGCGCGAGGTCGCAAGCGGATCGGGCCAGGACGGGCGCGTCTATGGAGCGGTGGACGGCTTGGTGGCGCGCGCCAGAGTGTTTCGGGCCCGTTCCAGTACCGGCTTGTCGACCATGTGGCCGTCCACCGTTGTGACGGCTTCTCCGGCGCCCAGGACGGCTCGGGCCCAGCGGAGTTCGCTCTCGGAGGGGGCGAAACCCTCGGCGACGGGGCCGGTCTGCGCCGGGTGGATGCAGAGCTTGCCCGAGAAGCCCAGCCGACGGGCGTGGGCGGTGTCGGCGGCGAGCGCCTGTGGGTCCCGTACGGCGGTGGTGACGCCGTCCACCGGCGGGCAGATGCCCGCTGCCGCTGAGGCGAGGACCAGGCGGGAGCGGGCGTGGGCCAGGGCGAGGGTGTCGTCGTAGGCTGTGCCGAGCTCTGCGGCCAAGTCCACGTTGCCGAAGGCGGCACGTACGACGCCCGGCACGGAGCACACCTCGAAGGTCCGTTCGACGCCGAGGGCCGTCTCGATGAGCGGGATCAGCGGGCAGCGCCCGGCGGTACGGGCGGCGACACCTGCGAGGACGGCGGGGTCCTCGGCTTTCGGGACCATCACCGGGCAGCCGTGGTCGGCGGCCATGCGCAGGTCCGCCTCGAACCACGGGGTGCCGGGTGCGTTGACGCGTACGACGGTCCGGTCGCCGAGGCCGGGCCAGTCGGCGGCGGCCTGCCGGGCCTGCTCCTTGTCGTCGGTGGCGACGGCGTCCTCCAGGTCGACGATGACGAGGTCGGCGCCGGAGCGGGCGGCCTTGTCGAAGCGGTCCGGGCGGTGGCCCGGCACGAAGAGCAGGGCCCGGGCTGCCGCCACACCCTCATCGATGTGCGTGGTCATGCGAAGGTCACCTCGGCGGTGGCGTGCTGTGCGTCGCGGTGGGTGGCGGTACGCAGTTGGGCGCCGGTGCCGGAGGGTGTGCCCTCGGCGAGGAGGTGTTCGCCCGCGAACACCGGCCGTCGCAGGCGGAAGGACAGCGAGCGCACCCGGCGCCCGGGAGCGTTGCGGCGCACCACGTCGAGCATGAGCAGGGCGAGCAGCGGGCCGTGGACGACGAGGCCGGGGTAGCCCTCGGTGTCGCGGCAGTAGGGGGCGTCGTAGTGGATGCGGTGGGCGTTGGCGGTGAGGGCACTGAGGCGGAACAGGAGGGTGGGGTCGGGCCGGAGGCCCAGATGCCACGGGCCCTCGGGATCGGGGGCGGGGCGGTCGTCGACGGTGGGCGGGTGCGGTCCGCCGCCGCTGTGGCCGGAGCGGTAGACGATGTCCTGTTCCTCCACCATGCGGACCCGGCCCGCTTGGCGGAACTCCTGGCGCTCGGTCACGAACAGCAGCTCTCCGCTGCGGCCGTGCTTGGGTGTCACGGCGCCCAGGCTGCTGACCCGCTCGGCCGGTTCGCCCAGGCGCAGCGGCTCGGTGATGTCGCAGCGTCCACCCGCGAACATGCGCTGCCGGTCGGGGATGGGCGGCAGGAAGCGAGCGTCACGCAGGTGGCCGTCGGGGCCCAGCTCGTGCTGGGCGGGCCAGTGCAGGAAGTGGAACCACTGCCACAGTGGAGGGAGCGGGTCACCGTCCTGCGCGGCGGGTTCGGGCAGGTCCAGGAGGGCGGAGACGGCGGCGGTGGGGCCCGGGTCCATGGGGTCGTGAGCGGTGACCGCCTCGGGGTGCCACGTTTCGACGTAGGAGCTGAGGGGCGTGGTGGCGGGCTGCATGGTGGGTGTGACCTCGTGGTTCAGGTGAGTGGGGCGGTCTTCGGCGGTTGCGGTGCGGCCGGGGAGGTCTGCGTGGTGTCCAAGTGGGAGGCCCGAGAGGGTTCCTTGACGACGAGGGTGGCCAGGAAGGTCAGGCCGACGCATCCGGTGACGTACCAGAAGAAGACGGTTTCCTTACCGGTGTCCTTCAGGGCCAGTGCGATCGGCTCGGTGAGGCCGCCGAAGGTGGCGGTGACCAGGGCGTGGGGGAGGCCCACGCCGAGGGCCCGGACCTTGGTGGGGAACATCTCGGCCTTGATGACGGCGGCCAGGGCGGAGTAGCCGCTGACGAACGTCAGGGCGACGGTCATGAAGAGGAACGCGACCCAGGGGTTGCCGGTGCGGCCGAGGAGGGTCATCAGGGGTACGGTCAGCAGCATGCAGCCGCCGGAGAAGGCGAACATGACCGGGCGGCGGCCGATGCGGTCGGACAGGGCGCCGACGGCCGGTTGCAGCAGCATGTAGACGAACAGGGCGGCGAAGCCGATCACCGTGACCGTGGACTTGGGGATCCCGGCCGTGTTCACCAGGTACTTCTGTAGATATGTGGTGTAGGTGTAGAAGGCGACGGTGCCGCCGATGGCGAGGCCGAAGACCGCGATGAGCTGGCGGGGGTACTCGGCGAACAGGGCGATCAGGCCCTTGCGTTCGCGGGACGCGGGGTCCTGCGCGGCGGTGCGGGCCTGCTCCCGCTGAAAGTGTTCGGACTCCTCCATGGTGCGGCGCAGGTACACCACCACCAGACCGGCCGCGGCGCCGATCACGAAGGGGACGCGCCAGCCCCAGCTGTGCAGCTGGTCCTCGGTCAGCAGATTCTGAAGACCGATCGCCACGAGCAGGGCGATGAGCTGGCCCAGCACGATGGAGACGTACTGGAAGCTGGAGTAGAAGCCACGCCGTCCCGGGGGCGCGACCTCGCAGAGGTAGGAAGCACTGGAGCCGAACTCGCCGCCGACGGACAGGCCCTGGACCAGCCGGGCCAGGACCAGCAGGGCCGGAGCCCCCATGCCGATGGTGTCGTGGCCGGGTGCCAGGGCGATGGTCAGCGATCCGGCGCTCATCAGCGTGACCGAGAGGGTCAGTGCACGCCGACGGCCGTACCGGTCGGCGTAGACGCCGAGCAGCCAGCCGCCGAGCGGGCGCATGAAGAACCCCACGGCGAAGACGACGGCCGTGGAGAGCAGTTGGGCCGTCTGATTGCCTTTGGGGAAGAAGACGGAGGCGAAGTAGATGCTGAAGGTGGCGTAGGCGAACCAGTCGTACCACTCGACCAGGTTGCCCAGACAGCCGCGTATGACGTTCGTGGTGACGTGTGTGCGGTCGGGTGCGGAGGGTGGGCAAGTGCGGCTCTGCGACATGGGAAGCTCCGTTGCTCGTGTCGCTCGGGGTGGTGCGGCTCGATGGCCCTTCGGCTCGGGACGGTGCTTCAGCGCAGGACGAAGGGATTGCCGGTGGGGGCGCCGGTGTTGATCCAGACGCTCTTGTCCTCCAGGTAGGAGGTGATGGCGCCGATGCCGTTCTCCCGGCCGATACCGGAGTCCTTGACGCCGCCGAAGGGCGCCAGGTAGCTCACCGCGCGGTAGGTGTTGACCCAGAGGGTGCCGGAGTGGACGCGTTCGGCCATCCGGAAGGCGCGGCCGATGTCGCGGGTCCACACGCCCGCGCCCAGGCCGTAACGGCTGTCGTTGGCGAGGGCGACGGCCTCCTCCTCGTCGCGGAAGGGGATGACCGCGAGGACGGGTCCGAAGACCTCCTCCTGGGCGATGCGCATGCTGTTGCTCACGCGGGTGAAGACGGTCGGTTCCACGAACCAGCCGTGGCCGCACTCGGGCCGGGTGGCGGCCTTGCCTCCCAGGGCGAGTTCGGCGCCCTCGTCGCGGGCGACGCGGATGTAGTCCAGCACCTTGGCGTGCTGGGCCGGTGTGGTGATCGGCCCGACCTGGGTCTCCTCGTCCATCGGGTCGCCCATGCGGGCGGTGCCCGCCAGCTCCAGGAGCCGGTCGACCACCTCGTCGTGCACGCTGTCCTGCACCAGGAGCCGGGAGCCGGCGATGCAGGTCTGTCCGGTCGCGGCGAAGATGCCGGACACGGCGCCGTTGACGGCGGCTTCCAGGTCCGCGTCGGCGAAGACGATGTTGGGCGACTTGCCGCCGAGTTCGAGGCTGACGTGCTTGAAATCGCGGGCGGCGGCCTCGTTGATCCGGCGGCCGGTGGCGTCGGAGCCGGTGAAGCTGACCTTGCGGACCAGCGGGTGTTCCACGAGAGCGGCACCGACGTCCTGGCCGAAGCCGGTGATGACGTTGAACACACCCGGCGGTAGTCCGGCCTCGTGGAAGAGACGGGCGAGCTCCAGGGTGGAGGCGGAGGTGAACTCCGACGGCTTGACCACGACCGTGCACCCGGCGGCCAGCGCGGGCGCGATCTTCCAGGCCAGCAGCAGGAGCGGAGAGTTCCAGGGGGTGATGACAGCGACGACGCCGACGGGTTCCTTCCGCGTGTAGGCGAAGTAGCCCTTCTTGTCCATCGGGGGAACGGTCCCCTCGATCTTGTCGGCGAGGCCACCGTAGTAGTGGAACCATTGGGCCAGGTAGCTCACCTGCCCGTACATCTCGGTGAAGAGTTTGCCGTTGTCCCGGACCTCGGTCTCGGCCAGCGAGCGGGCATGGGCGGCGACCGTGTCGCCGAGGCGGTGGAGCAGGGCGCCCCGCGCGCTGGCCGTCAGTTCGGCCCACGGGCCGGTGCCCAGGGCGCGATGGGCGGCTCGCACCGCGGTGTCGACGTCCCGCGGCCCGCCCCGGGCGACCTCGGCCCAGGGTGCGCCCAGGTAGGGGTTGTCGGTGGGAAACCAGTTCTTCGTGGAGGGCTCGTGGCTCTCTCCGTCGATGAACATGTCGTAGCGCTGCATAGGGGTTACTCGATTCGGCGGCCCCGTCGCGCTGGGCGGCTCAGAACGTGCTCAGGCCCAGGGCGGCGCGGAAGGAGTTCTTGTTGGCGGCGCCGTCGCGCGGCGGCAGGGCACGCGGCGGCTCATCGGTGGCGATGAGCACCTGGGCGTACGTCGTCGCCGAGCGCGCCCCGATGCGGGTGGCGAGGTCGGCGGCCTGCGCGAGGTCGGTGATCCGCAGGGCGTCGCGGATGCCGAAGCCCCGGGCGACCGCGACGAGGTCGGTGCCGAGCCCGGTGTGGCTGGGCTGCATGCCGGTCTCGCCGAAGTGGGAGTTGTCCAGGACCACGACGGTCAGGTTGGGTGGCAGTTGGGCGCCGATGGTGGCCAGCGTGCCGATTCCCATGAGGTGTTCGCCGTCCCCGGTGACGACGAGGACCGGACGGTCCGGCTGGGCGAGGGCGACTCCCAGGGCGAGCGGCGCGGCTGCGCCCATCGCGCCCCACAGGTAGAAGGTGCCCGGACGGTCACCGGCCGCGAAGACGTCGTAGCTCGGCGAGCCGAGGCCGGTGACGACGAGGGCGTCCTCGGGGAGGCGGGCGACCAGGTCGGCGACGAACCGCCGCCGGTCGAGCCGGGCATCCGGCGCGGTGGACGAGGCGGTGGCGGTGGTGGTGGCCATCACTTGCGCTCCCACTTCTTGCGGCCGATCAGCTTCTGCCCCAGGAGTACGGCGACGCGTTCACCGGCGCCGAAGGCCGACTCCAGGGCGGCCTCGACGGTCTCCCCGACGTCTTCGGGGGCATCGGCGCGCAGGACGGTGATGCCCATGAGCTCCAGGGCCTGCTGGGTGGTGCGGCCCATGGGGCTCTGCCACGGGTTGAACTCGGCGTGCTCCCCGCGCATCGTCACCAGCGCGAGAAAGGGGAACTGGCCCATCTGCAGCAGCGAGAACATGTTGACGCAATTGCCGACGCCGCTGCTCTGCGTCAGCAGGACGGCGCGCTGCCCGCCCAGCCACGCTCCGCTGACGACGGCGACGCCCTCCTCCTCGGTGGTGAGCACGACGTCGTGGATGGCGGGATCCCGCTGTGCCTCGCGGATGGCGTGGGAGTGGCCCGCGTCCGGGACGTAGGCGATCTGCTGGATGTCGTGTTTCTTCAGTGCGGTGAACACGTCCTCCTGCCAGGAGGGGGGTGCGGTTGCTCGGGGCTGGCTCATCAGTGGCGACTCCGTCCGCTCGGGGCTCGGGTGCCACACATCATGAGTGCTGATGGAGCTGGAAGAACAATAGAATTGTGTGATGCCCGCATGACGCGCCCGCATGATGGAAGGCGCCTTCCCCGGCTCGGCGGGCCGGGTGGGGGCGTGAGGCCCGCTGTACGTCGCCCTGATCCTCAGCGGAGGAACTCGCGGGTCAGGGCGCCGGCCGCGCCACGGCACTCCTCGAAGTAGGCGTGCCGGGCTCCGGGGAAGAGGTGGGTCCGGGCGTCGGGAATGCGGGCCGCGAGCAGCGGTACGTTCTCGGGCGGGGTGAGCCGGTCCTGGTCGCCGTGGAGGATCATCGTGGGCGCACCGATGGAGGGGAGCACGTCCCAGGCGTCGTGCTCGTTGCTGGCGATCAGATGGCCGCGTCTGGCGTGCGCGGGCATCTGAGGGTCGCCGAGGGTGCCGTACGGGCCGGGGTGCTCCGCGAGCCAGCCGGGGCTGTACATGAGCTCGGTCAGGGTCTGGCGTGCGGCGTCAGGGTCGGGCTGGGCCAGGGCCCGTCGCACCGACGCGTCGCGTTCGACGGCTCGGGGTCCGCCGGGCGAGGTGCATCCCAGGACGAGGCGCCGGACGCGCTCCGGGTGGCGGGCCGCGATCCACTGGGCGACCCGGCCGCCCATGGAGGTGCCGTACACATCGGCCCGCTCGACCCCCAGAGCGTCGAGGACGGTCACCACGTCCTCCGCGAAGCGCCGGGTGGAGTAGCCCGACCGCGGTTTGTCGCTCGCGCCGGTGCCCCGGTAGTCCAGTGTGATCGTGCTGTGGGTGTCGTGGAAGTCCTCGCGTACGCCGTCCCACCAGTGATGGTTGTTCGCCTGACCCGCCAGCAGGACGAGCGGACGTCCGGCACCGCGGCGCTGGTACGCCACCGCGACCCCGTCGTCGGCATGGGCGAAGACGTCGGTTCGATCATGGGTGTAGACCACAGGAATCCTTGCGCGGGGAGGTCGTGGGAATCTTCGGCCGATGCCACGGCGGAAGGCCGCCGGGGCGCGGCGGTGCCGCCGTCACACGTCTGTGTCCGGTGCGTGCGACGAGGGCGACTGGGCGGACGGCCACCGCCCCAGCGACACGGCCGTATCGATCCGGCGGACCAGTTCGTGGGCGACGGACTCGACGGCCGGCGGTACGCGTCCGTAGCGCGGTGTCGCCAGGACGATCGACCGCCATACGTCGGGCTCGGACAGAGGGGCGGCGCTGAGGGTGCCGTCCCTGATGTCGTCGGCGATGCCGAGGCCGGGCAGGATGGTCCAGCCGTGTCCGGCCAGGACGAGCTGTTTCTGCACGCGCATGGAGTTGGTCTGCACCGTCACGTCCATCGTCTCTCCGGACCGGGAGGCCGCGGAGTCGATCAGGGCGCGCAGGGCGTGGCCGGAGGCGGGCATCACCAACGGGTGCGCCGCCACCTCCGCGAAGGCGACCGGACGGTCGGAGCGCAGCCCGGCGGACACCGGGGCCACCGCCCACAGGCGCTCCCGCACCAGTGGCCGGGCGTTGAGGGACGGCGTGCTGTCCAGGTTGTACAGCAAGGACAGGTCCAGGTCGCCGTCGTCGAGCCACTGCTGGAGATGGCCGGAGTAGCCGGTCATCAGACGCAGCTCCACGCCCGGATGGGCCTGGCCGACGGCCGACACCAGCGGTTCGGCGAGCAGGTCCAGCGTGCTCTCCAGCAGGCCGAGGGTGACGATGCCGGTCACCTCTCCGGGGCTGGGCCGCACCTCGGCGCGGGCCCGCTCCAGTTCGTTCAGGGCCCGGCGCGCCCGGTCGACCATGATCTCGCCCGCCTCGGTGGGCCGCATGCCCTGCCGGGTGCGCTGGAAGAGGGGGACTCCCAGCTCCTCCTCCAGGGTGCGGATCTGCCGGGTGACGGCGGGCTGCACCAGGTGCAACAGCTCCGCGGCACGGGTCACGCTGCCCACCTCGGCGACCGTGATGAGCGCCTTCAGCTGCTTGACGTCCATCGGGGCCTTTCCTTCCTCGCCATCCGCAGCCCGCATGGTGGCATCACGGATAGCTATTTCACTCAGTGACTCATGAGTGCTCATGATGTTACTCCGGCTCGGATCACCCACATCTCCGGAGGGCAACGCATGGCCGAACACACAGTGTCCGCCGACGGCCTGCCACTGTCGGGCATCACCGTCGTGAGCATCGAGCAGGCGGTGGCCGCTCCCTTCGCCACCCGTCAGCTCGCCGATCTCGGAGCGCGGGTGATCAAGGTGGAGCGCCCCGGGGGCGGAGACTTCGCCCGCCGGTACGACACGACGGTGCACGGGGAGTCCAGCTACTTCGTGTGGCTCAACCGCTCGAAGGAGTCGGTGACGCTGGACCTGAAATCGGAGCAGGGGCGGGAGATCCTGGAGAAACTCCTCGCGGAGGCGGACGTGTTCGTGCAGAACCTGGCCCCCGGCGCCGCCGCCCGCATGGGCCTGGGCGCCGAAGACCTGGCGGCGCGGTTCCCGTCGCTGATCCCGTGCTCGATCTCCGGCTATGGAACGAGCGGGCCATGGGCGGACCGCAAGGCGTACGACCTGCTCGTGCAATGCCAGACCGGCCTGGTCTCCCTGACCGGCAGCGCTCAGGAGGCGGCGCGGGTGGGCGTGTCCATCGCCGACATCGCAGCCGGTATGTACGCCTACAGCGGCATCCTCACCGCGCTGTTCACCAGGGCCACCCGCGGTTCGGTCCGGGCGGTCGAGGTCTCGCTGTTCGAGGCGCTGGCCGAGTGGATGAGCCAGCCCGCCTACTACACGGCGTACAGCGGTACGCAGCCGCCCAGGGCCGGCACCCAGCACGCCACCATCGCTCCCTACGGCACCTACACCGCGGCCGACGGCAAGGACGTACTGCTCTCCGTCCAGAACGAACGCGAATGGGCCGCCCTGTGCGAGCACTTCCTCGAAACCCCCGGCATGATCGGCGACACCCGCTTCGCCACCGGATCCGCCCGTGTCAGCCACCGCCGCCAACTGAACGCGATCCTCGCCGAGCGGATCGCGGCCTCGGACAGCGGTGAGGTGATGGAACAGCTGGACGCGATCGGCATCGCCAACGCACCGGTCAACGACGTCAAGCAGTTCCTGGAACATCCCGTGCTGACCGGCCGCGGCCGCTGGCGCCAGGTGCGGATACCCGGCGGAGAGACGGTGGCCGCCCTGCTGCCGCCAGTGGACCTGGCAGGCACCACTCCGCGCAACGACGCCGTCCCCGCCCTCGGCGAGCACACCGAGCAGATCCTTGCCCAACTGGGCTACGACACCGCCCGTATCGCAGCGCTACGGGCCGAGGGCGCCCTCTGACCCCTCAGTGCCCCACCAGAGACCGAAACAAGGAGATCTCCTGCCATGAGTACTCTCGACATCGTGTCCGAGGACGAGCGGTTCATCGTCCGGACGGTGCACGACTTCGTCGACAAGGACGTCAAACCCGTCGCGCGAGAACTGGACCACACCAACACCTATCCCGTGGCCCTCATCGAGCAGATGAAGGAACTCGGCATCTTCGGCCTCGCCATCCCGGAGGAGTACGGCGGTACGCCGGTGTCGACCCCCTGCTACGTCCTCGTCACCGAGGAACTCGCCCGGGGCTGGATGAGCTTGGCCGGAGCCATGGGCGGGCACACCGTCGTCGCCAAGCTGCTGCTGCACTTCGGCACCGAGGAGCAGAAGCGCCGCTACCTGCCGAGGATGGCCACCGGCGAGATCCGCGCCACCATGGCCCTGACCGAGCCGGGCGGAGGCTCGGACCTGCAAGCGATGCGCACGGTCGCCCGGCGGGACGGCGATGATCTCGTGGTCAACGGCGCGAAGACGTGGATCACCAACTCCCGCCGCTCGCAGCTGATCGCGCTGCTGTGCAAGACCGACCCGGACGCCAGCCCTGTGCACAAGGGCATCTCGATCCTGCTGGTCGAGCACGGCCCGGGACTCACGGTCTCCCGCGACCTGCCCAAGCTCGGCTACAAGGGCGTGGAGAGCTGCGAGTTGTCCTTCGAGGACTACCGCGCCCCGGCGGACGCGGTGCTCGGCGGAGCCGAGGGCAAGGGCTTCGCCCAGATGATGAAGGGCCTGGAGACCGGCCGCCTCCAGGTCGCCGCCCGGGCGCTGGGAGTCGGGCGGGCGGCCCTGGAGGACGCGCTGGCGTACGCGCAGGAGCGGGAGTCGTTCGGCAAGCCGATCTGGCAGCACCAGTCGATCGGCAACTACCTGGCGGACATGGCCACGTCGCTGACCGCGGCGCGCCAGTTGACGCTCTACGCGGCGCGCGAGGCGGATGCGGGCCGCCGGGTGGACATGGAGGCGGGCATGGCCAAGCTCTTCGCGTCCGAGACGGCCATGCAGATCTCGCTCAACGCCGTCCGCATCCACGGTGGTTACGGCTACTCGACCGAGTTCGACGTCGAGCGCTACTTCCGGGACGCACCGCTGATGATCGTCGGTGAGGGCACCAACGAGATCCAGCGCAACGTGATCGCGAGCCAGCTCGTGAAGCGCGGAGGTCTCGACGCATGAACATCGTCGTGTGTGTGAAGTACGTGCCCGACGCCACAGCCGACCGGCACTTCGCCGATGACCTGACCGCCGACCGGGACGGCGTGGACGGTCTGCTCTCCGAGCTCGACGAGTATGCCATCGAGCAGGCGCTGAAGATCTCCGAGAACTCCGGCGACGACGTGGAGATCACCGCCCTGACGGTGGGTCCGGAGGGTGCCGAGGACGCGCTGCGCAAGGCCCTGTCCATGGGCGCCGACAAGGCCGTCCACGTCGAGGACGACGACCTGCACGGCACCGACGTCATCGGCACCTCGCTCGTGCTGGCCAAGGCGATCGAGAAGACGGGCTTCGACCTGGTGATCTCCGGTATGGCGTCGACGGACGGTGCGATGGGTGTGGTGCCGGCGCTGCTGGCCGAGCGACTGGGGGTGCCGCAAGTCACCCTGTTGTCCGAGGTGTCGGTCGAGGACGGGGCGGTCAGGGGCCGTCGCGACGGCGACGCCGCAGGCGAGCAGCTCGAGGCGCGGCTCCCGGCCGTGGTCTCGGTCACCGACCGGTCGGGCGAGGCGCGCTACCCGTCCTTCAAGGGCATCTTGGCGGCCAAGAAGAAGCCGGTGGAGTCCTGGGACCTGTCCGACCTCGACATCGAGAGGGATGAGGTCGGCCCGGTCGGTGCCCGGACCGTCGTGGAATCGGCGACGGCCCGACCGCCACGGACAGCCGGCACCGTGGTGGAGGACGAGGGCAACGGCGGCACGCGGCTCGCCGAGTTCCTCACGAGCCGGAAATTCATCTGAAGGAAGGCACGAACCCATGGCTGAAGTCCTCGTCCACGTCGACCACGTGGATGGTGCCGTCCGCAAGCCCACGCTGGAGCTGCTGACGCTCGCTCGTCGCATCGGTTCGCCGGTCGCTGTGGCGCTGGGTCCCGGCGCGGGGAGTACCGCCGCCGCGCTCGCGGAACACGGCGCGGTGAAGGTTCTCACGCACGACGCCGCCGAATACGCCGAGTACCTCGTCGTCCCGAAGGTGGACGCCCTCCAGGCCGCCTACGAACAGGTGTCCCCGGCCGCTGTGCTGGTGCCGTCCTCCGTGGAGGGCAAGGAGATCGCAGCCCGTCTGGCGCTGCGCATCGGCTCCGGCATCATCACCGACGCCGTCGACCTGGAGGTCGGCGACGATGGCCCGGTGGCCACCCAGTCGGTGTTCGCCGCGTCCTTCACCACCAAGTCCCGCGTGTCCAAGGGCACGCCGGTCATCACCGTCAAGCCGAACTCGGCCGCCGTCGAGGCTTCCCCGGTCACCGTTGCGGTCGAGGCGCTGAACGTGTCCTTCTCCGAGAAGGCGACCGGCACCAAAGTGACGGGCCGTGCGCCGCGCGGGTCGACGGGCCGCCCGGAGCTGACCGAGGCCGCGATCGTGGTCTCCGGTGGCCGCGGGGTGGGCGGTGCGGAGAGCTTTGCGATCATCGAGGCGCTGGCCGACTCCCTCGGTGCGGCCGTGGGTGCCTCGCGCGCCGCGGTGGACGCGGGCTGGTACCCGCACACCAACCAGGTCGGCCAGACCGGCAAGAGCGTGTCCCCGCAGCTGTACATCGCGGCGGGCATCTCCGGCGCGATCCAGCACCGCGCGGGTATGCAGACCTCGAAGACCATCGTGGCCGTCGACAAGGACGCCGAGGCCCCGATCTTCGACCTGGTCGACTACGGAGTGGTCGGCGACCTCTTCGACATCGTCCCGCAGCTCACCGAGGAGATCGAGGACCGCAAGGTCTGATCGTCGTCAGTTCGACGCTGTCGTCCCCGAGCTCGGGCACCTACGGCAGGGACTCCTGGACGGCGTTGAGACCGCGGTAGTCGGGGCCCGGGGCGTCGATTTCACGAGCGGCACGCGCTCGCGGCTGCCGTTCCTGCCTGCACACCGTTCGGCAGACGCATGTTTCCAGACTGTTGACCCGCATTGTGGGTTCATGCTCATAATGCGGGCCATCGGGTCGAGCCGTCGGCTTCACATACGCCCCACTCCGCACAAACCGGACGGTAGGCATGTCGGATACCGCAATCTTGCTCAACACGGCCATCGCCGTGATCGCCATCGTGTTCCTGATCGTGCGGCTACGGATGAACCCCGTGGTCGCCCTGGTCCTGGGCGCCTGCTATCTCGGTCTCGCGACCGGCCTCGGGGTCGACAAGACGGTGAAGACCATCACCAAGGGCTTCGGCGACGTCATGGCCGACATCGGACTCCTGATCGCGTTCGGAGTGCTCATCGGAGCCCTCCTGCGCGAGCTCGGAGCCATCGAGCGGCTCGTCGACACCCTGTTGCGCGCCGCGGGCCCGAAGCGGATCCCCCACGCGATGGCATTGACGATCGCGACCTTCCTCCAGTCCATCTACCTGGACGTGCTGTTGGTGATCACCGGGCCGCTGGCCAAGGGCATAGCCGCCAAGCTCGGCCGATACGGAACCGCCCGCATGGCCACTGCCCTGGCCATAGGGCTGGAGTGCGGCATCGTCTTCACGGTCCCAGGTGCCGGAGCGCTGGCGCTCGCCGCGCTCCTCGACGTGCCGCTCGGCACCTATCTGCTGTACGGACTCATCGTCGTGATTCCGACCGTGTCCATCGCCATCGCCGTCATGAACTTCGCGCTGACCCGCGGCTGGTGGACCCCGGCACTCGATGAAGAGGACGTTTCCGGCCCGGCGCCGAGCGCGCCCGCGGACGGCGGTACGGCCGACGACGCGCACCCCGCCGGCCGGAACACCCCTGCCGGCGGAACCATGACAGCGGTGGAGGTGAAGGCCCGCACGCAGCCGCAGCCCGGACTCCTCCTCCTCTTCTCGCCCCTCCTCGTCTCCCTTCTCCTCATCGCCGCCGGAGCCCTCGCCGAGGTGGCGGCGTGGCACAACCCCTTCGTGCAGTTGCTCTCCAGCCCGGTCGTGGCCCTCCTGCTCGGCCTGGTCGCCACCTGTCTCGTCGCCCGGCGCCATCTCGGACAGCCCCGGGTGGACGCCGCGCTGAGCAAGGGCATGCGCGACAGCGGACAGATCCTCCTCCTCAACGGCGTCGGAGGCTGCCTCGCAGCGGTGATCGCCGCCTGCGGGCTGGGGCACATCCTCGGGGAATACTTCAAGGCCAACACCTGGGCCCCGCTTCTGATGGTCTGGCTGGTGGCTGCCGTACTGCACGTCGCGGTCGGCTCGGTGACGATCTCCGCGATCACCGCCGCCGGCCTGCTCGCGCCGGTGGCCCCCACACTGGGCATCGATCCCGTACTGATCGCGCTGGCTGCCGGAGCCGGATCGTTGTTCTTCGTGCACCTGACCAGCAACACCTTCTGGCTGCTCCAGTCTCTGATGGGCCAGACCACCCGCGGCACCCTCAAGACCTGCTCGGTCGGGGTCTCCGTCGCCTCCGTCGTCGCGATGGGCCCGATCCTCGCGCTGGGCGCCATCCTCTGACCCCTTCACCACCCACCTGACGTTAGGACACCATGACGAATCGCAGCACACAGTTGCCGCTGCACGGAGTGCGTGTGCTCGAACTCGGCAATTACATCGCGGGCCCCACCGCCGGACGGCTGCTCGCGGACTTCGGCGCCGAGGTGATCAAAATCGAACGCCCACACACAGGCGACGAGTTGAGGAACTGGCGGCTCTACGCCGGTGATGTCTCGATGTTCTTCCGCACCATCAACCGGAACAAGAAGTCGGTGGTGCTGGACCTGAAGACGGACCGTGGCCGGACGACCGTACTGGAACTGGTGCGGCGATGTGATGTCGTGATCGAGAACTTCCGCCCCGGCACGCTGGAGCGCTGGGGACTCGGCCCCGCGGCACTCGAGGAGGCCAACCCCGATATCGTGCTGGCCCGCATCTCCGCGTTCGGCCAGACAGGGCCGCTGTCGGACCGCCCGGGATTCGCCGCGGTGGCCGAGGCCATGGGCGGTCTGCGCCACCTGGTCGGGGAAGCCGACCGCCCGCCCTCCCGGGTCGGAGTGTCCATCGGCGATTCGATCGCGGGCCTGTACGCGGCGTTCGGCGCCGTGATCTCGCTCCTCCAGCGCGAACGGGTACCCACGAAGTCGCCGCTGTCGGAGCGAACGGTGGATGTCGCCTTGTACGAGGCCGTCTTCTCGATGATGGAATCACTCGTCCCTGACTACCTCGCCTACGGTCTGGAGCGGCAGCGGGTCGGCGGCAGGATGGAGGGCATCGCCCCCACCAACGCGTACGAGTGCGGGGACGGGCCCAGCGTGGTGATCGCCGGCAATGGCGACGCGATCTTCCGGCGCTATATGCGGGCCATCGGTCGTCCCGATCTCGCCGACGATCCAGGATTGCAGACCAACGCGGAACGCTGGGCCCGTCGTGACGAACTCGACGAAGCGATCAACGCGTGGACCAAGACGCTTCCTCGTGACGAGGTGCTCGAAGCCCTCGACGCCGCAGGTGTCCCGGCGGGCCCGATCTACAGCGCGGAGGACATCTGCGCCGACCAGCAATTCGCGGTCCGCGGCATGATCCAGCCGCTGCCGGTCCGCATAGCGGCGGAGGAGCCCCAGGAAGTGGGATTCCCCGGGATCGTCCCCGTCCTCGGCGAGAAGTCCCTGCCCGTCCGATCCCTCGGCCCCGACCTCGGCGAACACACCCGACAGGTGCTCACCGACCTGCTCGGCAAGGACGACGAGGAGACCGACGCGATCATCATGGAGATGGAGAAGAAGTAATGAGTACGCCTGTGACTCTGCGCGATGTGACGCTGCGCGACGGCCTCCAGCTCACCGGCAAGCCCCTGTCCACCGACCGCAAGGTGGCCATCGTCCGCGAACTCCTCTCCCTCGGCATCCCCAGCGTGGAGATCGGCTCGCTCGCCAACCCGGCCCTCGTCCCGCCCATGGCCAACACGCTGGACGTCATCGCACACCTGAATCCGGACGAGCTCGCCCGGTCCTGGGTCTGGGTGGCCACCCCACGGCACGTCGAGAAGGCGGCGATGGCGGGCGCGGTGAACTTCCAGTACTGCCTGTCGGCATCCGACCGCCACAACCAGGCCAACATCGGCCGGTCCACCGAGGACAGCCTCGCGGCCATGCCGGCGGCGATCGAGCACGCCCGCTCGGCCGGCGGACGCATTCAGCTCTGCGTCTCCACGTCGTTCACCTGCCCGTTCGACGGAGTCGTCCCGGAGGACACCGTGCTCCGGATCGCCAACGACCCCCGTGCGGAGGGCGCCGAGGACATCGTGCTGTGCGACACCCTCGGGCAGGCCGTGCCGGCTCAGGTGACCAGCCTGGTCTCCGCCGTGGCAACGCGATCGCCCGCGCGGCGGATCGTCTACCACGGACACGACACGTGGGGCATGGGCGTCGCCAACTCCCTGGCCGCGGTGGCCGCCGGAGCGAGCGAACTGGACGGCGCGCTCGGCGGCCTCGGCGGCTGCCCGTTCGCCCCCGGTGCGAGCGGGAACGCCGCGACGGAAGACCTGCTGTTCGCACTGCGTCCCGACTGGCTGACGCCGGACACCTTCGGCGCCGTGGTCGGGCTGGCCGACGGGTTGCTGGCAGAACTGGACGAGCCGAACCGCTCCCGGGCAGGTCAGGCGGCGCACTCCAGCACCACCGCCTTCGAGTGGGCCGTGGCGGCACCGGATGCGCGGGCGTGCCGATGAAGTTCCTGGTGACAACCCCCATCCCGGCTCCCGGAATGGACATTCTCCGGACGGCCGGTGAGGTGTACGTACCCGAACGGCAACTGTCCGCGGGCGAACTGCGCCGGGAATGCTCCTCGGGGAACGTCGACATCGTCGTCGCCCAGCTGACAGACGTGTTCGACAGAGCCGTACTGGAGCACGCGAAGATCAAGGGCATCTCCAACTACGCGGTCGGATACGACAACGTCGACGTGGCAACCGCCACACAGTGCGGAATCCTCGTGGGCAACACGCCCGGTGTCCTCACCGACGCCACCGCCGACATCGCGATGCTTCTCCTGCTGGCCACCGCACGCCGCTGCGTGGAGGCGGACCGCTTCCTCCGCGCGGGGAAGTACCAGGGCTGGCAGCCCGAGCTGCTGCTCGGAAGCGATGTGAGCGGGGCCACGCTCGGACTCGTCGGCTTCGGACGGATCGCCCGGGCGACGGCTGAACGCGCCCTCGGGTTCGGCATGACCGTGCGCTACACCGCACGCAGCGGACCCGTACCTCCAGAGCGGCTCGGACACCTCGCCGGCAGGGTGCGGTTCGCCGAGTGGGACGACCTGGTGTCCACCAGCGACTTCCTTTCGCTGCACGTCCCGTTGACCGACGTCACACACCATCTCGTGGACGAGAAGACCCTTCGCGCCATGAAGCCGACGGCCTGCCTGGTCAACACCTCCCGCGGGCCCGTGGTGGACGAGAAGGCACTCGTCGAGGCGCTGCGCTCGGGCGAGATCGCCGGTGCCGGACTCGATGTGTACGAGGACGAACCCGCGCTCGCCGATGGCCTCGCCGACCTGCCGAACACCACCCTCCTGCCCCACGTCGGCAGCGCCACCCGCTCCGTCCGCGCCACCATGGCCGAAGTCTGCGCGAACAACGCGGTCGCCATGGGGCGCGGCGAGATGCCGGCCCACGCGGTGAACCCGGAGGCATGGCGATGAAGGTCGTCGTGGCGCCCGACAGCTTCAAGGGCACGTACACCGCACCGCAGGTGGCCACGGCGATCGGCCGGGGACTGGCGCAGACCCCGGCCATCCCGGTGCTCGTCCCCGTGGCCGACGGCGGCGAGGGAACCCTCGCCGTCCTCGCCGAACCCCTCGGACAGTGGCCGCCGACACGTACGGCGTCGGGATGCTGATGGCCGACGCCGCCCGTCACGGTGTCGCCGAGATCGTCGTGGCCGCCGGCGGCTCCGCCACCAGCGACGGCGGGTTCGGGGCCTTGCGGGCGATCGACGAGTGCGGCGGCCTGCGCGGCACCCCGGTGACGGTCCTGACCGACGTCACCACCCCTTACGCGGAAGCGGCAATCGTGTCGGCCGTGCTGGCCCGCTCGACCGGCACCGCGCGATTCGCCGTGGTGGGGTCCGTCGGCCCGGGTCTCGGGCCCCTGCGCGAGGAGCTCATGGACATCATGGTGGCGAGCGACGAGGCAGCCATGGAAGCGGCGGGCCGGGCCATCGGACAACGGCTGCGGCTCAGGCCGGATACCGGCCGCCGAGTGCTCGGGTGATCTGCTCGGCATGCTCCACCACCAGATCGACCCATTCGACGCACCGCTCATAGGGCATGCGCAGTGTCGGCCCGTGGACCATGAGTGCCCCGACCAGATCCCCGGCCGAGTCGAACACCGGGGCCGCGAGGCCCGACGCACCGTCGATGCGTTCGCCGACCGTGATGGCATAGCCCTCGGAACGCGTCTGCTGGACCAGCCCGCGCAGTTCGTCCCGGTCGGTCACGGTGCTCTCGGTCAGCTGCGGAAGCTCTTCCCGCAGCACGCGCTCGGCGAGATCCGGATCCCAGGCCAGCAGCACCCGCCCCGACGACCCCACGGTGATGGGGGCGATCTTCCCCACCGACATCTCCCGGCGAAGGGCGTGCGATGTCTCGGCGACCGCGATGCACACCCGCTGGGTGCCTTCGGAGCGGAAGAAGCACGCGGTCTCCCCGGTCCGATCGCGAAGGTCCTTCAGGGCGGGGTTGATCACCTCCAGGACGTCGAGGTCCTTCGCCGCGGCAGCCGCCCAGTAGGCCATCTTCACCCCGATCCGGAACGTATCCTCGGAGCGGTCGAGAAACCCGTGCGCCACCAGGTTCGTCACCAGGCGTTGCACGGTCGAGGCAGGCAGCCCGGTCTGCTGCTGGATCTCGCGCAGGCTCAGAGAAGGCCGGGCCAGTGTGAAAGCGTTGAGAATCTCGGAGATCTTTCCCAGGACGAGCAGCGGAGCCTGCTTCGACCCTTCGTTCGCCACCGTGGCGGACTTACCTCGGGCTGCCATGCGCCCAACGATACGACAGGAGAAACGGGTGACTGAGCACAGCGGGACCGGTGGCGTGGGCGCATCGGACGTGGTCGCGGCCGCACGACGGTGCGCGGAGGTGATCCGGCCGAGCCCCCTGCACCGCAGCGAGCGGCTCTCCGCGCGGTACGGATTCGACGTGTGGCTCAAGCGGGAGGACCAGCAGGCCGTACGGTCGTACAAGGCACGCGGCGCCTACAACCTCATCGCACAGCTGTCCGCGGACGAACGCCGGCGAGGTGTGGTCTGCGCGAGCGCCGGCAATCACGGCCAGGGCGTCGCACTGGCCTGTGCCTCCCTGGGCGTGCCCGCCCGGGTGTACCTGCCGAGGACGACCCCCCGGCAGAAACGGGACCGGGTGAGGACACTCGGCGGCGAGCACGTCCGCATGATCGTCGAGGGCGACACCTACGACGACGCCGCCGCGGCGGCGCTCGCATGCACCCATGCTTCCGGAGCCACCCTCGTACCCGCCTTCGACGACCCGCGCACCATCGCAGGGCAGGGCACCGTGGTGAGGGAAGCCGTCGAGCAGCTCGGCCGCGCTCCGGACGCGGTGATCGTCCCCGTGGGCGGTGGCGGCCTGCTCGCGGGCGCCACCGCCTGGCTCCATGAGACGCACCCGACCGTCCAGATGATCGGCGCCGAACCGCAGGGCGCGGCGAGTATGGCCGCGGCCCTGGCCGCCGGAGGCCCCGTGACATTGCCGGACATCGACCCCTTCGTCGACGGCGCGGCCGTACGCACTGTCGGCCGACACACCTACGCGGCCGTCGCCCAGCAGCCGCCTCGCATGCTCGCTGTGCCGGAAGGCCGGATCTGTGCGGAGATGCTCGACCTCTACCAAGCCGACGGCATCATCAGCGAACCGGCGGGCGCCCTGGCCTCCGCCGCGCTCGACCGCGATCCGGGCCTGGAGCCCGGCGCGACGGTCGTGTGCGTCGTCTCCGGCGGCAACAACGACGTGAGCAGATACGCCGAGATCGTCGAACGTGCGCTGCTCTTCGAAGGACGCAAGCACTACTTCCTCGTCGAGTTCCCGCAGGAACCGGGCGCACTGCGACGGTTCCTCGACGTCGTGCTGGGACCGGAGGACGACATCACCCTCTTCGAGTACGTGAAGCGGAACAACCGCGAGACGGGCCCCGCACTGGTGGGCATCGAACTCGGTGCGCCCGACGGCCTCGAACCGCTGCTGGACCGCATGGAAAAGGTCCCGCACCGTATCGAACGCGTCCCGCCGGACAGCCCGCTCTTCACGTTCCTGACCTGACGCCCGGGTCTACTTGACCCGGAGCTTTACCGAAGCGTTCGCGTCAGCTGAGGTAGTTGCTGAGTTCGATCAGGTTGTGGTCCGGGTCTCGCAGATACACGCTGATGATCGGCCCGGTGGCTCCCGTCCGCTCAACCGGTCCTTCCTCCACCGCCACTGCCAGGTCGGCCAGTTCGTCCAGCACGCGGTCGATGGGGTCATCGACGATGAGACACAGATCGGCACTTCCCGGGGTGGTGCGCTGGGCCTTGGGCTCGAACTCGTTTCCGGCCTGATGCAGATTGATCTTGCTCTGGCCGAAGGACAGCGCGCGGCGGCCGCCTTTGAAGGTGACCGGCGTCATGCGCCTTCGTCATCGCCCTGCTCGTCAACGTCCGCAGCATCGGCGACCAGCAGGACCTCATCAAGCGCCAGGCGGCCAACGCGGTCCCGGTGATGATCCTCGTGCTGGCCGCCGGCGTCTTCACCGGCATCATGACCGACTCCGGCATGATCAAGGCGATGGCGGACGCGGCTCTGTCGATCGTCCCTGAGGCTTGGGGCAACCTCATCCCGCTGTTCACCGCGGTCCTCGCTCTGCCGCTCGGCTTCTTCATGTCGAACGACGGTTACTGGTTCGGTGTCGTTCCCGTCCTCGCGGAGTCCGCCGCGCACTACGGCATCGACGCCAACGAGATCGCCCGGGCCGGTGCCAGCGGCCAGATCCTCCACATGACGGGGCCGACCAGCGCGCCCCTGTGGGTCCTCATCGGGCTCGTCAAGACCGAACTGGGCGACTTCCAGAAGCACGCCCCGCGCTGGGGCGTCCTCGTCTCCCTCGCCTACGTCGTCTTCGCCATCGCCACCGGCGCCATCAGCGTCACTTGGTGTTGACGAGCTTTTCGAAGAGGAACTCGTGCTTGAGGAAGGACACGTCGTACTCGTGGCCCGGGTAGGGCGGGATGAGCTGCGACGCCTGGAACAGCCGCCAGCCGTCGAGCAGCGCCGCCACGCCGGTGGCGTACGGCGGCTCGTCCCCGTCCCCGGCGGTGGGTGACGTGGTGCCCGTGCCGTCGTAGCGCGCCCAGCCGATGACGCCGCTGTCGAGGGAGGAGTTGTTCAGGTAGAGGACGAGCACCTGCTGCCGGACGGTGCTGGTGAGGGCGGGCTCGGCGGTCGTGGGCTGTGTGGTCACGGTGGACGGCTCCTGGTGTGAGGCGACGGCGAGGGAGGGGCGGAGGCGAAGGCGGCGGGCGGGACGGCGCTCAGGCGTCGACGGTGGCCCTGCCGGGGCGGTTGGTCACCCGGGTCACCCAGTGGTCCAGATCGAAGGACGGATCCCCGGTCAGCGCCCGCCACAGCCTGATCCGGTTGTGCAGCTCCAGCCGCCCGGTCGCCTGCTCGTACCACGGGAACCGGGTCCGCAGTTCCTCGGCCACCGCCGGGTCGCCGAGGTCGTCGGTGTTCCACAGGCGGACCTGCGGGACGGTCGGGTTGAAGCGGATCTTGAACATGTAGCGCGGGGCACCGCTGTCGTTGCGCCGGCCGCCGTGCCAGATGCCGTGGTGCAGGATCAGCACCGTGCCCGCCGGACACACCAGCCGCTGCTGGCCGAGCAGGTTCTGGTACCGGCCGGTGTCGCTCTCGTTGGTGCGCCGCAGATGGCTGCCCGGCACGATCAGGGTCCCGCCGGCCTCCAGCGTCACCTCGCGCGGGTAGTACATGAGCTGGACGTCGAAGGCGTCCGGCCGGACATCGATGATGGCGTCACCGTGCAGCGGCTGGGCCCGGCCCTCCTGGGGCTGCCGGATGTGCACGGCGTGGTGGTCGATGGTGGGGTCCGGGCCGACCAGGCTGTGGAGCGCACCGGCCACGGCCGGGAGGTCGAGCAGGCTGCGCGCGAAGGAGCCTTCGGGAAACGCCTCGGCGACCGGGGTGCCGTGGGGGACGGCCGGTACGCCCGCGGTGAGCACATCGAGGGCCTGGTCGTTGAGGGAGTCGGGGACGACGGAGTCGAGGCGCAGAAAGCCGTGGGCCACGAACCGGGCCATGCGCGCCGAGGTCAGGAGCTGTTCGCGAGCGGATCGGGCGGCCATGTTCTCCTCCGGTCGGGAGAGCGGGAGCGGGTGGTTACTCGTGGTTCGTCTCCACGACGCTAGAACGCGGCCGACCCGGGACGCGTGGGCCTTGCTCACTACTACTGGTAATTTTTCACCATGACGGGCATGAGGGGTATGACGGGCGCGACGGGAGCAGCTCTCACGTCCCAGCCGCAGCGGGTCCCGGTCCGGCTCGACTCGCCCCCGCACATCGAGGGGCTCGGCGTCGGCGTCCACGGCACCCGGCGCCCCCGCGACGTCTTCCGCCTGCCCGACCTGTGGCAGCTGCACCTCTACCGCTACACCGCCGAGCTCACGGTCGACGGCGTCGCGTACACCGTGCGGCCCGGTTACGTCAGCCTCGTCCCGCCCGGTGTCCTGGTGCGCTACCGCTATCGCGGGCGCTCCGAGCACCTGTACGCCCATCTGCGGCTACCCGACCGCGGGACGGCCCGTACGGTGCCGGTGGTGCAGAACGCGGGGGCCCAGACCGCCCTGCTCTCCAGCCTCCTGCTCCAGGCCATCGCGGCCGTCCCCAGGGCACCGGCGCAGGCGGTCGCCGAGGTGTGGTCGGTGCTGTGGCGCGTGGCGCAGCTGTCCGTCCCCACCGGCACGGGCGGCGGCCACCCCGCCGTCGCCGCCGCGATCGCGTACGTCGAGTCGCGTCTCGCCGAGCCGCTCACCGTGCCGGACGTGGCGCGCGGGGCGGGCGTCTCGCACAACCACCTCACCCGGCTCTTCCGGGCCGAGACCGGGGACACGGTGGTGGCCCACATCCGGCACCGCCGCATGGAGCGGGCCAGGCACCTGCTGCGGGAGACGACGCTGCCGATCGCGACGATCGCGGCGTCGGTGGGGATCGCGGACCTCCAGGCGTTCAACAAGGTCTGCCGCCGCGAACTGGGCGCCTCGCCGCGGGCGATCCGCGAGGGAGCGCCCGGCCCCGGCGCCTGAGGACGGGACCACTTCGGCACCGAGAGGCACCGAGAAACATCTGCTGAGCTTCCCGGCCCCGGCCGCCGACGAAGCACGGGCGGAACCGGTCGAGTCGACCGTCTGCCCGCTCGGCGGCGGAACGGCCCGGGGCGTCGACCCGGGCCGACTTGTAGTTCACATCCCTGAGGTTCCCTCAGAACCCCTCGGGGATGGACCCGTCCTGGTCGATGACGTTGTTGCCGGAGCCGCCGTCGATGCTGTCCTGGCCGGGGCCGCCGAAGAGGTAGTCGTTGCCCGGTCCGCCCTTGATGGTGTCGTCGCCCTCTTGGCCGTCGATCGAGTCATCGTTGCCGGCGCCGTCGAGATAGTCGTTGCCGGGGCCGCCGTAGATCTCGTTGGCCACGCCATCGCCGATGACGGTGTCGTCGCCGTCCCCGGCCCACACCGCGAACGAGTCGGTGATGGTGTCGTTGCCGGCGTTGCCGTTCGCGTTCGTGGCGTGGCTGATGGTGTCGCGGCCGTCGCCGCCCACCGCGATGGAAGCGCCGGTGATGGTGTCGTCCCCGGCCCCGCCGTCGACGTTCACATCGCCGCCGGAGATCTTGACGCTGTCATTGCCGTCGCCGAGTTCGACGTTGCCCTGGTCGCCGCCGTGGTCCGGGTCGGGGACGGGCACGGTGCAGGTCACATACGTCAGGTCGGTGGGGGTGGGGTGGGTGCAGTCGGTGCCAGCGGTGATCTTGACAACGTCGTCGATGCCGAAGGTCAGCGTGGTGTCGGTCTCGCTGACCCGCTTGATGGTGAGCTTGTTGGTCTGGCCGTCGGCCACCGTGTAGGCCATCGCTCCGTCGGTGACGGTCACGGTGGCCGGCGACGCGGCGGCCGACGCGGTGGCGGCCTGGGCGTTCCAGGCGAAGAGTCCGGTGCTGGCCGCGGCGGCCAGTAAGGCGGCGACGCCGACCGGGCGGACGCGGCGGGAGCGCGGGCCAAAGGTGGGCACGAAAAACCTCCGTGGGGAGTGGATCTGATTTCCGATCACCCGTTTCGACGTGGAAAATCCGCGCGGGGTTGTGCCACTTCCGTGTCCTGTTCGCCGTTCTTTTTGATTCCCATTTCGCGTTCATCTCCACGACGCCGGGAATTTCCTCCGCGTTTTCGGAATGGGCGCTCTGCGGGCGGAGGGAATTCCGATGAGTCCCGTCCATGCCTCCGCCGACACCGCCCGCCGGTGCAAACCTGGGTGACAAGGCCACCCGCTCATCGGTGGGCGTGGTCAAGCGAAGGTCACCTCGGCGGTGGCGTGGCGTGCGTCGCGGTGGGTGGCCGTCCGCAGCTGGGCACCGGTGGCGGAGGACGTCGCAGCGTCCGCCCGCGAACATGCGTTGCCGGTCGGGGAGGGGCGGCAGGAATCGGGCGTCACGCAGGTGGCCGTCGGGGCCCAGTTCGTGCTGGGCGGGCCAGTGCAGGAAGTGGAACCACTGCCACAGCGGAGGGAGCGGGTCACCGGCCCGCGCGGCGGGTTCGGGCAGGTCCAGGAGGGCGGACACGGCGGCGGCTGGGTCCGCGGTCATGGGGTCGTGAGTGGCGACCGGCTCCGGGTGCCACTTTTCTACGTAGGAGCTGAGCGGGGTGGTGCCGGACTGCATGGTGGGTGTGACCGACGGCGAACACCACGGCGGTGGAGAGCAGTTGGGCCGTCTGGTTGCCTTCCCGGGAAGAAGGCGGATGCGAAGTGGATGCTGAAGGTGGCGCAGGCGAACCAGTCGTACCACTCGACCAGGTTGCCCAGGCAGTGTCCACATGCCCGCGCCCAGGCCGTAACGGTTGTCGTCGGCCAGGGCGACGGCCTCCACCTCGTCGTGCGGCTCGCCCCATGCGGGCGCTGCGACGTTCCTCAGCCGAGGAAATCGCGGACCAGGGCGCCGGCCGCCTCCCGGCACTCCTCGAAGTAGGCGTGCCGGGCTCCGGGGAAGAGGTGGGTCCGGGCGTCGGGGATGCGGGCCGCGAGCAGGGGGAGGTTGTCGGGCGGGGTGAGCCGGTCCTGGTCGCCGTGGAGGAGCAGCGTGGGTGCGCCGATGGAGGGGAGCGCGTCCCAGGCGTCGTGCCCGTTGCTGGCGGTCAGGTGGCCGCGTCGGGCGTGCGCGGGCATGTGGGGGTCGCCGAGGGTGCGGTACGGGCCGGGGTGTCCGGCGAGCCAGCCGGGGCTGTACATCAGGTCGATCAGGGCCTGCCGCGCGGCGTCCGGGTCGGGCTGGGCCAGCGCCCGTCGCACCGAGGCGTCCCGTTCGACGGCCCGGGGTCCGCCGGGCGAGGTGCAGCCCAGGACGAGGCGCCGGACGCGCTCCGGGTGGCGGGCCGCGACCCACTGGGCGATCCGGCCGCCCATGGACGTGCCGTACACATCGGCCCGCTCGACGCCCGCGGCGTCCAGGACGGCCACCACGTCCTCCGCGAAGCGCTCGGTGGAGTAGCCCGACCGCGGTTTGTCGCTCGCGCCGGTGCCGCGGCAGTCCAGCGTGATCGTGGAGTGGGTGCCGTGGAAGTCCTCGCGTATGCCGTCCCACCAGTGGTGGTTGTTCGCCTGACCGGCCAGCAGCACGAGTGGCGGGCCGGAGCCGCGGTGCTGGTACGCCACCGCGACTCCGTCGTCGGTGTGCGCGAAGCCGTCGGTTGGTTCATCGGGGTGTGTCACAGGATTCCTCGCGGTCAGGGGGTCGTGTGGTCCGGCCCGTCCATGTTCGGTTCGTCACGTGCGTGCACCTGGGCGGACGGCCACCGCCCCTGCGAAACGGCCGCGTCGATCCGGCGGACCAGTTCGTGGGCGACGGACTCGACGGCCGGCGGTACGCGTCCGTAGCGCGGTGTCGCCAGGACGATCGACCGCCATACGTCGGGCTCGGACAGAGGGGCGGCGCTGAGGGTGCCGTCCCTGATGTCGTCGGCGATGCCGAGGCCGGGCAGGATGGTCCAGCCGTGTCCGGCCAGAACGAGCTGTTTCTGCACGCGCATGGAGTTGGTCTGCACCCTGATGTCCATCGCCTTCCCGGACCGGGAGGCCGCGGAGTCGATCAGGGCGCGCAGGGCGTGGCCGGAGGCGGGCATCACCAACGGGTGCGCCGCCACCTCCGCGAACGCCACCGGACGGTCGGAGCGCAGCCCGGCGGACACCGGGGCCACCGCCCACAGGCGCTCCCGCACCAGCGGGCGGGTGTTGAGCGACGGCGTGCTGTCCAGGTTGTACAGCAAGGACAGGTCCAGGTCGCCGTCGT
The DNA here is from genome assembly GCF_044333065.1 of Streptomyces sp. NPDC021115. Classification (NCBI taxonomy): domain Bacteria; kingdom Bacillati; phylum Actinomycetota; class Actinomycetes; order Kitasatosporales; family Streptomycetaceae; genus Streptomyces; species Streptomyces sp. NPDC021115. The sequence goes on from NZ_JBIRQF010000013.1 coordinate 47,153, forward strand.
CGAGCCACTGCTGGAGATGGCCGGAGTAGCCGGTCATCAGACGCAGCTCCACGCCCGGATGGGCCTGGCCGACGGCCGACACCAGCGGTTCGGCGAGCAGGTCCAGCGTGCTCTCCAGCAGGCCGAGGGTGACGATGCCGGTCACCTCTCCGGGGCTGGGCCGCACCTCGGCGCGGGCCCGCTCCAGTTCGTTCAGGGCCCGGCGCGCCCGGTCGACCATGATCTCGCCCGCCTCGGTGGGCCGCATGCCCTGCCGGGTGCGCTGGAAGAGGGGGACTCCCAGCTCCTCCTCCAGGGTGCGGATCTGCCGGGTGACGGCGGGCTGCACCAGGTGCAGCAGCTCCGCGGCGCGCGTCACGCTGCCCACCTCGGCGACCGTGATGAGCGCCTTCAGCTGCTTGACGTCCATCGGGGCTTTCCCTCCATCGCCATCCCCTTCCCGCATGGCGACATCACCGATTGTTATTTAGTGTAGCTGTCCATGACTGCGCATGATGTTACTGCAGGCCGGGTCACTCACGTCTGACGGATACGAGACCGCAGGAGACCAACCATGAGCACTCTCGACATCCTGTCGGAGGACGAACAGGCAATCGTCCGCACGGACGTCAGGCCGGTCGTACGGGAGCTGGAGCACACCGACACCTACCCCGAGGCGCTGATCGGGCAGATGAAGGACCTCGGGATCTTCGGCCTGGCCGTCCCGGAGGAGTACGGCGGCGCACCGGTGTCGACTCCCTGCTACGTCCTCGTCGCCGAGGAACTGGCCCGTGGCTGGATGAGCCTCGCCGGGGCCATGGCCCTGACCGAGCCGGGCGGCGGCTCCGGCCTCCAGGCCATGCGCACCGTCGCCCGCAAGGACGACGAAGGGTATGTGGTCAACGGTACGAAGACCTGGATCACCAACTCCCGCCGCTCGGAGCTGATCGCCCTGCTGTGCAAGACGGACCCGCAGGCGTCCCCCGCGCACCGGGGCATCTCCATCCTGCTGGTCGAGCACGGACCAGGTCTTACCGTCTCCCGCGATCTGCCCAAGCTGGGGTACGAGGGCGTGGAGAGCTGCGAGCTGTCCTTCGAGAACCACCGCGCGCCGGTGGACGCGGTGCTCGGCGGCGTCGAGGGCGAGGGGTTCGCCCAGATGATGAAGGGCCTGGAGACCGGCCGCCTCCAGGTCGCTGCCCGTGCGCTCGGTGTCGGCCGGGCGGCGCGCTGGAGGACGCGCTCGCCTACGCGCGGGAACGCGAGTCGTTTCGGCAAGCCGATCTGGAAACACCAGTCCATCGGCAACTACCTCGCCGACATGGCGACATCGCTCACGGCCGCCCGGCAGCTCACCCTCTACGCCGCCCGCGAGGCGGACGCGGGCCGGCGCGTGGACACTTTCAGAAAGCGGGGCGCTCGTCCGGCGCGGAAAGAGCCGGGATCTCGGGGTGGTCGCGCAGCGCCGCGACGACCGCGTTCACCGCGGCACGCTGCGTCGTGCCGCGCCGCACCACGACGGTGACGTTGCGGTGTACCGGTGTGCTGAGCCGACGGGTGGCCACGGCGTGCTCCGGGGTGACGGCCAGGGCGGGCAGCAGGGTGATCGACCGGCACGACTCGACGTGCCGCAGCAGCATCAGATAGTTGCTGAACCGGCATGCCACCCGGGGCTCGAAGCCCGACTCGCGGCACAGCCGCGCGGTCAGCTCCGCCATGTACGACTGCGGCTGGTCACACGCCCACGTCTCCTCCGCGCAGCTCGCGAGGTTCACCGTCGTGCCGCGGGCGCGGGCGAGCGGGTGGTCGCGCGGCAGCACCAGCACGATCGGATCGGTGCCCAGCGGAATGATCTCGACGTCCGTCGTTCAGGGCGTGCAACTCGGCCTCGGCCTCGGCCATTCGGTCCAGGATCTCCCGGCCCCGCCGGGCCAGCAGCAGACCGGCGGGCGTCAGCCGCACCTTCCGCCCGGTCCGCTCCAGCAGCCGGCACCGGGTCTCGGTTTCGAGCACCGCCAGTTGCTGGGACACCGTCGACGCGCTCAGGTGCAGCGCCTCGGCGACCGCGCGGACGGTGCCCAGGGTCTCCAGCAGGCTGAGCAGGCGCAACCGCCCCGAGTTGAGCACGCGGCCGATTGTACGGTTCGGCCGAACAGGAGGGTCGGAACTGTGCGATGGACGTGCGCAGCGATGCGTCCCTAAGGTCGGGGACATGCCTCCCGAGACAGCCATCGGCGCCGTGGAGCGCCACCTCATCCGCTATTCCGGCCGCGCGGCGTTCACCCCGGAGGTCATCGACCGCGCCGCGGGCACCTCGGTGTTCACCGAGAGCGGTCGCGAACTGCTCGACTTCACCTCCGGCCAGATGAGCGCGATCCTCGGGCACTCCCATCCCGAGATCGTCGCGACGGTGCGCGAGCAGATCGCCCACCTCGACCACCTCCACAGCGGCATGCTCAGCCGCCCGGTCGTCGATCTCGCCCGACGGCTCGCCGGGACCCTGCCCGCCCCCTTGGAGAAGGCACTGCTCCTGACCACCGGGGCGGAGGCGAACGAGGCCGCGGTGCGGATGGCCAAACTCGTCACCGGCCGCCACGAGATCGTCTCGTTCGCCCGGTCCTGGCACGGCATGACCCAGGCCGCGGCGAACGCCACGTACAGCGCCGGGCGCAAGGGCTACGGGCCCGCCGCGCCCGGCAACTTCGCCCTGCCGGTCCCGGACCGCTTCCACCCCGACATCACCGGCGCCGACGGCTCGCTGGACTGGCGCCGCCAGCTCGATCTGGGCTTCGACCTGATCGATGCCCAGTCGGTCGGCAGCCTCGCCGCCTGCCTGGTCGAACCGATCCTCAGCTCCGGCGGCGTCGTCGAACTCCCGCCGGGCTACCTCGCCGCCCTGGCGGAGAAGTGCCGGGAGCGGGACATGCTGCTGATCCTCGACGAGGCACAGACCGGGCTGTGCCGCACCGGCGACTGGTACGCCTTCGAACACGACGGCGTCGTCCCGGACATCCTCACCCTCTCCAAGACCCTCGGCGCGGGACTGCCGTTGTCCGCCGTGCTGACCAGCCCGGAGATCGAGCAGCAGGCGCACGACCGGGGGTTCCTGTTCTTCACCACGCACGTCAGCGACCCGCTGCCCGCCGCCGTCGGCAACACCGTTCTCGATGTCCTCGTCCGCGACCGCCTCGACGAGCGCGCACAGCGACTCGGCAAGACCTTGCGCGGTGGCCTCGACGCCCTCGCCGCCCGCCACGACGCCGTCGGGGACGTCCGGGGCCGCGGCCTGCTGCTGGGCGTCGAACTCGCCGGTGACCAGGTCCTGGGCACCGGCGGCGCCGACCGCCTCGGCGCGGCCGTCACCCGCCGCTGCTTCGAACTCGGCCTGCACATGAACATCGTCCAGCTGCCCGGCATGGGAGGCACCTTCCGCATTGCGCCCCCGCTGACCGCGACCGACGACGAGATATCCCGCGGGGTCGCGATCCTGGACGAAGCGCTCACCGACGCGGTGCGCGACCTCTGAGCGCGGGGCCGTCATGTGAGTGCGGGGCCGTCATTCCTGCCGGAGGCGGGGCGGGCAGCCGATGGCCGAGCGCGGCGGCCACGCCTGCGGATCGAGGATGCCCAGTACGTACGCCCGGCTGACCAGCGCCAGCCGGGTGGGTGCCGCCAGCAACTCCCGCAGCCGGCCGAGGTGGTAGTCCAGGGTCTGCCGGGAGAGCCGGAGCGAGGCGGCGATCTCGTTGTTGCCGTGCCCGGCGGACAGCAGGGTGAGGATGCGCAACTGCGCCGCGGTGAGCGGTGGCAGCGGCGGGTGCGGCAGGGTGTGGTGGGGCAGTACCGCCCAGACGCCGCGGGCCCGCCGTGAACCGTTGCTGACGGCGGTGAGCAGCACCCGGGCCCGCCACTCGTCGCCCCGGGCGTCGAGGAAGACCGCGGAGGTCTGGAACCGGCGCCGTCGCCGGTTCACCAGATCCCGCCAGGCGTGGCGCAGTCCGGCCAGATCGTCGGCGGGAGCCAGATAGCGGTGGGCGGGGGCGCCGAGCAGATCGGACACCTGGACCCGGAGCAGTTCCGTGGCCGAGGGGCTGACCCGGCGGATCCGGCCGCCCGGCGAGAGCAGGGCGCAGGGCAGGCCGCTGTGTTCGCTGAGCGCCTGGAGGTCCTCCTCGGCGGCGCGCCGCTGGCTCAGGGCGAGGGTGTAGTCGGTGATGTCGATGTAGATCCCGGCCACACAGGTCCGGCCACCCTCGGCCACCGGGAAGCGGTGGCCGACCGCGCGCCCGGGTGAGCCGTCGGGGCGGTGGTAGCCGATGGTGTGCCGCACCGGTTTGCCCGAGCCGAGCACCTGCCGGTCCAGGGTCTGGAAGGCCGCCACGTCCTCGGGGGCGTCGACATCGGTGACGCTGCTGCCGATCACGGCGTCGGGGGTGGTGCCGTACAGATGGGCGTAGGCGTGGTTGGCCCACAGGTAGCGGCCGTGGGCGTCGCGGATGAACGCCGCGGCGGGCGCGAAGGCGGCGAAGTCGGTGAACGCGGCGTAGCCGTGGCGTCCGAGCTCCAGGGCGCTGATGTCCACCGCGAGCCCGCTGGTCCCGCCCCGGCCGTCACCGGCCAGTCGGCCGGGACAGCAGGTGACGTCGAACAGCCGCCCGCCGAACCGGACCTGGCGGCGGTCGATCCCCGACTCCCGCCCCTCGGCGGCCACCCCTTCCCGCGCGGCGCCGGCCGTGCCGCCGAGACTGTCGACGAACCGCTGTGCGATGCCGGGGTCGTGGAAGGCGCCCCCGCCGCAGTTGACGATGCGCAGCCCCTCATCGGCTTCCCACCAGGACACGGGCATGCGCTCGAGCAGCGTACTCAGGCCCATATCGGACACCAGCCGCCTTTCCGGTCCGGCCCCCGGGCACGTACCGCCGAAGGCATGGCGAAGGAATGCCCAGGCCCCGCGCTCACATGCGCCGTAACCAGCCGGAACGCAAAAGGGGCTGAAAAGGGCTGAAACCCATGCCCGGTGGCCTCGCTCACCGTGAACCTCTCGTGACACTCAGGCATTTGCCTGAGCGCCCACCCCCGATCCCGGGGGTACGCGTCATGCCCGACTGCTTCGCTTGACGGGCCCGGATCGCGGCGGACGTGCCAGCCCACCGGTTTTCGCTGAGCCATCGAGAAACTCTGAACCGAGGAGTCGTTGTCTGTGAGTAAGGTGCTGTTTGTCTACGCCAAGGGCGGGCCGCCGCTGGAATACGCGCTGTCCCGGGTCGCCGCGAAGGCCGAAGCGCATCTGCTCGTGCTCAGTCCCCTTCCGCCCTCCGCCCACGAGGCGGTCGACCGGCTGTGCGCCTCGGTGGTCGCCCCCGTGGACACCGCGTCCCAGGACCTCGTCGCGCTCATCACGGCCCGGGCACAGGCCGTCGGCGCCGACGCGGTGTTCACCCCGTCCGAGTACGCCGTGGTGGCGGTGGCCGACGCCTGTGAGCGGCTGGGTCTCGCCGGGGCCGGAGCGCACTGCGTGCTGGCCCGGGACAAGCGGATGATGCGCCGCACCTGGGACGCGCACGGGGTGTCCCAGCCACGGTTCCGCTCCGTGGCCACCGAGCGCGATCTGCACGAGGCCGCGGCCGAGCTGCCGTACCCGATGCTGATGAAGGCGGCCTGGAGCGCCGGGTCCACCGCCCATCAGATCCTGCGCGGCCCGGAGGACATCGCGCCCGCCTGGGCCCGGGCCCGTGAGGTGATGGAGGACTCCGCCCGCCAGGGCTACGCCGAGCTCCATGTGGCCGGGGCCGACGCGGACTTCCTCGTCGAGGAGATCGTGACGGGCACGGCCGGGGGCTGGTTCGAGGAGCCGGGCTGGGGCGACTACGTGAGCGTCGAGGGCGTCGTGGCCGACGGCGTCCATCACCCGGTGTGCCTGAGCGGGCGGATGCCCACCGTCGAGCCGTTCACCGAGCGCGCCGGGATCACCCCCGCCCTGCTCCCCGAGGACGCCCAGCGCAAGGTGGTGGAGCTGGCGACGGCCGCCGTGGACGCGCTCGGCCTGCGCACCTGCGGCACCCACACCGAGATCAAGCTGGGCGCCGACGGACGGATGTGGGTCATCGAGACCGCCGCCCGGTTCGGTGGCGCGATGACCGTCCCCCAGATCGAGGAGGTCTTCGGGGTGGACGTCATCGGCATGCTCATCGACCGGCTGCTCGGCCGCGAGGTCGACTGGCCCGATCCGGGGCCCGGTTCGGTGCTGGGCGCAGCGGACGCCAAGGGCGCGGCCGGCTCGCTGGTGGTGCTGGCCGTGGACGGCTCCGGCGCGCCGTGGCCGGACCGGCGGCTGTGGGACTTCGACGCCGTCCAGCGCTCCGGACTGATCTCCACCGGGGCGCGGCTGACGAAGGTGGCCGAGCACTCGCTGCCGGACGGCACCCCGGTGCCGGTCTACGACCCGGCGGCGGGCGCGAACACCATGGCGGCGCTGTGTCTGCTGACGGCCGACGATCCGGTCACGGTGATACGTGACTTCGAGAGGCTCAACGACGCCCTGCCCACCGCCCTGCCGCCCGTCCCCGCCACCGGGAGGCCGTGATGACCATCAGCGCGTTTCCGGGCCCGGCCACCGCGCCCGGCGCCGATGCCACCGTGGTCGGCGAGAACCTGTCGCTGCCGCTGTTCCGGTCGCTGTCCGGAGTGCTGGCCGGACACCCGTATCTGAAGGTGGTGGTCGACCGCACCGAGCACACCTGGCATCTGCTGGACACCGCCGTCCACCCCTTCCACGTCAACTATGTGGCCACCCGCATCCTCGGGATGGGGCTGGACGAACTCGACGCCGGGCTCGACGCGTTCAACGCCTCGGTGTACACCGACCCCGGCCGCCGCTTCCTGCTCGGTGTGCTGTCGCTGCACGCCGACGAGGACGCCGAGGGCAGGGACCGGCCGTTCCTGGTGCTGGAGACCACCGAGGCCGACACCATGGACGGCCCCCTGCTCCAGGAGTTCTACGACTTCGTCCGGGAGCGGGTCGACGGGCGGCTGCCGTTGCTGCTGAAGCCTGCCAACCACGGCCAGGAGGCGGCACTCGCCCCCGTGAGCGACGTAACACTGCCGCGCATCCTCAGCCACGAGCTGTTCGTCAGCCGCCCCCGCACCCCGCTGAACACCGGGGAGGCCATCGGCCGGCTGCGCTGGTTCGCCTCGCCCGAGGAGTACCGCGCGCACGCCGCGGGCCTCGGCTGGTCGGACATCGTGGCCATGGACCGTCTGCCCGACGATGTGCCACGGGTGGCCGGATTCATCAACGCCGCCCCCATCACCCCGCTGTCCCACACCAATGTGCTGGCCTCCGGCTGGGGCATCCCGAACGCCATCGTGCGCGACATGGCCCGGCTGGTGGAGTCGGAGGAGCTGGACGGGGCGTGGGTGTCCTACCGGGTCCAGGACGACGGGGTGAGCCTGGTCCGGCTGCCCGAGGCCCCGGAGCTGGACGAGCCCGCCTGGCACCAGCAGCGGATCCGGCTGGAGCCGCCGCTGCTGGAGGACGTCCCCGTCCTGGAACTGCGCCGGCTGCGCCGCGAGGACCGCGACCGCTACGGCACCAAGGCCGCCAACCTCGGTGAACTCCACCATGTGCTGGACAGCCGCACCGCCGATCTCACCGCCTTCTACGGCCGCGCCCGGCCGCCCCGGAAGGATCTGTACGGCCATCTCGCCCCCCGGCTGACCGCGTCCGCCGACCCAGAGGCGCTGCGCCGGGCGGCCTCGGAGTTCGTGGCGGACACCGTCACCGCGCCCGACGGCGTGGCGCTGCCGTTCGCCCTCCAGCACCGCTTCCTGACCTCCTCGCCCGCTCTGCAACAGGGCATCGGCAAGCTGAAGATGGCGCTGGAGCTGGGAGCCACCGATGTGCTGGACCCGCTGTGCCTGAGCCTCCAGCAGCTGGTGCGCGGCACCCCGGTGCCGGAGGACGTGGCCGCGCGGATCACCGGCCCGTTCGCGGACCAGGTGTGCCGCAAGCGGCTGGTGGTGCGGTCCTCCTCCAACGCCGAGGACCTGCCCGGCTTTTCCGCCGCCGGGGTCTACGAATCGATCACCACGGTGCACGGCACGGACGAACTCCTGGACGCCGTACGGCAGGTGTGGGCCTCGCTGGTGTCGCCGCGCAGTGTCCGGCTCCGTCACGAGGCGGGCATCTCCCTGGACGACACCTACATGGGCGTCATCGTGCAGGAGTACACCCCGGCCGAGCTCGGCGGGGTGCTGGTCACCTGCAACCCCACCCGGCGCGAGGACTTCCGCAACGTCTACATCAACTGCACGCCCGGTTCGCCCGAGAGCGTCGTCGACGGCACAGCGCTGCCGTTGCAGTACCTCTACAACACCGTGGAGGGCGGGGGCCGCACCGTGGACCTCGGTTCTTCGGCTGAGGACCTGCCGTCCCCGGCCCGGGCGCGGCTGGCGGATCTCGCGCTCACCGGGCGGCTGCTCCAGTCGCACTTCGCGGACGACCCGGATGATCCGGACGACCCGCTGGACATCGAGTGGCTGATGACCGAAGAGGGCGGTTTCAAGCTGGTCCAGCTCCGCCCGTACGCGCTGTGAAGGGCCGTGTGCCGTTCCTCCGCCGCTCCCCGGCGGAGGAACGGACCCCGCTCACCGCCGGGGCCCGCCGGATCATCGCCCTCAACAACGGTTTCCAGCTGCTGTTCAACCTGCTGTGGTGGATGCCGGTCTTCTACACCTACCAGCGGGAGGCCGGGCTCTCGGACGCGCAGATCTTCGGCATCCAGTCCCTCTACTACATCGCGTTCTGCCTGTTCGAGATCCCGACCGGCCTGGTGGCCGACCGGATCGGCGCCCGCAACTGTCTGCGCGCGGGCGCCGTGGTGATGACCGCGGCGAACCTGGCACCGGTCCTCTCTCCCGACTACACCGGTTTCCTGGTCCACTTCCTCGCCATCGCCGCGGGCCGCTCCCTCACCTCAGGGGCGGCCAGCGCCTACCTCTACGACGCGCTGCGCGCGGAGGGCGCGGACGACCACTATCTGCGCGCCGAGGGCACCGCGCGGGCGCTCGGGCTGGCCGCGAAGGTGATGTGCTGGCCGCTGGTGGGACCCCTGATGGCGCTGTCCCGGCCCACCCCGTACCTCCTCAGCGCGGTCAGCGCCGGGGCGTCACTGGCCTGCGCCATGGCCCTGCCCCGGCTGGTAAGCGCCGAGTCCGGGACACGCCGGTCGGGGGTGTGGCGGGAGGCCGGGCGGGCGCTGCGCCACCTGCGCGGCTCCCCGTGGCTGGCCCTGGTGATGGTGCAGGGCGTGGCGGTCTTCACGCTCTCCCGGATCTGCCAGGTGAACCTGTTCCAGCCGATCCTGCTCGCCCAGGGCATCCCGGAGCCCTCGCACGGCGGTGTGCTGGCGGCGGTGACGGTGGCCGAGGCCGTGGGCGCGGCCCGGCCGCAGTGGCTGGGCCGCAAGCTGCGACCGCTGACGATCGTGTCCGTTCTGAGCCTGGCGATGGCGGTGTCCCTGGCCGGGATCACCCTCGGCGGGCCGATGGCGGCGGTGGCGCTGCTCTGCCTGTTCTCGGCGGTCACCGGCTTCGCGTATCCGATCCAGCGCAAACTGGTGAACGACGCGGTGCCGCCGGGCGCTCCGCGCGCCACCCTGCTGTCGGTGGAGAGCATCATCGACCGCGCGGTGTGCGCACTGGCGGCGGTGGCCGCGGGCGCGTACCTCTCGGCGGGCCGGATGGACGCGCTGCTGTGGCACAGCGCCGCCGTGACCGCCGCGGTGATGCTCGCGGTGCACCTGGCCGTGCTGATCGGACGGCCCCGCCGCCCCCGCCCGCCACGGCGAACCCATCGGCAAGTCGGTCGGCCATCTGCCCTGTGGTCAAAGGGGAGTTGAAGGGTTACGCTACCGCCGCGCCTGGTCGGGGAGGGGTTCGGTGGAGGCATGCTCACAGATCGCGCTGTACCTGTCCCGGCCCGATGCGACGCTCACCGGCATCCTCGGTGTCAGGGCACGCCTCACGCCTCACCGCACAGCGTTCCGCTTCCTGGCCGACGGGACGAGTGACCGCGTTGAATCGTGGACCTATCGCGATCTGAAGCGGCACTCCGACGCGGTGGCGGCGCGGTTGAGGTCCGGGGGACACAGCGGTGATCGCGTGGTGTTGGCCGGTCGGCCCGGGCTGCGGTTCGTGGCGGGGCTGATGGGGATACTCCAGGCCGGTGCGACGGCCGTCCCGGCGTTTCCGCCGACCAACCGGCGGGCCCTGACCCGGCTGCGTTCGATCGTGGCGGACTGTGCGCCCGGTGCGATCATGGCCGATTCCCGCCATGAGCGGCGATTCGCCGGGATGGCGGCCGGTGGAGACAGGGTGCCGCGGCTGATTCCGCTGGACGACGAACCTCCCTCGACGGCGCCGGACGGTCCCGTGCGGCCGATGGACACGGCGCTGATCCAGTACTCGTCCGGCTCGACGGGCGATCCGAAGGGCGTGGAGCTGACGCACGCCAATCTGATGAGCAACTGCCACGCCATCGGCCGGTACATCGGCGCGGAGGACGATCGCGTCGGGTTGACCTGGCTACCGCCGTATCACGACATGGGGCTCATCGGGACCATCATGCTGGCGCTGCACGGCGGCTGGCCGTTGCTGATGATGACGCCGGAGCACTTCGTCCAGCAGCCCGCCCGCTGGCTCCGGGCGATCACCGAACACCGGGTGACCATCACCGTCGCGCCGAACTTCGCCTTCCAGCTGTGTGCGGACGCGGTGGACGAGGAGGATCTGGCCGGTGTGGACCTGTCGTCGCTCCGGCACGTCTTCTGCGGTTCCGAGCCGATCGTGCTCGACACCCTGAACGCGTTTCGGGAGCGGTTCGCGCCCCGGGGCTACCGGGGGACGAGCCTGATCCCGTGTTACGGGCTCGCCGAGGCCACGCTGCTGGTGACGGCCAAGGCGTCCGGGACGCCCCCCCAGCGTCGAGTGGGTGGACCGGGAGGAGCTGTCGCGTGGCCGGGTGGTGGGCACGGAGGGCGACAGCGTGCCCATTGTCGGCTGCGGGGGCGCGCCGGAGGGCCATGAGGTGCTGGTCGTAGAGCCGGACTCCGGCCGGGTGCTGGCCGACGGCGAGATCGGGGAGATCTGGGTGCACGGGCCGGGTGTCGCCGCCGGGTACCACCGCAAACCCGATCTGACCCGCTCGACGTTCGGAGCGATACCCGCCGGTCGAGCCGGTCCGCGAACGTATCTGCGCACCGGTGACCTCGGCTATCTGCGCGACGGCGAGCTGTTCGTCACCGGCCGGATGAGCGGTCTGCTCGTGGTGGCGGGCCGGAACCTCTACCCGCAGGACATCGAGCGCACGGTCGACCGTGCCCACCCGTCCGTACACCGGTCCGTCGCCTTCGGGTACCGGGGCATGTCCGAGGAACAGATCGTCGTGGTCGCCGAGGTGCGCGACAGCCGTCGGACCGCGGTCGAGCTGGACGCCTTACGCGGCCGTCTGCTGGCGGCGGTCGCCGCCGAACACGGTGTCCGGCCGGCCGGCGCGCACCTCGTACGGGTCGGCACCATCCCCCTGACCACCAGCGGGAAGATCCGCCGGGCGGCCGCGCGGGGGGCGTACCTGGAAGGCACCCTGGGCAGCGCTCTCGTGCCCTGCGATCTCGCCGGGGACCGGGGAGCCGGGCCATGAACGCCGAAGCCGGTACCGCGCCGCCGAGGGACCGCTCCGCGCTCGTGCTCGCCTGCGCCACGGTCGGCGGATCCACGGCCGGTTTCGCGGCCGCGATCGTCTTCACGGTCCACCGAGGCTGGTCGTGGCTGCACTTCGCGCTGTTCCTCGGCATGTACCTCGTCACCTCACTGGGCGTCGAGGGCGGGCTGCACAGGTTCTTCTCCCACCGCTCGTTCTCCGCGGGCCCGGTGCTGACGTTCCTGTGGGGCGTCGCGGGGAGCATGGCGGCGCAGGGGCCGATCATGTTCTGGGTGTCGGTGCACCGCAAGCACCATGCCTTCGCCGACCGGGACGGCGATCCCCACTCGCCGCGCCCGCGGGGCGAGGGACGGCTGGCGGCCCTGCGCGGTCTGTGGCACGGCCATGTCGGCTGGCTGTTCACCGTCCGGCGGGAGGGCTGGGCCAAGTTCGTCCCCGACCTGCTGCGCAATCGCCACGTCTGCACGGTGGATCGCTATTACGCCTGGTGGATCGCCCTGGGGCTGGCCCTGCCGGCGGTGGTGGGCTGGGCGGTGACCGGCCGGCCGGCGGACGCGCTCGGCGGGCTGCTGTGGGGCGGGTTCGCCCGCATGTTCGTCCTCGACCATGTGACGTGGACGGTCAACTCGCTGGGACACACGCTGGGCCGCCGCCCGTACCGGACCCGGGACTCCAGTCAGAACCTCGCCGTGCTCGCGCCGGTCTCCGTGGGCGGGTCCTGGCACAACAACCACCACTCCCAGCCGTCGCTGGCGCACAACCGGCACCGCTTCTGGCAGCTCGACATCACCGGCGGGGTCATCGGCCTCCTGGACCGGGCGGGACTGGTGTCCGAGGTCCGCTATCCGGCACGTACGACCGGGGAGACCGCGGCGACCGCGGCCCGGGAAACCTGAGAGGAGGAACACCGAACCATGTCGGCTCCCAGCGCCCCGGCGGGCATCGTCCGGCTCGACCCGAGAAGCCTGCGGATCAAGAGGTTCTCCGCGCTGACCACCATGGTCCTTCCGCTCATCGGTACCGTCGTGGCCGCGTACCTGCTGGTGACCGGGCGGTTCACGGTGACCGATGTGGTCTTGTTCGGCCTGTTCTACTGCGTGCACCTGGGCGGGGTCACCATCGGGCTGCACCGGTACCTCGCCCACAAGGCGTTCAAGACCTCACCGTGGTTCCAGGACGTCCTGATGGCCGCCGGTTCCATGGCCGCGCAGGGCCCGCTGCTGTTCTGGGTGGCGACCCACCGGCGGCATCACAAGTTCGCCGACCGCGAGGGCGACCCGCACTCGCCGAACCTGCACGGCACGGGCTTCAAAGCCCGCATGCGCGGCCTGTGGTACGCGCACATGCCGTGGATGCTCAGCGAGGAGTCGTCGAAGTGGTCCGTGTACGCGCCGGACATGCTGCGTGAGCGGCGCCTGATCCTGCACCACCGCCTCTACCCGGCGTGGGTGATGGCCGGACTCGTCCTCCCGGCCGCGATCGGCTTCGCCGTCGGGCACACGGCCGGGTCCGCCCTCTCCGGCCTCGTCTTCGGCGGCCTCGCCCGGATCTTCGTCGCCAATCAGGCCGCGTGGTGCGTCGGATCCCTCTGCCACGCCTTCGGCAGCAGGCCGTTCGACAACGGGGACCGGAGCACCAACAACTGGTGGGTCGCCGTCCTGACCTTCGGCGAGGGCCTTCAGAACAACCACCACGCCTTTCCCGGGTCCTACCGCCACGCCACCCGGTGGTGGGAGCCCGACCTCAGCGGCTGGGCTCTCACCGTCCTCGGCAGGCTGCACATCGTGTGGAGCCTGCGCGAGCCCTCAGCCGCACGCATCGCTCAGAAGCGACAGAGAACGACAGGAGCTCACCGTGTTTCGGCGTAACAAGAACGAGCGCGCGTCCGACGGCCCGGTCACCGAGGAGGCCATCCGTGCGTGGATGGTCGACTACATGGTGAACAAGCTGTCCGTCGACCCCGCCACGGTCGACACGACCCGGTCCTTCGAGGACTACGGACTCGACTCCCGCACCGGAATCCAGATGTGCGGAAAGCTGGAGAAGTTCGTCGAACTCCGCCTCTCGCCCGCCCTGTTGTACGAGCACTCGTCCATCGACGCCGTGGCCGCCCATCTCGGCCGGCGGCTCGCCGAGGAGAGCAGCCGCTGAGAGCGAGGACACCGTGGCCATGAGCACCATGCCGACCAGCCCGGACCGGCGGTTCGAGGAGTTCCTGGACAAGACGCGCGCGCTGGAGGGGCAGCACCTGACGCGGTCGATCCCGCGTGAGTACTTCACTCCGCGCACGGCTCGCGGGGTGCTCGGGCTCGCCGTGAGCCTCGCCCTCTACGCCGGGGCGATCGCCGGAGTCGCGTTCTCCCCCTCCTGGCTGCTCGACATCCCGCTGTGGTTCGTGGCGGGCCTCGGCGGCTGGGGCATGCACTGCATCGCTCACGACTGCGGGCACGGATCGTTCTCCCGGTCCCGACGGCTGAACACCGCCGCCGGGAGCTTCGCGCTGCTCCCGCTGCTGTACCCGTACCACTCCTGGCGGCACGTGCACAATCTGCATCATTCGCATACCAACAGCCTGGAACTCGACACCGACTGGCGGCCCCTTCCCCCGGCCGCCTACCAGCGGCTGTCGCCCCTGGCCAAGGCCGTCTACGCGTCCACCCGCACGTGGGCCTTCTGGGGAGGCACCGTCCGGTACTGGTTCGTGTCGGGGTTCAGGCCGGGCTACTTCCCCAAGCGGTCGATGCGCCGCGACGTGTGGCGGTCCATCGCCTTCACCGGGCCCGTCGCCGTCGTGGGCCTGACGTCCCTCGTGGTGTTCACCGGCGTACGGGGCCTGCTGTGCTACTTCGTCCTGCCCTGGCTGATGACCCACCTGTGGTTCAGCGCCACCACGCTCATGCACCACAGCGCGGGCGACGTCCCCTTCCTGACCTCGCAGCACTGGACACGCAACGCCAGCAGGCTGCTCCTGACCACGGACTACGCGTATCCGAGGGCGCTGTCGTTCCTGACCCACAACATCTCCACCCACACCGCGCACCACGTGGCCCCGGCGATCCCGTTCTACAACCTCCCCAAGGCCCAACTCGCCCTGAAGGAAGCCCATCCGGGAATGGTCCGGGAGGAGCGGCTGAGCCTCGGCAATCTGTGGCGGATCCTGCGCGGCCTTCACCTGTACGACACCGAGGCGGGGTTCTACACCGACTTCCGGGAAGCGAAGAAGCAGAAGACGGAGGCGACGCCGTGACAGCGACCGAGCACCAGCTGACCGAGCCGGTCATGGGACCCGCCGAGGCCCTTTCGGAGCTGTTCACCCCAGCGGGGAAGCACAACCCCTACCCCCTGTACGACGCCCTGTGGGAACTCGGGCCGGTGATCCCGCTGGGCCCCTCCGGAACGCTCGTACTCGGCTACGACGAGATCGCCGCCGCGCTGCGCGACTCCCGCTTCCTGGTCACCGATGCCGCCGTGCACCAGGTGACCGGCATGATCGACCACTCCTCGTGGCAGTGCTTCACGAAGATCATGATGTTCAGCAACTCACCCGACCACGAGCGCATGCGACGGTTCGCGGGCTGGGCCTACGCGCCTCGCGAGGTCGCCGAGCGGCGGCAACTGGCCGCCAAATGGGCCGAGTTGTGGACGGCCCGGCTCGCCACCCTCGACGGCGGCGGCCCGCTGGACCTGGTGGAGTCCTTCGCCACCCGCGTCCCGATCTCCGTCACCGGGGAACTGCTCGGCATCCCCGAGGCGGACCAGATGGCGCTGCGCACCGCCATCACCGCGACCACGACCGCCTTCGAGCCCGTCTTCGACCGCGACGAGCTGCGGCCCGCCGACGCGGGGATGGACGTACTGGTCGCCTATTTCGACGACCTCGTCCGCGAACGCCGGCGTCGGCCGGGCGATGACCTGGTCAGCGTGATGGTGCGCGATCGGGATGCCGACGGAGCGCTCACCGAGGAGGAACTCGTCGCCAGCCTGGTGATGTTCCTGATCGCCGGAGTGCAGAGCCCCAGCGACCTGATCGGCAACACGGTGCGGCTCGCCCTGCGGCATCCCGCCGAGGGCCGGAGGATGGCCACCGACGACGCCCTCGCCTCCGCCTTCCTCACCGAGACCCTGCGGTACGACCCGCCGAATCACGTCCTGACGCGGGCCGCCGAGACGGACATCGACTTCTACGGTCACCGCGTCGCCGCGGGCGGCAGGGCGCTGCTGGTCCTGGCCGCCGCCAACCGCGACCCCCGCCGGTTCACCGATCCGGCGACGTTCGACATCACCCGGAAGGACAACCGGCCGCTCTCCTTCGGACTGGGCCCGCACTACTGCCTGGGCGCCGCCTTCGCCAGAATGCAGGCCGAAATCGCCGTGCCGGTCCTCCTGCGACGCTTTTCGCGCATGGCCCTCGCAGGCCCGCCCACCTACCGGGACCAGCTGGTGACACGCGGCTTCGCCCGTATGGACGTGACGCTCGGTCCCTAGGTGGTTTCCCTTCGATCACGTGACTCATCGTTCCGGCCAGCAGCGGTCGGGGAGGAGGAGCCGCCGTCATGTGCGGAATCACCGGATGGATCTCCTACGACCACGACCTCACCACCGTGCGCGGGACCCTCGCGGCGATGACGGAGACCGTGGCCTGCCGGGGCCCGGACGCCGGTGGTATCTGGCTGGACACCCACGCCGCGTTGGGACACCGGCGCCTCGCCGTCATCGACGTCGAGGGCGGCGGGCAACCCATGTCCGTCGAGCACGAGGGCCGGACCCTGCTCGTCACCACCTACAGCGGTGAGGTGTACAACTACCGCGAATTACGAGAGGAACTGGAGTCCCTGGGCCACTCTTTCCGTACCAGCAGCGACACCGAGGTGGTGCTGCACGCCTACCTCCAGTGGGGTGAGGTCTTCACCCGGCGTCTCAACGGCATGTACGCCTTCGCGCTGTGGGACCCGCGCGAAGAACAGCTCCTTCTGGTGCGTGACCGGCTGGGTGTCAAACCGCTCTACTACTACCCCACCCCTGACGGCGTCATCTTCGGCTCCGAGCCGAGGGCCGTTCTCGCCCACCCCGCCGTGCGCCCCGCGGTCGATGCCGAGGGTCTGGCCGAGCTGATCACCTTCACCAAGACCCCCGGCCACGCCGTGTACAAGGGGATGCGCGAGGTACTGCCCGGCAACACCGTCCGCGTCGACCGACGTGGCCTGGCCGCCCGCACCTACTGGGCCCTCGAGGCCCGCGAGCACACCGACGACCTCGACACGACCGTGGCGCGCATCCGCGAACTCCTCGATGACATCGTGGCCCGCCAGCTCATCGCCGATGTTCCGCTGTGCATGCTCCTCTCCGGCGGCCTGGACTCCTCGGCGCTCACGGCACTGGCCGCCCGCGCCCTGTCCACCGCCGGAGGCGGCCCGGTGCGCTCCTTCGCGGTCGACTTCACCGAGTACACCGAGAACTTCCAGGCCGACGATCTGCGCGGCACCCCTGACGGCCCGTACGCGCGAGCGCTCGCCGACCATGTGCGCTCCGACCACAACGACATCGTCCTCGACACCGCCGAACTCATGGACCCCGGCCACCGGGCCGCCATCCGGCGCGCTCGTGACCTGCCCAACACCTTCGGTGACGGTGACACCTCCCTCTACCTCCTGTTCAAGGCGATCCGTGAACACTCGACGGTCGCCCTCTCCGGGGAGGCGGCGGACGAGATCTTCGGCGGCTACCGATGGTTCCACCTCCCCGAGGCCGTACACGCCGACACCTTTCCGTGGATCGCGGCCCACGTGACCGCGACGTTCTCCGGTGGCAACGGGGGACACGAGAGCACGTTGCTGGATGCCGGACTGCTGTCCGAACTGGACCTGCCCGGTTACGAGAACCAGCGCTATCGCGAAGCACTGGCCGAAGTGCCGCATCTGGACGGTGAGAAGGGGCTGGAGCGCCGGATGCGCGAGGTCGGCTATCTGCACCTGACCCGCTTCATGCAGGTCCTCCTCGACCGCAAGGACCGGGCCAGCATGGCCGTCGGCCTGGAAGTGCGGGTGCCGTTCTGCGACCACCGGCTGGTCGAATACGTCTTCAACACGCCCTGGGCGATGAAGACGTTCGACGGGCGCGAGAAATCCCTGCTGCGCGCCGCGACGCGCGACGTCCTGCCGGACATCGTCGCCGACCGGGTCAAGAGCCCGTACCCCAGCACCCAGGATCCCCGCTATGCCGAGGCGTTGCGGACGGAGCTGGCACGCCTGGCGGCAGACCGGGACGCGCCCGTACGTCCGCTGGTGGACACCGAGGCGCTGAAGCAGGCAACCGCCGTCGGCGGGCGGAAGGACGTCCGGCCGAGTGCCGAATTGATCCTCGGACTCGACGGATGGCTGCGCCGGTACGACATCACGCTGGAACTCTGAGAAACGTCACCGTGGTAATTCAATCATGAAAGCGTCCGCCTTTGCTCAAGTAATGGCAAAGTTGCTGGTCGAGAATGTCAAGTCATTTCAAGTTCTGCATACATTCAACTCTCCACCCCTATGAGCGGCATGATCAATCCATAGGTTCCTTGAGGTATTCGAAGGAAGGGACCTATGGAAGAACTCCGCGCAATCCGGGCCCGCGGTATCACGAAGGGCTTCGGTAATGTCGTCGCCCTGGACGGCATCGATCTCGATGTGACGCAGGGACAGATCCACGGCTTGGTCGGACCGAACGGCGCCGGAAAGACGACGTTGCTCGGTCTGCTGCTGGGGCTCGCGGTGGCCGACGGCGGTCGCCTGGAGGTCCTGGGCACACCGGTCGAGCGGGCGCTCGACGCCCCCGACGGTGTGGCCGGCTTCGTGGACGGCCCCGCTCTCTACCCCTCGCTCACCCCACGGCAGAACCTCGCCGCGCTGGCCGCGCTCCGCGGCCACGACGCGCGCACGGCGGGGATCGACGACGTACTCGCCGAGGTCGGTCTCACCGACGTCGCCGACGACCGTACGCGCGGCTTCTCCCTCGGCATGCGCCAGCGGCTCGGGCTCGCCGCCGCGCTGCTGACCAAGCCCCGGCTGCTCGTGCTCGACGAACCGTCCAACGGCCTCGACCCCGCGGGCAAGAAGCACGTGCACGGTGTCCTGGGCCGGCTCGCGGCCGACGGAACCGCCGTCGTGCTCTCCAGCCACAACATGGACGATCTCGAGGCGCTGTGCTCCGAGGTGACCATCCTCGCCGCCGGACGCGTCGTCTTCTCCGGTCCGCTGAGCGAGCTGGCCACCGAGAACCGTGAACTCGACTACCGGCTGCTCACCTCCGACCCGCAGGCCGCGCGCCGGCTGGCGGACGACGTGCCGGGGGTCCGGATCGTCGACGACGCCGGGATGCGGCAGGGCGCCGAACCGCTCGTCGTACGTGCCCTGGTGCCCGCCCTCGACCAACTCGTGGTGCGGCTCGTGGAGAAGGGCGTGGCGCCGCGGGAGCTCACTCCCGTGGTGTCGCCGCTCGAAGCCGCGTTTCTGACCCTCACCGAGCAGCAGGAGGCGGACAGATGACCGCGACCCTCACCCAGGGCCGGGAACAGGGACACGAGGAGGTGACCGGGGGCCCTCGCGTCCCCGTTCCCGTCACCCGCGCCTGTCGCTTCGAGCTCGTCAAGCTCGTCTCCCAGTGGCGGATCCGCCTGCTGGTCCTCGCCTGCTGGATCGCTCCCGCCCTCTTCGTCGCCGGGGTGGGCCAGCAGAGCACGCTTCCCGTCGACACCCTCTTCGGGCGCTGGATGCTCGCCTCCGGGTGGGCCGGACCGCTGGTGATGCTCGGTTTCGCGGGGACCTGGGCCCTCCCGCTGCTGACGTCGGTCGTGGCCGGTGACGTGTTCGCCTCCGAGGACCGGCTCGGCACCTGGCGCCATCTGCTCGTGGCGGTCCGCTCGCCCCGGCGGATCTTCGTGGCGAAGGCGGTGGCCAGTCTCACCGTCCTGCTGCTGCTCGTGGCCGGGCTCGCGGTCTCCAGCACCGTCGGCGGCCTCCTCGCGGTCGGCAACCAGCCGCTGGTCGGTCTCGACGGCCACCTTCTGGCACCGTCGGACGCCGCCGTCTCGGTCCTGCTCTCCTGGGTCTGCGTCCTCGCTCCGACCCTGGCGCTCGCCGCACTCGGCCTCCTCGGGTCGGTCACGCTGGGACGGTCCCCGATGGGGCTGCTGGTGCCCGTGCTCGTCTCGCTCACGATGGCGGTCGCCCAGATGCTGCCGCTTCCGGCGGCCGTGCGCGTCGCCCTGCCGAGCTACGCCTTCATCTCCTGGAACGGCCTGTTCACCAGCCCCCGGCAACTCGGTCCGCTGCTGATCGGCATCGTCGTCAGCCTCGTGTGGGCGGTGGTCGCGACGGCGCTGGCGTATGTGCTCTTCGTACGGCGCGACTTCACCAACCTGGCCCACGACGGTTCGGGCCGCCGCGCGATCACCGTCGGAGTCCTGCCGCTCGTCGGGGTGGCCGCCGCGTCGTTCGCGGTCGTCGCCGCGACGACCTCGGCGACGGGCTCCGGGATCGAGCAGGACAAGGTGCAGCGCTCGCTCGCCACGGCGTTCGCGCACCTGTACCGCATGCAGACCGGCGAACTCCACCGGCCCGCCGTCACCGAGGCCCAGTTGAAGGCCACGGCGTCGTGCAACAAGGGGAGCACCAGGGTCGCGGCGGAAGGCCCGGGCAACGACTGGCGCTGCGTCGTGACCTGGCATCTTCCCGGCGTCGAGGCCACAGGGCAGGCCATCTACCAACTCGACGTCACTCCGGACGGGCGGTTCATGGCCGATGGCGATGGACCGAAGGAAGTGAACGGCTACTTCCTGGTGCGGACCCCCGACGGGGACGCACCGAACCCGCTGTGGCAGTTCGACGGCAACGTCGAACTGCTGGACACCACCCCGAAGGGATAACGCTCCATGCAGGTGACTCGCCGCAGACTCGTCGAGGAAGCCCGGATCAACCTCATCAGCAGACGCATCAGCCGCCGCATACCGCTGTTGACGGCGGGCACCACCGCCGTCGCCCTCGTGGCCGCCGGCACGGCGCTCGCGCAGACCCACCAGTTCGGCACGGACCAGGTCGGCCAGGTCACCAAGAACGGCCGGGTCGTCTCCAGCGACCAGTACATCGCCCCGTACGGCGACCGTCTCGTCATCGACCAGGGCAAGATCATGTCGTCCTCGGTCAGCCCGGACGGCACGCACATGGCCGCCTCGGTCACCGACGGTGGCGCGGCCCTGGCCATCGTGGACCTGAAGAACTGGAAGACGCAACAGCTCGTCAGCAACGCCGCGTCGTCGAACCCCCGCATCAGCAGCAACAACGTGGGCCAGGAAGGCCCGACGTACTCGCCCGACGGCAAGCAGCTGTGGCTGGGCCAGCCGGACGGCTACACCGTGTTCACCGTGAACGCGGACGGCGGCGTCTCCGACCCGAGGACCGTCAGCATCCCGGCGCAGGGGGCCAAGCACGCCCTGGTGGGCGCGGTGGCGTTCTCGGCCGACGGCAAGACCGCGTACTCCGCGGTCAACGGCCAGAACCGGGTCGTCGCCATCGACGCCGCGACCGGGACCGTCGAGCAGAGCTGGAACGTGGGCAACGCCCCGCGCGGCATGGTCGTCGCCGGCGACAAGCTCTACGTGAGCAACGAGGGCGGTCGTCCGGCCAAGCCCGGCGAGCCCACGATCAACTCGTACGGCACGCAGGTACTCGCCGACCAGAAGACCGCTGCCACCACCAGCGGCACGGTCAGCGTCATCGACCTGGCGCACCAGGACGCCGCCGTCTCCAGCATCGAGGTCGGTCTGCACCCGACCGCCGTGTACGCCGAGAACGGCGCGGTGTTCGTCACCAACACCGCCGACAACAGCGTGTCGGTCATCGACGCGGCGAAGAACAAGGTCGTCCAGACCATCTCCACCCAGCCGTGGGCCAAGGCCCGGGTGGGCTACGAGCCCGACGCGGTGACCCTCACCGACGACGGCCACCTGCTGGTGACCCTCGGCCGCGCCAACGCCGTCGCCGTCTACAAGTACACCTCCGCGCAGGAGCCGGTCTCTTACGTCGGCCTGCTCCCCACGGACTACTTCCCCTCGGAGATCACCACCTCCGGCAACCAGGTGTACGTCTCCAACACCCGTGGCATCGACGCCCGCCGCAAGGCCTCCGGCGGTCACGGCACCCACGACACGACGTCGAGCGTGCAGAAGTTCACGCTGCCGGACGACAGCGTGATCCGGTCCTCCACCGGCAAGGTCTTCGAGCAGAACGGCTGGAACGGCGAGTCGCTCAAGAAGACCGACGGCACCCCGGCCAAGCCGGTGCCGGTCCCGGTCAAGCTCGGCGACCCCTCGACGATCAAGCACGTCTTCCTGCTCGTCAAGGAGAACCGGACCTACGACCAGGTCTACGGCGACATGCCGCAGGGCAACGGCGACCCGTCGCTGACCGAGTTCGGTGAGAACGTCACGCCGAACCAGCACGCCCTGGCCGAGCAGTTCGGCCTGTACGACAACACGTACGACATCGGCACCAACTCCGCCGAGGGCCACAACTGGCTGATGCAGGCCGACGACCCGGAGTACACCGAGTCATCGGCCGGTGAGTACGCCCGCAGCTACGACACCGAGGACGACGCCCTCGGCCACCAGAAGACCGGTTTCATCTGGACCGGTGCGCAGGCGGCCGGCAAGTCCGTCCGGGACTTCGGTGAGTTCCAGCAGTTCCTGACGAAGCCGTCGGACGCCAGCTGGCAGAACCTGTACTGCGACAGCAAGAACATGGCGGCGACCGGTCAGGACACCGCCTACCCCCTGAACTCGACCTCGCCGATCCCGTCGCTCAACGACGTCTCGGTGCACGGCTTCCCGAAGTTCGACACCAGCGTCCCGGACATCTACCGGGCACAGATCTGGAAGAAGGACTTCGAGAAGAACGGACCGGCGAACCTGAACATGTTCTGGCTCTCCAGCGACCACACCGGTGGCCCGGTGAGCGCCGCCTCCCAGGTCGCGGACAACGACCTCGCCGTGGGCCGGATCGTCGACGAGATCTCGCACAGCAAGTACTGGAAGGACTCGGCGATCTTCGTCGTCGAGGACGACTCCCAGGCGGGTCTCGACCACGTCGACGGCCACCGTGCCCCGGTCCAGATCATCAGCCCCTGGGCCAAGCACGGCACGGTGGACAGCCGCTACTACTCCCAGATCACGATGATGCGGACCATCGAGCAGATCCTCGGGATCCAGCCGATGAACCAGAAGGACACCGCGGCCACCCCGATGGCCTCGGCGTTCACCCGGAGCCCGGACTTCACGCCGTTCAAGGCGCTGCCCAACCGGACCTCGCTGACCGCCGGTGTGAAGACCGCGCCGTCCTGCGGTCTGGACACCCCCGCGGCGCAGGACCTGAAGGCAGCGGCAGTGCCGTCGCCCTCGGTACCGGCGGACATGAAGGATGTCGCCACCCAGTGGGACCAGTGGAAGCGAAAGCAGCGGCTGACCGGCCCCAACGCCGTTCCGGACTACGCTCCCCCCGCCCAGATGAACCATCTCACGTGGTACGAGACCCACAACTGGGCGAAGCCGTACCCGGGTGAGAAGAAGATCTACGCTCCGCAGGACGTGCCGGGCGCTGCCATCCCGTCGGCGGAGAACGACGGCTGACGCAGACCCACGTGCCGAGTGGCCCCTGGTCGGCACCATCGCCGGTCAGGGGTCCCTTGCGTGCTGCTCTGTTCGGGCGGCCCGCCCGACTTGCAGCTGACGTTGACGTCAGCTCTTAGCGTGGCGGGCGTCGGCACCCGCCGAACGTTCACCTCACTGCTCTCACGGACGGCCGGTTCAGGCCGTAGGGAAAGGCAGAACGGCATGCGCGCAGTCCGCTATCACGAGTACGGCGGTGTGGAGACCCTTGTGGTCGAGCAGGTGCCGGACCCGCATCCCGGGCCCGGCGAGATCCGCGTCCGCGTCGCGGCGGCCGGCGTCAACCCCGTCGACTGGAAGGTGCGTTCCGGTGCGGTGCGCGAGATGCTGCCCGTGGACCTGCCCGCGATTCCCGGGCGTGATGCCGTCGGCGTGGTCGACGAGGCCGGTGAGGGCGTGCGGGGGGTGAGCATCGGCGACCGTGTCTTCGGGCTGGGCGGCGTCACCGGAGCGACAGCGGAGCTGGCCGTGCTCTCGGCCTGGGCCCACGCGCCCACCACGTGGACCGACGAGGAGGCCGCCGGCGCCGGTCTGGCATCCGTGACCGCGATGGGCGGGCTGAAGGCGCTCGGTCCCCTGCGGGGGCGCACCCTTCTCATCGAGGGCGCCGCCGGAGGCGTGGGCAGTGCCGCGGTCGAGATCGCGGTGGCTCAGGGCGCCACCGTGATCGGGACGGCCAGCGAGCGCAACCACGCGTTCCTCACCTCTCTCGGAGCCGTTCCCACCACCTACGGCACCGGCCTCGCGGAACGCCTCGCCACCCTGGCTCCGGACGGTGTCGACATCGCACTCGACACCGCGGCCTCCGGCTCCCTGGCCGATCTCATCGCGATCGTGGGCGACCCTGCTCGCGTGTCGACGGTCGCCGACCACACCAACGCGCATCGCCTGGGTGCGCGTGTGGCCAACGCGGAGAACGACGCCACGCTCCTCGCCGAAGCGGGCGAACTCGGCCGGCAAGGCCGCTACACACCGCGCATCGAGCGGACCTACCCGCTCGAACGGATCGCGGAAGCGCACGCATACGCCGAGCGCGGACACACGCGGGGGAAGATCGTGGTCCGCGTCTTGGCCAACCCGAAGGCCACCGATCCAGATCGGAACTAATCGTCGCCGATCTCATGGTCGTCGTCTCCGTCTTCGTCGTCTTCGTCGTCTTCGTCGTCTTCGTCTTCATGGCCGTCTTCGAGCTTGTCGTCGTCGCTCTGAGACGGGCTCGCTGTGCCGCTGGTGGGCGGCGGTTGAGGGGCGGTGGAAGCGGTGGAGTCGGCCGGGGGGGTTCCCTCAGGGGCGGATGAGGGGGCGGGGTCGTCCTCCTGGCCCGGAGGGGCGGTGATCGAGACTTCTCCTCCGGAGGGCCACCTCTTGCCGGAGGAGGAGGAAGCCGAGTCGATGATCGTCGACATGGCCAGGAAACACCCGATGAGGACCAGAGCGGCAGCGGCCGCGGTGAGAGCTGTGGTCTTGCGGCTCTCCGAGCGGTCCTGGACGCTTGCGTCGTCGTCCCCGTGGTGGTGCGCTGACGGTGCCGACGGGCTTCGGGCTCCTGGATCGGGCCGCACATGTCCTCCTGGTAGCCGATGTCACGACGCGGTGCGCTTCGACCTTCTCCGGTTCCCTCGCAGTCAGGGACGTCAAAGTCACGGTGAACAGGGGTGAGGTCGTGAGGTCGCAGACCACCCTAGGCGCCACTGGTTCAGAGCAGGGACAGCGCTGCTCCAGCGTTCAGTTAAGGAAGGACTAATTTTCCTCAGCTCCCGTCCGGGGGCATCAGCACCGCCATGGCCTTCACCCGGCCCCGGCCCTCGAACCACAGGTTGAACGGGACCCTCGCGAGCGGCCTCAGCGCGGGCGGGTCGAGGACGGCGATGTGAATTCCTCCCTCGGCCATCCGGACCGTGCTCCGGGCGGGCACCGCCACCCGGCGCGCCCGCTGCGCGGTGCCCGGTTGCTTCCGGTCGGGCTTGCGGAGCATGGAGACCCCGAGTGCCGGGGAGTCGGCGTAGAGCAGTGTGTCGTCGATGTCCCCGGTGTTGCGGATCTCGAAGAACGCGGCGGCCGGTTGCCCGGCGGGCTGGAGGATCCAGCCGGTGCTGACCTGGATCTTCGGCACGGGTTCGCCCGCCGCCCCGGTCGCCGCGTAGGCCGTGAGCAGCGTCAGCGTGAGGACGCAGGCTCCCACCGGGATCAGGGCCGCCCGCGCCCCCCGGACCAGCGCCGCCCGCAGGCGCCGTCCCGGGCCGGGGCGGTCGACGTCCGCCGGGGGGTGGTCAGCGGTCGCTGAGGACATCGCGATCCTTCCGTACGGTGCCGCGCTCGGTGGCGAGGGGAGCGGGTGACGAGGGGTGATCCGCGGTGGCGGTCACCCGCTGCTTGCCGGGGTCGTAGGACCGCAGCCGCAGGCTGTTGACGACGACGAGGACGGAGCTGGCGGACATGGCCGCCGCCGCGACCATCGGGTTGAGCCAGCCGGTCGCGGCCAGCGGAACGGTGACCACGTTGTAGCCGAAGGCCCATGCGAGATTCGCGCGGATGGTGGCGAGCGTGCGCCGGGTGAGCCGGATGGCGTCGACCACGGCGAGCATGTCGTCGCGTACGAGGGTGATATTGGCCGCGCCGATCGCGGCGTCGGTGCCACTGCCCATGGCCATCCCCAGATCGGCGGAGGCCAGCGCGGCGGCGTCGTTGACCCCGTCGCCGATCACCGCGACACACCGGCCCTCGGCGCGCAGGGCGGCGACGATCCGCTCCTTCTCCTCCGGGGCCACCCCGGCGTGGACCGTGTCGATGCCCGCCTGCTCGGCCATCGCCCGGGCGGGAGCGGCGCCGTCGCCTGTCACCAGCACCGGCTCGATGCCCAGCGCGCGCACTTCGCGCACCGCCTCGCGGCTGGTGGGCCGCAAGGTGTCCCCGATGGCCAGCAGCGCGGCGGGCCGGTCATCGAGCTCCACGATCACGGCGGTGTGCGCGGCGCGTTCGGCGTCCTCGCGCGCCCGGCGCAACGTGTCGGGCAGCGGCTCCGACGGGCGGGGGCGGCGTACGCGCACCCGGTGACCCTCCACGCGGCCGGCCACGCCGTCGCCGGGCGTGGCCCGGAACTCCGTCACCTCCGGCAGCCGGGTGTCCTCGTCCTCGTCGCGGCGGGCCGCCGCCACCACCGCCCGGCCGATGGGGTGTTCGGAGCCCTGCTCCACGGCCGCGGCCAGCCGCAGCACCCCCTTTGCTCCCGGCCCGTCCTCGGCCACGGTCGCGTCGGCCAGCGTCATGCGGCCGGTGGTGAGGGTGCCGGTCTTGTCGAAGACCACGGTGTCCACGCGGCGCAGCCGCTCCAGCGCCTCCGGGCCGCGAACGAGCACGCCGAGCTGTGCCCCGCGTCCGCTGGCCACCAGGAACGCGGTCGGCGTGGCCAGCCCCAGCGCGCACGGGCAGGCCACCACGAGCACGGCCACGGCCGTGGTGACGGCCGACTCACCCGCCGCTCCGGCGCCCAGCCAGAAGCTCAGCACGGTGGCGGCGATGGCCACGATCACCGGGACGAAGACTCCCGCCACCGCGTCGGCGAGCCGCTGCATCCGGGCCTTCCCCGCCTGTGCCTCGGTCACCAACCGGGTGATACGGGCGAGTTGGGTGTCGGCGCCGACCGCCGTGGCGCGCACGACCAGCAGCCCGCCGGAGTTGACGGCGCCGCCGACCACGGCGGTGCCGGGTGTCACCTCGACCGGCACGCTCTCGCCGGTGACCAGGGAGAGGTCCAGTGCCGACCCGCCCTCGACGACCACACCGTCCGTGGCCACCTTCTCGCCGGGGCGCACCACGAACTCCTGCCCCGTGGTCAGCTCGGCCACCGGGACGCGGCGGTTGCCACCGGGCTCCCTCAACTCCGCGTCGCTCGAACCGAGTTCGGCCAGCGCCCGCAGCGCCGACCCGCTGTGGTGCCGGGCCCGCGCCTCCAGATGGCGGCCGAGGAGGACGAACAGCGGGACGGCGACCGCCGCCTCCAGATAGATGTGGGGCACGCCGTCGTCGGCGGAGGGCAGCAGGCTGAACGGCATGCGCATCCCCGGCAGGCCCGCGCCGCCCCAGAACAGGGCGTACGCCGACCAGGCGAACGAGGCGAGGACACCGAGTGACACCAGGGTGTCCATGGTGGCCGCTGCGTGCCGCAGATTGCGCAGCGCCCGCTGGTGGAAGGGCCACGCGCCCCAGGTCGCGACGGGCGTGGCGAGGGCGAAGCACACGTGTTGCCATCGGTCGAACTGCCAGGCGGGAACCATCGACAGCACGATCACCGGCACCGCCAGCAGCGTGGTGAAGAAGAGCCGTTCGACGTCACCGGCCTCTTCGCCCTCCCGCCCCTCGGGCTCGTCCGCGGCTTCGGCGGGCGGTGCCGGTAGTTCGGCGGTGTAACCGGCCCGCTCGACGGTGGCGATCAGCTCGTCCGTGGTCACGGTGTCCGGGTGGGAGACCCGTGCCGTGCCGGTGGCCAGGTTCACGGAGGCGGACACGCCCTCGACGCGGCCCAGTTTCTTCTCCACCCGGTTCACGCAGGCCGCACACGTCATGCCACCGACCAGCAGATCGGTGATGCGGGTGGGCGCGGCGGGCGCGGCGGGGGATTCGGATGCGGTGTCCGGCCGCTCGCTCATCACAGTCCCCTCCCCGGGTGGTGGTCCAGCGGGCCCAGGCCGTGGGTGTCCATGCCCCCGCCCCCGTCGTCCTGCGGTACGCCCCGGTGGATGCCCGGCGCCACCGGCCCGGCGGCCCGCCCCACGGCGTACGAGGCGGCCATCAGCACCACCAGGAGGACGAGGAACCCGGCCAGTGCGGGAGGCGGCAGCGCCCGGCGCACCCGGGCACCGAGCGGCTCAGCCCCGTCGTCCGCGGGTCGCGGTGGCGAGGCGGTATCGGTCAACGGCATCGGCACTCCCACGGGCAGGCTCTGACGGAAACGGACGGGGTCCGCCCACGTTTACGGGCCGGGGCCGCGGACCGCTCACCGTGTGCGGCGCGCTGTCACACAAGGGCAAACCCGCTCCGGCCGGGAACCGGACGGGCCCGCCGGCCGACAGATGGGCTGTGAGGGATGTACGCCGGGGACCGGGAACAGCCCTTCCGAGGTGGTGAGTTGCGCGATCAGGGCTTCCCGTGCCCGGGCCCACGAGCAGCCAGGTGCGTGCCGACGACCTCCCCTCGGATGCCGGTCCCGCGCTGTGTGGCGTAGGTCACGAAGAGCCCTCGGAACTCCCTCCCAGGGAGATCCGACTACTGGCTTGGTACGGCTGCGGCCGGCTCGTACCTGCCGCTCCTGGGCATCGACATCGCGCGGGGGCGCCTGGCCGACTGGCGCGGGAAACGGGCACGGGCGGTCGACGGCTGAGGTGAACATCGGCGTACGTACACGCGTATACCTGCATGAAGGCCGCGAACCATTCCATCTCTGCATATCAGGAGCCATGACCATGAACGAGATTCGCTACACCGTCACCGGCATGAGCTGTGGCCACTGTGTCGCCAGCATCACCGAGGAAGTCACCCAGGTGTCCGGGGTCGGCGAGGTCAGCGTCGATCTGCCCGCGAACGAGGTGACGGTGCGCGGCGAAACGCTCGACGACGAGCAGGTGCGAGCCGCCATCACCGAAGCGGGGTACGGCGTCGCGGGCCTCGCCACCGCCTGAGGGAGGGACTGGCGATGCCCGACAGGCACACACCCACGCCGAGCGTGGCCGGCGAGTCCGGGGCAGGCCCGGACGGCCCGGGGTCCGACCGAGGGGTGGTCCGATGATCGCCGCGGGGGGTCTGCGCTGGGTTCTGACCGTGCTGTTCGTGGTACCGGCACTCGCCGGGATATGGCGTGCGGGCGCGCCCAGGCACGTCGGAGCCGGGCCGGGTGCGGCGGAAAGGGTCGGGCACTTGCTGCACGCGGTGATGGCCATCGCCATGGCGGCGATGGTCTGGCCCTGGGGCATGGACCTCCCTGTCTGGCCGCAGGTCACGCTGTTCACGCTGGGCGGGGTGTGGTTCGCCGGGGTTGCTGTGGCCCGGCCCGCTCCCGTTTCCCGTGCGCGCGCGTTACGGGGCGCCCTTCCGCACGTGGCGATGATGGGCGCGATGGCCTGGATGGCCGCCGCGATGGTCTCGTCCACCTCGATGGCGGGGCACGGCGGCTCCCACGACATGGCGGACATGCCCGGGATGGACATGTCCGGTGGTTCCGGCACCGTGACCATGACGCTCGCCGGAACCGGCCCGAGAACGACCTCCGGGCTCTTGGCCGGAGTGCTGCTCATGCTCGCCCTGTGGTGGCTGGCGCGGGGATTCGCCGTCGCCCAGCGTGCCTATGCCACCGACCACCAGCGCCCGTCCGCGACGGTCGAGAGCGACGCGTTCGGCCTCGGCTGCCACGGCGCCATGGCGCTGGGTATGGCGGTGATGTTCGTGCTCCTCATGTGAGGGACCAACTGCCTGTTGGCCGGTGCCCAGGTGCCGGGACCGACGGCGGGGCGCGTATCGAGGGACCTGCGGGTGGTCAGGCGGGGGCGTCGTAGACCAGGGTGTACCGCCAGAACAGGCGACGGCGTATCCGGGCTCCGGGCAGCTCTCGGGCCACCGCGCACCGGATGTCGCTCAGGGTCTCCTGCGGGTCGGTGGTGGGCGCTGTCATGTGCAAGGGCAGCACAGCGGCGCGGGCCGGGTGCTTGGCCAGTCCCATGACCGGGTTCGCGAGTGCGGCCGGCAGGGCGGCGAGCAGATCGGCGGGTCCGTCCTCCCGGTAGCAGCCGACGATCACGAGGCGTCCGCCCGGGATGAGACAGCCGCGCAGTTCCCGCAAGGTGGGCACCAGTGGTAGGTGGTGCAGGACAGCGACGAGGGTGATGGCGTCCCAGCGTCGCTGCCGGTCGCGGTCTGCGAAGCCGGCTTGGACGATGGTGACCGCAGGGTCGTCGGCGAAGCGTTCCGCTGCGGCACGGGCGGTCGCAGGGTCGGGTTCGAGCCCGGTCACGGCGGCGGCGCGGCGGCGGAGCAGTGCGGCGAGATTCCCTGTGCCGCATCCGATGTCGAGGACGTTGCGGGCCCCGGACGCGGCCACACGGTCGGCGGTCCAGGGGCCGTAGTGGTCGTTGTGACTCCACGGATGCTTCTGATGGAAACGGTGGAGGTGGGACAGCAACGCCATGGCACCACGGTAGCCGGACGCGGAACCCCGAAGGCTCATGAGCTGTTCCCGAGATTGACCTCGGCTGCGTAGGCGGCCCAGAGTCAGCGGTCTTGAACCACGTGGTCAGCACGCTCGGGGTCGCTCGGGCCGAGGCGCACACAGCATTCCCCGGGCTCGGGGGCCAGGACGGCCTGCACCCCGTTGACCTCGAGGCCGCCCAGGCAGCCGGAGAGGAAAGCCTGGTTCATACCGCACACGAGGTCGGGGGCCTTGGCCGCCAGCGGGTGGAAGGGGCAGTTGCGCAGCCGGAGCTGGGTGGGGGTTTCCCGGACGGGTTCGTAGCCGTACTGATCCAGCAGGCGCTCGCAGGCGGTCAGCCCGCGCTCGGGGCCCAGGCGGCCCGGGCGGGTCTCGTCCCGCACGGTCCGGCCCATCTGCCGACCGCGCTGTTCCGCGGCGCGCATGGCTGCCTGCGCGGCGCTTTCGCCGGCGCCCTCGGTCAGGACGGCGTCCAGGAGAAGGTCCGCCAGGAGTTCGTGGCGCCGGTCGGGGATGTTCACGGTGATCTGGGCGTCGGTGGGCTCGTACACCTTGGGCCGCCTGCCGACCTTGCGGATCCCGCCCGGGGTTTCGTAGCGGGCACGGAGCAGGCCGGCGTCGACGAGCTTGTCGAGGTGGAACGCGGCGAGCTTGCTGGATATCCCGACGCTGGCAGCGGCCTCGTCGCGGGTGACGGCGCGGCCCGCGCGGCGGATGTAGAGGAACATGCCCCGCCGCGAGTCCTCGCTCAGGACGCTGACGGAGTCGATGGCGCGGTCGGCCGCGTCGGCCTGCGAGGAAGGATCAGAAGTCACCTGACCACAGTAACTCCCATCGGCATGGGCACAAGAGTTCTTTCAGCCGGACGACCTGCGGTATCTTGACGTCGACTCCCAATAGAACCAAGATTTGTTGGTGAAACTACTGGGAGGTTGCGATGGCTGATCAGCCACAGATGCAGGCGAAGCGTCCGGTCAGCGCCTCGCTCGCCGGCCCGTACGGCCATCCGTTCCACCCGATCCTGGTGACCGTGCCGATCGGTGCCTGGGTGACCAGCCTGGTATTCGACATCGCCTCTCACGTCGTGCACCGTCCGGGCTTCTTGACCCAGTCCTCGGAGTGGCTGATCGCGGTCGGTGTGATCGGTGCCCTGCTGGCGGCCATGGTCGGATTCCTCGACCTGTTCGCGATCCCCCCAGCCACCCCGGCCTTCCGCACCGCCCTGGTCCACATGGCGCTGAACCTGCTGGTGACCGCCGCCTACGCCGTCAATTTCCTGTGGCGCCACAGCACCTACAGCGACGGCGGAAGCGTGGGCATCGGCCCGCTGGTCCTGTCCGCGATGAGCGTGACCGCCCTGGGCGTCTCCGGATTCCTGGGCGGCAAGCTCGCCTACCGCTACGGCGTACGCGTCGCCGACGAGAACACCCAGGCCGAGGGATACGCGACCGACAGCGGCCCGAGGAGTTCCAGCTCAGCTGTGTGACCAGGCCCTCCGGCACCTCCTGCCATCACTACTGTTCCCCTAGGGAGTTCCCTCATGGACATCGCCGCACTGATCGCCTGGGTGGTCACCGCCCTCGGCGGCTTCTACATGCTCGGCACCTGGGTCCAACGCGGCGGCATCCGCCAGCAGCAGACCGGCACCAGCCGCCTGCCCGCCCCCGCCGTCTTCGGCCACTTCGCCCTGGCCGCCATCGGACTGGTGGTGTGGATCATCTACATCGTGGCCGACAAGAGCGCCCTGGCCTGGACCGCGTTCGTTCTCCTGCTTCCGGTCGCGCTGCTGGGATTCGTGATGCTGGCCCGCTGGATCCCCGTCTACCGCGACCGCGCCACCGCTGGGGCGGCCGCCGCGGGCCCGGGAGCCGAAGCCACCGTCCCTGCCGAACGGCACTTCCCCGTAGCGGTGGTGGTGGCACACGGCCTGCTCGCGGTGGTCACCTTGGTCCTGGTTCTGCTCACCGCCCTGGGTATCGGGGGCAGCTGACACGCGACGAAGAGGAGAAGGTGCCCGCGGGGCCCCGGCCGTTCACCCCTGCTGCGCCCGGGCTCCGCCCTTCATCCCGAAAGCCGAGGTCGCCAGCCCCAGGAGGAAGATCACCGCACCGGTGACCACATTGCTCACCATGGTGCCCGTGGTGGTGGCCGACGGCCCGTAGACGACCCAGGGTGTGATGATCGTCCAGATGCCGATCGCGGCCACGACCCAGCCCAGCCCGTGGGTGCGCTCGTAGGCCGAGCCGAAGCCGAGCGCCAGGATCGCGACCGCCAGTCCGGTGATGAGGTTGTTGATGGTCAGACCTGTCCCGGTGTCGAAGAAGCCCACCACCCACGGGGAGACGGCCAGGTAGAGCCCGGCCAGCAGGGTCAGCCCCTCTACGGCCCGGGCCTGCGGAGTCGTCGCGGCCCGCTCGTAGCGGGCCCTGAGCTCCATCAGGTCGGGATGCTCTTCGATGCGGGAGCCATGCGTGGTCATGATGACGATCCTCCTTCCGAGGCGTTGAGCGCCGGGTAGCCACCAGGAGCGGGCTCAATCAGCGTGGCCATCCCGATGTCGCCGGTCAGGCGCGTCCTGCTGGTCTCCTCCGGCATCGCCCGGCCGGGACCGCCCCTGTACGGCCTGATCATCGGACGCTTCCTGCGGATCGCGGGCGCCGCCCCGGAAAACCATGCGGACCGTGACCGCCCATATGCATTCCGGTAACCGCGCGTGCGTCGATCCGGGTAATTGATGCTGAATTCTTCGCCCGCTAGGCGGACACACTGCCCATCGGGTCGCTATTCGCCACACAATGCAGGCCCCCCGTGGCATCTGTCGACCAGGTCAGAGGCTGTGCGTGATTGGAGATCACGTGTGAATATGATGTCAATTGAATGGCTCGGGGTGTGAACTCATTGCCTGAACTTGACTCGGTAATAGGCTGGTTCGCGCAATGAGTTCGAAGATTGTCGCCTGTGCCACATATCCGGTTGGTTCTGGATTTTCTCGATGATTGAGGATGCTGATGGTTCGTACTGCGTCGTCACCCGGAGGCCCCTCGACCGGCCTTGCCGCGGCGTGGTCGGCTCCCGCTGCCCTGATGGCCGTGGTCACGGCAGTCATCGCGACGATCGCGCCGGCCGGAGGGAAGGCGCCGCCCATCTGGTGCGGAGTCGTCGCCACGGCGATCGTCGCTCTCGTCTCGGCCGTTGCGGTCCGCCGCGGCCGGGCCGTCGCCGCGCTGCGGACCGAGTACGCCGCGCGGGAAGCAGCCCTGCTCCAGGACTTGCGGCGGCAGGAGGCGGCGACGATCCGGCTGGCCGAGCAGCATCTGCCGGCGGCCGTCGCCCGGCTTCAGGAAGGCGAGTTCGCCGAGGACGTCCTGCTGTCCGTCTCCGCTCAGGACGAGGCACTCAGCCCGCAGTCCCAGGCGGCGCACCAGGCACTGCTGCGGTCCGTCGTCGAGGCCGTGCAGGCGGAGGAGAGCATGCGTGACTCGGCGCAGCGCGGGGTGGTGAACATCGCGCGCCGGGTTCAGGCCATCGTGCACCAGCAGGCGACGGACCTGCGGGGGATGGAGGACCGGCACGGCCAGGAACCGGCGTTCTTCGCGGACCTGCTCCGGCTCGACCACGGCACCGCCCTGATCGGTCGGCTGGCCGACAGCATCGCCGTACTCGGCGGGGCGCGGCCGGGCCGTCAGTGGAGCAAGCCGGTGCCCCTCTACAGCGTGCTGCGCGGCGCCATGTCCCGGATCCTCGACTATCAGCGGGTGGAACTGCACACCGTGGCCGAGGTCGCCGTTGTCGGTACCGCGGTCGAGCCGCTCATCCACGCACTTGCGGAACTGCTGGACAATGCCAGCCGGTACTCGCCGCCCAAGACCCGCGTCCATCTGACGGCGGTGGAGGTGCACATGGGCGTCGCCATCGAGGTCGAGGACGGCGGTGTCGGTCTCAGCGAGGAGGCGCGGTCGCGGGCCGAGGGGATGCTCAAGGAAGCACGGGCCGGCATCGACCTGAACGACCTGGGGGAGTCGCCGCGGTTGGGGCTCGCCGTGGTCGGCCGTCTCGCGCAGGCATACGACTTCAAGGTCGCGCTCCCGCCGTCCGTGTACGGAGGCGTGCGCGCGGTGCTGACCGTGCCGAAGAGCCTGCTCACCACCGCACCCGCAGCGGGGCGGGCGCACGGTATCGGCGCCTCGTCCGGGCCCCGGCCGGCGGACCGGCCGACCGGCGCGCAGGGTGCGCCCTCCCGGGCGGCGACCGACGTTCTCGCCGCGCGCTCCGCGTTCCCGGACGCCGGTGCGCCAGTGGAGACACACGAAGCCGTGGAAGCGGAGCGGTCCACCCCGGTACGCGGGGACGACCGTACCGGGGAAGAGGCGCCGGCCGAGGCCGAACGGACGGCCAGCGGGCTGCCCCAGCGGCGCCGCCGCCGTCCGGCGACCGGACCCGCGAAGCGGACCACGCCTCTGCCGGGACCGGCGGAGACAGCGCACGAGGAACCCGCGCCCGGCGTCTGGATGGCCGAGTTGCAGAGCGGTCTCTCAGCGGACAAGCCCAGGGCAGCACCTTCCCGGGCCAACAGTGACACGTCAGACAAGGGGGAGTGACCGATGCAGCAGCACGGGGACATGGACTGGATGCTCAGGGATCTCGCGGAGAGTGTTCCCCAGACCCGCCACATCGTGGTCCTGTCGTCGGACGGCCTGTGCATGGCCCGGTACGACACGGACATGGACACCGCGGACCGCATCGCCGCCATCGGTTCGGGCCTGCAGAGCCTGTCCGTGGCCGTCGCCTCCGAGTTCCCGCACAGCGACGGGCGGATGCGGATGGTCGTCATCGAGGTCAGCGGCGGCTTCATGTACCTGATGGCCGCGGGCGCCGGTGCCCATCTGGCGGTGCTCGCCGACGAGGGGGTGGACGCCGGACTGGTCGGTCAGTGCATGCGTGACCTCGTCGCCCGGATCGGCGCGCATCTCACCAGCCCGCCGCGGAGTGACGGGCAGGCGCCGTGAGCACGTCCGACCGGGACTGGGACGAGGGCGGACCCGAGCGGCTCTACGTCATCACGGGGGGCCGGGCGGAATCAACGGAGCAGGCCGACCTGGACCTGGTCACCCTGATCGTGTCCCGGGAGGAGCCGAAGGCCGGCATCCAGCCGGAGCTGGCCGCCATCCTCCGGGTGTGCCGGTCTCCGGTGTCCGTCGCGGAAATCTCCGCTCATTTGGCCCTGCCCGCCAGTGTGATCAGCGTGCTCCTCGCCGATCTGCTGGCCGACGGACGGGTCGAGGCCCGCATGCCCGCCTCGTCGCGTCCCGACATCGCACTGATAGAGGCGGTTATCGATGGTCTCCAGAATCTCTGACACGGTCACGGAGCCCCGGCGCGAGGACCGGCTGCCGTCATCGGCCTCCTCCGCGGTCAAGATCGTCATCGTGGGCGGTTTCGGCGTCGGAAAGACCACCTTCGTCCGCTCGGTGAGCGAGATCAGGCCGCTGACCACCGAGGAGACCATGACGCAGGCGGGCGCCGGGATCGACGACATCGCCGGAGTGGAGCGCAAGAGCGTGACCACCGTGGCGATGGACTTCGGCCGGATCACGCTCAACGACGAGCTGGTGCTGTACCTCTTCGGCACACCCGGCCAGCAGCGCTTCTGGTTCCTGTGGAACGGCCTGTTCGAGGGTGCGCTGGGAGCCATCGTGCTCGTCGACACCCGGCGTCTGGAAGTCAGCTTCGATGTGATCGGGCGTCTGGAAGAGGCCGAGGTGCCCTTCGTGATCGCCATCAATTCCTTCCCCGACGCGACCTCCTATCTCACGGAGGAGGTGCGCGGCGCCCTCGACCTTCCGGAGAGCGTGCCGATCGTGGTGTGCGACGCGCGCGAGCGA
Organism: Streptomyces sp. NPDC021115; assembly: GCF_044333065.1. Taxonomy (NCBI): domain Bacteria; kingdom Bacillati; phylum Actinomycetota; class Actinomycetes; order Kitasatosporales; family Streptomycetaceae; genus Streptomyces; species Streptomyces sp. NPDC021115. Next base: position 83,623 of record NZ_JBIRQF010000013.1, read on the forward strand.
CCGTCGAGCCGGGACGTGCTGATTTCCCTGATGCGCTATCTGCGAACCTCTGCGACGACCTCGGAGTCCACGTGACCGCCAACACCCCCGAGCACACGACCGGCAGCCCGGCGACTCCGCCGCCCGGCTGCCCGGCCCACGGCATGACTCCGGACGCACTGCACCGCCTGTACAGCGGCGAGGCCCAGGCCGACCCGATGGGCGTGTACGAGAAGCTGCGGGCCGCGCACGGTCCCGTCGCCCCCGTACTCGTCCACGGCGACCTGCCGGCCTGGCTGGTCCTGGGGCATCGAGAGAACCTCGATGTCCTGCGCACCCCCACTGTCTTCTCCCGTGATTCCCGGTATTGGCGGGACCTGGCCGAGGGGCGGGTGGCGGCCGACCATCCGCTGGCGCCCATCACCGCCTGGCAGCCGCTGTGCGTCTTCGTCGACGGCGAGGAACACGAGCGGCTGCGCGGCGCGGTCACCGACAGCCTGGGCCGCTTCGAGGCGCGCGGTATCCGGCGCCACGTCACGCGTTTCACCCATCAGCTCGTCGACGGGTTCGAGCGCAGCGGACGGGCCGACCTGGTGAGCCAGTTCGCCGCCCAGCTTCCGCTGCGGGTCATGACACAGCTCTTCGGCATGCCCGACGGGTACGGGCCGGCCCTGGCCGCCGCCGTCCAGGACGCGCTCACCGGTACGGACACCGCGGCGGCGAGCAACGACTACATCACCCGGACCCTTCAGCAACTCGTCGAGCGCAAGCGCACCGACCCCGGTCACGACTTCCCCTCCAAGCTGATCGAGCACCCCTCCGGCCTCAGCGACGACGAGGTCCGCGAGCATCTGCGGCTCATCCTCACCGCCGCCAACGAGACCACGGTCAACCTGATCGCGAACGCACTGCGGACGCTGCTCACCGACGACCGCTTCCGCGCGAACCTGGCCGGCGGGCACATGACGCTGCCGGACGCGATGGAGCAGGTGATGTGGGACGAGCCACCGATGATGACGCTCCTGGGACGATGGGCCACCAGCGACACCGTGCTCGCCGAACAGCCCATCGCGGCGGGTGACATGATCCTGCTCGGTCTCGGCGCGGCGAACGTCGATCCGGCGATCCGCCCCGATCCGCAGGTCTCCGTGCACGGCAACCGCTCCCATCTCGCCTTCAGCGGCGGCCCGCACGAATGCCCCGGCCAGCACATCGGCCGGGCGATCGCCGACACGGCCATCGACACCCTCCTCACCCGCTTGCCCGATGTGCGGCTGTCCGTCCCGAACGACGCCCTGGAGTGGACCTCCTCGCTGATGTACCGCCGCCTCAAGGGGCTGCCGGTCGAGTTCACTCCCAGCCACCGGGCACCGGCATCCGGTCCGACACCGCCGACAGCGCTGCGTACCGAGCTCCCCACGGAGGAGCCCGAGATCAGGCCCGCCTTCTCGACCGCCCCCGCCTGGCTGTCCTGGTGGCGCGGCGTGAAGCGGTGGACGAAGGGCTGAGGCGTCCGGGCTGTGGCCTTCAGGGGCTGTGGCCTTGAGCACGTCAAAGTTCTGTCTTCAACTGATGCTGTTGTGGGCAGAGATGGTCAGGAAGACAGAAGGGCGTGTGTGGCCGGAATCCTCACCGGCCCCCGTACGGGAGGGCGTCGAGTCCCTTGACGGACCAACAGCACCCGGAGAACGTCTCCCACCGATTCAGGGCACGCAGCGCCGGTTCGGGCGAAGGGTTATGCCCGGCGACGGGCTGATTTCCGCCTGACATCCGACATCTGACATCTGACGTCTGTCATCTGACGTCTCGACTTTCCTGAACCAGCGGCCTGACGCACCCCCATGCCTCAGGCCGGCCTCTGTGGAGCCCTCATGCACACGAACAAGCACACCGGCGAGAGCCGGGAGAGCCACGATTCCCCTACCCCACGGAGTGCCTCGCTTCCCGGTCTGCTGGCCCGGCAGATGCTGCGCGGATCCGACGCCCCGGCGGTACAGCACGGCGGCAGAACATATTCGTATCAGGAGCTCGACGACTGGTCACGGTCCATATCCGAGGCCCTCGTGAGCCGGGCCATACGCCCCGGGGACGCCGTCGCGGTCCTCGGCACGCGCTCCTGGGAGGCGACGGTCGCCATTGTCGGCATCCTGCGGGCCGGTGCCGTGTGCGTCCCGGTGGACGCGCAGTACCCGTCGGCCCGAGCCGCGGAGATGCTCACCGACGCCGGTGTACGACTGGCCATCGCCCTTCCCGGCCACGAGCCGGTGGCTGCGGCGGGCGACGAACCGGTGAACTGGGAAGAGTTCGACGCACTGTTGCGGACGCGGCCCACCGTGGACCACGAGCCGGACTTCCCGTCCCTCACGGAACGTTCGGCGGAGACCTGCGCGTATGTGCTCTTCACCTCCGGTACTACCGGACGGCCCAAGCCCGTGGCCTTCCCGCACCGCGCCGTGGCCCGGCTGGCCGAGGGCGGCGCGCCCTGGTGCCCCGGCTCGGGGAAGCGTGTCCTGCAGACCTTCGGCCTCTCTTTCGACGGCTCCCTCTTCGAGATGTGGGCCACCCTGCTGGGCGGCGGCTGCCTCGTCGTGGCGGGCAGGGACGAACTCCTGGACACGCGGGCGCTGGGCTCGCTGCTCCGCGCCGAGCGCATCACGCATGCCTTCATGACCACCAGCCTGTTCCACCACTCGGTGCGGACCGAGCCCGGGATCTTCGGCGCCCTGGACATGGTGCTGGTCGGCGGTGAGGCCATGGACCCGGGGCTGGTGGCGGCGGTGTGCGCGACGGGACGGCCGCGGCATCTGATCAACGGATACGGCCCGACCGAGGGCGGCATCATGGTGAGTGCCTACGACGTCGGCCATGTGGCGCCCGATGCCTCCTCGGTCCCGATCGGATGGCAGGTGGCCGCCAGCACCTGCCATCTTCTGCGGGCCGACGGCAGCCCGGCAGGCCCCGGGGAGGACGGCGAGATCTGCATCGGCGGGGCGGGGCTGGCCCTGGGCTACCTCGACCGGCCCGAGGAGACGGCCCGTGCCTTCGTCATGGTGCGTCACCGCACCGGCGAGACCGAGCGTCTCTACCGCAGCGGTGACCTGGCCCGCCGGGGCAGTGACGGGCTGCTGGAATTCCGCGGCCGGGTGGACCGGCAGGTCAAGGTCCGCGGCTTCCGCGTCGAACTCGACGCCGTGGAGGCCCTGTTGCGTACCCACCCCGGTGTGGCCGACGCCGCGGTGCTCGTCCGGGGGAACGACGGCATCGGCAAGGGGCTCAGCGCGTTCGTCACGTCTGCGGACGCCACCCGGCCCGTGGGACCTACGGAACTCCGCGCGCACTTGGCGAGCCGGCTGCCCGCGCACGCGATACCCGCCCCCATCCACCCGCTGGAACGTATGCCGCTCACCGGGAACGGCAAGACCGACTACGCGGCGCTGCGCGCCCGGGCCGCCGCCCCGGACCGCGAGTCGGGGCAGCCGCCCGCCGCCCGGCCGGGCGACCCCGTCGCGGAGATCTGGGCGGAGGTGCTCGGCACACCGGTGTCCGACAGCACGGACTTCTTCGCCGAGGGCGGCAACTCCCTCCTCGCGGCCCAGGCCGTCTCCCGCACCATCGCCGCCCTCGGCCTGACCTCGGAGCACTTCGCGCCGCTGCTCCAGCGCCTGCTGGCGGCTCCGGCCCTGGCCGCGTACCGCGCGGCGACCGGCACCCTGCCGTCCGGGCCGGACGACCAGGCACAGCCCGACTACGAAGCCGAGGCCCGCATCGAGCTGAACGTCGGCGTCGGCCCGGCCGCTCCGGTCGCTGCCCCGCAGCCCACCCGGGCCCGTCACATCCTGCTCACCGGAGCCACCGGATTCGTCGGCGCGTTCTTGCTCGAACGGCTGCTCCGGGACACCGGCGCGACCATCCACTGCCCGGTGCGCGCCGCCGACGGCTCGCAGGCGATGCGGCGGATCCACGCCACGATGCGGCGGTTCGGTCTCCGTCTCGGCGAACCCGGGCGGGTCCGTCCGCTGCCGGCCGAACTCGGCCACCCCGGGCTGGGGATGGCACCCGGTGTCCTCGACGGCCTGGCGGAGGACACCGACCTGATCGTGCACGGCGCCGCCCACGTCAACTTCCTCTATCCCTATGAGGAGTTGAGGGAGTCGAACGTGGAAGCCGTCCGCTCCCTCCTGGCCCTGGCGGCAGGGCGACGGATTCCCGTCCACTACGTCTCGACCACCGCGGTGCTCTCCGGAAGCGGCGCCGGGGGCGTCCGGTACGTCGACGAGAGCACCCCGCTCAGCCATCCCGAGCTGATCAGCATGGGATACCCCGAAACCAAGTGGGTGGCCGAGCGCATGCTCGGCCACGCGGCGGAGGCGGGGCTACCCGTCACCATCCACCGGCCCTACGAAATCACCGGCCACAGCCGCACCGGCGCCTGGAACACCTCCAGCGCCATCTGCGCGGTCTTCGACGCCATCGCGCACATGGGGTCGGCCCCCGCGGTCCCGCTCCCCCTCGACCTCGTGCCCGTCGACACCGTCACCGACGCGATCGTCGGCATCGCCACCCGGCTCCCGCACCTCGGGGGAGTGGTCCACCTGACCAACCCCCGGCCGGCGCGGCTCAGCGACATGGTCGACCGCATGCGCGCCGCCGGATACGCCATCGAGGACGTCAGCTACGCGGACTGGACCGCCGCTCTCGTCGATCATGCGCGCCGCAACCCCGAGGCCCCCATCGCGCCGTTCGTGCCACTCTTCGTCACGCCCGCGAACGAGGCCGACCACAGCGTCAAGGAGCTGTACTTCGACACCGTCTTCCCCGAAGTCGGGCGCACCCGCACCGACCAGGTCTGGCCGGCTTGGCAGGACTCGTGCCCGCCCGTCGACGACACGCTGCTCGACGGCTACCTCTCCTCCCTCCGGCGCAGCGGCCTCCTCCTCGGCTCCCGGCAGGCTGCTCGGGACCAGCGGGTCCGGCTGACCCGCGCGTAGTCCGGAGTGCTTGGCGGGTCGCACCGCGTGGATCGCCCCGAGTCAACTGGCCAGTCCGCTGCTTGCCCGGACCGCGGCCGGACTGTTCGCCGGGGCCAGTCATGACGACGCGCTGGCGGAGGGGCTCTACACCGGAGTGACCGCACCGCGGCGAGCGGCGGGGCGCGCGATACTTCAGGGCGCGATCGACCGCGGCGAACTCCCCCGGGACTGGATCTGGAACTCGGCATCGACCTGCTGATCGCTCCACTCGCATTCCGCGTATTGGCCCTGCGGGGCAGCAGCGACGATGAGTATCCGGAATCCCTGACCCATGCGATCGAGGCGGCGTTGAAGGCGGCCGTCCGCTGACCGACGGGCGAACGGCGGACTTCGATGGCGGGCGCGGTGCCGCCGTTGACGGCAACGAACCTCTTCGGCGCGCACCTGGTCCCGCTCAGCCACTCACCTGGCCGGGCGGCTGGCCATGCCGGCATCGGTGTGGCCAGCCGAACAATCCGCTGATCGCAACCGTGTACTTCAGGTTCGGCTTCCGAGCCGGTCGAGGAGGGGAAGCAGGCGGTCCCAGTGGCGCTGCAAGCCGACGGGGTCGAAGGCATCGGTGTCGGACATGGTGAACCCGTGGACGGTGCCGGGGTGGATCTCGGATGTGTAGTCGACCTTCGCGGCGTCCAAGGCCCGGTTGAGTTCGCCCAGGGCCTCGGGCGTCAGGTCACTCTCGGCGTGGCCGAAGTGGACCCGGGCGGTGATCTCGGCGAGGGTTTCGGGCCCGGCCGCGCCCACGGGACCGTGAAATGCGGCGAGGACGGCCACTTGGCCGGGGTGGGCCGCGGCGGTGCGCATCGCCAGGAGGCCGCCTATGCAGTAGCCGGTCACCGCGACCGGCCCGGTGGCGACTTCGGGCTGGGCGGTGAGGAACCTGAGGTAGGCGTCGGCGTCACGCAGTACGCGTTCGGCGGTGTGCGCCTCGATCAACGGCATCAGCTGGGCCATGAGCGCGGGCCGGACCTCTTCTCCGATGTGCGCGGGAAGTTCGATCACCGGTGCCGGGCCGTGCCGGTAGAAGAGGTTGGGGACGAGCACGTAGTACCCGTGCCCGGCCACTTCGCGGGCCATCTCCCGCAGCACGGGCCGGATACCGAAGCCGTCCGCGTACATCAGCACCCCCCGGGTGCCGCTCCCCACGGTCGGGGAAGGCGGCGAAGGCGTCGGCCCGGCCGTCCGCGGTGGGGATCTGCAGCGTCTTGGTGGGCATGAATTCTCCTGTCGTGGTTGATGTATCGACTCTGTGATCAACACGACGGAGGCGGAGCCCGCGCAGCAGCGCAAGACCCTCGATCGAACAGCGGGCCCGCACCGGCCCGTACAGCGCTCAGAAGAGCACCGGGTCACCAATCCGTGTGTGGCGCGATGCCGTCCCGGTATTCATGGCCGCAGAGCCTACCTCACCGGCCTGGCCGTGCCCGCCGAGTACAAGCTGCGCTACATCGACGTGGCCGGACCGAACACCGCCGCGGCCCTCGCCGAACTCGCGGGGAATCGCGCGAGTCGCGATGAGTCTTGCGGCGTTCAGGGGTCGTACTGTCGAACCCGTTCCCGAGGAGGACTCCTGATGCGACGCAGCGTGACCTATTCGATGGGCGTCTCACTCGACGGCTACATCGTCGGGCCGGACGGCGGCTTCGACTGGACGGCGCCCGACGAGGACGTCTTCCGCTTCTGGATCGACGAGATCCGCGAGGTCGGCGTTCACCTGTTGGGGCGACGGCTGTACGAGACGATGCTGTACTGGGAGACCGCCGATCAGGATCCATCGCTCGGCGACTCGGAGCGCGAGTGGACCGCGCTCTGGAAGCCGCTCCCGAAGGTGGTGTTCTCCTCCAGGCTGTCGGCGGTGCGGGGCAATGCCCGCCTGGCCTCCGGCGGCGTGGCGGAGGAGATCGAGCGGCTGCGGGCCGAGCCGGGGGAGGGCGAGATCGCGATCGGCGGCGCGACCCTCGCCGCCGAGGCGGCCGCGTCGGGGCTGATCGACGAGTACCGGGCCATGGTCTACCCGGTGCTGGTCGGCGGTGGCATTCCGTTCTTTCCCCGGCGCGAGCGCCGGGTGGATCTCGAACTCGTCGAGACCCGTACCTTCAGCTCGGGAGTCGTCTACCTCCACCACCGCGTGGCGCGCTAGTCAGTTCCTGACGGGGCCGCCGTCGAGGAGCGCGGCTCCCAGCGGCGTGACCATGTGGATGATCGCGTTGCGGTGGCGCTGGCTGCGCACCAGACCCGCGTCCCGCAGGACCGAGGCCTGCTGGCTCGCGGTGGGGAGGGGCACCCGGATCCGCCGGGCGAGTTCGGTGGTGCTGCACGCCCCCACGGCGACGGCCTCCAGGACACGGGCCCGGGTCGTGCCCAGCAGGGCGGCCAGCGCGTAGCGCCCGGGCGTTCCCTGCGGGGCGGCCCAGTCGAGGTCGCGTTCGACCGGATAGACCAGCGTGGGCGGCAGGCCGATGTCGAGGAACGTCGTGGGAGCGCCCCAGCAGAAGAAGGACGGCTGGAGAGTCAGCCCGCGCCCGCCCAGATGGATGTCGTGGTCTGCGGGGAAGGCCAGTTCGAGGACCGGGTAGCTCCAGCGGGCGGAGGGGTGCAAGGTGGCGAGCACCTTCTCCCAGCCGCCCTCGGTCAGCGTGCGGAGGCGGGCGGCGCGGTCGCGGGCCACCTGGGACTGGACGCGATGCCACACCGGGTCCAGCGCGGCGCCGAAGTACCCGCCGACCGCGTTCGCCAACCGGGTCACCGACTCGGGCGTGCCCTCCGCCAGCTCGTGCGCCCAGCCCGGCAAGGGCTGGCCGGGGTGCCGTACGAGCAGCTCCTCCAGGTCGCCGCGCAGCCGGGTGCGGGGCGTTCTGCGCAGCGCCTCCAGCCCCTCCGTAAGGGACTGACCGGCACCCGCGGGAGTCAGGAAGTCGACGGCGTAGCCGACGGGTGGGGCCAGGGTCGAGAGCAGCCGCACCTCCGGGCCCGCGCCCAGGCGGAGCCGCCGTTTCCACTGGCCGAAGACCACCGTTCCCTGTCTGTGCCTCAGCCGGTAGAGGCTGAGCAGCGTCTCCCACATCGGATCGGCACCCGGCGCCAGAGTGATCCGGGCGAGGTCCTCGACGCTGAAATGGATCCTGAGCACGGTGCTACCTGCCTGTCCCTCATCCCGCGTGACATGTCTACCGCGACGCACAACCGGATCGTGAGGGCTGTTTCTGCCAATACCACGCAAGGCTCCCGCTATGGGTGTACAGCGACATTTCACCTGGATGGAAAGGCCGTGCGCGGGGCCGCCGGGCTCGGCGAACCTCGTGTCAGTGCCGCCGGACACGGAGGCCGGCGGCCGTCCACATCCCCACGGACGAAGGAGACAGCCATGCGCACCACACGTCTCGCCCTGGTGGCCGCCAACGCGGCTGCGGTCGTCGCCGTTCTCGCCCTTCCCGGAACGGTCTCGGCGACCGAGGCCCAGCACGTATGCCCCGAGGGGTTCTTCTGCGCCTACAGCAGTACGAACTACGGGGGCCAGGAGTGCAAGTGGGACGTCGCGGACCCCGACTGGACCTCGGGCACCTACAAGTGCTCCTGGGCCGCGGGCAGGCCCGTGAAGTCGGTCTACAACAACGGAACGTCCAGCGCGACCGGCGTGGCGTTCTACCTCAACAAGAACTACGGGCACCGGGTCGGCTGCACCCGGAAGCACTCGGGCGGGAACCTGGTCGGCGACTACAAGGTGAAGTCGCACAAGTGGATCAGCGGCTCCTGTGGCTGACCGGACCGCACAGCGAGGGGAATCGATCACCATGTTCGTACGTCATCGCACCGTCCTCGCCGCGGCGACCGCGGTGCTGGGGAGCGCTCTGGCCCTCACCGGCCCGGCCTACGCCTCCTTCCACGCGGAGGCCGGGGCGCGCCACGGGGCCGTCGCGGCGGCCGCCGACCACAGCTACCTGCAGTTCACGAAGGGCTCCAGCCCGCAGAACTCGCGGCTGAGCCTCGTGCTCGTCAAGGCGTCGGACCCGAGCCGTCCCCGCACCCTGGGGAGCTGGCGCGCGGGGTCCGGCAACGGCAGCAAGGACACCTGTGCGAGCAACGCCGGGTGGCTGCCGAACGGCACGTACGAGATCCAGAAGTTCTACAACCACCACAACGGCGGATCGCGCGGTATCAACGGCATCTCCTGGTGGATCAGTGACCACAAGTGCCACAGCGGTCACGCCCGCACCGAGCTGTTCATCCACAGCGAGATGCTGCCCAGCGGCAGTGCCGGAAGCTCCGAGCCCTACCGCTGGGACGGGGACAGCGACTACAAGTCCAACGGCTGCGTCAAGCTCAAGCCCTCCGACATCCGGAAGCTCCGCAGCCTGTACACGTCGGCCTCCCCGAAGCCCACGAAGCTCTACGTCCGCTGATCGCGGCACTCGTGCCGACGCGCCGTTCCCGGTCGGCCGACCGGGAACGGCGCGCGTCATGCGCCGATCACCCGGTTCTCCTCGGCCCAGAAGACGAGCCGCTTCTTCGCGAACCGGATGATGAAGTGGGCGATCAGGCCCAGTACGGAGAGCACCACCAGCACGGCGAACGTCCCGGCGATGTCGAACGTGTAGTTGGTCTGGAGCAGGAGGTATCCCAGGCCCTCCTTCGCGCCGATGAACTCGCCGACGACGGCGCCGAGGATCGAGAAGACGATCCCGATGTCCAGACCGGCGAAGATGAACGGGAGCGCGCTCGGCAGCCGCACCATCCGGAACACCTGGAACCTGCCGGCGCCGAACACCGTGAGCATCTGGATGCGGTCCGCGTCGGCCGAGCGCAGCCCCTCGATGACGTTGACCAGCACGGGGAAGAACGAGATCACCGCCGCCATGACGACCTTGCTCGTCATGCCGAAGCCGAACCAGACGACGAACAGCGGCGCGAGCGCCACCTTGGGCACCGTCTGGAAGGCGACGACATACGGCATGAAGGTGCGCTCGATCAGCCGCACCTGGGAGATCGCGGTGCCCAGCACCAGCGCCGCCGCCGCTCCGAGCAGAAAGCCGTAACCCGACTCCAGGACCGTCACCTTCAGATGCCCCCAGAACAACGGGTCCGCCAGCTGCGTGCGGAGGGCTTCGGCGATCTGCGAGGGGCGCGGCAGTACGTAGTCGTCGATCCCGGCGGCGGGGACCGCGAACTCCCAGGCCAGCACGGTGACGACGAAGACGGCGGGAACGAGCAGTAGTTCGGGGCGCTCTCGCAGGTCCACGAGTAGCCGCCACCCGCGGAGTGGCTTCATGAGCCGATCACCCCGGTGGCGTGGAAATGCCTGCGGATCCGCTCGACGAAGACTCCGGCGCGGTCCGAGGCCATCGCGCCGAGTGTGCGCGGGCGTTCGAGCGCGATGTCGACGATCTCGGCTATGCGGCCGGGGCGGGGGCTGAGAACCACCACCCGGTCGGAGAGGAAGACCGCCTCGGGGATGGAGTGGGTGACGAACACGACGGTCTGGCCGCTCTCCCGCCAGATCCTCAGCAACTCGACGTTCATCGACTCGCGGGTCAGGGCGTCGAGCGCGCCGAAGGGCTCGTCCATCAGCAACACGGCCGGGTCGTGCACCAGGGCCCGGCAGATTCCGGCGCGCTGCTGCATCCCGCCGCTCAGCTCATGCGGATGTCTGCCCTCGAAGCCGTCGAGGCCGACCATCGCGAGCAGCCGCTCGGCCCGCTCCCGGTACACCGAGGCGTCGAGCTTCCGCACCTCCACGGGCACCATCACGTTCGCCAGTACGGTGCGCCAGGGCAGCAGGGTGGGCGTCTGGAAGACCATGCCCACCTCGGGCAGCGGCCCCGTCACGTCGCGGTCGGCGACGCGGACCGTCCCCCGGCTCCTGGGGACGATCCCGGCGAGGATCTTCAGCAGGGTGGTCTTGCCGCACCCCGACGGGCCGACGACCGACACGAACTCGCCGCGTCGGACCGTGAAGGTGACGTCCGAGAGCGCGTGGGTCGGCTCGGACCTGCGCGGCCGGTAGGTCTTGTGCAGTCCGGTGACCTCGATCCAGCGGTCCCGCGTCACCCGGCGGCCTTGGCCTTCGTGATCACGGCCGCCGGGTCGAAGCCGTTCGCGCCCTTCAGCAGGCTGCCGTCCCACAGCGCCGGGAGGGGGACGTCCTCGGTGATCTGACCGGCGGTCCTGGTGTAGGCGATCGTCTTGTCCCACTCCCTGTCGCTGATCGCACCCCAGTCCTTGAAGGTCCCGGGCTCACCGGCGGCGGGGACCGCGGTCCTGATCCACGCCTGGAGGGTCCTGGTGTCGTCGGCGATGCGGTCGTCGGCCCTCTTGCCGGTCAGCAGCTGGGGGAACGCCCGGTAGCCGTCACGCATCGCGGCCTCGGGGTTGACGGCGGAGAAGAGCAGCGCCTTGTAGGAGGCGCGCAAGTAGCGCGTCAGCACGTCCTTCTTCGCCTTCAGGGCCTTCTCGGTCACCACGTAGGTCAGGGAGCGGATGCCGTCGAACGCGCCGGAGTTGTCGAGATAGCGCAGCTCGGTGCCCGCGTTCTCCAGGGTGGTGTACGCCTGGGTGTACAGGGCGAGCACGTCGACCTTGCCGTTCTCCAGGGCGGCCAGGGCCGGTGCGCCCACGCCGACCGGCAGCAGATCGACGTCCTTTGCCGCGTCCAGTCCGGCGTCGCTCGCGTACGCGCGGGCGTAGATGGCCGAGCCGGAGGCGAGGCTGATGACCCCGATCTTCTTGCCCTTGAGGTCGGCCGGGCTGCTGACCTCACTGCCGGGCCGGACGGCCATGCGCCACGGCCAGTTCCGTACCAGGCCCCCGATGGCCTTCACCGGGACGCCCTTCTCCCGTGCGGCGAGGATGGCTCCCGCGTCGGCCGGCGCGATGTCGGCGCTGTTCGAGGCGACGGCCTGGACCGCTGCCACCGACCCGTCGGTGTTGATCACGTCGACTTTCAGCTTCTCGTCGGCCAGATAGCCCTCGGCGTCGCCCACCGCGTGGGTGGCGACCTCTTCCTTGGGGGCGATCACGGCCGAGGGAACGGCGAGTCGGAGCGTGGCCCGGGCGCCCGGGCCACCGCCGGAGGACGACGAGGGCCCGTCCGCGCAGGCGGAGAGCGCCGCGAGGACGGCGACGCCGAGGCCGAGCGTCAAGGACCGCTTCATGTTCCCTGCCTTTCGTGGCCCTGCCGCTCGATGAGGTCGGCGGCGGTGCGCAGCCCGTCGCGGGCCCGGATGGTCGTGGCGGCTTCCGTCAGCCTGTGCCGCAGGCGGGTGTCGCCGAGCAACTCCGCCAGGGCGCCGTGCAGTTGCGCGTCGGTGAAGCGGTACGGGTCGAGGCGGACGCCGTAGCCGAGTTCGGCGATCCGCTGGGCGTTGTCGTACTGGTCCCAGAACAGCGGGAGCACGATCATGGGCTTGCCGAAGTGGAGGCTCTCGGTGGTCGTGTTGTTGCCGCCATGGGTGATGACGAGGTCGACGAGCGGGAGGATCCGCGTCTGCGGAAGGAACTCCGCGCCCCACATCGTGGGAGGCAGCTCGATCTCGTCGTGCAGCGGCCCCTTGGAGACGATGTAGCGGTGCGGGGTGCGCGCCAGGGAGGCGATGATCCGGCGCATCAGGCCGACGTCGGCGGAGCCGAGGGAGCCCAGGCTGAAGTAGATCAGCGCGCTGCCCTCGGGCCGTTCGGCCGCCTGCGGCGGCAGGGTGAACTCCTCGTCGGTCTCGCGGACCGAGGAGTCCAGCCGGTGCCAGGCAGCACCCAGCGGGCGGGCTTCGGCGTAGTCGGCGATCTCCGGGTAGACGTACAGGTTCAGCTCGCCGTCGTGGATGAACTCCAGGTCGGGCAGCGGTCTCGCGCCCTGCTCCACGACCCAGGTGTTGAATTCGGTCCACAGCCCGCGGTGGGTGCGGTCGTACGCGGCGCGGAACCCGGCCCAGCCCGTGCGGTCACCGGCGGGGTAGCCGGAGAAGGGCGGGGGAACGCGTTCGCCCTTCACCTCCAGCGGGTTGCAGGAGACGATCCGTACGAAGGGCGCGTCCGCCGTGGTCAGCGCGGGGAAGCAGACGACGTTGTCCTCGACGATCACGTCCGGTCGGACCCGGGCGACGATTCTCCTGAGCTGAGGTTCGCAGTACCGGGCGCCCGCGATCAGCTCCTCCCAGACCGGCCTGACCCAGGTGCCCAGCTGTTCGATCGTGGGCTTCTGGAACTCGGGGGCGGTGTCCCGTACGAAGTCCTTCCAGAACTGGCCCGCCTCCTGGGGGATTTCGGGCGGCGGGGCCAGGTCGACCAGCTCCTCCTCGAAGCCGAGCGGGGCGAGCCTGCCCTTCCAGGACGCCTCCGCCGCGAACACCACGCGGTGGCCCCTTCGGCGCAGTACGTCGCCGATGCCGACGCAGTTGTTGGTCGGGCCGTACGCGCTCTCCGGCGCGAAGAGGATGGTCAGGGGTCCGCTCAAGGGCTGTCTCCCGTCGTCTCGACCGTCGTCTCGATCAGTACCGCGCTCTCCGGGTCCCACGACAGCGCGACGCGGGCCCCGGAGGTCGCCGTGGCCGGGCCCGGGACGGTCAGCAGGACCGGCCGGTCCAGGCCGGGGACCGTGACCGCGATCCTCGAGGAGCCGCCGAAGTAGCTGATGTCCAGCACCGTGCCGTGCAGGCAAGCGTCCGCGTCCCCGGCGGCGAGCCGGATGTTCTCCGGACGTACGCCGACCAGCCCCGCCGCCTTCCCGGCCGGGGCGGGCAGGACACCGACGCCGGGTACGTCGAGTCCACCGGTGGGCAGCAGCCGTCCGGAGAAGACGTTGTTGGCGCCGACGAAGCCCGCGACGAACCGGCCCTGGGGGCGCTGGTAGAGCTCGACGGGGGTGTCGACCTGCTGGACGCGCCCGGCGTCCAGGACGGCGATCCGGTCGGCGAGCGACATGGCCTCCTCCTGGTCGTGGGTGACGACGAGGAAGGTGATGCCCACCTGGTGCTGGAGGCGCTTGAGTTCCAGCTGCATCTCGGCGCGGACCTGTTTGTCGAGCGCCGACAGCGGCTCGTCGAGCAGCAGCACACGGGGGCGTTTGACGATGGCACGGGCGAGGGCGACCCGCTGCCGCTGCCCGCCGGACAGCTGATGCGGCCGTCTGCGGGCGTGCGCGGTCAGCCCGACGGTGGCGAGTACGGCCGCGACCCGTTCGCGGATCTCGGCCCGGGGGAGCCCTTCCCGCGCCAGCCCGTACGCGATGTTCTTCTCGACGCTCATGTGCGGGAACAGCGCGTACGACTGGAACATGAGGTTGACCGGCCGCCGGTGCGCGGGCACGCCCAGCAGGTCCCGGCCGTCCAGGGCGACCGTGCCGCTGTCCGGGGTCTCGAATCCGGCGAGGACGCGCAGCAGGGTCGTCTTCCCGCAGCCGCTCGGGCCGAGGAGGGCGAAGAACTCGCCCTCCTCGATCTCCAGGCTCACCCCGTCCAGGGCGGTGACCTCGCCGAACCGCCGGGTGACGGCATGGATACGGATCACAGCGCCTCCGCCAATCGGCTGACGCGCTGGGCGGCGATGACCACGGTGAAGCTGACCGCGAGCAGCAGGGTGGCGAGCGCGTTGATCTCCGGGGTCACGCCGAACCTGATCATCGAGTAGATGACGATCGGCAGGGTGGGGTCCTTCGGCCCCGCGGTGAAGAAGGCGATCACGAACTCGTCGAGCGAGACGGTGAACGTCAGCAGCGCGCCCGCCACGACGCCGGGGGCGAGGGTCGGCAGGGTGATGCGGAGGAACGTGGCGACCTCGCCCGCGCCGAGGTCGCGCGAAGCCTCCTCCAGGGAGGGGTCGACGTGGGCGATCCGGGTGCGCACGACGGCCGTGACGAAGGCCAGGCCGAAGACGGTGTGGGCGAGCAGCACCGAGTGCAGGCCGAGGGTGGCCGAGACGAGCGCGTAGAAGGCGAGCAGGCCGATCGCGAGCACGATGTCCGGCAGGACGGCGGGCAGCACCGACAGGGCGGGCAGCAGCCGCGACCGGCTCGCGTGGCGGGCGAGCCCCACGGCGAGCAGGGTGCCGAGGACGGTGGACAGCGCGGTCGCGCCCGCGGCCACGGTCAGCGTGTTGGCCAGGCCCCGCAGGACCTCGTCGTCGCCGGCCAGCGTGGCGTACCAGGCGGTGCTGAACCCGGACCACTGGTAGGGGCTGTCCGAGCGGTTGAAGGACATCACCACGAGCACCGCGACGGGCGTGTAGAGGAACGCGTACGTCAACCACAGCGGGAGGAGCGTCGCCCGGCGCATCAGCGGCCGCCCAGCCGGCGCCCGGCCCAGGCTTGCGCCATGAGCAGCAGGACCAGGAACGCCATGAGGGCGAGGGCGAGCACCGAGCCGAACGGCCAGTCCCGTGCGTTGAGGAACTGGTCCCTGATCAGGTTGCCGACCATGACCGTGTGCCCGCCGCCCAGCAGTTCGGGGACCACGAAGTTGCCGAGGCTGGGCACAAAGACGAAGACGCAGCCGGTCAGCACGCCGGGCAGGGTGTGCGGGAGCGTCACGCTCCAGAACGTGCGGGCCGGGCGGGCGCCCAGATCGGCCGAGGCTTCGAGCAGCCGGGGGTCGACCCGTTCGATCGCCGAGTACAGCGGCAGCACCATCAGCGGGAGATAGGCGTAGAGCAGTCCGAGGACGACGGCGGGTTCCGTGTAGAGGAGCTTCAGCGGCCGGTCGATCACCCCGATGCCGGTGAGGGCCGAGTTGACCACACCGTGGCTGGACAGCAGCACGATCCAGGCGTAGGTACGGATCAGGAAGTTGGTCCAGAACGGGAGCACGACCAGGACCAGGGCGACCGTGCGCCATCTGCGGGGCAGTCGGCTGATCGCGTACGCGGTCGGGTAGCCGAGGAGGAGCGCGAGCAGCGTGGTGACGGCCGCGATGCGCAGCGAGTCGGTGAGGACGCCGGTGTAGAGGGGGTCGGTGATCCGCGCGAAGTTCTCGCCGGTGCTTCCGTCCTCGTACGCGATTCCGCCGAACCGGCCCCGCCGGAAGGCCGTGTAGCCGATCAGCAGGGCCAGCGGCAGCAGGAGCAGGACGGCCAGATAGGACAGGCCAGGGCCGAGCAGGACGAGACGGGCCCGCATATGCGGTCCTGTGACCGCCTTCCCCTGGTGGGCCATCAGCCCGCGGTGACTTCCGTGACGATCCGGGTGTACGCCGTCGCGGCGTCCCCGAGGTCGACGACGGACTCACCCTTGAGCAGTTGCCCGGGAGGCATGGCGAGGGCGGGGTGGCTCTTCAGCAGGGCCGGGTCGAGTTCGGCCATGGCGGCGGTGTTGGGGACCTTGTAGAAGATGTTCGAGGCGACCCAGGAGTGTGTCTTCGCGTCGAGGACGTAGTCGATGAAGGCGTGCGCCGCCTCCTTGTTCTTCGACGACTTGAGGATGACCATCGTGTCCGTCCAGAGGTCGCTGCCCTCCTTGGGGACGACGAAGCCGATCCTCTTGTCGTCGGTCGGGCACCAGCCGTCCCATGCCTCCGCCAGCACGGCCTCCCCGGACGTGAGCCGGTCGCCGAACGTGGTGTCGTCGTAGGCGAGGAGCCCGTCCTTCGCGGTGAGCAGCAACTCCTTGACCCGGGCGAGCTGTTGTTCGTCGGTGGTGTTCACCGAGTAGCCGAGCGTCTTCTGCGCGGGGAGGAAGAGCCAGCGTTCGGTCTTCAGCATGGTGGCCTTGCCCTTGACCGCGGCGCGCGGCTTCAGCAGGTCGTTCCAGCTGTCGGGGGTGTAGCCGAGAAGGTCCTTGCGGTAGCAGAGCCCGGTGGTGCCCCACGTGTACGGGACGGAATAGATGTTGCCCTTGTCATGGGCGAGCCGGGCGGCGAGCGGGTCCAGGTTCTTCAGGTGCGGGACCAGATCGTGGTGGATGGGTTCGAGCAGCCCCTGCGCGGCGAGCGCCTGCGCGTACTGGCCCGATACGAACGCCACGTCGATGCCACTGTCGGCGGAGGCGGTCAGTTTGGCGACGATCTCCTCGTTGGTGCTGTGCTTGGCGACGGTCATGGGCGTGCCGACGGCCGACTCGAACCGGGCGGGAAGGTCCTTCGGCATGTAGCCGTCCCAGTTCGAGACGGTGAGCCGCTGCTTGCGTAAGTCCGCGTCGGGGTCGAGCGACGCGGAAGCGGCGGGGCCGTTTCCGCCCGGTTGGCCGTCGCCGCCACATGCGGGGAGAAGGAACGCGAGGGCGGCCGCCGTCGCCGCCACGGACACATGCCTGAACCTCAGTGCGCCTAACACGCCACTCCCTTGCTGTCGAGATCAGCCGGCTGAGCGTGGGTCGTGCCCGGTTCGCCGAACGGCTCGCGGGCAGGCATCGATTTCCGGAGTTTCGCATAATTGGCATGCACCGGGCAAGATGGCCGTTTCGCCCGGCCTCGTTCTCGCCTTGTGGCGCTCGTCCGGCTGGTCAGTCGGACGGGAGCGCTGCCGGCAGGCGGACCACCAGGCGTGCCCCGCCGAGGCCGCCGTCGTCCGGTGCGGGGTCCTGGTCGGCGTGGACGGTGCCGCCGTGCGCGGTGACGACCTTGCCGACGATGGCGAGACCGAGACCGGAACCGCCGGCCTCTCGGGACCGCGCCTCGTCGAGTCGCGTGAAGCGCTCGAAGACCCGCAGCCGGTCCGCGGGCGGGATGCCCGACCCGTCGTCGCTGACGGTGAGTTCGACGGTGCTCCCGCGCTCGCCCAGGGCGACCCGTACCCGCTGGTCCGCGTGGCGGCGGGCGTTGTCCAGCAGATTGCGTACGACGCAGCGCAGCGCCTCGGCGTCGCCCCGCACTCGCCCGCCGGAGACCCGCCGGGCGTCGATGTCCGCCCGGGCCAGGGAGCGTTGCCTGCGGACCTCGGCCAGCACCACCTCGTCCAGGTCGATGACGTGTGCGGCCTGTGACCGCGACCGGGCGGGGTCCTCGCTGCGGGCCAGTGCCAGCAGTCCCTCGACCAGGTCGTGCAGCCGTACGGTGTCCTCCAGCAGGGTGGCGGCCACCGTCGGGTCCCGGTCGGGGTCGGGGTAGCTGGCCATGACCTCGAGCTGGGCCCGCAGGGCGGTCAGCGGGCTGCGCAGTTCGTGTGCGGCGTCGGCGACGAAGCGGCGCTGTGCGGCGGAGGCGTCGTCGAGGCGGGCGAGCATGTCGTTGAGGGTGACGCCGAGCGCGTGGATCTCGTCCTGACAGGCGGGCAGGTCGAGGCGGCGGTGCAGATCGGTCGCGGTGATGTCCGCGGCCTGGCGGCGCAGGGTCTCCACCGGGCGCAGGGTGCGGCCTGCGGTGAGCGAGATCGTCCACGCCACGAGCGCGGTCAGCGCGGGCACTCCGATCGCCAGGCCGGTGGTCAGGCTGGACAGGGTGTGCTCGGCCTGGGCCAGGGACACCCCCACGACGATGGTGGCGGGGCGGCCGTCGATACGGATCGGCCGGGCCAGTACGCGGAAGTCGCCCCCGTCGCCGATGCTGAGGTCGCGCAGGGTGGCGGGACGTCCGTCGAGCACCCGCGGGGGGAGGGGGACCGGGAAGCCGCTGGGGCTGCCCGGGCGGGTCTCGTAGTCGGAGCTGGCCCGCACCTTCCCGTGGGTGTCCAGCACCTCGACGACATCGGCGTCCCCTCCGTTGGAGGGGATGAGGGCCCCCAACCGGTCGTGCCGGACGAGGGCGGTGACGTCGGACAGCCGCTGGCGGCCGGTGCCGTCCCGGTCGCCCCACATGGAGCGCTGGAGGCCGAACAGCAGTCCGAGGCCGGCCGCCACCATCGCGATGGCGACGACCAGAGTGGCCCACATGGTGACCCGGGTCCGCAGGCTCAGCTTCCGGGTCAGCCGTCGCACCCGGCCGAGTGCCGGACGCCCGGGGCGAAGGCGTCGGGACACTCAGCCGCCCTTCGCGTCCAGCCGGTAGCCGATACCGCGTACGGTCTCGATCGCGGACCGGCCGAACGGAGTGTCGATCTTGCGCCGGAGATAGCCGACGTAGACCTCGACGATGTTGGGGTCGCCCTCGAACCAGGCGTCCCAGACCTGGGCGAGCAGCTCGGTCTTGCTCACCACCGTGTCGGGGTTGCGCAGCATGAACTCCAGCAGCCCGAACTCGCGCGGCGTCAGGTCCAGGCGCTCCTCGCCACGTCCGCACCGGTGCGCCGCCGGATCCAGCCAGAGATCACCCGCACGGAGGACGGGCGACCGCTGCGGGGCGCTGCGGCGCAGCAGCGCGCGGATCCGGGCCAGCAGCACCACGAACGAGAACGGCTTCGTCAGATAGTCGTCCGCGCCGAGATCGAGGGCGTCCGCCTCGTCGTACTCCCCGTCCTTGGCCGTGAGAATCAGCACCGGGGTGGTGAGGCCGGCGGCGCGCAGGGTCCGGCAGACGTCATAGCCGTTGCGGCCCGGCAGCATCAGGTCGAGCACGATCACGGCGTAGTCGTTGTGCCTGATCAGGCCGAGGGCCTTCTCGCCGTTCTCCGCGATGTCGACGCCGAACCCCTCGGCGCGCAGGCCGCGGTCCACGGCGGCGGCGATGTTCTGCTCGTCCTCGACAACCAGCACACGCACGCCACATCACCCCATGACAGTACCGACGGGTCGGCCGGGAGACTGATCCTCAATTGCGAGTCTAGAGGCCGGACCGCAGGTCGGCCGCGCGTCTCTCAGCGGGCTCTCAGGGTCTCCACAGCGCTCACTCAGCGCTCTCAGTGTGCGCACAGGCCGTAAGCGACACAGTGGAGAGTGCCTGCTTCGCACAGGCGTCGAGTCCAACGGACCCGCACCATCCGACGAAAGGCGCCCATCGTGGCACCGACTTCCGCGCCGCGGCGCACGGACGAACGCCCGTCCCCCACCGCCAGTACCGCGCCGAAGCCCGCCCCGCGCAGCTCCGAACTCCCCGTCTCCCGCCCAGCTCCCACCGGGCTCTGGGCCCTGATCATCGCCGGAGGCTACGCCGCCGGTCTCGCGGCGGACGCCCTCGGCGTTCCCGCCCCCTACTTGCTGTCCTCCCTGCTGGTCGGCGCCGTCCCGGCGCTGTGCGGAGTGGTCCGCGACCGGCTCCCGGCACCGGCCAACCGGGCCTCGCAGGCGCTGGTGGGCGCCCTCATGGGCAGCTACCTCACCCCGTCGGCCCTCGTCTCCGCCGCGCCGGTCGCGCTGCCGCTGACCGTGGTCACCGCGGCCACCATCGCGCTGAGCGTCGCGGTCGCCCGGCTCCTGGCCCGCCGTGGCCGCATCGGGCGGCCCAGTGCCGTCCTCGGCATGGTGCCCGGTGGTTCGGCCGCGATCGTCACCTGTGCCGACGAGCTGAACGCCGATGTGCGGCTCGTCGCCTTCACCCAGTACCTGCGGGTCGGCCTCGTCGCCACCACCGCGCCACTGGCCGCCCACTGGATGACCTCCGCCTCCTCCTCGGCGTCGTCCGGCCACCCGGCCGCGGTCTCCGGCCTCCTTCACATCGTCGCCGGTTCGGACCAGCTCACCGGCCTGTTCACCCTCGCCGTCATCGCCCTCGCGGGCTCCTGGGCGGGCCGACGGCTGCGGGTGCCCACGCCGCTGCTGATCGGCCCGATGCTGGTCGCCCTGGCGGCGACGCTCAGCGGCGCCGTGCCCGGCTTCGCGCCCGTCGGTGTGCTCCAGAACGTCATCTTCGTCCTGGTCGGCCTCGACGTCGGCGTACGGTTCACCCGCCGGACGCTCGTCAGCGTGCGGCGCCTGCTGACCCCGATCCTGGTCTGCATGGCGGTCGTCTGCCTCGGCTGCGCCGGGCTGGCGTGGCTCTTCGCGGGCGTGACGAACACCCCGTTCACCGACGCCTACCTCGCCACCACCCCCGGAGGGATCAACGCGGTCCTTGCCACGGCGGTCTCCTCCCACGCGAACGTCGCCCTGGTCTCCACCGTCCAGAGCCTGCGCCTGCTGGCCGTCGTCCTGGTGACCCCGCTGCTCACCCGGCGACTCGCGCCGGGCCGCGCATGACGTACTGACCAACCGTCCGGCCGCCGAAAGGACCGCCCGTGGAAGCCACCGCCCGCATGGGACAGCGATGGGTCGCGCTCGTCGACCGCGCGAACGGATGCGTCGAGGCGTACGACGTCGTGGAGTGGCTGCCCGACGGGGCGGAACTGGTCGGCTACATATACGGCACGGGCGACGCGGCCCAAGGGGACAAGGGCCGTGTCGTCCGTGCTGACCGTCACCCGGGATTCCTGGCGTACGAGCGACGGCCACACGTGGTCGCGGCCCTGCCGGGAATGGGCTGGACGGTCTGCTACCGCCTCGGCGGCACGTACGGCACCGACGGCGCCGAGCGTCTCGAACGTCGTCCAGTGCTTGCCTGGCTCGTGTACGACGACGGCACGGTCACACCCTGCGACGTGGACCACGACGGGCTGGTCTACTGCAGCACCGACACGCCGGAGCTGGCTCACGTCGAACCCCCGGACCCCGCGGCCGGCTGACGGTGCGGGGCCCGACGCGCGCTTCACGCCGCGGGGTCGAGCAGGTCGTCGAAGGCGGGGGAGAGGTGCTTCCAGCCTTCCGGGCCCGCCGCGTACTCGTCGTCGGTGAGCAGGCACGAGTCGAGCAGCGGGAGCAGACTGCCGCGGTCGAGGCCGGGCGAGGTGAAGGTGAGGTGCTGGCAGCGGTCGCCGTGTTCCGGGTGCCAGCCCAGGGAGGCGGCGACGCGGCGTTCCGCCGGGACCATCTCCCAGGCGGCGTCCGGGAGTGCGGCCAGCCAGGGGCCGGTGGACTCCACGCACAGCGCGCCACCGGCCGCGTCCCACGAGAGCAGGGTGTCGGGCCGGTCGGCCAGCCAGAAGCGGCCGCGGCTGCGGGCGGCGGCGCAGCACAGGTACTCCAGGGCGGCGTGGAGCCGACCCGGGTGGAAGGGGCGCCTCCGGCGCCAGACGAGGGTGCTGACGCCGTGTTCGTCGGTGTCCTGGGGCAGCAGCGCACACGCCGGATGCTGACGGACGGCCGCCGCCCCGACATCGAAGCCCCGGAGGAGCGCGGGCCCCAGGCCACTCTCGTCGAGCCGCATCTGCCGTGCGCCGGGGGTGAGTTGGGTGAGCAGCGCGTGGTCACCGTCGTCCGCGGGCTCCTCACCTGTGGTCTCCTCGGCGATGGCGATCAGCGTGGGGTACTCCAGCTGCCGGGCGAAGGTGTCGGCGACGGTGCGCTGATCGGTCGGGGCAGCGGCGAGGCCGACGTCGGCCAGGTCGTCGCCGTTGGACAGGTACGGCACCATCAGCGCCGGGTCGATGGCGGTGGCCACCCCGGTCAGCGTCAGGGGCGGGCCAGCGGAGGCGATGACGGCGGCCATGGCCTGTGGCTCGACCGAGTCCCACAGCTCCACGACCGCCAGCCGGTGGGCGCCTCCGGCGGCCACCCGCAGCAGTTCGGGAATCATGTCCTCGCGCAGGGCGCAGCACGCGCAGTCGTTGACCAGGGGTGCCTCACCGGTGTCGAGCAGCCCCGTGGCGTCCCGCACGGTGCGGTGCACCGCGCTGTCGGTGGCGGCGGACAGGTCATGGTGCAGGGCGACGGAGCCGGGCACCGTACGCAGGACCTCCTCGACGGCGGCGCGGCGGGCGTCGGCGTGCAGTCCGCCGACGATCGCGACGGCCAGCCGGGGTTCGTGCGTGTTCACCGGTCCCTCCGTCCGCGTCCGTAGCGCCGCTCGAACCGCTCGACGCGGCCCGCGGTGTCCAGGACCCGCTGGGTGCCGGTGTAGAAGGGGTGGCTCGCCGAGGAGATCTCGACGTCGATGACCGGGTAGGAGTGGCCGTCCTCCCATTCGACGGTGGTGTCGCTGGTGGCGGTGGAGCGGCTGAGGAAGGCGAAGTCGGCGGCCCTGTCGCGGAAGACGACGGGCCGGTAGGCGGGGTGGATGCCGGGCTTCATGGCGGTCAGCGCTCCTCGCGGAAGTCGACGTGGCGGCCGACGACCGGGTCGTACTTGCGGAGGGTCATGCGGTCGGGGTCGTTCCGCCGGTTCTTGCGGGTCACGTACGTGTAGCCGGTGCCGGCGGTGGACCGCAGCTTGATGATCGGGCGTAGTTCGTTCCGGGCCATGCACATCACCATACATGGAATTGGTTTTCATGTTCATCTAGGGTTACGGTGCTGCGACCCCGTAAGGCAACGAGAACCAGGAGGAACCGTGTCCGCCCACTGTCAGCTCACCGGCCGGCAACCCGGCTTCGGCAACCACGTCTCCCACTCCCACCGGCGAACCAGGCGCCGCTTCGACCCCAACATCCAGCGCAAGCGCTACTGGCTGCCGAGTGAAGGGCGCCACGTCCGGCTCACGCTCAGTGCCAGGGCGATCAAGGCCGTGGACGCCATCGGCGTCGAGGCCGCCGTGGCCCGCATCCGCGCCCGGGGAGGGAAGGTCTGATGGCCAAGAAGAGCAAGATCGCCAAGAACGAGCGGCGCCGGGTGATCGTGGCCCGCTACGCCGAGCGCCGGGCCGAGTTGAAGGCGGTCATCGCCGATCCCGGGACCTCGGATGAGGAACGCCTCGACGCCCAGCGGGAACTGCGCCGTCAGCCGCGCGACGCCAGCGCCACCCGGGTGCGCAACCGCGACTCCGTCGACGGTCGCCCCCGTGGGTATCTGCGTGCCTTCGGTCTCTCGCGCGTCCGGTTGCGCGAAATGGCCCACGCGGGCGAACTCCCCGGTGTGGCCAAGAGCAGTTGGTGACCCCTCGTCAGGCTCGGCGTTGCTGGTGCCGACGGCCCGGAGAACTCCCGTTGTCGCAGGTCACGCGGCACGTCTTCGCGGTCGTCGGACCCGCGGGCGGTCACTGATCGGTGGATTTGGCTTCAAGGTTTGGGCACAAATTCCACACATCCCCTCTTCAGCGGGGCCCCGATGGTCTAGATTGACCCGTGCTTCACATGTTTGGACACCGGCGACAAATAATGATCTATGCATGTGGCTTTAGGGGAAGCCAGCAGTCGCGTCGCCGGCGGCCAGACGTGGGTTGACCAATTCTTGGAGCCCGAGAGGGGGCCCTTGGGTGTGGGGAGCACCCGAGGTATCGACGGGCTTTCGCGCACCTCGAAACTCTGGCCGGACATGCGAGTCTGCCGCCGCCAGGGTGGGGTTGTTCACGTAGTTCTGGCATAGCCGGCATGTCATGCGCGGGGGGCGGGGGCCTCCCACGGGGAGGAACAGCGCGGCGCGGGAGGCGGGGGCCTCCCGAGGGGGAGGAACAGTGCTAGGCGAACACGTCGAACCACTGGGGACCTGGGGGGTTCTGTGCGGCAAGGGGGATTACTCAACCCGTTTCCGCCGGCGCGCGGGCGGCTGGCGGACGGGGCGATCAGACAGCCCGCGTCCGACTGGGAGCAGCGGTACCGCCGTACCGTGATCACCAGCGATACGGTGGCCACCGCCTTCGTGGTGGCGGCGATCGGCAACTTCTTCGGGGCCCGGGACGCGGCCAACTGGCATGAGAAATGGGGGATTCTCGCCTTCGGCACCGAGCTGCTGGTGCTGGGGGCGCTCGCGGTGAGCCGCTCGTGGGCTCCGGCCGTGCTCGGCCAGGGCGCCGAGGAATTCCGCCGGCTCGGACGCTCACTGTTCACGGCGACCGTCGTGCTGGCGCTCGGCGGGATCGCCCTCACCTCGCGCAACATCAAGCTCTGGATCTTCGTCGCGATCCCCGCGATCGCGCTCGTCACCATGACCGAGCGATATCTGCTGCGCCTGTGGCTGCACAAACAGCGGAAGGAAGGATGGTGCCTGCGACCGGTGCTCGCCGCCGGGAGCCCGGCCACCGTGCGCGACCTGATCACCCGGACCCGCAAGTTCCCGCACCTCGGCTGGCGGGTGGACGCGGTGTGCACGACGGACGGCCTCGGCCTCGACGGTGACCAACTGGACGGAGTGCCGGTCGTCGGCCGGCTGACGGACGTCGCGGGCCACGTCCGCCGCGACGGCTACCGTGTCGTCGCGGTCACCCCGGACCCGCACTGGTCACCTGACCGGTTGCAGCGGCTGGCCTGGAACCTCGAAGGCAGCGAGGCCGAGATGGTCGTGGCCCCCGTGCTGATGGAGGTGGCAGGGCCGCGGCTGCACATCGACGCGGTGCTCGGGATACCGCTGCTGCGGGTCAGCATGCCGACCTTCACCGGGGGCCGCCGGGCGGTCAAAGGAGTCGTCGACCGGCTGGGCGCCGCGGTCCTGCTGGTGCTGTTCGCGCCGCTGATGGTGCTGGTCGGGCTGCTCGTGCTGGTGGACAGCCGGGGCGGGGCGTTCTACCGCCAGCGCAGGGTCGGCAAGGACGGCCGCGAGTTCACCATTCTCAAGTTCCGCACCATGGTCGCCGGGGCCGACCGGGCACGTGCCGAGCTGGCCGACCGCAACGAGGGCGCGGGGCTGCTGTTCAAGCTCCGCCGGGATCCGCGGGTGACCCGGGTGGGATCGGTGCTGCGCCGGTACTCGCTCGACGAGCTCCCGC
Organism: Streptomyces sp. NPDC021115; assembly: GCF_044333065.1. Classification (NCBI taxonomy): domain Bacteria; kingdom Bacillati; phylum Actinomycetota; class Actinomycetes; order Kitasatosporales; family Streptomycetaceae; genus Streptomyces; species Streptomyces sp. NPDC021115. The sequence continues at coordinate 109,081 of NZ_JBIRQF010000013.1, forward strand.
AGCTCTTCAACGTGCTCACCGGATCGATGTCGCTCGTCGGCCCGCGGCCTCCGTTGCCGGAGGAGTCCGCCGCGTACGGCCCGGACATCCGGCGGCGGCTGCTGGTCAAGCCCGGGCTCACCGGCCTGTGGCAGATCAGCGGACGCAGCGACCTGCCGTGGGAAGAGGCGGTCCGGCTGGACCTGCGGTACGTGGAGGACTGGTCGCTCGCCCTGGACACGGTGATCTTGTGGAAGACCCTGCGTGCGGTGCTCCAGGGGCAGGGGGCCTACTGATGCGTGGCGGGGGGCGCCGTCCTGACGGCGCGTGGAAGGCAGGCCGCAAGGGCCTGCCCGGGGGGAGGAACGGGTCATGAGAGTCAGCGTTTTCGGGCTCGGCTACGTGGGCTGCGTATCGGCCGCGTGCCTGGCCAGCATGGGGCACCAGGTCATCGGGGTGGATGTGAACCAGGTGAAGGTCGACCTGGTCAACGACGGCAAGGCCCCGGTGGTCGAGGAGCGGATCGGCGAGCTCATCGCCGAGGTCGTGCGGACCGGAGCGTTACGCGCCACCGACGACGTCCGCGAGGCGGTCATGGGCAGCGAGGTGTCGCTGGTCTGCGTGGGCACGCCGTCGGAGCCCAACGGCAGCCTGTGCACCACGTACTTGGAGCGGGTCACCGAGCAGATCGGTGCTGCGCTGGCCGAGCGGGGCGGGCGGCACACCGTCGTGTTCCGCAGCACCATGCTCCCGGGCACCTGCCTGAACCTGCTGGTGCCGATCCTGGAGAAGTACGTCGGCCGCACGGCCGGAGTGGACATCGGGGTCGCGGTCAACCCGGAGTTCCTGCGCGAGGGCACCAGCGTGCGGGACTTCTTCGACCCGCCCAAGACCGTCATCGGCCAGCTCGACCCGGCGAGCGGCGACGCGGTGGCGGCGCTGTACGAGGGCCTGCCCGGCGAGGTGTTCCGGGTGCCGGTCCCGACGGCCGAGGCGATCAAGTACGCGGACAACGCCTTCCACGGTCTCAAGATCGGCTTCGCGAACGAACTGGGCGCGGTGTGCCAGGCGCTCGGGGTGGACTCGCACCAGGTGATGGATGTGTTCCTGGCCGACCGCAAGCTGAACATCAGCCCCGCCTACCTGCGGCCCGGCTTCGCCTTTGGCGGCTCCTGCCTGCCCAAGGACCTGCGCAGCCTGGTGCACGCGGCGCAGCGGGCCGATGTCTCGGTGCCCATCCTCGCCCACGTACTGCCCTCCAACTCCGACCATCTCCAGCGCGCGGTGGAGCTGGTCGAGCGCACCGGCAAGCGCCGGGTGGGCCTGTTCGGGCTGTCCTTCAAACCGGGCACCGACGACCTCCGCGAGAGCCCGCTCGTCGAGCTGGCGGAGCGGCTCTTCGGCAAGGGGTACGACCTCAAGATCTACGACGCCAACGTGAGCCTCTCCCGGCTGCTCGGCGCCAACCGCGAGTACATCGAGACCCGGCTGCCGCACCTCGCGCAGCTGCTCGCGGACTCCGTCGACGAGGTGCTCGAACACGCCGAGGTGTGCCTGGCCGGGACCAGGGACCCGGCCGTACTGTCGGCGCTGCCCCACGGCGGCGACGGCCCGGTGATAGTCGACCTCATCCGCCTTCCCGACGCCGAGGCGCGCCGGACCGAACCGGGGTACGTGGGCCTTGCTTGGTAACACATCGTTCGATGACACGGCCGGCGGCGACCGGACGGGCCGGCGTGCGCTGATCCTGGTGGAGAACCTGTCGGTGCCGTTCGACCGGCGGGTGTGGCAGGAGTGCACGACACTGCGCGACGCGGGCTGGACGGTGCACGTCATCTGCCCCCGGGGCAGCAAGCGGGACACGGAGCCGGAGGCCGTGATCGACGGGGTGCGGATCCACCGCTACCCGTTGCGCGCGGCCACCGGAGGACCGGCCGGCTATCTGCGGGAGTACGGATCGGCGTTGTGGCACACGGCCCGGCTGGCCCGCAAGGTCGGCCCGGTCCATGTGGTCCACGCGTGCAACCCGCCCGACCTGCTGTTCCTGCCTGCCCTGTGGCTGAAGCGGCGCGGCGCGCGGTTCGTCTTCGACCAGCACGACCTGGTGCCCGAGCTGTACCTCTCCCGGTTCGACCGCGGCGAGGATCTGCTCTACCGCGCCGTGTGCGCGCTGGAACGGCGTACCTACCGCACCGCGGACGTCGTGCTGGCCACGAACGAGAGCTACCGGGACGTCGCCCTGCGCCGGGGCGGCAAGCGGCCGGAGGACGTCTTCGTGGTGCGCAGCGCGCCCGCCGTCGAACGGTTCCAACCCGTGCCGCCGGAGCCGGAGTTGAAGCACGGCAAGCCCCATCTGCTGTGCTACCTCGGCGTCATGGGCCCCCAGGACGGCGTCGACTACGCCCTGCGGTCCCTCGCGAAGCTGCGCGACGAGCTCGGGCGGACCGACTGGCACGCGGTGTTCGTCGGCTCCGGCGACGCCTTCGACGCCATGGTGGAGCTGTCCCGGCGGCTCGGGCTCTCCGAGCAGGTGCGGTTCACCGGGCGCATACCGGACGCCGACCTGGTGCGTTACCTGTCCACCGCGGACGTGTGCCTTTCCCCCGACCCGCGCAATCCGCTCAACGACGTGTCGACCATGAACAAGGTGCTGGAGTACATGGCGATGGGCCGGCCGATCGTCTCGTTCGACCTGAAGGAGGCGCGCGTCTCCGCCGGCGACGCCGCCGTCTACGCGTCCGCCGACGACGAGGCCGAGTTCGCGCGGCTCATCGCGCTGCTCCTCGACGATCCGGAGAAGCGGGCCCGGATGGGCAAGATCGGCCAGGAGCGGATCAGCGGGCCGCTCTCCTGGCAGAACTCGCAAGCGTCGCTGCTCGCCGCCTACGCGTCGGCGGCCGACCCGGGCCGGGCGGGGAAGAGGCCGCGGCGTTGAGCGATGACACGATACGCCTGGTCACGATCGGGCGGATGATCCGTCGGCGCTGGCGGCTGCTCACCGTCCTCGCCGTGCTGGGGGCGCTCGTCGGCTACGGCACCTCCCTGCTGTTTCCGCCGCGCTACACGACGTCGGCATCGGTACTGCTGCCGGGGGCGTGGGAGCAGCGCGAGCTGCTGACCCAGGCGCAGATCGCGACCAGTTCGGTGGTGGTCGACCGCGCGGCCGCCTCGCTCGGCTGGGCCGGAGTCAGCGGCAGTGAACTGCGGGACCGGGTGAGCGCCACGGCCACCGACGGGAACATCATCGAGATCTCGGGTACGGCCGACACCCCGGAGCGCGCGCAGCGGCTCGCCGACCGCATGGCCCAGCAGTTCGTCACCTTCGCCGCGCGGCTCGCGGGCGAGGACACCGACTCCGAGGCGTCGGCCCGGCCCGAGGACCTGCGGAAGCTGGTGGTGCAGACCGGCCGCCGCATCACCGAGCTGGCCGACGCGGCCGATCCGGGGCGGACCGTGGAGAGCGTGCAGGGCCGCACCGAGCTGGAGAAGCTGCGCATCGCGCTCCAGGAGTCCATGAAGAAGCTGGACGAGGCCGACCCGGTGAGCAACAAGTCCAGCATGGTCGTCATGGGTCCCGCGGCCCGGCCGGACGGCCAGGCGGCGCCCACCAGGACGCAGCTCATCGCCGCCGGAGCGCTGCTGTTCTTCCTGCTCGCGGTCATCGGCCACCTCACCGCCGCACGGAGGAGCCGCCGGCTGCGTACCGAACCGGAGATCGCCGCGGCGCTGGGCTCGGTGCTGCTGGGCACCGTCGACGTACCTGGCGAACGGCCCGCGCACCGGCCGGAGGGCAGCGGCCCGCGAGCCCTGATCCGCCGGTTGCTCGGCGTCGACGTCCGATGGGACATACCGACGCCGCAGGCGTCAGGCGACGAGGCCAGCAGACAGATCCGCTACCGGCGGGTGTGCGCCCGCCTCCGGGACCGGCTGCCGGCCGCCCGGCGGCTGCTGGTGGTCGTACCCGAAGGCGACGGGATCGCCCGCCGGGCCGCCGAGCAGCTCGTCACCGAGTCCAAGGGCGATCCCTCCCCGTCCGCTGCGAACAGGGGATACCCCGTCCTGCGGATGGTGGAAGTGCCGGTGTCCCAGCCGCTGGTGCCGGACCGCGGCGCCGAGTCCGGTGCCCTGGTCGTGCTCAGCGCGGGCAGCTGGACCGCGGGCGAGCTGGCCGGCATCGCCGAGGCGTGTGCGGACGGCAAGCACGAGGTCGTCGGCATCGTCCTCGCCGGTCCGGTCCGGGCCCGTCCGACGCGGACCTCCGGTCATCCCGCGGACGAGACCACCCTGACGCTCGCGGTTCGCGGCCACGCGACGGGAGGTTCAGCGTGACGACGAGCACGACCCCGGAGTCGTCGGCCGCCACTCCGCTCCTCGACCTGCAGGCGCTGGTGGTGGCCGTGCGCAGGCGCCGCCGCCTCTGGTGCGCCATGGCGCTCCTCGGACTGCTGGCCGGAGCGGCGATGGCGGTCCTGCTGCCGTCGCCGCCGACCGCGGTGACCAAAGTGCTGGTCGCGCACGAGGAGGACCAGCCGAACGACACCGGAACGCTGATCCGCACCGACGTCGCGCTGCTGGGTACCACGCGGATCGCCGACTCGGCCCTGAAATCCCTCAAGTCCCCTGAAAAACCGGAGGACTTCATGCGGGACTACCGGGGCACCGGTCTGACCAACAACCTGCTCCAGATCGATGTGACAGGGGACAGCGACGCGGAAGCGGTGGCCCGGGCCAGGGCGCTCGCCGACGCGTTCGTCGCGGACCATGTGCGGCGGATGCGGGAGGCCGCGAAAGCCGAGTCCAAGGCCCTGCTCGACCAGCGTGACCGCGTACGGCGCGAACTCGCCGAGGTCAACAAGGCGATCGGCGGCCGATCGCCGGGCAGCGACCCGGGGGCGTCGGCGAGCACCGAGTCGCTCTTCGCCCGCCGCGCCGAACTCAACTCGCGGATGGCCGACTTCGACCAGCGCGCAGCGGAGGCACGCACCGGCACGCCCAAGGTCATCGCCGGAACACAGATCGTGGACGCCCCGCGCGCGGTGCCCCACTCCCTGCTCAAGACCGCCGCCACCAACGCCGCGGTCGGGCTCGTCCTCGGGCTGGCCCTCGGGCTCGCGGTGTCCGCGGTCGGCGCGGTGGTGGCGGACCGCCCCGTGCTGCGCCGGGACATCGCGGCGAACCTGGGCGCCTCGGTCATCGCGGAGCTGCCCCGCCGGTCCGGCAGGCTGTGGCAGCGCCGACGGAACCGGGCGGCACGGACCCGGCTCACCGCGTCCCTGGCCCGCACCGTGCGCGGCTCGGCGGAACCGGTGTCGCTGCTGGAACTGGGCTGTGCGCGCAGCACGAGCGCGATCGCCCTCGACCTCGCCAGGGCACTGGAGGCGGACGGGCCCGTGGTCATCGTCGACGGTCTGCCCGGCCCGCAGCTCACGGGCCGCCGCCCGAAGCCAGGGGGCCCGAAGGTGGTCAGCGGCGAGGATGCCGCCGCCGTGTCGGATCAGGAGCGCCGGTTCGGCGTCGGCTCGGTCGCGCCCGGCACCGCGTGGACCGACCTCCAGTACCTCGGTACGCAGACCGTGCTCGTCGTGCGTGCCGGGCACGGCAGCGCCGCATGGCTGCACACCGTGGCGCGGCAACTCGCGGACCAGCGCATTCCGGTGGTCGGTGTGGTGCTGATCGACCCCGATCCGCGTGACCGGACCGACGGCACGCTGTGGGACGGGCTGCACATCGCGCTGCGGGGCCACAGCGAGCGGCTCGCCCTGCGACAGGGGACGGGCCCATCACGGACGGAGCGGCCGCCGATGTGGGCCGCACGCGTCCCGGACAGCGACCAGGAGGCGCGGTAGGACATGTGTGGCATCGCAGGCACCTACCGATGGCCGGACGGAAAGGCCGTGACCGACCGGCTCACCGATACCCTCACCCATCGCGGTCCGGACGGGACGGGCCGGTACAGCCACCCCGCCGGTGACGGCGAAGTGCACCTCGGGCACCGACGGCTGGCCATCATCGACCTGTCCGGGACCGGCGCCCAGCCGATGGTCTCGGGCGGCCTCGTCCTGACGTACAACGGCGAGCTGTACAACGCGCCCGAGCTGCGCGCCGAGCTGGCCGCCGCCGGGGTGCGCTTCCGCGGCACCTCCGACACCGAGGTGCTGCTGGAAGCCTGGCGGCGCTGGGGCACCGACTGCCTGCCCCGGCTGCGCGGCATGTTCGCGTTCGGGATCTTCGACGAGCGCACCGGTGAACTGGTGCTCGCCCGCGATCAGTTGGGCATCAAGCCGCTGTTCCTGCTGCGGCGCGGCGGCGGCCTGGTGTTCGCCTCCGAGCTCAAGGCGCTCGCCGCCGCGACCGGGGGATCGCTGGAGGTGGACCATGCGGCACTGGTGGCCTCGCTCCTCTATTACTGGGTGCCGGACTCGCGCTGCGCGTTCCGCGAGGCGGAGAAGCTGCCGCCCGGGAGCTGGCTCAGATTCCGGCCCGACGGCCGGGTGGAGCGCGGCCGGTTCTGGAACCTGAAGGATGTCGCCGCCGAGGGCCGGGAGCGGGCCCGCGGCGGCGAGCAGCCGGACCTCGCCGCCATCGTCGAGGAGTCGACCAGGCGCCATCTGCTCTCCGACGTGCCGGTGGCGACCTTCCTCTCCGGCGGTCTCGACTCCAGCTACCTGACCGCGCTGGCGGCCCGCCACCAGCCCGGGATCTCCGCCTACACGATCGGGTTCCGCGCCGAGGACGCCAGGTTCGAGGCGATGCCGGACGACCTGCGCTACGCCCGGCGGGTGGCGACGCGGTTCGGCGTCGACCTGCACGAGATCGAGATCGCCCCGAACGTGCTCGACCTGCTGCCGCGGATGACGTACCACCTGGACGAGCCGATCGGTGACCCCGCCGCGATCAACACGTTCCTGATCTGCTCGGCCGCCCGGGAGGCCGGGGTCAAGGTGATGCTCTCGGGGATGGGCGCCGACGAACTGTTCGCCGGGTACCGCAAACACCTGGCCAACCTGATCGCGCTGCGCTACCAGCGCGTCCCGCGGCCGCTACGGCGCGGCGTGTCCGCGGCCGTGGAACGGCTGCCGGTCGCGACGAGCCGCCGGGGGTACCGGTCGGTGCGCTTCGCGAAGCGATTCCTCTCCTTCGCCGATCTGCCGGAGGAGACCGCGTTCCGGCGCAGCTACACCATGTACGACCAGGACGAGCTGCTCGCGCTGATCGATCCGGACCTGGCAGGCACGGTCGATGACGTGCTGACCGAGCACGCGGACGTCTACCGGGACAACGACCTCGACGACTTCGTCAACCGCATGTGCCTGGGCGACGCCCGGATGTTCCTGCCGGGCCTGAACCTCACGTACACGGACCGCTCCAGCATGGCGGCGTCGACCGAGGTGCGGGTGCCGTATGTGGACGTCGAGGTGGTGAAGGCGGCGTTCGCCGTGCCCGGCGACCGCAAGATCGTCGGACGGCAGGGCAAGGCCGTCCTCAAGGAGGCGGCCACCTCGATCCTGCCCCGGGAGATCGTGTACCGGCCCAAGGGCCTGTTCAGCGCCCCGCTGCGGGCCTGGATGAGCCGGGATCTGGCACCGCTGGTGCGCGAGGTGGTGCACGACGGCGTGCTCGTCCGTTCCGGCTTCCTGCGCCGTGACGCGCTGGCGCGGATGGTCGCCGAGGACGCCGCCGGGCAGCGGGACTTCTCCAAGCATCTGTGGCATGTGCTGACCCTCGAGTACTGGTATCGCGGCGCGACTTCTGGGGAGTTTGGGTGAAACAGGTAGTGCAGAACTACAAGAGCGGCGAGCTGGCGCTGCTCGACGTGCCGGTGCCGGGGTGCAAGCCGGGCGGTGTGCTGGTGCGCAGCGCCTACTCGCTGATATCCACCGGGACCGAGCTGATGAAGGTGTCCGAGGCGGGCATGTCGATGCTGGGCAAGGCCCGCTCCCGGCCCGATCAGGTGGCCAAGGTCGTGCAGAGCGTGGCCACCAACGGGGTGCCCGCCACCTACCGCAAGGTGATGGGCAAGCTGGACTCCTACACGCCGCTCGGCTACTCGCTGTGCGGGGTGGTCGAGCAGGTCGGCGCCGGGATCGACGACGTGAAGGTCGGCGACCTCGTGGCCTGCGCGGGCAATGAGCACGCGCTGCACGCCGAGCTGAACTGGGTGCCGAAGAACCTCTACGCACCGGTGCCGGACGGCCTCGCGCCGCGGCACGCGGCCTTCGGCACCGTCGGGTCGATCGCGTTGCAGGGCGTCCGCCAAGGCGAGTCACGGCTCGGCGACGTGGCGCTGGTCATCGGCCTCGGGCTGATCGGGCAGCTGGTGGTGCAGCTCCTCGCCGCCTCGGGAGTCCGCGTCGTCGGGGCCGACCCCGACCCGGTGCGCTGCGAGCTCGCCGAGCGCCTGGGCGCGTTGGCCTGCGGCGATCCCGCCTCCGCGGCCGTGGAGACCGCCGTCGCCGAACTCACCGGCGGGCACGGCGTGGACCAGGTGTATCTGGCCGCCGGTGGCGGCAGTAACCAGCCCGTCGAGCTGGCCGCCCGGCTGAGCCGGGACCGCGGCCGGGTCGTCGACATCGGCAAGTGCAGCCTGGACCTGCCGTGGAACGCGTACTACGAGAAGGAGCTCGACGTCCGGTTCTCCCGCTCTTACGGCCCCGGGCGCTACGACCCGGAGTACGAGCTGGAGGGGCGCGACTACCCGATCGGCTATGTGCGCTGGACCGAGCGCCGCAACCTGGCGTGCTTCCTCGACCTCCTCGCCCGCGGCAGCGTCGACGTGGAGCCCCTGGTCTCCCACATCGCCGACTTCGACCACGCCGTCGAGACGTACCAGCGGCTGAAGGACGGCGACCTGAAGGCCGTGGCCGTGCTGTTCCGGTACCCCGGCCATCCCGACCGAGTGGGGGAAACGCAGGCCCCGGCGGTGACCGTGCCCGCGGTGCGGCGCGGCGGCGGAGCGGCCACCCCGGTCCGTCTCGCCAACGCGTCGGTGCGGCTGGCGTTCATCGGCGCGGGAAACTACGCCACGTCGATGCTGCTGCCGCACCTGGAAGGGCGCGACGGCGTCGAGCTGTCCACGGTCGTCACCACGACGGCGCTGTCCGCGGCCAACGCGAAGCGGAAGTTCGGCTTCGCCGAGGCGACCACCGACCTCGACGCCGTGCTCGGCGACAAGTCCATCGACGCGGTGTTCGTGGTCACCCGCCACAGCTCGCACGCCGAACTGACCATGAGGGCGCTGCGGGCGGGCAAGGCGGTGTTCGTGGAGAAGCCCCTGGCCCTCACCGAGGACGAGCTGGCCGGTGTGCTCACGGCGGTGGAGGAGTCCGGCAACGACCGGCTCCAGGTGGGCTTCAACCGCCGGTTCGCGCCCCTGCTCCAGGAAGCCAGGAAGCGGTTCGGCGCCAGGACAGGACCGGCAAACCTCCGCTACCTGGTCAACGCGGGCCGCCTCGACCACGGCAGCTGGTACCTCCAGCAGGGCACCGAGGGCTCGCGGTTCGCGGGCGAGGGCGGACACTTCATCGACACGGCGAGCTGGCTGCTCGGGGCCGACCCGGTCTCGGTGTACGCGGCCGCCACGCCCGGCAACGAGGACCTTCAGGTCGTGCTGCGCTACCCCGACGGGTCCACCGCCACCATCGCCTACGTCACCACCGGCTCGCCGGACTTCCCCAAGGAGACGCTGGACCTGATCGCGGACGGCAAGGTGCTGCGGCTCGACGACTTCGTCCGCGCCTCGGTCCACGACCGCAAGCGGTGGGTCAGTTCGCGGCTGCCCAAGGCCCGGGACAAGGGCCAGAACGCCCAGCTGGCCGCGTTCATCAAGGCCGTACGGACCGGCGGGCCGATGCCGGTGCCGCTGGAGTCGCTGGTCGCCACCACGGCGGCCACCCTCGCCGTGCGGGCCGGTCTGGCCGGCGGTGCGCCGGTGACGTTGGCGAGGGCGCGATGACCATGACTCCCGTCTGGTACCTGCGGCGGCTGTCCCGGATGGGGCCGCGGGAGGTCGGCGGCCGGGTGGGCGACGCGGTGCGCAGGCGGCGGTGGCGGTCGGCGCCCCCGGACTGCCCGACCGTGACCGGCGCCCGGTTCACCGCGGTACTGCCCGCGGGGGCGATCGAAGCGGTGCCACCGGACGCCGCGAAACGCCTGATCGCCGAGGCGGACCGGCTGATGGCCGGGCACGCCGAGTACTTCGGGGTGGACCGCGACGACCTGGTCGACCCGGACTGGTGGTACGACCCGAAGACCGGGCGCCGGGCTCCGTCGGGCTACGCCTTCGACGTGCCGTACCGCGACGAGGACGCGGTCGGGGACATCAAGCAGATCTGGGAGCCGTCCCGGCATCAGTACCTCACCCGGCTCGCCGCCGCCTACGCGCTCACCGGGGACGAGCGGTACGCCGAGCGGGTGGCCGAGCACCTGCGGTCGTGGTGGTCGGCCAACCCGCCGCTGCGCGGGGTGCACTGGACCAGCGGCATCGAGCTGGGGATCCGGCTGCTGTCCTGGGTGTGGATCCGCCGGCTCCTCGACAGCTGGCCGGGCGCGGCCGGGCTGTTCGAGGACAACCCGGTGGCGCTGAACCAGATCTGGCACCACCAGCGCTGGCTGGCCGCCTTCCCGAGCCGGGGGTCCTCGGCGAACAACCACGTCATCGCCGAGGCCGCCGGGCAGTTCGCCGCGGCCTGCGCGTTCGGGTGGTTCCCCTCCTCGGCGCGCCTGCGGGCCGACGCGCTGCGGTCGCTGGAGCGGCACCTGCGGAGCAACACCTTCGGCTCAGGCCTCAACCGCGAGCTGGCCACCGAGTATCACGGACTGGTGCTGGAACTCGGCCTGGCCGCGGTGGCCGAGGCGGATGCCGCCGGTGTGCCGGTGCCCGCGACGGTCCGGCTGGTGCTGCTGCGGATGACCGACGCGCTCGCGGCCGTCGTGGACAACCGGCTGCGGCCGCCGCGCCAGGGGGACGCCGACGACGGGCACGGCCTGGTCGTGGACGGCGCGGACACCGACCGCTGGGCCTCGCTGCTGGCCACCGGGGACGCGGTGTTCGGCCGGCTCGCCTGGTGGCCGGAGGCGACCGGCACCGATGTGCGCACCCCGCTGCTGGCCGCGCTCATCAAACCCGCTCAACTGCCGGTGACCCGCCCGCCGGGCCGACCGGCCCACTTCGCCGACGCGGGGCTCACGATCCTGCGCGGTCCGGGAGAGATCTGGTGCCGCTGCGACGGCGGTCCGCACGGCTTCCTGTCCATCGCCGCGCATGCCCACGCGGACGCGCTGTCCGTGGAGGTCCGGCACGACGGGGTCGACGTGCTCGCCGACCCGGGGACGTACTGCTACCACGGGCAGCCCGAGTGGCGGCACTACTTCCGGTCGACCCTCGGCCACAACACCCTGCGACTGGACGGCCGTGACCAGTCCGTCTCCGGCGGCCCGTTCCTGTGGACCCGTCATGCCAAGAGCCGCGTCCTGGTCGCTGACCCGTCCGGTGCGGGCGTGGCCCGCTGGTGTGCCGAGCACGACGGCTACCAGGGCTCCGTACACCGCCGCCGGGTGGAACTGACGGCAGCGGACGCGGAGCTGAGGGTCGTCGACGAGGTGCGCGGCCCGCGCCGGGACGTACACCTGGCGTTCCACCTCGGCCCGGCGATCACCGCGGACCTGGTGGACCACCGGGCCCAGCTCACCTGGACCCGGGACGGCGAGGACCGCTCCGCGGTGCTCGACCTGCCCGGGCAGCTGTCCTGGCGGGCACACCGCGGCGAGACCGGACCGCCGCTGGGCTGGTACTCCGCCGGCTTCGGGCGCAAGGAACCCACCACCACGCTGGTCGGCACCGGCTTCGCCGACGGCACGCAGGGGTTCACCACCGTACTCAGGTTCCACGGCTAGGGGGACGGACGGGTGGTGATCAAGTGGCGGAACCGGGCGTTACCGGCGTCGGCGCTCGTCCTGCTGGCGGCGACCGGCTGTATGAGCACGTCGGGCGCCCCGGCGGCGCAGCAGACCGCCCAGCCACCCGCGTCCGCGGCCCGGTCCGTGGCCCGGGTGTGTGCCAAGCCCGCGGCCGGACCGGCGAAGGCACCGGCGGGCGCGGTGACGGTCGACCCCGCGAAGGCCGGTGACCTGGCCGCGAAGACCAAGAGCAGCCCCCCGGACACCACGTTCTGGCTCCGGCCGGGCAAGCACCGGCTCGAACCGGACCGCTACGCCCAGGTCATCCCCAAGAAGGGGGACCGCTACCTCGGCGCGCCGGGCGCGGTCCTCGACGGCCGGAAGACCAACCAGTACGCGTTCGGCGGCACCGCCCGCGACGTCACCATCCGCTACCTGACCGTGCGGGGTTTCGTCGCGCCGCACGACGAGGGCGTGGTCAACCATGACTCGGCCGACGGATGGGTGATCGAGCACGCGACGATCGAGGACAACTCCGGCGCCGGGCTGATGGCCGGTGCCCGCCAGCGGGTCCGCACCAGCTGCCTGCGCGGCAACGGCCAGTACGGCATGAACGCGTACAAGGCCAAGGGCCGCCTCCGCGGCCTGGTGGTCGAGGGCAACGAGATCGTGGGCAACAACACCGGGGACTGGGAGCGGCGGCGGAAGGGCTGCGGCTGCACCGGAGGCATCAAGTTCTGGGCCGTCGACGGCGCCGACGTACGCGGCAACTGGGTGCACGGCAACCGCGGAACCGGGTTGTGGGCGGACACCAACAACAACGACTTCCGCATCGAGGACAACGTGCTGGAGGCCAACGACGGTGCCGCGCTGATCTACGAGACCAGCTACAACGCCGTCATCAGGAAGAACACGATCCGGCGGAACAACTGGATCGAGGGCCGCAAGGCAGCCGACCGCGGCGACAGCTTCCCGCTCGCGACCGTCTATGTGTCCGAGTCCGGTGGCGAACCACGGATCAAGGCCCGCACGGACAAGATCGAGATCTACCGGAACGTGCTGGAGAACAACTGGTCCGGGATCACCCTGTGGGAAAACGCCGACCGGTTCTGCAACAGCCCGGCCAACACCTCTTCCGGTGACTGCACGCTGCTGGTCCGGGACACCGACCGCTGCGCGAAACCAGCCATCGCCAAGGCACCCCTCTACGCCGACTGCCGGTGGAAGACCCAGCGGGTGGACATCCACGACAACCGCTTCGTGCTGGACGAGTCCGTCGTCAAGTGCACCGTGAAGTGCGACCGCATGGCGGTGCTCGCCAACTACGGCACCTATCCGGACTGGTCCCCGTACCGGGGCGAAGGGGTGGCCGAGGCGATCACCCACAAGCAGCACAACCGCTGGCACGACAACGCCTACGTCGGACCGTGGCAGTTCGTCGCCCACGACCCGAGCCGGGTGCTCGACTTCGCACAGTGGCAGATCACGCCGTACCAGCAGGACGCGGGCAGCACCTTCCGCGCACGGGACGGTGGCTGAGATGAGTGGAGAGCACACACCGAAGATCGTCGGGACGGTCTGGGGGCTGCTGGTCCTCAACACGCTCGGCTCCGCCGGGGCGAAGACCATCGTCCCGCTGCCCCGCTCCCTCATCCAGATGGTCACCATGGGTGCGCTGGTCGCCGCGTTCGCGCTGGCGCTCGTGGTCAATCTCCGGCTGCGCATCCGACCCGGTGCGTACGTATTCCTGCTCACCCTGCTCCTGGTGACGAGCGTGATCTCCAGCGCGCACCTGGAGTCCGGGTTCGGCGCGCTGTTCCGCTGCTTCCGGCTGGCGCTCTTCGTCGGCACGCTGTGGCTGCTCAGCCGCTGGTGGGACGGCAGCCTGACGTTCGTCCGGCACCACATCCGGATGTACTTCGCGGTGCTCGGCTCGGTGGCCGTCGGCCTGGTCGTCTCACCGGGCGCGGCCCTGCCCGACCTCTACGGCGGGCGGCTGGTCGGCGCGCTGTGGCCGCTCACCCCGCCGCAGATCGGACAGTACGCCGCGGTGATCATCGGGCTCACCGTGCTGCTCGTACTGGGCCGCCGGACCGACAGGACGAGCGCGCTGGTGGTCATCGTGCCGTCACTCGTCCTGCTCGCGCTGACCCACACCCGGACGGCCACGCTCGGCCTGTTCCTCGGCCTGGCGCTGGCGATCGGCTCGCTCCTCCTCACCAGCGCCGCGGCCCGCCGCTTCTTCACCTGGGCGGTGCTGTGCGCCACGGTGGCCGCGGTCGGGTTCGCCTCCCTGCTCCAGGCATGGTTCCTGCGCGGACAGAGCAAGGAGAACTTCTCCAGCCTCACCGGCCGCGCCAAGGTCTGGGACGCCCTGCTGGCCGCGCCCCGGACGACCGGGGAGAAGCTGTTCGGCGTCGGCCTGGGCGACAAGTCGTTCGGCGGGCTGCCGATAGACAACAGCTGGCTGGCCGTCTACAACGAGCAGGGCCTGGTCGGCGTCGTCCTTGTCGCGGCGATCGTCATCGTGCTGGGCGGCGTCGCGCTGCTGCGGCCACCGTCGCTCCAGCGGGCCTGCGCGATCTTCCTGATCAGCTACTGCGCGATCGCGTCGTACACCGAGGCCGGTCTCGGCGACGCCTCACCGTATCTGCTGCATCTGGCCCTGGCCGCCTCGCTGTTGGCGGCACCCGCCGCGGCCGCGCCTCCCGCGAAGCCCGAAGTCCCCGCGACGCCCGAAGTCCCCGGACGACACATCCCGCGCTGGGCCCGGAAATCGGAGGTCACGTGAGCTTGCACGTTCTCGTGGTGCACAACCGCTACGCCTCGGCGCAGCCGAGCGGGGAGAACAGGGTCGTCGACCAGGAAGTGGAGCTGCTGCGCGCGGCCGGCCATCGGGTCGAGGTGTTCGAGCGGCGCAGCGACGACATCGCCGCCCGGTCCCTCCCCGGCAAGGCCGCGGTGCCGCTCCTCGTACCGTGGAACCCGGCGGTCCGCAAGGAGCTGGCCGCCCGGCTGCGCACCGAGCGGCCGGACGTGGTCCACGTCCACAACGTCTTCCCGCTGCTGTCGCCCGCGGTGCTCGCCGCCTGCGCCGACGCCGGGGTGCCCGCCGTCGCCACGCTGCACAACTACACCCAGGTCTGCCCACCGGGGACGCTGCAACGGGACGGCCGACCGTGCACCGAGTGCGTCGGCTCTGCGGTGCCGCTGCCCGCCGTCCGGCACGGCTGCTACCGGAGTTCCCGCCTCGCGACGGTGCCGCTCGCGGTCAGCCTGTCGGTCAACCGGCGGCGATGGTGGTCCGGAGTGGAGCGGTTCTTCTGCATCTCCGCGGCGCAGCGCGACGTCCTGGCGCGGGCCGGTATGCCCGCCGAGCGGCTGACGGTGAAGCACAACTTCGTCCCCGACCCGGGCGTCCGCCGAGCGGGCGGGGGAGAGCATCTGCTCTATCTCGGACGGCTCGCCGAGGCCAAGGGCGTGACGCTCCTCATGGCCGCGTGGGACGAGATCGCGGCGAGCGGCGGTGTGGGCGTACCGCTCGTGATCGCCGGGGCGGGGCCGCTGGAGCGAGAGGTGACCGCCTGGGCGGCGGGCCGCGACGACGTGGCTTACGTCGGCCTGCTGGACCCGGCGGAGTGCGCCGAGGCCATCGCGCGATCGGTCGCCGTGGTGGCTCCCTCGACGTGGCTGGAGGCGTTCGGCCTGGTGGTCGTGGAGGCGATGGCGGCCGGGGTCCCGGTCGTCGCCGCGGGCCACGGCGCTTTCGTCGAACTCGTCGAGGACGGCGTGACCGGGCTGCTGCACCAGCCGGGCGATCCCGCCTCGCTCGCGTCCGGCATGCGCCGCATCGCGGCCGAGCCGGGTCCGGGCCGGGAGATGGGCCGGGCGGCCCGGCTCCGTTACGAACAGGGCTTCAGCCCGGCCGTCGGGCTGGAGCGCCTGGTGGAGGAGTACCGCACCGCGATCGCGGGTCGGTCAGCACTGCCTCGCGGCGGGGACTCCCGCGCGAGCAGGGGGGATGGGGACAGTAGATGACACAATGCCGACTCTGCGGCTCGGAAGCGATGGCGAGCGTCGTCGACCTCGGGGCGACGCCACCGTGTGAGAGCTTTCTCGCCGCGGACCAACTGGATCAGCCGGAGCCCGCGTACCCGCTGCACCTTCGGGTCTGCACCGACTGCTGGCTCGCGCAGATACCTCCGCTGATCACGCCGGAGGAGACGTTCAGCGAGTACGCGTACTTCTCCTCCTTCTCGACCTCCTGGGTGGAGCACGCGCGCACGTTCGTCGACGGCGCCGCGGCGCGGCTGGGTCTCGGCACCGACTCCTTCGTGGTCGAGGTCGCCAGCAACGACGGTTACCTGCTGAGGCATGTGGTGGACCGCGGGATCCGCTGCCTCGGCATCGAGCCGTCGGTGAACGTCGGCGCCGCGGCACGGGACGCCGGGGTGCCCACGCTCACGGAGTTCCTGTCCCCGGACACCGGCTCGGCCGTCCGCGCCGAACACGGCCCGGCGGACCTGGTCGTGGCCAACAACGTGTACGCGCACATCCCCGACGTGGTCGGGTTCACCCGGGGACTGCGCGCCCTGGTCGCCGACGACGGCTGGGTCTCCATCGAGGTGCAGCACCTGCTGACCCTGATCGAGGAGAACCAGTACGACACGATCTACCACGAGCACTTCCAGTACTACACGGTCGCGTCCGCGATCCGGGCGCTTGCCAGCGGCGGGCTCGCGCTCGTGGACGTCGAGTTGCTGCCCACCCACGGCGGTTCCATCCGGCTGTGGGCCCGGCCCACGGAGGTGGCCGGTGAGCCGACGGATGGGGTATCCCCTGCTCGAGCGGAGCCGAGAGCTTGGGGAAGCGTGACCGACGTGCTGGCCCGGGAGAAGGCCGCCGGGTTGCAGGAGCTGTCCGGGTACACCGAGTTCTCCGCCCGGGTGGCCAAGGTGCGCCGGGATCTGCTGCGGTTCCTCATCGAAGCGGCCGAGCGCGGCGAGACGGTCGTCGGCTACGGCGCCCCGGGCAAGGGCAACACCCTGCTCAACCACTGCGGCATCCGGCCCGACCTGCTCTCGTACACGGTCGACCGCAACCCCTACAAGCACGGCCGGTTCACCCCGGGCACGCGCATCCCGATCCTGCCGCCCGAGCAGATCGCCGCTGACAAGCCGGACTATGTGCTCGTCCTCCCGTGGAACCTGCGCGCCGAGCTGACCGAGCAGCTGTCCTTCGTGCACGAATGGGGCGGCCGACTGGTCTTTCCCATCCCGGAACTGAGCATTGCCGAGGTCGCGTCCGGAAAGGGCACAGCATGAAGGTCGTTCTGTTCTGCGGCGGTTACGGGATGCGGATGCGCAGCGGTGCCGCGGACGATGTGCCCAAGCCGATGGCGATGGTCGGCCCCAGGCCGCTGATCTGGCACGTCATGCGCTACTACGCGCACTTCGGGCACACCGAGTTCATCCTGTGCCTCGGATACGGGGCCCACCACATCAAGGACTTCTTCCTCAACTACGAGGAGACGACGTCCAACGACTTCGTGCTGCGGGGCGGGCGGACCGAGCTGCTGTCCACCGACATCTCGGACTGGACGATCACGTTCGCGCAGACCGGCGTCGAGTCGCCGATCGGGGAGCGGCTGCGCCGGGTGCGGCACCACCTGGACGGCGACGAGATGTTCCTCGCCAACTACGCCGACGTGCTCACCGACGCCCCGCTGCCGGAGATGATCGACCGGTTCACCGCGCGCGACGCCGGTGCGTCGATGATGGTGGTGCCGCCGCAGTCCTCGTTCCACTGCGTGGAGTTGGGCGAGGACGGCCTCGTGGGCGGCATCACCGCGGTGAGCGAACTGCCGCTGTGGGAGAACGGCGGCTACTTCGTGCTCCGCCAGGAGGTCTTCGACCACATTCCGGAGAACGGGGACCTGGTCGCCGACGGATGCGCCCAACTGGCCAAGCAAGGACGGCTGGTGGCCCACCAGCACCGCGGCTTCTGGAAGCCGACCGACACCGTGAAGGAACGGGCCGCGCTCGACGCCGCCTACGCCAGGGGCGACCGCCCGTGGGCCGTGTGGGAACACGACAACGCGGGGGTGGGCGCGTGATCCGGCTCGGGGCCGGGCGCCCGGACCGGATCGTCGCGGTGGGCGCACACTGCGACGACATCGCCATCGGCGCGGGCGGCACACTGCTCGCGATGTGCCTCGCGCGGCCGGGCATCCGTGTCGACGCGCTGGTGCTCTCCGGCGGCGGCAGCGAGCGGGAGCAGGAGGAGCGGGCCGCGCTCGCCGCCTTCTGCCCCGGAGCCGACCTGCGGCTGACCGTGCACAAGCTGCCGGACGGCCGCCTGCCCGCGCACTGGGAAGAGGCCAAGGCGGCCGTCGAGGAACTGCGCGGACAGACCGACCCGGATCTGATCCTGGCCCCGCGCACCGACGACGCGCACCAGGACCACCGCGGCCTGGCGCGGCTGATACCCACCGCCTTCCGCGACCACCTCGTGCTCGGCTACGAGATCGTCAAGTGGGACGGCGACCTCGGCCGCCCGTCGGCGTACCAGCCGCTGTCGCCGGAGATCGCCGAACAGAAGGTGCGGCTGCTCCAGGAGCACTACCCCTCGCAGCGGCACCGGCCCTGGTACGACCGCGAGGCGTTTCTCGGCCTGGCGCGGATCCGCGGCATCGAATGCCACGAGCGATACGCCGAAGCGTTCGCCGTCACCAAACTCACGCTCAACCTGGGGGGTTGAACCATGCGCGTACTGCTGACCGGACACCAGGGCTACCTGGGAACCGTCATGGCCCCGGTCCTCGCCGCCGCCGGGCACGAGCTCGTCGGCCTCGACGCCGGGCTGTTCGCCGACTGTGTGCTGGGCCCGCGGCCCGCGGACCCTCCCCCAGTCGGTGCTGACGCGCCTGTGGGCGGTGCCCCCGGGCACCGGTTGGACCTGCGCGACGTCACGGCCGAACACGTGGCCGGGGTCGACGCCGTGATCCACCTGGCCGCGCTCTCCAACGACCCGCTGGGATCGCTGGCGCCGGAGCTCACCCACGACATCAACCACCACGCGTCCGTACGTCTTGCCCGGCTGGCCCGCGACGCCGGGGTGCGGCGCTTCCTGTACGCGTCCACCTGCTCGGTCTACGGCGCCGCCGGGGGCGACGACCTGGTGGCCGAGGACGCCCCGCTGCGCCCGGTGACGCCGTACGCGGAGTCCAAGGTGCGAGTGGAGGACGACCTGCACGACTTGGCCGACGGCGACTTCAGCCCGGTGTTCCTGCGCAACGCCACCGCCTTCGGCTACTCGCCCCGGCTGCGTGCCGACATCGTGCTGAACAACCTGGTGGGCCACGCGCTGTTGTCCGGTGAGGTGCTGGTGCTCTCCGACGGCACCCCCTGGCGCCCGCTGGTGCACGCCGTCGACATCGCACGGGCCTTCACGGCCGCGCTGACCGCGCCGCGCGAAGCGGTGCACGACCGGGCGTTCAACATCGGCAGCGAGACCAACAACGTCACGGTCGCCGAGATCGCCGGGCAGGTCGCCGAGGCGGTGTCCGGCGCGAAGGTGAGGATCACCGGGGAGAACGGTGCCGATCCGCGTTCGTACCGGGTCGACTTCTCCCGCTTCCGCACGGCCATCCCCGGCTTCGACTGCGAGTGGACGGTCAAGCAGGGCGCGCTCGAACTCGCCGACGCCTACCGGAAACACGGGCTGACCCGGGAGGACTTCGAGCAGCGCTTCACCCGCCTCGCCGTGCTGCGCGCGGCGTCCGACGCCGGCACCGTCGACGACACCCTGCGGTGGCGCCGGTGAGCACGCAGGTAGAAGAAGGCGCCGGCGAGGAGATGCACGCGCTGGTGGAGCGGATGTACCCGCTCTGCCGGAGCATCACCGGCGACGGTGTGCGCGCCACCCTGGACATCGTCGGCGAGTACATCCCGCTCCAGGTGCACGAGGTGCCGACCGGGACGCAGGTGCTCGACTGGACGGTGCCGCAGGAGTGGAACATCCGGGACGCGTACGTCGTCGACGCCACCGGCAAGCGGGTCGTCGACTTCCGGGCGTCCAGCCTGCACGTCCTCGGCTACAGCGTGCCGGTGTCGCGGACCATGCCGCTGGCCGAGCTGCGCGGACACCTGCACACCCTGCCGGACCACCCGGCCTGGGTGCCGTACCGCACCAGCTACTACCAGCCGGAATGGGGGTTCTGCCTGGCCCAGGAGACCCTGGACGCGCTGCCGGACGGCGAGTACGAGGTGCGTATCGACTCCACCCTCGCCGACGGCCACCTCACCTACGCCGAGCACGTGGTCCCCGGTCAGGTGCCGGACGAGGTGATCGTCTCCTGCCACGTCTGCCACCCGTCGCTGGCCAACGACAACCTGGCCGGTATCGCGGTGGCGACGTTCCTGGCGCGGGCGCTGGCCGAGCAGACGCCGTACTACACCTACCGGTTCATCTTCGCGCCAGGCACCATCGGGGCGATCACCTGGCTTGCCCGCAACGCGGAGCGGGCCGACCGGGTAAAGCATGGGCTGGTGCTGGCCTGTGCCGGGGACCCCGGTTCATTGACGTACAAGCAGAGCAGGCGCGGCGACGCCGAGATCGACCGGGTGATGCGGCATGTGCTGACCGCCTCCGAACGCCCGCACCAGGTCAACGAGTTCACCCCCTACGGCTACGACGAGCGGCAGTACTGCTCGCCCGGGTTCGATCTCGGCGTGGGCTCGCTCACCCGGACCCCGTACGCGGGCTACCCCGAGTACCACACCTCGGCGGACGACCTGGACTTCGTCTCCCCGGAGGCGATGGAGGACACCCTCGCGGTCTGCCGCGAGGCGTTCGCCGTCCTCGACCGCAACCGGCGGTACGTCAACCTCAACCCCTACGGCGAACCACAGCTGGGCCGACGCGGGCTGTACGACGCGCTCGGCGGCCGCAGCGACACCAAGCAGGCCCAGATGGCCATGCTCTGGGTGCTCAACCTCTCCGACGGCGAGCACAGCCTGCTGGACGTCGCCGAGCGGTCCGGGCTGCCGTTCGACACCGTCGCCGCCGCGGCCGCCGCCCTGCACGGCGCCGGGCTGATCAAGGCATGACGCCGATGACCACCGAGGGGGAGAAGACGACGACGGGCCCACGGTCCGCCAAGCGGGCCCTCGTCGGGCGGCTGTCCTGGGGACTGGCCGACCAGGCGGCCTCCAGCATGTCCAACTTCGCGGTGGGCATCTACGTGGCCCGCTCGCTCGGCGTGACCGCGTTCGGTGTGTTCAGCCTGGCCTGGGTGACCTACGGCGTGGTGCTCAACGTCTCCCGCGGGCTGGCCACCGATCCGCTCGTGGTGCGCTTCAGCGGCGTGCCGGACGCGGCCTGGCGCGGGGCGGTGGCCCGGTCGACGGGTACCGCACTCGGCGTCGGTGCGGCCATCGGCGCGGCGTGTCTGGTGGTCGGGCCTGCCCTCGGCGGGCAGGTGGGGCCCGCGTTCGTCTGCCTCGGCGTCATGCTGCCGGGGCTGCTGCTCCAGGACGCCTGGCGGTTCTCCTTTTTCGCCGCGGGCACAGGGCGGAAGGCGTTCGTCAACGACGTCGTGTGGGGCGTGGCGCTCGTCCCGGCCATGGTCGTGGCGGCCCGCGTAGGCAGCGTGGCCGCGTTCGTCCTCGCCTGGGGCGCGTCCGCCACGGTGGCTGCGGGGTACGGCTACCTCCAGTCCGGCATCCGGCCCCGGGTGACCGGGGCACGCGAATGGCTTCGCGAGCAGCGCGACCTCGGCTACCGGTACCTGGTCGAGAACACCTGCCTCAGCGGCGCGAGCCAGCTGCGGGCGTACGGGCTCGGCGCGATCGTCGGGGTCGGCGCGGTGGGCGCGGTGCGCGGCGCCGAGTTGCTGCTCGGCCCGTTCCTCGCCGTGCTGATGGGCCTTTCGCTGGTCACCGTGCCGGAGGCGGCACGGGTGCTGCGGCGGACCCCGCACCGCCTCGGCGCGTTCTGCCTCCTGCTGGGCGGCGGGCAGGCCGTCGGCGCGCTGCTCTGGGGCGGGGCGCTGCTGCTGATGCCGGACCGGTTCGGCGCGTTCGTGCTCGGCGACGTCTGGCACTCCGCCGCACAGCTCATCGTGCCGATCACCCTCGGCGTCGCGGGCGCCGGTCTCGGCACCGGCGCGGCGGCCGGGCTGCGCGCGCTCGGCGCCGCCCGGCGCAGCCTGCGCTGCCAGCTGTTCGCCTCCGCCGCTTACGTCGGCGGCGGGCTCGGCGGGGCGGCCGTCGGCGGCACGGTCGGCTCGGCCTGGGGCGTCGCCGCCGCGACCGTCAGCGGCTCCGCCGTGTGGTGGCTGCACCTGCGGTCCGCCCTGCGCGAGCGCCACCACCACCCCATTCCCGAAGTGAGGACCCCATGAGCGCCCAACCCAGGCTGAGCATCGGCCTGCCCGTGTACAACGGCGAGGAGTACCTGGCCGAATCGCTCGACGCCCTGCTCGGCCAGACCTACGAGGACTTCGAGCTGGTCATCTCCGACAACGCCTCGACCGACGGGACCGAGGACATCTGCCGCAAGTACGCCGCGCAGGACACGCGCGTCCGGTACCTCCGGCTGCCCCGGAACGTCGGCGCCACGCCCAACCACAACTACGTGTTCACCCAGTGCCGCGGCGAGCTGTTCAAGTGGGCCTCGCACGACGACCTGTACGCGCGTGATCTGCTGCGGGCCTGCGTGGAGGCGCTGGACGAGCGGCCGGACGTGATCCTCGCCCACGCCGACCAGGCGGTCATCGACGGCGAAGGACAGGTGAAGGTCCCGTACGAGTACACGCTCGCCACCGACTCACCGCACCCCGCGGAGCGCTTCCGCAGCATGCTGTTCGAGCCCGGCGGTGACGACTTCTACGGGGTGATCCGGGCCGCCGCGCTGCGCCGGGTGCGGCCGATGGACAGCTACCACCACGCGGACCGCACGTTCGTCGCCGAGATCGCCCTGCACGGGCGCTTCCACCAGGTGCCGGAGCTGCTGTACTTCCGCCGCGACCACCCCACCCGCGCCGAGCGGGCGAACCCGTCCAAGCGCGCCCGGTGCGTCAACCTGGACCCGCGCCGGGCGGGCCCGCTGCACCCGACGCCCCGGCTGCTCGCCGAGTACGTCTGGGGCTTCGCCTCGGCGATCCGGCGGGCCCCGCTGTCGGCGGCCGACCGGCGCGCGTGCTACCGCCACCTGGCCGCGTGGATGACCAGCCGGGTCAGGCCGGGCGCCGGTGAGCGGGTCGAGGACCGCGCCCCGGTTGACCCGGCCAAGCTGACCGTCTCCGTCGACGCCCTCGTCGCCGGACGTGAGGGGAGGCGGGCATGAGGACGGCGACACGTGTGGGAGTGTTCGGCCTGCTCGGCTCCGGCAACCTCGGCAACGACGGATCGCTGGAAGCCCTGCTCGGATACCTCCGCGCCGAGCATCCGGACGCGGTCGTGGACGCGCTGTGCGGCGGACCCGAGGCGGTGACGGCCAAGTTCGGGATTCCCGCGACGCGGCTGCACTGGAACCGCGCGGAGTACCGGACCGCGTCGCGTGCGGGCGCGATCGCGTCGAAGGGTCTGGGCAAACTCGTCGATGTCTTCCGCACCGCCGCCTGGGTGCGTCGGCACGACGTGGTGATCGTGCCGGGCATGGGCGTCCTGGAGGCCACGCTGCCGCTGCGGCCGTGGGGCTTCCCGTACTCGCTGTTCCTGCTCTGCGCGAGCGGCCGGCTGCTGCGCACCCGGGTCGCGCTGGTCAGCGTAGGCGCCGCCGAGATCGGCAACCGGCCGACCCGGGCCCTGGTGCGCTGGTCGGCGCGGCTGGCCGCGTACCGCTCGTACCGGGACGCCCCGTCCCGCGACGCGATGCGGGCGATGGGCGTGGACACCGCGCGCGACGAGGTCTACCCGGACCTCGCGTTCGCCCTGCCGACGCCGGGGGAATGGGGTATCCCCTGCTCGGAGCTTGTCGGAGAGCTTGGGGAAACGTCCCCCTCGGGCGCGCCGGGACCGGTCTGCCTCGGCGTCATGGACTTCCACGGCGGCAACGACGACCGTGCCCGCGCCGAGGAGATCCACCGGCGCTACCTCGACGGGACGATCCGGTTCGTGCGCGCGCTGGTCGAGGACGGCAGGCCGGTCCGGCTGCTCACCGGCGACCAGTGCGATGTGCCGGTGGTCGGCGCGATCCTCGACGCGGTCGACTCACCGCTGGTCACCGCGGCCGAACCGGCCTCACTGGCCGACCTGATGAGCGAGATGGCGGCCGCCGACACCGTGGTGGCCGTCCGCTACCACAACCTGATCTGCGCGCTGAAGACCGGAACGCCCGTGCTCGCCCTCTGCTATGCGGCGAAGAGCGACGCGCTCATGGACCGGATGGGCCTCGGCGCGTACTGCCACCCGGCACGTGAGGTCGACGCCGACCGGCTGCTCGAACAGTTCCGGGACCTGGAGAAGCACGCGGCGGAGCTACGGCGGACCCTCACCGAGCGGAACCAGCTGGCCGCAGAGCAACTCGCCCAGCAGTTCAGCGACTTGACCACGGCCCTGTTCCCTGCGGCCGGCCACGCCCACGCCCTGCGGGAGGCTCCATGAAGGCGACCGAAGTCCCGCAGATCGCGGGCGCGTTCCTGTTCGAGCCGACGCCGTACGCCGACGAACGCGGCTTCTTCTGCCGCACCTTCGACGCCGACGTGGTCCGCTCGGTGGGCCTCGACCCGCACGCCTTCGTCCAGGACAGCGTGTCCCGCTCGGTCCGGGGCGTGCTGCGCGGCCTGCACCTGCGCTCCGGCGCCGGTGAGGCCAAGCTGGTGCGGTGCTCGTACGGGAGGATCTTCGACGTCGTCGTGGACCTGCGGCCGGACTCACCGACGTATCTGGGCCGCGCCTGCTACGAACTGTCCGGCGAGACGCAGGCGACCCTGTACATCCCGGCGGGCTGCGCGCACGGCTTCCAGGCGCTGACCGAAACCGCCGACACCTCGTACCGGATCGACCGCCCGCACGATCCCTCCGAGGACGTGACGATCGCCTACGACGACCCGGAGCTCGCCATTCCCTGGCCGTTGCCGGCCGTCTCGATGTCCCAGCGCGACCGGGAGGCGCCGAGCCTCGCCGAGGTCCTGAAGCACAAGGAAGGGTGAAGTCGGCTTGGCCACGGAACACACCGAAGAGAACGCGGATTTCCTCCTGCCGCGGTCAAGGGCGGCGAACGAGCGGCTGCACGCCATGATCCCCGGAGGCGCGCACACCTACGCCAAGGGCGACGACCAGTACCCCGAGAACCTGGCCCCGGTCATCAGCCACGGCCGCGGTGCCCACGTATGGGACGTCGACGGCAACCGCTACGTCGAGTACGGATCCGGCCTGCGGTCGGTCAGCCTCGGCCACGCCCACCCCCGCGTGACCGAGGCGGTGCGGCGGGAGCTCGACCGCGGCAGCAACTTCGTCCGGCCGTCCATCGTGGAGGTCGAGGCCGCGGAACGCTTCCTGGCAACGGTGCCGACCGCCGAGATGGTGAAGTTCGCGAAGAACGGCTCCGACGCCACCACCGCCGCGGTGCGCCTCGCCCGCGCCGCCACCGGGCGCCCGCGGGTGGCCATCTGCGCCGACCATCCGTTCTTCTCCGTCGACGACTGGTTCATCGGCACCACGCCGATGTCCGCGGGCATTCCGGCGGCGACCACCGAGCTCACCGTGGCGTTCCCGTACGGGGACCTGGCCGCCACGGAGGAACTGCTCACCCGGTACGAGGACGAGGTCGCCTGCCTGATCCTCGAACCCGCCTCCCACACCGAGCCGGCGCCCGGGTATCTCGCCGGGCTGCGCGAACTGGCCGACCGGCACGGCTGCGTACTGATCTTCGATGAGATGATCACCGGTTTCCGCTGGTCCGAGGCGGGCGCCCAGGGCCTGTACGGCGTCGTCCCCGACCTCTCCACGTTCGGCAAGGCGCTGGGCAACGGATTCGCCGTCTCCGCGCTGGCCGGGCGCCGCGAGCTGATGGAGCTGGGGGGCCTGCGCCACTCCGGCGACCGGGTGTTCCTGCTGTCCACCACCCACGGTGCGGAAACCCATGCGCTGGCCGCCGCGATGGCCGTGCAGACCACCTACGCCGAAGAGGGCATCACCGCGCGGCTGCACGCCCTCGGCGAGCGGCTGGCCGCCGGTGTCCGCGCCGCCGCGGCCGGTATGGGCGTCGGCGAGCACATCGTCGTACGGGGCCGGGCCAGCAACCTGGTCTTCGCCACCCTCGACGCGAACGGGCAGCCGTCGCAGCAGTACCGCACCCTGTTCCTGCGCCGCCTCCTCGCGGGCGGGGTGCTGGCCCCGTCGTTCGTGGTGAGCAGCGCGCTCAGTGACGCCGACATCGATCACACCGTCGAGGTGGTGGCCCAGGCGTGTGCGGTGTACCGGAAGGCGCTGGACGCCGGTGACCCCACCCCGTGGCTGGCCGGGCGACCGGTGAAACCCGTATTCCGCCGCTTGGCGTGACGTGACGTCAGCGACGCCCGCGCTGACGGGCGTCGGCCATCCGGTCGACCAGCCATGCGGTCGCCGGAGTCACCGCCAGCGCGGTGCACCAGCCGCCGAGGACATCGGTCGGATAGTGCGCGCCGAGGGCGACCTGCGCCCATCCCATCGCGGCACCGGCCACGAGCGCCGAGGCGAGCACGAGTGACGTACCTGCCGTCCTGCCGAGGCCGGACCGGCCGGTCGCGAGCAGCGCCCCGATGAGGGCGAGCGCGGTGAGGAAGGCGGTGTGCCCGCTCGGATAGGACAGGTTGCCTTCACCGTGGATGGTGCGTCCCACCAGATGCTTGAGCAGCGTCGCCGCCCCCACGCTCATGGCCGCACCGGCAACGACGAACACCGCCGCGCGAGGACGCCGAAGCAGCAGGCAGCCGGTCACAGCGGCCACGATCAGCGCCGCCGCTCCGGCGGGTTCCCCCAAGAAGTCCATGGCCAGCGCGACGCTTCTCCAGGGCGGCCGCACACTGTCCGCCGTCGGCCGGATGACCCACCTGTCCACGCTGCCGGGCACGCCGTGGCCCGCGTACAGGACCCCGAGCACGCCCACCACCAGCGCGGCGAGGGCCGCGATCGGTCCGAGCCACGTGTGCAACGCCCGGGGCAGCACCGGGTTCGGGCCGACTTCCAGGTCCGCTTCGGCCAGGCGATCCAAGGCGAGCCCCCCGTCGTGTCCGACCAGCCTCTCTTCGTCATCCTACTGGCTGTCGCAGGGGTCAATTCATGAAACGGCGTACGGTCTCCGGATAGATGACGAGACGCACCTGGTCCTCGGCCAGCATCCCGGCGAGGTCGTCGGCGCGGGCCGGGTCGTCGAGGTCCCAGTAGCGCGCGGCCAGTCGGGTGCACAGATCATGTGCTCCGTCGCGTTCCACCGTGATGCGACCGGCGACCGACAGCCAGCGCTCGCGTTCACCCACCGGGGCGGCGACCACGATCGAGGCGCGGGGATCGCGGCGCAGCCGCCGCACTTTGAGCGAGTCCGGGGCCGTGAACAGCTGGATCGTGCCCTCGGCAGTGGCCTCGAACCACACCGGCCGGGGCTGTGGCGGAAGTGGCCCCGCGGCCACGGACAGGAACCCGTGCAGGGGGCGTCGGAGGAATTCGAGGTCCTGGGCGGTCAGCGAACTGGCGTCGGTGTTCATCACAGCCCTTCCGGTAGGGGATTGGTTTTGGCCGCTGTCGGGGCGGTCATCCCCGCCAGGCTCCCGCCGCCGCGGCCCGCACGACGTAGTCCTCGAAGGTCCGGGGCGGCCGTCCCAGCACGGTGGCGAGGTCATCCGTCGTCGCGGCGATCACCCCGCGTTCCATCAGGACGAACATCTCGGCGACATGGTGGGCGGCGTCCTCGCTGAGGCCCTCCTCGACCAGCGTCGCGGCGTACTCGACAGGGGAGATCCGCCGGTAGGCGATGGGCCGTCCGGACGCCCGGGAGATCAGCTGGGTGGCCTCACCGAAGGTGAGCGCGCGCGGTCCGGTCAGCTCGTAGACCCGTCCGGCGTGCCGACCGGGCTCGGTCAGCACCGCGGCGGCGACGTCGGCCACGTCGTCCACGTCGATGAACGGCTCGGGAACCGCACCGGCCGGAAGCGCCAACTCCCCGGCGACCAGCGGGGCGTGGAAGACGTCCTCGTCGAAGTTCTGCGCGAAGTTCGACGGCCGCAGGACGGTCCACTCCAGCGCCGAGCCGCGCACGGCGTCCTCGGCCGACCGCATGTCCAGTCCGAACGCCGAGTCGCCCCAGGTGTCGGCGCCGCGCCCGGAGAGGAGGACCAGCCGCCGCACTCCGGCGGCCTCGGCCCGGGCCACGAACTCGTGCGCCGGGCCCGGCACGGGCGGCGCCACCACATAGGCGACGGCGATGTCCCGCAGGGCCGCGTCCCAGCCGCCGGGGTCGGACCAGTCGAACCGGGTCCGGCTCGACCGGGAGGCGGTACGCACCGGCGTGCCGCGCAGCCGCAACCGGGCGGCAACGCGTCGGCCCGTCTTGCCGGTTGCGCCGAGGACGAGAGTGGTGTCGTTGCTCATGACGCCGATTGAACACGGCCGGATCGGACGAACCCATAGGCGAGAAGCCGGATCGCCTGTGTATTCGTCCAACCTCTTCGTCTAACCTCGCTGAGATGGACGTGTTCAGTGACCTGATCCGCGGAGTGCGGGCCCACGGCTCGTTGTTCGGCAGCTCGACCCTGTCCCCGCCCTGGGCGCTGCACTTCGTGGACGGCGCGCCGCTGACCCTGTGCACCGTCCTCACCGGGTCGGGCTGGATCGTGCCGGAGCACGGTCCGCCCGAGCCGCTGCGCGCCCGCGAGACGATCGTCGTACGCGGCCCCGCCACGTTCACCTTCGTCGACGAGGCCGGCACCCGGGCCGAACCCCTCGCGTGCGGCGAGCACTGCGCGACGCCCGAGCAGGGCGGCACCCGGCACCGGCTCGGCTGGAACGACGACGGCGGGCACCCCGGTGACGACCGCGCCGGTGCGACGACCCTGATCGTCGGCGCGTACCCCGTGCGCGGCGAGATCAGCCGCCGCCTGCTGGACGCGCTGCCCGTCGTGCTGCGGGTGGACGCCGGGGACACGTCCGCCCCGGTGCTGGACCACCTCGCCGCCGAGGTCGCCCTCGACACCCCGGGCCAGCAGGTCGTGCTCGACCGGCTGCTGGACTGGATGCTGGTCTGCACGCTGCGCGAATGGTTCGACCGGCCCGGCGGCGAACCCCCGGCCTGGTGGGCCGCCCAGCGCGACCCGGTGGTCGGCCACGCGCTGCGCCTGCTCCACGCCGAACCGGCGGCCTCCTGGACGGTCGCCACGCTGGCCGAGCACACCAGAGTGTCGCGCTCAACGCTGGCCAAACGGTTCGCCGACCTGGTCGGCGAACCGCCGCTGACCTACCTCACCCGCTGGCGCATGACACTCGCGGCAGACCTCCTGATCGAGCGGGAGACCGCGACCGTCGCGGACATCGCCGGGACCGTGGGGTACTCCGACCCGTTCGGGTTCAGCGCGGCGTTCAAACGGGTCCGAGGCATCAACCCGAGCGAGTTCCGACGCACCGCGACCACTGCCTGCGGTCGGAGGTGACCCGCCTGCCGGTGTCCTATCCGGCGGTATTGGACTGGGGCACGCAGGTGGGGTGGCCCCAGCCGTCAGGGTTCTTCGCGATGAGCTCGCCCTTCGCGTAGGGCTGGCCGCAGCGGCACCGGCCGGGGAATTTCGCCTTGATCGAACCACCGCTCGGGCGGGCGGTCTTCGCTCGCCCCTTGGCCGCCGTCTGCGGGCGCGACGGTCGGCCGCGGCCGGCTGAGCGGGTGGCTGTCTGGGGCTCCGGCGGCGGCAGCGCGGATCCGAGCGAGGTTCCGGCGGCCTGCTGGGTGCGGGCCGTGTGGCTGGCGGCGCGGTCCGCGGCGGCGTTGAAGGGGTCGCCGTCGACCTGGTGCGCGGGGACGTAGACGAAGTCGACGGTGCGGCCGTTCAGCAGTTCGTCGATGCGCACCACGAGGTCCCGGTTGGCCACCGGTGAGCCGGAGGCGGTCTTCCATCCCTTCTTTCGCCACCCCGGCAGCCAGGTGGTGACGGCCTTCATCGCGTACTGGGAGTCCATGCGCACCTGTAGCGGCAGGGACGGATCGGTGGTCTCCAGCAGCTTTTGCAATGCGGTCAGTTCGGCCACATTGTTGGTGGCGGTGCCCAGGGGACCGGCTTCCCAGCGGTCCACCTCGTTCCCGGCGCCTGCGATGACCCATGCCCAGGCCGCGGGCCCGGGGTTCCCCTTGGACGCGCCGTCACACGCGGCGATGATCTGTTCAGCCATGCCCCGATACTGTCATCGCTTCCCTCGTGCCCGCTCCCAGCTCCGCGTGCGGGGGTCTACGACGAGCAGGTGCCGTCCGACACCCGCAGGCCCTTGTCGGCGCCGGCCGTCCGGCTCACGATGCCCGGCACGCAGGCGGCCGGGTCGAGGCTGTAGGAGTAGGGGATGCCGACCGTGGTGTTGGACTGCGGGACGGGCCCGGCCGGGTGGTTCTCGCTGCCGGGCTTGGACCAGGTCACGTTGTCGAAGACGTTGCCGCCGACCTGCCAGTAACCGGCCACGTCGGTGTAGAAGGTGCCCAGGACGTCCTTGGAGTCCTCGAAGTAGTTGTTGTCCACCTTGGCGCGGGCTCCGGCGCGGGAGTTGATGCCGGACTCGTTGAGGCTCACGTAGTGGTTGTTGTACATGTGGGCGATTCCGCCACGCAGCAGGGGCGCGCGGGAGTCGATGTTCTCGTACCGGTTGTGGTGGTACGTGATGAAGCCGTTCGAGCGGTCGTCCTCGCTGTTCCCGACGAGACCGCCGCGGCCGGAGTTGCGCAGGACGCTGTACGAGAGGGTCACGTACTGGGTGTTGTCCTTGAGGTCGAAGAGGCCGTCGTACCCCTGCGCCTCCCCGCCCGACGCCTCCAGGGTGGTGTGATCGATCCACACGTTGCGGACGTTGCGCTCCATGCCGATGGCGTCACCGCCGTTGGACGTGGGGGAGCCCGACTTCTTGACGTTCTTGACGGTCACGTTCTGGACGATGATGTTGCTGGCCTCACGGAGGTGGATGCCCAGCTGGTCGAAGACGGCGCCGTTGCCGACTCCGATGATCGTGACGTTGCTGACCTTCTTGAGCTCGATCACCCCGTCGGCGGTGTCGCAGCTCTTGCCGGACACCTTCTGGGTGTTGCCGTGATTGATGGTCCCCTGGACCTCGATGGTGATCGGCGTGCTGCTGCTCGCCCGGTTGCACAGGGCCGTATGGATCGCGGTTCCCGTGGTGGCCCGGACCGTCTGCCCGCCCGCTCCGCCGGTGGTCCCGCCGTTCTGGGTGGCGTATCCGGTGGCGCCACCGGCCGCCGCCGATGCCGCGGGCACCGGGAGAAGCGCACCGGCCGCGGTCCCGAGGGCCACCATGGCGAGCGTCGTACGGAGTCGCACCGCGCGTTGCCGCCCGCTCACAGCGTCACCACCTTGCCGCCGAGGGTCACGACGAGGCGGCCGTCCCCGGCGTAGGACCAGCCCAGGGCACCGGCGTAGGAGGAGCAGCGCGATCCGTTCGAGCCGAGCCAGAACTGGTTCGAGGTGTCGGCGTCGCCGACGACCTTGTCGTTCGAGCCGCTGCCGCTGCGGCACGAGGCGTTGTTCCGGAACACCGAACTTCCCTTGTCGAAGGAGAAGTTGCGCTCGACGTTGTCGATGCCGACGTTGTCGGAGACGGCCATCGTGCCGGGGTTGCTGTTGTAGGTGAAACCGTGGTGGCCGTTCTTGTAGGCGATGTTGTGCCGGACCGTGTGGTTGACCTTGATGTCCGAGCCGCCGAGCTTGTAGCCGTTGCGGTCGCCGTTCTTGTTCTGGGTGCCGTCGCTGAGGGTGCCGTTGCCGTAGGAGAGGGAGTACTCGATGGTCACCGGTCCGATGGCGCCGGTGTCGGTCTTGGTGTAGAGGTCCCAGCCGTCGTCGATGTTGTTGTGGGCCACGTCGTAGCGGAAGACGTTGCCGGTGCCGGTGGTGAGCTTCGCGGCGAAGCCGTCGGCGTTCTCGCCGCCGGAGTCCTTGTTGTCGTGCGACTCCGAGCTGACGATCAGGTTGTTGGACGGCCACTGGGACGTGGGGGTGCTGCTGGCGATCCGGCCGAGTTGCAGCCCCGTGTCGCGGTTGTACGCCGTCACCGTGCGCTCGACGACGTTGTTGCTGCCGCCGACGTAGATGCCGTTGTCCCCGGCGTGCTGGACGGTGAGCCCGTACAGACGCCAGTAGTCGGCGTTCAGCTGAATGCCCCGGTTGGACGAACTCTCGCTCTGCGCCGAGAAGTCCAGCACCGGAGTCTCGCCCGGGTAGGCGGACAGGGTGGTGCGGGCGCTGGAGGTTCCGTTGCTGCCGACGGGGATCGTGACGGTGGAGGAGTACTTGTACGTCCCGCCGCGCAGGTAGATCGTCCCGCCGGACGAGATGCGGCTGATCGCCGAGGTGAGCGTGGTCGGGGCGGACTGCGTTCCGGCCGCGCTGTCCTTGCCGTCCGGCGCGACGTAGAGGACGGTGCTCGCGGCCTTCACGGCGCTCACGTTCGCGGGCGTGGCGCCGTGTTCGCCGTGAACGGAAACGGCCTGCGCCGTGGTGCCGGACAGCGTGATGAGCACGCCTGCCAGTAAGCCGATCGATGCTGTTGCGGCTCTCGATTGCATCGCCTGTCTCCAGATTCTTCGGTTGCGGGGGTCTGGGCCTTCCGGCCGGGCGGTGCTGTTCGGAGTGCTGAACTGAGCGGGCTGACACAGCGCGGAGAAAGCGCTTTCTGAGACGTTAGGAATGTGTCGTGACTGCGTCAATACGGCGGTCATCTGAAATCTGTTCAGCAGAGCGAACGCGAGGGCGCGGCGGTGTGTCAGCCCTTGTCGCCGTCGCCGTCGCCGCCGCCCGACGAGGTCGTGGAGAATTGGCCGTGCCACGCGGCCTTGGCCCCGGAGTCGCCGATGCGGTAGACGTCCACGACGGCTCCCGCGGCCACGGCGACCGACAGAACCGCGGCCGCGATGCGCAGCGGTGCGGTCGACCTGCCGGTGCCGCCCGGCGTGCCGGATCCGGAGGCGGCGGCCCGGCGGGCCGTCCACCACACGAGGGTGGCCAGGACGAAGAGGCCCCCGACCCAGGGGAGCAGACCGTCGCCGAGTTCGGTGTGCCGGCGCACCAGGGCGTTGCTGTCGACGTGCTCCTCCAGCCACTCCCCGGCCTGCGTGGTGAACGGCACGATCGCGAGCGTGACCAGGGCGAGCAGTGGCAGCACCACGCCGAGCCGTTGTGCCGCCTTCGGCCGGATGGCGCAGACAACCAGGGCCAGTGCTGTCAGGGGAACGAGCACGACGACGAAGTGCACGAACAGAACGTGCGCGGGCAGGCCGTTGATCAGGCTCATCGGTGGCTCTCCAGCGGTTCGGCCATGAGGGCGGCGGTCGGGCGCGTCAGCCTGGCACAGGAAGTTCTCAGTTTCCTCTGAGAGCCGTCTGCGCCCCCGGACGGGCGGGGGCCTGGGCCGCGAGGGCGGACAGCATCAGTTCGAGGGCGGGTTCGAAGGAGCTTTCCGCCAGCGCGTGCAGGTTCTCACGTATGGCGGCCAGCAGCGGATAGGTCTCGGCGGACACCGACTGATACGCCCGGGTGGATGCCTGGCTGTCGCCCTCCCGTTGGGCGGGAGGCAGTGCGAGGGCGGCCGCGTCCAGGGCGGCGTGGCCGAGGACGGTGTCGATGAAGGCCAGATAGAGGCGGAGGGCGCGGGCGGGCTCGAAGCCCGCCCGTACCAGGATGCCGACACCGGTCTCGACCGCCCGGAACTCGTTCTCCCGGCGGGTCACCCGGTGCGAGGCCAGCACCGCGGCGCGCGGATGGGTGCGGTAGGAGTCGCGGACCCGCAGGGCCATCTCCCGCAGCGAGGCCACCCAGTCCGGGCCGGGGGCGAAGCCCTCCATCGAATCGCCGATGATCCGGTCGGCGACGGTGAGCAGCAGATCGTCGGTGTTGTGGAAGTAGCGGTAGACCGCGCTCGGATCGCAGCCCAGGGCCGCGCCGAGGCGGCGCACGCTGAGCGCCTCCGGGCCGTGTTCGCCGATCAGGCGGAGCGCGCAGTCGACGATCAGCTCGGCGGACAGCAGCGTGCCCGAGCGGGTGGGCCGGCGCCGTCTGCGCTCATGAGAGACCCGGTCTCCCGCCCCACCGGCCATGGTGAACCCCTCTCTGCCGCCGTGTCGCTGGTGTTCAGCCGTTGTTCCAGGCAGTGAAGGGCGCCCGCGGTCTTATGTCAACACCATTGACGCAAGACGGGCGGCCGTTGTTCGATGCGCGGCATCCGTACGGCTCTTCCCCGTCCCTCCTTCCGTGAGGAGCCCGTCATGTCCCAGCACCCCGCCGAGCTGCGCCGTTCGCTCGGCGTCGTCGACGGCGTCGCCATCGCCGCTTCCAGTACGGCGGCCACCACCAGCATCGCCATCGGCATGGGCACGCTCGCCGCGACCGTCGGGCTCCAGGCCCCCGTCCTCCTGCTGCTGGCCTTCCTGCCCATGCTCGGCATCGCCTGCGCGTACGCCCGGCTCAACCGGTCCGAGCCGAACTGCGGCAGCGGCTATGTGTGGGTCGGCACCTCCCTCGGGCCCTGGCCGGGCTTCCTCACCGGCTGGGTCAACGTCGTCGGTGTGATCGTCTTCCTGGCGTACACCAGCGCCGTCACCGGTTCGGTGATCGTCCAGTTCGTCAACAAGGCGCATGTCAGCAGCGTCGCCGGGATCGCGCTGGACCCGAACTCGACCGCCACGAGCACCGTCATCGGGCTGGTGGTCCTCACCGCCGTGACCGCCATGGCCGTCACCGGGGTGCGCAGCGCCACCCGCTTGCAGGCGGGCCTGCTGATCTTCGAATACGCCGTACTGCTGACCTTCTGCGGCTGGGCCCTGATCACCGGTGAGCACGAGCTGTCGCTGTCGTGGTTCGACCCCTTCGCGATCGGGAGCGGCACGGCGTTCGCCCAGGGCCTGGTCCTGGCGGTGTTCTTCTTCTGGGGCTGGGACGCGGCGTTCAGCCTCACCGAGGAGACCAAGGATGTCGGCAACCCGGCCCGCGGCGGCTTCATCGCCCTCTTCGCCATGCTCGGCCTGTTCCTCTTCGCCTCGGTCGCCTTCCAGCGGGAGATGAGCCTGCCCGAGCTGATCCGCAACGGCCCGCAGGCGCTTCCGTATCTGGGCGCGAAGCTGGCCGCCGAACCGTGGGCCAGCGTGCCGCTGCTCGCCCTGGTGTTCTCGGCCGTGGCCTCCGTCCAGTCGTCGGTCATTCCCACCGCGCGCGGGCTGCTGGCCATGGGCCGGGACCGCACGATGGGGCCGGTGTGGACCCGTGTCCACCCCCGGTACGGAACACCGGCGATCGGCACCGTCCTCGTCATGGCCGTCGCGACCGCCGTCGCCCTGCTCGCCCTGGCCATCCCCAAGCTGAACGACATGATCCTGGCGGCCGTGAACTCCATCGGACTCGTCGTCGCCCTCTATTACGGCCTGACGGCGATCGCCTGCGCCGTGCGCTTCCGCTCCGCCCTCCGCGCGGGGGTGCGCGAGGCGCTGCTCGCGGTGGGGATACCAGCCGCCTCCGGGCTGGCGCTGTTCGCCATCGGCGGCTATCTCGGCTACTCGTACCTCACCGGGGCCGACCACTTCGAACTCAGCCCGGACAACGGGTGGTTCATGTTCTCCCTGCCCTGCGCGATCGTGGCCTCCGGCCTGGCCATGGCCGCATGGGCCAAGTACCGGCGGCGCTCGCCGTACTTCGTCACCGGGCGCGGCACGGACGGGGAGCGGCTGCGGCTGCCGGTGGACCACCCTGCCGGGACCGCTTCCTGATCCTTGTTCCCTCCTGCCCTTGCATGACCAACCACCGATCCCTGGAGTGCGTCTGATGTCCGACACCACCGCCGATCTCGTCTTCACCGGTGGCCCGGTGCACACCGTCGATCCGGCGCGCGGCCGCGCCACCGCCCTCGCGGTACGCGGGGAGCGTGTCATCGCCGTCGGCCGGGAGGAGGTGCGCGAACTGATCGGTCCCGGCACCGAGGTGGTGGACCTCGCCGGGCGGCTGCTGCTGCCCGGCTTCCAGGACGCCCATGTCCATCCGCTGGGCGCCGGTATCGAACTCGGACAGTGCCATCTCGGGGACTCCACCGACGCGCGGGAGTATCTGCGGCGGGTGGCCGCCTACGCCGATCAGCACCGGGACCTCGGGTGGATCACCGGTGGCGGCTGGTCCATGGAAGCCTTCCCCGGTGGCACGCCGACGGCCGCGATGCTCGACGCGATCGTCCCCGACCGGCCGGTCTATCTGCCCAACCGCGACCACCACGGCGCCTGGGTCAACACCCGCGCCCTCCAGCTCGCGGGGATCGGCGCCGGTACCCCCGATCCCGTGGACGGCCGGATCGAGCGGGACGAGCGCGGCAACCCCACCGGCATGCTCCAGGAGGGCGCGGCCTCCCTGGTCGGCACGCTGCTGCCCGAGGTCACCCTCGCCGAGCAGACCGCCGCGCTGCTGCGCGCCCAGTCCGTACTGCACGCATTCGGGGTGACCGCCTGGCAGGACGCCATCGTGGGCTCGTACGCCAATATGGCCGACCCGACGCCCGCGTACCACGCCGCCCTTGACGACGGCCTGCTCACCGCGCGGGTGGTCGGCGCGCTGTGGTGGGACCGGGCGCGGGGCGCCGAGCAGATCCCGGAGCTGCTCGCCCGCCGGGAGGCGACCGAGCGCGGCCGGGCGCTGCGCGCCACGACCGTGAAGATCATGCAGGACGGGGTCGCAGAGAACCACACCGCGGCGATGCTCGGCCCCTATCTCACCGGCTGCGGCTGTGCCTCCGACAACTCCGGCATCAGCTTCGTCGATCCGGGGGAGCTGAAGAGCCACGTCACCGCGCTGGACGCCCACGGCTTCCAGGTCCACTTCCACGCGCTCGGCGATCGGGCCGTACGGGAGGCGCTGGACGCGGTGGAGGCCGCGCGGACCGCCAACGGCCACCGTGACACCCGCCCCCATCTGGCACATCTCCAGGTGGTCCACCCAGCCGACATCCCGCGCTTCCGCACGCTCGGCGCCACCGCCAACATCCAGCCCCTGTGGGCCGCGCACGAGCCCCAGATGGACGAGTTGACGCTGCCCTTCCTCAGCGCCGAGCGCGGTGGATGGCAGTACCCCTTCGGCGGGCTGCTGCGGGCCGGGGCCACGCTCGCCGCGGGCAGCGACTGGCCGGTCAGCAGCCCGGACCCACTGGCAGGCATCCATGTCGCGGTCAACCGCCGCCTGCCGGACGCCCCCGAGGGCACCGCGCCCTTCCTTCCCGAGCAGCGCATCGGCCTGGAGGCGGCCGTCGCCGCGTACACCGCGGGCAGCGCGTACGTGAACCACGCGGACGACACGGGCACCATCGCCCCCGGCCGCCTCGCCGACCTGGTCGTCCTCGACCGCGACCCCTTCGACGGGCCTCCCGAGCAGATCGCCGACTGCCGGGTGCTCCAGACCTTCGTGGGGGGTGAGCGGGTCCACGCGGCGGCCGATGCGTGACTCCCGTCTTCCGCGACCGCGACCCCGGTTGACGCCGGGCGCCGCGCGTGATCGGTCACTCGACGCCGACGCGTTGCGTACCGCCCCCCGGGTGTGGAAGTTGAGTGGCTGTCATTTTT
Source organism: Streptomyces sp. NPDC021115 (assembly GCF_044333065.1). Classification (NCBI taxonomy): domain Bacteria; kingdom Bacillati; phylum Actinomycetota; class Actinomycetes; order Kitasatosporales; family Streptomycetaceae; genus Streptomyces; species Streptomyces sp. NPDC021115. The sequence goes on from NZ_JBIRQF010000013.1 coordinate 146,722, forward strand.
TGTCGTCAGAACTCTTGTGAGAGGTATCCACCTTCATTACTTTCCAGTAGGTGGCGCCCCGACGATGACAGACCCCCGCTTCGAATGGAGTGACCATGCCTTCCGAGCACCGTGGCTCCACCCGGATGGTTCTCTCTCTCGCCGCTTCCGTTGCGCTGGCCGTGACCGGTACCACGGCGGTGAGTGCCTCCGCGCAGGCCGATGCGGCCGGCCTGCGGGAGGTGATGTTCGTGGGCAACAACTGGGACGGCACCGCCGACGTCATCAAGTCCAGCGGTGACCTGGCCAGGATCGGCCGGATCAACGTCATACCGGACAAGGACCAGCGGCTCACCGAGATCTACCTCAACCCCATCAAGCTCGCCTTCTTCCTGGGGATCCGGCTGGGGCCTGGGGAGGGGCACGACCAGTTCGTGGACGACATGTACTCGACCCCGGACGGCTCGTCCATCGTCGTCTCCCGGCCCAGCTTCGCCGACGTGGTGTCGATCGACGTCGCGACGGGCAAAATCAACTGGCGCTTTCCCGTGTCGGGATTCCGCGCGGACCACATGGCCGTGTCGCCCGACGGCAAACGCGTGGCGGTGTCGGCTTCGACGTCGAATACGGTGCACGTCCTCGACATCGAGACGGGTGAGCAACTCGGTTCGTTCTCCGCTGGTGACAAGCCTCATGAGAACGTCTTCACCGATGGCGGCAAGTACCTGTGGAACATGTCGATCGGCGAGGTCAACACCGCCCTGGACGATCCGTCGATGGACTGGACGAAGGGTGACCGGCGCATCACCGTGGTCGACACGACCACGTACCGGCAGGTCAAGGTCATCGACATGCGAGAACGGCTCGACGCCTTTGGCCGCAAGGACCTGTCCGATGCCGTCCGGCCCGTCGCCTTCACTCCCGACGAGTCCAAGCTCTACTTCCAGGTCTCCTTCTTCAACGGGTTCCTGGAGTACGACGTGGCCAAGGACAAGATCACCCGCGCGAAGACCCTCCCGAAGAATCCGGCGACCAGCGAGGACCGCACCACCTGGGTCAACGACTCCCGCCACCACGGCTTGTCGATGAGCCCCGACGGCAAGAAGCTGTGCGTGGCCGGGACGATGGACGACTACGCGACCGTCGTCGACCGGGAATCACTTCAGGAAGGCCCCCTGGTGCCGACCTCGAAGCCGTACTGGGCGACGGTGAGCGGCGACGGAACCTCCTGCGTCGTCTCCGAGAGCGGTGCCGACCGGGTCACCGCGATCGACTTCGCGACGGGCGAGAAGACCGCGTCCGTCGCGGTCGGCGACCACCCGCAGCGGGTGCGCATCGGTCATGTGGCAGCCGACTGGACCGGACCGTCGACCTCGTAAGGCTCGTCCGTGATGTCGTAACAGAACATCCGGATGGCGACACCGTCGAGGCACACCGCCTGCTGGGAGAGGGCCGGACCATCGGCAAGATCCTGCTCCCGACCGGCAGCTGACCCGTACCACGCGAATCCCGAGAGGCCGCCTCTGCCGTGGGGGCTCCCCGACAGGCCGTTGGCGGTACCGGCCTGTCGGGGCGCTTCCGACTCAGGCGAGGTTCTTGGTGAAGAACGCGTCGAGCCTGCCGAAGGGGATGAGGTCCTTGCGGTCGTACAGGTCGACGTGGTCCGCGCCCGGGACGATCACGAGGTCGACGGTGTCGGGGGCCGTCGCCTGGACGTCCTCGGAGTAGTAGCGGGAGTGCGCGTCGGCGCCGGCCACCAGGAGCGCCTTGCGGGGCGCCAGCATGTCGATGTTCGTCATCAGCCGGAAGGCGAAGAACGACATCGGCGTGGTCCCGGTCCACGCGGTGGTGGAGTTGATCGAGCGCGGATGGTAGCCGCGCTCGGTGCGGTAGTAGTCGAAGAAAATCTTCGTGATCGGGTCGGCGTCCGCCGGGAGGGTCTTGGGCAGGACGCGGCTCGAGGGGGCGACGTTGCCGCTCTCGTCGAAGGGGACCTCGTGGGAGAGCCGCGCGTAGGTGCCGTTCTCGGCGTCGATCCAGCGCTGCCGGCTGAGGTGGTCCACGACCTTCTGGCGCTGCTCATGCGTGTAGTAGTCCTCGTGGCCGCGGGACATGCTGCGGGACATGTCGTACATCGAGGCCGTGGCGACCGCCTTGATACGGCTGTCCGCGGCCGCCGCGGTGAGCGCCATACCGCTCAAGCCGCAGACGGCCTGCGCGCCGATCCGCTCGCGGTCGACGATCTTCTGCAGGCCGAGGAAGTCGACGGCGGCGCTGTAGTCCTCGGTGCAGATGTCGGGCGAGGCCACGTCGCGGACCCTGCCGCCGCTCTCCCCGGTGAAGGAGGGGTCGAAGGCGAGGGCGACGTAGCCGCGGCGGGCGAACTCGTTGGCGTAGAGCCCCGAGGACTGTTCCTTGACCGCGCCGAAGGGGCCGCTGACCGCCAGGGCGGGCAGCTTGCCCCTGGCGTTCTTCGGCACGTAGAGGTCCGCGGCGACCTCGATGCCGTAGCGGTTCTTGAACCGCACCGAGGTCCGCTTGACGCTCTTGTCCAGCGCGAAGGTGTAGCCGCCCTTTGCCGTGGCCTTGTCCTGTCCCGTGGCGCCCGCGGTGCGGCCGGTTTCCGCACCGAAGGAGGGCGGAGCCGTGAAGGAGGCGGCGGTGGCGGTGCCGGTGGCGGCGATCAGTCCGAGCGCTTTGCGACGTTCCATGGAGTGGACCTCATAGTCGATCGGCGGAGGAAGGCGCGACGGTCTGTGGTGTCGTGACCGAGGCTCGATCACAGGAAACCGCTTTTGCGCCAGGCGTGGCAGGTCGGGTTTATGGGGGGACAAGCTCGACCCCCACCCCGTGGGGTGTGACGCACAGCTCGGCTCGCCGTGCCGCTCGCGCGGCGGCACGGTCGCTCCGCGCATCATCACGCGCTATCCCGTCATCACGCGCTATCCCGGCGATCTCGTGTTCACCGGTACCCTGCCGGAATCGCTGAGCTCGACCAGGTACTTCGCGAGTCCCCGGAGGCATCACGCCATGAGCCTGCACACACTGACCAGCGTCACCATCGGCGTTCCCGATCTCGACGCGACGACCGCCTACTACGACGCGTTCGGTCTCGAACACCGCGGTGGGGGAGTGTTCGCCACCCGCGACGGCGGGGAGCAGCTGCGCCTCGTGCGCACCCCCACCCGTCGGCTGGTGGAGATCGGCATCGGGGTGGACGACGCGGACGACATCGCCCGCGTCGCGGCGAACCTGCGACGGCTCGGTGTTCCCCACGACTTCGACGCCCATGTCCTCCGCGCGACCGAGCCGATCACGGAGGTGGTGGCCCGTATCGAAGTCGCGCCCCGCACCGTGGCACGACCGGTGCCCGCCACCCCCTACAACGGCCCGGGCCGGGTGGAGCGCAAGGGCCGCGCGCCCGGCGTGCTCCGGGACGGGGCGGTCCGGCCCAAGAAGCTCGGGCACGCGGTCATCGGCACGACCGATCTCCACGCCACCACGGCGTTCTTCACCGACGGCCTCGGCTTCCGGATCAGCGACTACATAGGCGACAAGGGCGCGTTCATGCGGTGCTCCGTCGACCACCACAATGTGCTGGCGATGGCCGCGCCGGTCGCGTACCTGCACCACACCAGCTGGCAGGTGGACGACATCGACGAGGTCGGGCGGGGCGCCACCGCGATGCTCGAAGACCATCCCGAACGCCATGTGTGGGGCCTGGGCCGCCACCACGCCGGATCGAACTTCTTCTGGTACCTCAAGGACCCGGCCGGTAACTTCTCCGAGTACTACTCGGACATGGACTGCATCCCCGAGGACGAGATCTGGGAACCCGAGGTCTTGGAAGGGGCGGCGGGCCTGTTCAACTGGGGCCCGCCGCCACCACCCTCGTTCCTCCACCCGGAAGACCTCGCCGAACTCATGACCGGCCGGCACGCACCCCGAAGCTGAGTCAGGACCTAACGGGACTGGTCGAAGAGCCAGTCGAGGACGACGTCGTTCTCATATGTCTGTGCCCACGCGAAGTGCGGGCTCACCGGCGTCGTCCCGGGCGTGTAGCTGGTGAACAGCACATGGCTGCCGGCTCGGCGTGCCTGTTTCAGCAGGGCCCTGGACCGGGCTTCGAACTCCGCCTTGGGCAGGTCGTTGGCCCACTCCCCGCGGGTGATCCGTGCACCGGCGCTCTCCAGCGCGTTCATCAGCGTCCAGGTGCCGGGCTTGCCGAACCGTCCCTCCCGGTAGGGGACCACCGGGTCGTCGATGGAGTGATCGGCCCAGATCGGGATGTGCGTGATGCCGTCCATGGCCGGCGCCTCGCCCCAGCCGGCGGTGGCCAGGGCCGCGGCGAAGGTGTGGGGATGCCTGGGGAGCAGGTTGAAGATGCCTCGCGCCCCCGAGGACAGGCCGACGAGATAGAGCCGGTCCGCGTCGACGGGGCGCTGCGTCGTGAAGGTGTCGATGAGTTCGACCAGCGCCGCTCGGACCTTGGGGTCGGTCCAGTCCGTGTTGTCGGGTCCGTCCGCGGGACGGGGCAGCGGGATCTGGGGGGCGAGCACGAACGCCGGGTGCCGACGCTGGCGTTCCGGCTCGGCGAAGGTGACGGCGATGCGATTGGCGGTGAGCTGGGTCATGTTGTTGTCGGCCACTTCGCCGCCGCCGTGCAGGGTGACGACGAGCGGATACCGGGTGGCCGCTCTTGGACGCCGTACGAACCCTTCCGGCTGATAGAGCCGGAAGGCCAGCTCGAATCCCGTGGAGTCGGTGAACGATCCCGCGCTGAAGTCGTCGGCCACCGGGGTGATGACGTCGTCGTTCCGGACCGCCAGCGGACCGGCCGGGAGCACCAGGTCGCCGCCGGGAGTCCGCACGTCGGCCACCTGCCGGACGGCGTAGGCGCGATCGAGCGGAAGAGGGTCGGTGCCGGACGCCGGCGCGTTGGCGTCGTCCGGGTCGAGCTCGATGATGAGGTATCTGCCCGGCCGTCCCGCCTTCGGGTGGTTCTCCGTCCCGGCCACGGTGTTCGGGTAGGCCCGGATGACCGTTCGGGCCGCGCTCCGCCCGCCGATGTCCGCGGTGACCTGGAACGCGGAGGGTGGGATGACGCCGCCGCGCATGTCGAGGGGGCGCGCGTAGCGGATGGCGACGGCGGTCACCCGCCAGTTGTTCCTGGGCGTCACCCGTGTGATCAGGGCGGTCCGCAGAGCGGGACCCGCCCCGGAGGCCGCCGGCCGTCCCGGCGCGGGGGCATCGGCCGCCGCGGTGGCCGCGGTGGCCGCGGTGGTCACCGTCGAGGCGCTGACGGTACCAGCGGCGGCCAAGGTGAGCGCCGTACGTCTGGTGATGTCTCTCATGGGTCCTCCGGAAGGTGTCGGGCGGCCCGCGAGGGCCGGGTGTCGAGCCGAATGCCTGGTGCGGTGAACCGGGAATGAGCCGTACGGTGTGGCGAGCGCCGACGCGCGGCAGAGGGGCGTCGTTCCGGGGTGAGGCAGGTGGCGGGGGACGCCCTGTCACGGGTGAGTCTCCAAGCCGTGTCCGAAGGGTGTCCAGAATTCGGACGGAGATCTGTCGATGCGTCATGCGCATCAATCCCCGGCGCAAGAGATCAGGTGTTGAGCTGAGGAAGCGGAAGTTCACTCGGAGAGAGGGAAGCCCACATGAACGAGAAGATGCCCGAGACGGCCCGCCTGCTTCAGATGAGTGCACACCCCGAAGGCGGTTGGTACAAGGAGACGTGGCGCAGTCCCACCGAGACGCAGCCGGAGGGCTACCCGGGGCGGAGGTCCATCTGCACGGCCATCTACTTCCTCCTGCCTCCCGGCGAGGAGTCCCGCTGGCACACCGTTCGTTCGTCGGAACTGTGGCTGTGGCACCGTGGTGGCCCCTTGCTGCTCTTGCTGGGCGGCTCCGGGGAGACGCCCGCGAAGGAGCCTGAAAGGGTCCTGCTCGGCCCCGACCTCGCGAGCGGGCAGCGGCCGCAGGCTCTCGTACCGGCTGGACACTGGCAGGCTGCTCACCCGGTCGGCGACGAAGAGGTGCTGGTGAGTTGTGTGGTCGCGCCCGGATTTGATTTCGACGACTTCCGACTGCTGCCGGACAGCCACTGACGCCTGCCGCCTGAAATGCCACGCGTACCCTCGTCGAAACCGTGTCACCGCGCGGGTCGACACCGACCCGCGACTGACCGCCGCCGCGACCCGAGAGCAGGAACACCACCGTGATCACCGAGATCGCCCAGATCGAGATCCACCCGGGCCAGGAGAAGGAGTTCGAGGAGGCCGTCGCCAAGGCCCTGCCCTTCTTCCTCGAGGCCGACGGCTGCGACGGAGTCGACCTGCACCGCAGCGTCGAACACCCCTCGCGCTACCGGCTCATGGTCCGGTGGGAGACGGTCGAGCACCACACCGTCACCTTCCGCGGCTCCGAGGGATTCACCCGCTGGCGGGCGCTGGCCGGACCGCACTTCGCGGCTCCGCCGCAGGTCGAGCACGTGCACTCCGTCCTCGCACCATGACGTCGGCGGCCGGGACCGCGACCGGTCCCGGCCGATCGGACCACTGACCTCAGTACGCCGCGTCGGCCGGGTCGATGAGGAGCTGGGGGATCGACACGTGTGCGGGCTGGTGCAGGACCCATTCCATGGCCGCCGCGACGTCCTCGGCGTGCAGCGGGTGGTAGGGCCAGGCCGCCACGTCGTGTACGCGGGGCACGGGGGTCGCCCGCGAGCACCGAGGCGAACTCGGTGTTGGTGGAGCCGGGCGAGAGCAGGGTGACGCGGCGCCCGCCGGGCGGGCGCTTCTCCAGCGCGAGTGACTCCGCGAACCCGCGAGCCCGTGCTTGGCGGCGGCGTAGACCGCGTGACCGGGAGCGGGCCGGTGGCCGAAGACCGAGCCGATGAGGATCAGTTGTCCGCCGGTGTCGTCCAAGGCCCGCAGCAGGGACGCGGCGAGCACCACCGGGGCCAGCAGCACCACGCCATGGCCCGCGGCCGCCAGTCGGCGCGCCGTGGCCAGTCCGATACCGCTGCTCGCCCCGGTGACCAGCACCGTGCCACCCACCGTGGTACGGCTCCCGTCTCGCGCGCCCCGGCCCGTCATGAGGCCCCCTTCCGCTCCGCCGCCGGCTGTGGCTGCCGTGTGCCGTGGGCCGCCTCGTCGACGGAGTCGAGCAGGCCGGGCGGGTACCACAGGCTCATCGCGGAGACCAACGCCACCGCCGCGGCGCCGACCAGCACCGGCACCATGCCCGTATGGGCCGCGAGCACCCCGCCGAGCAGGGCGCCGACCGGCATCGTCCCCGTCAGCACGGCCTGGAGGAAGGCGTTGACCCGGCCCTGGAGGGCGGGGGGCGTGATGAGCTGGCGCCCGGTGGTCATCGCGATGGCCCACACCGTGGCCAGCAGCCCGAAGCACAGTTCGTAGAGGACGAGGACCGGGAAGGCGAAGCCGAGTGAGGCCGCCGGGATCAGGAACAGCGCGGCCGCGGCGCCCACCGCGCAGTACTGCGTGGCGCGTCCGAGCCCGACCGTCCTGCCGACCCGGCCGGCCAGCAGCACACCCCCGCTGGTGGCCACGGTGTACGCCGTGTACACCGTGCCCAGCTGCCAGGGCGGCAGCCCCAGGTCCCGGGTCGCGTAGAGCACGAACAGCGCCCCTCCGGCCCCGCCACCCAGGTTGAGCCCGGCGGCCGCGAACGCCTGACGCCGCAGCAGGGTCTCGTCGCGGATCACGTCGAGCCCTTCCCGGATCGCGCCGAGGCGGCTCCGGGAGGACGGGCCCGCCTGGTCGGCCGGGATGTTCAGGGCGGCGGGCAGTGCACACAGGAACACCGCCTGCACGGCGTAGGCCGCGCAGTCCACCAGCAGCGCCGGGGAGGCCCCGACCAGTCCGACGAGCACTCCGCCCAGTGCGGGGCCGCCGATCTGTCCCGCCGTACGGGCGCCGGTCAGGGCGGAGTTGGCGGTGAGCAGCTGGCCGGGGCGGACGATCCGGGGCAGCGCCGACTGGAGCGAGACGCTGAGGACCGAGGTCAGCGCGCCCGACGCGATGGCCACCGCGTACAGATGGAGCCAGCTCAGCCGCCCGACCGCGTGGACGAGCGGGACCGTTCCCACGATCACCGCCTGGAGCAGGGCGCTGAGCACGACCAGACGGCGCAGCCGGGCCCGGTCGACGAGCACCCCGATGAACGGACTCAGCAGCACACCGGGCAGATACGTCAGCGCCATCAGCGCCGACGCCCCCAGCGGGCCCGCGTCCAGGCCGGTCACGGCCAGCAGCGGCAGCGCCAGCGCGGTGACCTGCCGCCCCAGGGAGCTGGTGGCCTGTTCGGCGCAGAGCAGCACGAAGGGCCGGTACCGCTTGAGCGGTACGGTGGCCGACTCCTCCGAAGCCGTGGAGGGGGAAGCCGAAGAGGTCACGATCAGTTCCCTGAGTAAGGCACGGGCCAGTGGATCGTCTGTTCGACGCGGGGCGGAGCTAGGCGGCGGGAGCGGTGCGCTGGAACTCGTAGAGCACGTACACCAGCGACGTCAGGCCCTCGCCCTCGCTGTCGCGGGGGCCCGCGAAGTCCGTGGGGAGGGCGATCTCCTCCCCGCGGTACACGGACGCGGTGAACCCCGACCGCGCGGCCAGCTCGTGGAGGCGCTGCGGATTGCCGAGGGTCTCGCTGAAGCCCAGGAAGACGCGGCTGGTCTCGGACATGTGCCGGGCGAGCCCGGCGAAGAACGCGCCGTGCATCTTGTAGCCGGAGTCGAAGGCCGCGTAGTCGATCTGGCTGCGGAAGTCGTGCTCGACCGGCGCCTCGACGAAGGGGGAGTTCCAGTAGATCAGGTCGAACGTCGTGCCCTCGTCGAGCCCGGAGAACAGGTCGCTGGTCAGCGTGGTGACCTTGTCGCCCACCCCGTGCCGCACCGCGTTCAGCCGGGCCGTTTCGGCTGCCGCCGGGTTGATGTCGAGGGCGCAGACCCGTGAACAGCCCCGCATCGCCGCGATGACGGCCGTCACCCCTGCGCCGCAGCCGACTTCGAGGAAGCTGTCGGCCTCCTCGTAGGGCAGCCAGGACGTGAAGAGCTTCGTGGCGACCGCGTTTCCCGGCCACACGTCCGGGAGCAGATGCCATTCGCGGTCGAAGACCGTGAAGGTGTCCTGTGGCGGACGCTCCCGGAAACGGGCCAGGTCCCATTGCCCCACGTCGTAACTGAACTCATTGAGCATGAGCACTCCCGTCGGGTCTCGTGGGCGGCCGGGCGCGCGTCACGAGTTCCGACGCGACATCAACGGATCATCCACGCCGCCGAATCCTCCGTCAACGGCGTTCCAGGACCGGTGCCGGACGGCCGAATCTCACCGGTCAACCGCAGCCGCAGGAGTCGCCGCAGCAGCCGGTGGCGGATGCCGGGGCCTGGGCGGCGCCGGAGCCGGTGCCGAGGGGGAGCAGCACCTTGCCGACCGGGGCGGGGGCCACTGCTGCCGTGGTGCGCAGCGGCGGGTGGGCGGGCAGACGCTTCCGGCGTCCGGCGCGGATGCCGTTGCCGATGACGAGGACTTCGGCCAGCTCGTGGGTGGCGACGACGGCTGCCAGGCCGAGGACGCCGGTGGCGGCCAGCGGCACCAGGGTGACGAGGATGGCGCCGGACATCACGAGGTTCTGGGTGAAGACGCGGCGGGCGGCCCGGGTGTGGGCCGTGGCGTCCGGCAGGCGCCGCAGGTCCTCGCCCATGAGCGCGATGTCGGCGGCCTCGATGGCGACATCGCTGCCCATGGCGCCCATGGCGATGCCCGCGTCGGCGGTGGCCAGGGCGGGGGCGTCGTTGATGCCGTCGCCGACCATCGCGACCGGCCCGCGTGCCTTCAGCTCCGTGACGATGCGGGCCTTGTCCTCGGGCAGCAGTTCGGCCCGGACGTCGGTGATCCCGGCGTCGGCGGCGATCGCCGCCGCGGTACGGGCGTTGTCGCCGGTGAGCATCACCACGGTGACGCCCTGCCGTTCGAGTGCGGCGATCGCGTCGGCTGCCTCGGGGCGGACCTCGTCGCGGACGGCGACGGCGCCCAGCAGGGTGCGGTCGTGTTCGACGAGGACCACGGTGGCACCGGCGTCCTGGAGCCGGGTCACCTCCGGGGCGAGGGGGCCGGGGTCGATGAAGCCGGGCTTGCCGAGCCGGGCCGCGCGTCCGCCGACGGTGCCGCGCAGCCCGTTGCCGGGCACGGCCTCGACGTCGCCGCCCGCGGTCAGGGCCGTGGTGTCGACGGCGGCGAGGATCGCCGCGGCGAGCGGGTGTTCGCTGCGCGCCTCCAGCGCAGCGGCCACGGTCAGCACCCGGTCGCGGTCGGTGTCCGCCGCGGTCACGACCTCGATCACGGCGGGTTCGTTGCGGGTGAGCGTGCCGGTCTTGTCGACGGCCACCACCGTGACCCGGCCCAGCGCCTCCACGGCCGCACCGCCCTTGAGCAGCACTCCGGCCTTGGACGCGGCGCCGATCGCGGCGACCACGGCGACGGGCACGGACAGGGCGAAGGCACAGGGCGCGGCCGCGACCAGGACCACCAGGGCCCGCTCGATCCACACGCCCGGGTCGCCGAGCAGGCTGCCGAGGCCCGCCACGAGCGCGGCGAGCACCAGGACGCCGGGGACGAGCGGCCTGGCGAACTTCTCGGCCAGGCGCTGGCTCGCGCCCTTGCGCTCCTGGGCCTCGTGCACGATGTGCACGAGGCGGGCCAGGGAGTTGTCCTCGGCGGTGGCGGTGACGGCGATCTCCAGCACGCCGGAGCCGTTCACGGTGCCCGCGAACACCTCGGCGCCGGGGCCGACTTCGACCGGCACCGACTCGCCGGTGACCACCGAGGTGTCCAGCGCGCTGCGGCCGTCGGCCACCACGCCGTCGGTGGCCATCCGCTCGCCGGGCCGCACCAGCAGCACGTCACCGACGCGCAGGTCGGCCGGGGCCACCTCGGTCTCGGCGCCGTCGCGCAGCACCCGCGCGGTGGGCGGCACCAGGTCCAGCAGGGCCCGCAAGCCCTGCTGGGTACGGGCCACCGCGTAGCCCTCGAGACCCTCGGCGACGGAGAACAGGAACGCCAGTGTGGCGGCCTCGCCGTACTCGCCCAGCACCACCGCACCGACCGCGGCGATGGTCATCAGCAGCCCGACCCCGAGGCGCCCGCGCAGCAGGGCCCGCACGGTGCCGGGTACGAAGGTGGCCGCGCCGGTCAGCAGCGCCGCCAGCACCGCGCCCGTGGCCCAGACGCCGGGCAGCGGGAGGGAGGCCAGCAGCAGCGCACCGGAGGCGGTGGCCGCTTGCAGTTCCCGGACCTGCCACACCGCCGCCGGGGCGGCCTCGGCGCCCGCCGCCGCACCGGGGGCGGCGGCGGGCGCGTCGGTCCCGCAGCACGCGTCAGCCATGACGTATCGCCTCGCCGCCGTGTGCCGCACCCGTCCGCCCGTCGGCCGCGCAGTCGTAGTCGTCCGGGGTGCAGACCGGCTCGGCGGAACCGGCGGCGTCGACCGGCAGCACCAGCGCGGCCAGGTCGGCCAGGGCATGCGCCAGCCTGGGGTGGGCCAGCTCGTAACGCACCCGGCGCCCCACCGCCACCGTCCGCACCAGGCCACAGCCGCGCAGACACGACAGGTGGTTCGACACGTTCCCCCGGGTCATGCCCAGCCGCTCGGCCAGATCCGACGGATGAGCGGGCCCCTCCATCAGCGCCAGCAGCAGCCGTCGCCGGTTCTCATCGGCCAGCGCGGTGCCCACCCGGGCCAGCGCCGCGGCATCGACGGCCACCGCGGCGCCGCCCTCATGCAAGGTGTCCATGCGGGCAACGGTACAGCCTTGGCTGAATTAAGTGGAGACTGTATCTGCTCGGTCGCCCGCGCGCCTGCGCCAGCCCCAGGCCACGGCCGCGCAGGCGGCGACCGCGAAGGCCGCTTCCGGTAGCGCGCCGAGACGGGTGGCGAGCGTGGTCGTCGTGCGCAACGGCACGGTGCCGGTGAGCACGTCACGGGTCCAGGGCCCGGTGGAGTCCATGACCGTGCCGTCGGGGGCGACCATCGCGCTGATGCCGGTGGTGGAGGCCACCAGGACCGACCGGTCGTGCTCGACGGCCCGCAGCCGGGACATCGCGAGCTGCTGCTCGGGCTCGGCGGGGTTGTCGTCCCGCATGTAGGTGGCGTTGTTGGTGGGGACGGCGATCAGGTTGGCGCCGGTGCGGACCGCGTCGCGGACCTGACCGTCGTACGCCACCTCGTAGCAGATGGACTCCGCGAGCCGTACGCGCCCGGCGTCCAGCCGTACAGGACCGGTGCCCGGGATGAAGTCGCGCGGGATGAGCTGGAGGTCGCCGAGCCCGCCGAAGACGTCGCGCAGCGGGATGTACTCGCCGAACGGCACCAGATGCTGCTTGGTGTAGTACCGGCCGGGGCCGCTGCCGGGGCGCCACAGCAGCCCGGCGTTACGGATCCGGTCACCCGGTGCGTCGAGGATCGCCCCGACGACGATCGGCGCGCCGAGGTCGGCGACGACGTCGGAGATCTGGTCGCGGAGCAGGACATCGGTGCGCGGGTCGGTGTCCGTGGCGTTCTCCGGCCACAGCACGAGATCCGGCCGCGGGGTGCGCCCGGCCCGTATGTCGCGGGCGAGTTGCCGGGTGGCGGCGATGTGATTGGTGGCGACCTGTTCGACCCGGGCCTGTTCAGCGAGGCTTCGGGCGCGCGGCACATTGCCCTGGACGACGGCCACGCGCGCCTTGGCACCCGGGCCCTTGGCGGCCGGGGCGGGGACCAGCAACGTTCCGCAGGCGCACACGGCCACGGCCGCCGCGAGTCCGGCGAGTCCCCCGGCCGTGGGGCGACGGTTGCCGGGGCGGCCGGTCAGCAGCGCGGCCAGACAGCCCGCCACCACGGCGACCACGGCGCTCACGGCGGGGGCGCCGCCGACCGACGCCCAGCCGAGCGCGGGGGATTCGGCCTGGCTGAAGGCGAGCCGCCCCCACGGGAAGCCGCCGAGCGGCACCCGGGACCGTACCGCCTCGGCCGTCACCCACCAGCAGGCCGCCCACAGCGGCCATCCCGGCAGCCGGGCGAAGACCGGTACGGCGCAGCCGAGCAGGCCGAGCAGCGCGGCCTGGGCAATGCTCAACGCCGCCCAGGGCAGCACACCGAGATTCGTCAGCCACCACAACAGCGGGCCGAAGAACGCGAGTCCGAAGAGGGCGCCCAGGGTGAAGGCGGCGCGCGGCCGCCGGTCGCGGAGCGCGGCCAGCAGCAGCGCCGGGCCGACGGCGGCGGCCGGCCACAGACCGATCGGCGGGAAGGCCGTGACCAGGAGCAGGCCACCGGTGACCGCCATGGCCGGACCCCGCCAGGCGCGGTCGTGACGCCACGTGCCGTGACGCCACGTCCGTATGCGCGCCGGAAGCGCACGGCTCGACGCCGCCTGTGTGTTCAACGCTCGTCCTCCATCGGTGGGGCCTCTCCGTCGGCCGTTCGCATATCGCTCGCGCGAGTGGATCTCACGCTTTTACCACCCGCGCCCGCGGCGCGCGCCATCCGGGCGTCCCGGGCGTGAAGGCCCGCCAGGTAGGCGTTGTACGCGGCCAGCGGGTCGTGGGCGTCGCCGCGGCCGATCCGGCGGTCGACGCGGCGCGCCTCCCGGGCGTCGGAGCGGATCCACTGGACGGCCAGGATGATCGTGGTGACCAGCACCGGGATGTCGCCGGTGGCCCAGGCGATGGCGCCCGCGTCGTACTGGTCGTCGGCGAGCGGGGGACCCCAGGACCGGTCGAGCGGCGCCCACCAGTCGCCGCCGATGAGATCGGTCGAGCTCATCAGCGAGATGGCGAACCAGGAATGGAACGGCATCGTGAGGATCATCACGAAGAGCTTGGCCAGATGCGGGATGCGATGCGGCCCCGGATCGACCCCGATGATCACCCAGAAGAACAGCAGCCCGACGACCAGGAAGTGGGCCAGCATCGCCAGATGGCCGTAGTGGCTGCGCATCAGAACGGCGAAGAGCGGGGTGAAGTAGACCGCGAAGGCACTCCCGATGAACAGCACCCCGGCCACGGCCGGATGCGAGATCACCTTGACGTAGCCACTGCCGAGCACCGCCGTCAGCAGCTCGCGCGGACCGCGTCGGCCGCCCTTCGGGGCGGCGGGCAGCGCGCGCAGGGCGAGGGTGACCGGCGCGCCCAGGACCAGCAGGATCGGCGCGCTCATCGCCAGCGTCATGTGCTGGCCCATGTGCACGCTGAACAGCACCTTGCCGTACGTGCCCAGCCCGCTCATCGTCGCGGCCACGATGACCGCGAGACCCGCGAGCCACGCCACCGTACGGCCCACGGGCCATGCGTCACCGCGTGCCCGCAGCCTGCGCACACCCGCCAGATAGGCGAGGGCCGCGACGGCGGTGCCGAACGCGAAAACCCCGTCGAGACGCCACTCGGTGAACAGCGGCGTCCACGGGAAACCCCCGAGCGGGGCGGGCATCGGGAAGCCGAGCAGTTCCCGGACCGGGTCGTAGACCTCCGGCTCCCGCGCCGGGGCCGGGCTGCGGGACAGCCCGGCAGCGAGCCCGACGGTCGCCGCCATCAGCAGGAGTTCGGCCGCTGCCAGCCGGGCGAAGGCGGCGCGCCGCCCGGCCTCCAGCGCGGGCAGGGTACGCCGGCGGTGCCGGGCGCCGCAGGCCGCGAGGGCGAGCAGCGCGGTGGTCTTGGCGAGGAGCAGCAGCCCGTAGCGGGTGGTGAACAGCTGCCCGGGGGAGTCGAGTCGGATGAGCCCGCTGATCACACCGGTGGCGGCGACCGTGCCCAGGCACCACGCGGCGAGCGGGCTGAAGCGCCGTACGGCCGCCGCCGCGTCGGACGGGGCCCGCAGGGCGGTGGCCGTGACCGCGGCCAGCCCGCCGATCCACACCGTGGCCGCGAGGACGTGCGCGGCGAGGCTGATCACGGCGGTGTCATGGTTGCCCGCCGACGCCGAGTGGCCGCCGAACGCGGGCGGCACCAGCCCCGCCAGCGCCACGTACAGACCGGCCGTGGCCGCGCCCCGGGTGGTCACCCCGGGCATAAAGGTGGCCAGCGGCAGCGCGGCCAGCGCGGTGAGCGCCAGGGCGCGCCCCTGCGGCGCGTTGGTGGCGACATCGGCCAGCACCGCGGGATCCAGCACCTCGGCGGGCGGCTGGGCCAGCAGGTCAGAGGCGGTGAACACCAGGGCCGCCAGCGTCGCCAGCAGCCATCCTCCCGCCGCCACGGCCGCGCCGGTCAGGGCCCGCAGCCGCCGCCCGCTCAGCCGCCGGTCGCCGGGCGCCAGATGGGCGACCAGCAGCAGCGCGCCCACGGTGCACACCGCGGCGAGATCGGCGGCGGCCCGGGCCAGCGGCAGCCCCCACGCGGTGACCGGCCCGGCGTCCGGCAGCCCCGGTACGGCCTCGGGGATGCCGCCGCCGAACCGTACGGCCGCCAGCAGCGTGCCCGTCGCGGCCGCGACCGCCGCCAGTGCCAGCAGCGGAGGGCGGCGCAGGAGGGTACGCGATACGGGGTCAACCGCCATGGCGGGACCTCCTCTTGTGCAGCACGTACGCGACGCCGCCCGATCCCGCGAGCACCACGGCCGCCCCCGCGGCCAGCGGAAGCGCACCGGGTCCCGAGGAGACGTCCCCGGACGGCTCGGCCCGTTCGGAGTCCCGGCCGGAGGGGACCGTACGCGCGGTGGCCACGGTGAAGGTGAGGCTGCCCGAGACGGGGTGGCCGTCGGCGGAGACGACCCGGTAGCCGACGGTGTAGCGGCCGGGTGGCGCGTCGGCCGCCAGCGCCTGGGTCACGGTGCGTCCGGCGACCGTCGCGGCGCCCGCGGTGAGGGAGCGGCCGGAGGCGCCGGTGACCGCGACGCGGCTGTAGCGGGCGTCCATCGGATCGTTGAAGGTCAGGGCCACCCGGCCGGGTGCGGTGGCGAGCCGGGTGCCGTCGTCCGGTGTGCTGCCGGTCAGCTCGGTATGGGCCGCGGCCGGTGGCGCGGTGGCGACCGCGACCGGCGCGGCGCACACCAGCAGCCCGGCCAGGACCGCGGTGCGCGGAAGGGGCGTGGTGAACATGCAGGTGCCTTTACGCCCGGCCGCACGGCGGCCGGGATCGGCGGCCGGGCACGCGGCGGCCGCCACGCCGGTTCAGACCAGGTGGGCACCGCCGCCCGGCACCGGCCGGAGCGGAAGCGGAACACGCGGGATCACCCGGCGGTACGGCGGAGCGCGCTCACCCCGGCACGGCGGCGCCCGGAAGGCGACGGTGGTACGCCCCGGAGCAACCAGCGGGACCGACGGAAGCCGCCGTACGGCCCGTACGGGCCCGGGCAGCCGCAGGCTGAGCCGCTGCCGCGCGGCCGTGGCCAGGGTCCGCAACGGCCGCAGTACGGCGTCCGTCACCCCGAGCAGCCGGACGGCGAGCACGACGGTGACCGCGTGCCCGGCCGGAACCTCCCAGGACGGATGGCCGGGCGCGGCCGGGTACAAACCGGGCAGGGTGAAGGTCAGATGGAAGGCGGCCTGCGCACCGCCGAGCGCGGCCAGCACGCGTTCGGGGGAGCGGACGTCCCGTACGCACAGCAGCAGCCCGAGGAACGCCGCCGACCCGCAGCAGGCCAGGACGGAACCCCACGGCGACGCGCCACCGGCCTGCCCGAGCAGCGGAAGCAACACGGTCAGCGCGCCGAGCACCGCGGCCCGGCCGCCCCCCAGGGGGCGCCCGGGGCCCGGCGTCGGCCCGCGCCGTACAGCTCGCATCGCGTCACAGTCCTCGAAGTCCGGCCATGTCCCGCGCCCCGCCGTGGCATTGGCGGACGCGGGGGTCGCGGAATCGCAGCGTATCGGCCCGGAAGTCCTGGCCCGACACCGGCCGCAGGGGAGGGGGCTTCAGCTCGGCCGGAGGCTCACGGGGTCCGCCCGCCTCCGGCGAACATGTCGATCAGGCCGTGGGGTGCGTCGGCTCCGTAGAACAGCTCGTGGACGTAGGCGCCTTCGGCGGCGGCCGCGGCGCTGCGGGGGAACATGGCCTGCTCGTACACGGTGAGCGCGGTCTCGATGTCGTCGGGGTGTGCGGCGAGGGCCCGGCCGAGTTCGGCGGCGTCGTACATCGCCAGGTTGGCGCCCTCGCCGTTCGGGAGCGAGAGGTGGGCGGCATCCCCGAGCAGGGTCGTCCCCGGCACCCGCTCCCACCGGTGCTCGGCGGGCAGGGCGAAGAGGGGGCGCGACACCGGGGCGGTGTCACCGTCGGCGATCAGCGCGGTGAGCTCCGGTGCCCAGCCGGTGAACTCCCGCGCGATCCGCGCGGTGGCGGCGGCGGGATCGGTGAAGTCGATGTCCGCGAACCAGTCCCGCGGCCGGGCGAGCATCACATAGGTGTGCAGCGTGCCGCCGTTCTCCCGGTGCGCCAGGAATCCCCTGCCCGGCGCGAGCGCGAACAGCGACCCGCCGCCGACCGCTTTCGCGCTGGCCGGGTGGCGGGTGTCGGCGTCGAACAGGTAGGTCTCGACGGCCGACATGCCGATGTACTCGGGGGTGGTGCCGGAGAGCAGGGGCCGGACCCGGGACCACGCGCCGTCCGCGCCGACCAGCAGGCCGGTGGTGACGGTGGTGCCGTCGGCGAAGGTCACCTGGTGGCGGCCGCCGCCGAGGGCACGGGCCCCGCTGACCTTGTGCCCCCATCGGACGGTGCCGTCCGGGAGCGAGTCGAGGAGCAGCTGCCGCAGCTCGCCGCGCAGTACCTCGGGGCTGCCGCCCGTACCGTCGTCGGCCTGGTCGAACAGGACGCTCCCGTCCCGGTCCAGGACCCGCATCGCCTGGCGGCCCGCTAAGACGAGGCCGCGGAACGCGTCCGTCAGTCCGGCCGCCCGCACGGCCGGTTGTCCGGTGTCCTCGTGGATGTCGAGCATCCCGCCCTGGGTACGCGCCGTCGCGGAGGTCTCCGCCTCGTAGACGGTGGCCCGGATGCCGTGAACGTGCAGGACGCGGGCGAGCGTGAGGCCGCCGAGTCCGGCACCGATGATCGTGACGTCAGTGGTCATGGTGGTTCCTTGCTGTCGCACGCCTGCCGGACGGACACCCGGCAGGATCTGGGTGAAAGGTCGCAGGCCCCGCCGGGAAACCACCGACAACGGACCGACAGCCACCGATACGCGACCGACACGTGGCCTTCCCCCGAGGACCCTCCGGACTCCAAGGCCGCGACCATGCCGGTCACTTCGCGGTTGCCGGGCGTCGGTATCGTCTTCGTGCGCAGGCCGGTGTTCCGGAACCTTCACCGCATCGGCGTGCTGTCCCGCTACGCCCCGAAGGAGGGCCGAACGATGATCCTCGCGCTCGATCCGGGCCACACCGTGCTCACCGGATCGGTGCTGCTGGCCATCCCGGTCGCCGCGCTGGCGGGGCTGGTGTCCTTCTTCTCCCCGTGCGTTCTGCCCCTGGTGCCCGGCTACCTCTCCTACGTGACCGGCGTGACCGGGGCGGATCTCGCCGAGGCCCGTCGCGGCCGGATACTGGCCGGGACGGCGCTGTTCCTGAGCGGGTTCACCGCCGTGTTCGTCTCCTTCGGCGCCGCGTTCGGCTACGCGGGCAACACCCTGCTGGAACACCAGGACGTCCTCATCCGCGTCCTGGGCGGGCTGACCATCCTGATGGGCCTGTCCTTCATGGGGAAGCTCCCCGGGGTGCGCCGTGAGTGGCGTCTGCACCGCAAGCCCGTGGCGGGCCTGGCCGGGGCGCCGCTGCTGGGAGTGCTGTTCGGGCTGGGCTGGACGCCGTGCATCGGCCCCACGCTCGCGGCGGTCCAGGCGCTGGCGTTCAGCGAGGCCAGCGCCGGACGGGGAGCGCTGCTGACGGTCGCGTACTGCCTGGGCCTGGGCGTGCCGTTCCTGGTGGCAGGACTGGCGTTCCGCAAGGCCATGGGGATCTTCGCCTGGGTCAAGACCCATTACCAGTGGGTGATGCGCGCCGGTGGCGGCATGATGATCGCCACCGGGCTGCTGATGGTCACCGGCGTCTGGAGCCTGCTCATCAGCGAGATGCAGTCGTGGACGGCCGGGTACACCATCGGCATCTGAGCCAGCGGACTTCGGACCGCGGATATATTTCGGTGCTCGATATGTGCTCGACGCATGGCGCGTCAGAATCCGTCCCTGACGGAACCGCAGTACTTCATCCTCGCCGCGCTCATGGACGGCCCGTTGCACGGCTACGGCATCATCAAGGCCGCCGAGCAGGCCACCGACGGGCGGCTCCGGATCGCTGTCGGCACGCTCTACGGCGCGCTGGAGCGGATGGAGCGGGCCGGGCTGGTGGCCGCCGGCCATGAGGAGATCGTGGACGGGCGGGCGCGGCGCTACTACCGGCTCACCGAGGACGGCGGCGAGGTGCTCGGCCGGGAGGCGCTGCGGATGCAGCAGGCGGCGGCCGTCGTCATCGGGCGCCGGGGGGATGCCGGGGTGGCCCGGGCGTGAACCGTCTGCTGCTCGCGGCGTATCCCGAGTCCCATCGTGCCCGGCACGGAGACGAGTTGCTGGCCTGCCTGGCCGAGGCGTATCCCGGCCGTTCCTGGCCCCCGCCGCGGGAGATAGCCGCCCTGGTGCGCGCCGGGGTGCAGGCCCGTGCCCGGGCCGCCGTCGACGACCCGGCCCGGCCGTGGTGGCTGGACGGTGTCCATCTGGCCGCCCTCGCCCTCGCCGTGCTGGCGCTGGTGCCGTATGTGCAGGACGTATGGCACTGGGCGCTGCACATCGATCCCGGTCGGCATGCCATCGCCTTCCGCTTCGCGGGCTGGTATCCGTGGGCGCAAGGGCCCGGCACACAGACCCGGCTGCTGCCGTACGGGCTGCTTCCGCTGGTCTGCCTGGTCGCCCTGCTGCGCGGTAAGGCGTGGATCGCCCTGCCTGCCGCGGCGGCGATGGTCTGCGCCGGTGCCGCGTACGGCAGTTCCACGGTGCTCTTCGGCGACGAGGGAGTGCAGGGCCTGGGCTACTACGGTCTCGGCGCCCCGATCACGGCCCGTGACCTGGTGCTGTCGGGGACGCTGTGCACCGCGTGCGCCGTGCTGGCGGCCTGCCGTCCCGGTCGCCGAACTGGTTCATGAACTCCCTGCCGAGCCTGGTCGTGCTCCTCCTCCTGATCGCACCCCTCCCCGTCCTGGCGATCACCGCCCAGCGTCGGCAGAGCCGGGCGCTCCTCGAATAGGACCCAGAGATAGCGATGTTCCTTTACCTTTCGGGGCTCCTGGCGGTCTATCTGATCGCCGTCTGCACCCCGTTCGGGCAGCGCGCGGAGAACGCCCTGTTCAACGGGAACGGCGCCAAACCGGCCTGGATCTACGACTGGTCGGGGTCGGCGTACGATTCGTCGGCGCTGCCGCCGCTGGACGACACCGCCATGCCCACCCTGGTCGCGGGCATCGCCGTCATCGTGGCCGTCACGCTGGTGCGGCGGTGCTGGTGGCGCGGATGCGCGGCGATCGGGGTCGCCGTGGTCACGCTCGGGGGCACCGAGGCGCTCAGCAAGAAGCTCCTGCCCCGCCCCGATCTGGTGCACGCGCGCGTCTCGCTCACCGAGGCCAGCTTCCCCGGCGGACATGTGGCCATCCCCGCCGGGCTGGCACTCGGCGCCGTCCTCGTCGCTTCCCCGCGCGTCCGCCCCCAGGCCATCACGGTCGGCACGCTGTGGCTCGCCTTCACCGCCGCCGCCGTCCAGGCCACGTACCACCACCGTCCCAGCGACGTACTGGGTGCCACCCTGCTGGCCTGCGCCTGCTACGGCCTCGCGGCCCGGCTGCTGCCTCCCGCCGCCGCACCGGACGTCACGCCGCGTCCCCGTGCGCTGCCGCCCACCGCCCTGGCGCTCCCGGCGGCCGTCGCGCTCGCCGCCGGTGCGCGCGATGACTCCGTCGCGCGATCGCTGGTTTTCGCGGTAGCGGCCTTCTTGTGCGCGGCTCTGCTCTGGTACGCCGCGGCGGAGCGGCCCGTACGCACCGCGATGCGCTGACCAGAAATATGTGAGGGGCATCACAGTAGCGAGGGCCGCGTGATCAGGTCATCATATGACCTGATCACGCCGTCGGACGGGCACGACGAACCGGCGGCACGCCCCATACGCAGCACATATGAGGACGGGTATGAGCGACCAGGACAGGCGTGCGCGACCGCGCGTGGGTGTGGTGGGACTCGGGGCCATGGGGCTCGGGATGGCCCGCAGCCTGCGGAGGGCGGGCTACGAGGTGGGGGTCGTCGATCTGCGGCCGGAGGTGGCCGCGGGCTTCGCCCGCGACGGCGGGACCGCCTTCGCCTCGCCCGGCGAGCTGGCGGCCGCCGTCGACGTCATGGTCAGCGTGGTGGTCGACGCGGCGCAGGTCGAGTCGGTGCTGTTCGGCGCCGGAGGGGCCGCCGCCCGGCTCCGCCCGGGGGCCGTCTTCGTGATGTGCTCAACCGTCGACCCCGGCTGGTCCGCCGCGCTGGAGGGCCGCCTGGCCGAGCGGGGCGTGCTCTACCTGGACGCTCCGCTCTCCGGCGGTGCCGCGCGGGCGGCGACCGGTGAGCTGACCATGATGACGTCGGGCTCCGCAGCCGCCTACGCGGTCGCCGACCCCGTACTGGAGGCCATGAGCGGCACGGTCTACCGGCTGGGCGAGCGGGCCGGGATCGGCTCCAAGGTCAAGGTCATCAACCAGCTGCTCGCGGGCGTGCACATCGCCGCGGCCGCCGAGGCGATGGCCCTGGGGCTGAAGGCCGGGGTTCCGGCCGAGACGCTCTACGAGGTCATCACCCACAGCGCCGGGAACTCCTGGATGTTCGAGAACCGCATGGCGCATGTGCTCGCCGGTGACTACACCCCGCTCTCCGCGGTCGACATCTTCGTCAAGGACCTCGGTCTGGTGCTCGACTCCGCGCGGCCGGAGCGGTTCCCCCTCCCGCTGACCGCCACCGCCCACCAGATGTTCCTCCAGGCGTCCGCGTCCGGACTGGGCTCCGAGGACGACAGCGCGGTCATCAAGATCTTCCCGGGGATCGACCTGCCCGCGCCGGTGGAGGGCTGAGATGGGCATCCGACTCGGCTGCGTCGCCGACGACTTCACCGGCGCCACGGACCTCGCCAACAATCTGGTGCGCGCGGGCATGCGCGTGGTCCAGCTGATCGACGTACCGCCGGACGGCGCCGAACCGGCCGTGGACGCGGACGCCGTGGTCATCGCGCTCAAGTCGCGGACCGTACCGGCCGCCGACGCCGTCGAGGCGTCGCTCCGGGCCCTTGCCTGGCTGCGGTCCGCGGGCGCCGAACAGATCTACTTCAAGTACTGCTCCACCTTCGACTCGACACCGGCGGGCAACATCGGACCGGTCACCGAGGCCCTGATGGACGCGCTGGACACCGACTTCACGATCGCGACACCCGCGTTCCCCGACAACGGGCGCACGGTGTTCAAGGGCCATCTCTTCGTCGGCGATGTGCTGCTCAGCGCGAGCGGTATGCGCCACCACCCGCTGACGCCGATGACCGACCCCGATCTCGTCTCGGTCCTCGGCGCGCAGACCGCCCGACCGGTCGGCCTGATCGACCACAGGACCGTGGCCGACGGCGCCGAGGCCATCCGGGCCCGGGTCGAGGAGCTGCGGCGGCAGGGCACCGGGATCGCCATCGCCGACGCCGTCTCCAACGACGACCTGCTGCGCCTCGGCGCGGCGGTCCGCGGAATGCCCCTGGTGACCGCCGGTTCCGGGCTGGCCATCGGGCTGCCAGCGAACTGGGGGTTCGAGCCGTCGAGCGCCGCCGCGCAACTGCCGCCGCCCGGCGGCCACCGGGCCATCATCTCCGGATCGGTCTCCGCCGCCACCAACGAACAGGTCGCGGAGTTCCTGCGGGGCGGGCGCCCCGCGTTCCGGGTGGATCCGCTGCGCATCGCGGCCGGGGAGGACGTGGCGGGTGAGGCGCTGGCGTTCGGCGCGGCGCATCTCGCCGACGGACCCGTGCTGTTCTGCTCCACCGAGACCCCCGAGGCGGTCCGCACCGTCCACGACCGGCTCGGCGCCGCCGAGGCGGGGGAGCTGGTCGAACGGACCCTGGCCCGCGTCGCCGAGGGCCTCGTGGCGCGCGGTGTCCGCCAGATCGTGATCGCCGGAGGTGAGACCTCGGGCGCGGTCGTCCGGGCGCTCGGCATCACCGGACTCCGGATCGGACCGCAGATCGATCCCGGGGTGCCCTGGTGCGCGGCGGCGCTGCCCGGCGGGGACACGCTCCACATCGCCCTGAAGTCCGGCAACTTCGGTGGCCCCGGCTTCTTCACCGACTCATTCGCCCTGCTGGACCGGGAGGCCCGATGACCGAGCTCCGCGACACCGCCGTGGACGAGGCACGCGACGAGATCGTCCGGGTGGGCACGAGCCTGTTCGACCGGGGCTACGTCCACGCCAGCGCCGGGAACATCAGCGCCAAGGTGGGCGAAGGCCATCTGATCACGCCCACCGACGCCGCCCTGGGCTTCCTGGAGCGCGACCGCCTCGCGCTGGTCGACGCCCGGGGCGAGCAGCGCACGGGCGACCGCGCGAGCAAGACCCTGACGCTCCACCGGCGCATCTACGACGCCGACCCCACGGCCCGATTCGTCATCCACACCCACTCCACCCACCTGGTCGCGCTCACCCTGGCCGGGGTGTGGAGCCAGGACGACGTACTCCCGCCCCTCACGCCGTACTTCGTGATGAAGGTCGGGCACGTGCCGCTCATCCCGTACCACCGGCCCGGCGATCCGCGCGTGGCCGATCTGGTGACCGCCCGGATCACCGACCACGCGGCGCGGCGCACCCCGATCCGGGCCGTGCTGCTCGACCGGTTGGGCCCCGTGGTCTGGGGCCCCGACGCGGCCGCCGCCCTCGCCGTCCTCGAAGAGCTGGAGGAGACGGCACGCCTCTGGCTCCTGACCGATCGCCGGCCCGAACCGCTCACCGCCGACGCCATCGAGGAGCTGAGGTCCGCCTTCGGCGCCGCGTGGTGACCCGGCCGTCCCCACCGAGCCCCGCAGAGAATCCCCTGAGCCGCGTTAAGGATTCATCATGTCCCATCCCACAGCGGCGGCCGAGTCCCCCGGCCTCGTCCGTGAGAACGCCGTCTTCCGCAAGGTCGTACGGCGCATCGTCCCCTTTCTCATCCTCTGTTACGTCGTCTCCTACCTGGACCGGGTCAACGTCGGTTTCGCGAAGCTCCAGATGTCCGACGACCTCGGGTTCAGCGAGGCGGCGTACGGCCTCGGGGCCGGTCTGTTCTTCATCGGCTACTTCCTCCTGGAGGTGCCGTCGAACCTGATGCTGCAACGCGTCGGGGCCCGCAAGTGGATCGCCCGCATCATGATCAGCTGGGGTCTGGTCTCGGCGGCGTTCGTGTTCGTCACCGATGAGGCGACGTTCTATGTGCTCAGGTTTCTGCTCGGCGCCGCCGAGGCGGGGTTCTATCCGGGGGTGATCCTCTACTGCACCTACTGGTTCCCCTCGTACCGCCGGGCCCGGGTGATCGCGATGTTCATGTCGGCCATCCCGGTGGCGGGCATCTTCGGCAATCCGCTCTCGGGCTGGATCATGGACCGGTTCCAGGGGGTGGGCGGCTGGCAGGGCTGGCAGTGGATGTTCCTGCTGGAGGCGCTTCCCGCACTCGCCGTCGGCGTGGTCACGCTGTTCTACCTCGACGACGACGTACGGAGCGCGAAGTGGCTCACCGATGAGGAGAAGGCCGTCGTGGAGCGGGCGGTAGCCGACGACACCGCGCACCGGAGCGTGCACGGCCGTGTGTGGGACGCCTTCCGCGAGCCCAAGGTGTGGCTGATGTGCCTCATCTACTTCTGCTTCGTCATGGGCCAGTACGCCCTGACCTTCTGGATGCCCTCGTTCGTCGAGTCCACCGGCATCGAGGACAACCTCGCGATCGGGGTGCTCAGCGCCGTGCCGTACCTGGCCGCGCTCGTCGCGATGAACCTGTTCGGGCGGTCGGCGGACAAGCGGCGCGAGCGCCGCTGGCACCTGGTCGTCCCGAGCCTCATGGGCTCGGTCGGGTTCTCGCTGGCCGCCGTCTGGAGCGGATCGACCGCGCTGTCCCTCATCGCGCTGTCCGTCGCCGCGGCCGGGGTGCTGACCTGCGCTCCGCTGTTCTGGTCGCTGCCCACCGCGTTCCTCGGCGGCACCGCGGCCGCGGCCGGGCTCGCCATGATCAACTCGGTGGGCAACCTCGCCGGATTCGTGAGTCCGTACATGATCGGATCGCTCAAGGACGCCACCGGCTCGGCGTCGATCCCCATGTACGTCCTGGCACTCAGCCTCGTCGTGGGCGCCGCCGCGGTGCTCACCACCAAGAGGCAGGTCGTCAACCGCTGACCGGGAAGGACCCGGCCCGTACACAGGAGCCAGCATGCCGAGGTTCGCCGCGAACCTGTCCATGATGTACCCCGAACACGACTTCCTCGACCGCTTCGCCGCCGCGTCGGCGGACGGCTTCGAGGCCGTCGAATACCTCTTCCCCTACGCGTACGACGCCACCGCGCTGCGCCGCCGCCTGGACGACCACGGCCTGCGGCAGGTGCTCTTCAACGCACCGCCCGGTGCGTGGGATGCCGGGGAGCGCGGGACCGCGGCGCTGCCGGGACGCGAGGCGGAGACGCGCTCCGGGATCGACCGGGCCCTGGAGTACGCCGCGGAACTTGGCTGCCCCCGGGTGCATGTGATGGCCGGGCTGGTGGGGCCGACCGATCCGGCCGGGCACCGCGAAACCTATCTGGCCAACCTCGCCTGGGCCGCGGAACGGGCCGCCGCGGCCGGTGTCGACATCCTGATCGAGCCGATCAACGGACGCGACATGCCCGGCTACTTCCTGAACCGCCAGGCCGAAGCGCACGCCGCGGTACGGGACGTGGCGGCCGCGAACCTCAAGGTGCAGCTCGACCTCTACCACTGCCAGATCGTCGAAGGCGACCTCACCACGACCCTGCGCCGCGACCTGCCGACCGGCCGGGTCGGCCATCTCCAGATCGCGGGCGTGCCCGACCGCCATGAGCCCGACCGGGGTGAGCTCGATATCCGCCACCTCTTCGGCGTCGTCGACGGACTGGGCTTCGACGGGTGGATCGGCTGTGAGTACATCCCCGCGGCCGGTACGAGCGACGGGCTCGGCTGGCTCGACCACTACCGAGGAGGAAACGCATGAGGATCGTCATCACGGGTGGCTTCGGCTTTCTGGGACGACAGGTCGCGGACGCCCTGCTCACGACGCGGACGTTCCGGGGCGTACCGATCGAACGGCTGGTGCTCGCCGACCGCGTCGTGCCATCCGGTTTCCCAACCGCCGACCCCCTCGTGGACATCGTGCGGGGCGACCTGACCGACCGGCTCGATGAGATCTTCGCGCGGCCGGTCGATGTGCTGATCCACCTCGCCTCCGCGGTGTCGGCCGAATGCGAGGCCGACTTCGATCTCGGCATGAGCGCCAACGTGGACACGACCCGGGCACTGCTCGAAGCCGCCAGGGCCCAGTCGGCCGCGGGCGGCCCGACGCCGCTGGTGCTGTTCTCCAGCAGCGTCGCCGTCTACGGTTCCGACCCCGCCCTGCCGCTGCCCCCGGTGGTCAGCGAGGCGACCCTGCCCACGCCACGGTCGAGCTACGGGGTGCAGAAACTCGTCTGCGAGCAGCTGATCGCCGAGTACACGCGCCGCGGATTCGTCGACGGACGCGTCGCCCGCCTGATGACCGTGTCCGTACGGCCGGGCAAGCCGAACGCGGCCGCCTCCGGCTTCCTGTCCGGCATCATCCGGGAACCGCTCGCGGGCCTCCCGGCGACCTGCCCGGTCCGCCCCGAGCTGAGGGTGGCCCTGGCCTCGCCACGGCGCGCCGTCGAAGGAATCCTGCGCGTCGCGGAGGCCGAGCGCGGCGCCGGTCCTGGGCGGCTCGACGGCGGGGTGCCGGTCAACCTTCCGGCGCTCACGGTCTCGGTCGCCGACATGCTGACCACGCTGCGCCGGGTGGCCGGGGACGCCGTCGCCGACCTGGTGACGATCGCGCCCGATCCCGGTGTCGAGGCCATCGTGGGCTCGTGGCCCGCCGCCTTCGACAACGCGCGCGCCGCCGCGCTCGGTCTGGAGCCCGACCCGGACTTCGCGTCGGTGGTGCGTCAGTACGCCGCCGATCACGCCGACGCGGTCGTGCCCGGCGCATCCAGGCGGCCGGAGCCGCCCGTGCCGATAGACTGAAGACCATGTTTTCCAAGGTGAGCGGTCCCCTACGGCTCGCGGACCGGGTCGCCGCCATGCTCTCGGAGGAGATCGAGTCCGGGCGGCTGGCCGAGGGCGACAAGCTGCCGACCGAGGTGGAGCTGGTCAAGCAGCTCGGCGTCAGCCGCACCGTCGTGCGCGAGGCCGTCTCCCGGCTGCGCAGCGCGGGCCTGGTCGAGCCGCGCCAGGGGCGCGGCGTGTTCGTCATGCCCCGGCGCATACGGCCGCTCGACCTCGAGGCCGAGACCGCCCAGGACACGGAGTCCAAGGTGCGGCTGATCGTGGAGGTGCGCCGCCCCATCGAGGGCGAGGCGGCGTACCTCGCGGCCACCCGCGCCACCGCGGCCGACCTCACCCGGATGCGTCAGGCGCTGGAGGCCATCGACACCGCGGTCGCGGCCGGTGGCGACGGTGTGGAGGAGGATCTCGCCTTCCACCGGTCCATCGCCGAATCGACCGGGAACGCGGTGATGGTCTCGACGGTGCGCTACCTCGGCGAGGTGCTGCGCAGCGGAATCCGGGTCACGCGCGCGAACGAGGCGCGCAGCAGCGACTTCCTCGAAGCCGTCCGGCAGGAGCACCACTCCATACTGGCCGCCGTCGAGGCCCGCGACGCCGAGGCCGCACGCGACGCGGCGCTCCTCCACCTGAAGCACGCCGCGTCCCGGCTGCACGAAGCGGACGCGGGATTCTGGACCGAGACCGACAACCTCGAAGTGGATCTCGACGCCGCACCGTGACGGGTGGTCAGGCGGGGTACGCGTGCGTCTGCGTCGCCTTGACCGTCGCCCATACCGTGGCCCCCGGCTGGAGTCCGAGTTCGGCCGCGGCGACCGTGGTGAGGTCAGCGGCGAGGCGCAGCTCACCGCTGAGGTCGGCGCGGACCTGGTCGCCGTTGGTCTCCAGACCGGTGACCTCGCAGCGCCAGAGGTTGCGGGCGCTGGAGCCGGTGGGGCGGTCGCGGTGCAGGGTCACCGCGCTCGGCGGGAACGCGACGAAGACCGGGCCCGTCAGCTCCTCCGCGGTCGTGATTCCGGGCCCTCCGTCGATGCGCACCGTGTGGCCTTCGGCCGCTCCCCGGTAGAGGTTGAGGCCGACCAGATGGGCGATGTAGTCCGTACGCGGGCGGCGGGCGATGTCGGGCGGGGCGCCCTCCTGGACGATGCGGCCGTCCTCGATGACGACCAGGTGGTCGGCCAGCACCATGGCGTCCAGCGGGTCGTGGGTGACCAGCACGGCGACCGCCTCGAACTCGGCCAGGTGGCGGCGGAGCCGGGCGCGGACGTCGAGCCGGGTGCGGGCGTCGAGGGCGGCGAGGGGTTCGTCGAGGAGCAGCAGCCGGGGGTGGGTGGCCAGGGCGCGGGCGAGGGCGACGCGCTGGGCCTGGCCGCCGGAGAGGTGGCGCGGTTTGGCCCCGGCGCGGTCGGCGAGGCCCATGTGGTCCAGCCACTCGGCGGCCTGGGCGCGGGCCTCCGCCTTGGAGGCGCCGTGGCAGCGGGGCCCGAAGGCCACGTTGTCGAGCGCGGAGAGGTGGGGGAAGAGCAGATAGTCCTGGAAGACCACGCCGACCGGGCGGGACTCCGGGGGCGTGTGGTCCAGCAGCGCGCCGTCGAGCCGGAGGTGGCCGCCGCTGAGCGGGACGAGTCCGGCGAGCGCGCGCAGCGCCGTGGTCTTCCCCGCGCCGTTGGGACCGAGGAGCGCGACGACGTCACCGGGCGCGGCGGTCAGGGCCACGTCGAGGCGGAACGCCCCGCGCTCGACCACGAGCCGGGCGTCGAGCCCCGCGCCACTCGGGCCAGCGGCATGCGGAGTGGGCGTCGTCGTCTTCTTCTCGGTGTCACTCATGAGGTGGTCATCCAGCGGTCACGGAGCCCGGCCAGGACCGCGATGGACACGGCCAGCAGGACCAGACTGAGGGCGATGGCCGCGTCCGGGTCGTTCTGGAGGGCGAGGTAGACGGCGAGCGGCATGGTCTGGGTACGTCCCGGAAAGTTGCCCGCGAACGTGATCGTCGCGCCGAACTCGCCCAGCGCCCGCGCCCAGGCGAGCACGGCGCCCGCCGCGATCCCGGGGGCGATGAGCGGGAGCGTGACCCGGCGGAAGGCGGTGAAGCGGGAGGCGCCCAGGGTGGTGGCGGCCTCCTCGTAGCGGGGGTCGGCGGCGCGCAGAGTGCCCTCGACGCTGATGACCAGGAACGGCATCGCCACGAACGCCTCGGCCACCACGACGCCCGTGGTGGTGAACGGCAGCGTGATGCCGAACCAGGAGTCCAGCCACTGCCCGACGATCCCGTTGCGGCCGAGCGCCATCAGCAGGGCCACGCCGCCCACCACCGGCGGCAGGACGAGCGGCAGCGTCACCAGGGCCCGCACCAGGCCGCGCCCGGGGAACTCGACCCGGGCCAGCAGCCAGGCGAGCGGCACACCGATGACCAGGCTCACCGCGGTCGCGGCCGTGGCGCAGACCAGGGAGAGCCGGAGCGCCTGCCAGACCTCGGCGCTGGTCAGCAGGTCGGGGAGGCTGCGCCAGGGGGCCCTTACGAGGAGGGCGACGAGTGGGACGAACAGGAACGCCAGGCCGATCAGCGCGGGCACCAGGAGCGGCAGCGGGGCACCCCGGCGGACGCGGCCGCGCCCACGAACGCGGCCGCGCCGCGGAGCACCCTCAAGACTCTCCACGGTCCTTGCCTTGTCCTGCGACGTCACGGCTTGAGGAACCCGGCCTTGCCGAGGACCTTCTGGCCCTCGGGGGACCGCACCAGCGCGATGAACGCCTTGGCCGCTGCGGCGTTGGGGGCGTTCTTCAGCTGGGCGATCGGGTAGTCGTTGATGGCCTTCTGGGACTCGGGGAATTCCACGCCCTCCACCTTGTCACCCGCCGCCTTCACATCGGTCTTGTAGACGACGGCCGCGTCGGCCTCCTTGAGCTGGACCTTGTTCAGGGCGCTCTTGACGTCCTGCTCGTAGGAGACCGGAGTGAGCTTGAGCTTGCTGGCGTCGAGGGCCTTCTGGGCGGCGGAGCCGCACGGGACCGTCTTGTCGCACAGCACCACCTTCAGCCCGGACTTGGTGAGGTCCTTGAGGGAGGAGACCTTGTCGGGATTGCCCGGCAGGGTGGCGATCTCCAGCTGGTTGCGCACGAAGGTGGCGGGCTCGCCGGACGCGTCGCCCTTGTCCGTGACGATCTTCATCGTCTTGGGGCTGGCGGCGGCGAACACATCGGCCGGGGCGCCGCCGGTGATGCTCGCGGCGAGGGCGTCGCTGCCCCCGAAGCTGAAATTCACCTTCGCGCCCGGGTGCTGCTTCTCGAAGGTCTGCTTCAGCTCGGTGAAGCTCTCCTTCAGCGACGCGGCCGCGAAGACGGTCACCGTGCCGGACACCTTGTCCGAGGCGGAACCGGACGAGTCCGACTTCTTCGACGAGGAGTCGTCGGACGACGAGCAGGCGCTCAGGGCCAGCAGAGCGGCGGCGCCCGCGGCTGCCACTCGCAGGGTCCGGCGGGTCCGGTGCGCGGAACGGGTCTTCACGGGTCCACTCCCTCTGGTCCTGACGGACACATTTACGGTCTCTCGGCGACCGCGTTGATCATACTGTCGCAGATGCCAGGGCATACCATGCCGTACCTTCGCATGAGCTGGATCTTCGGGCCAAGAGCTTGGCATGTGCGTTTGCGCGGGGTGGGCGTTCGGGTACGGGTCGTCCAGGAGGTGGTAGCCCGTGAGCCAGATCCTCGCCGCTGCCGGTACGGCCGTCGGCCCGGTGGCGGAACTCGTCCTCACCGGCGATCTGTCCCGCCCGGTCCGGATGACAGTGTCCGAGCTGCTCGCCTGGCCCCAGCACGAGGTGCGGGTCAGTTTCGAGTGCGCCACCAGCGGCATCCGGCGTCATCTGTTCACCGGACCGCTCCTGCACGACGTCCTGCTCTCCGCGGGACCCGTCTTCGACCCGGCCAAGCGCAAGGACCGGCTGCGCTTCCTGATCGCCGTGCGCGGCGCTGACGGCCACCACACGATGCTGTCCTGGGCCGAGATCGACCCGGACTTCGGCCGGGCCCCCGTCCTGCTCGCGGTCACCATCGACGACACCACGCTCGACCGCGCGGGCCCCCAGCTCGTCCTGCCCCAGGACCGCTGCGGCGCCCGGCACATCAGCGGCATCGACGCGATCCGGGTGGACGGCGGCTACACCGCGTGGACCTGAATGATCTAGGTGTTACGTTCGACCGCATGGCGGATGCACATGCGGATGCACATGACGAACCCACACGCGCGGCGCGCCTGTTGGAGGCGCAGGCGAAGGCCGAGCGGCTCTTCGCGGAGATCGAGGAGCGCGGCCTGGTGGCGCCGGGCGAGGGGGAGCGGGCGGTCAGCGACCGGATCCGGGACCTGGCGAACGAGCTGTTCGGCACGGTCCGGCACTGGCACAAGCGGGTCGTGCGATCCGGGCAGAACACGCTCCTGCCCTACCGGGAGAATCCGCCGGACCGGGTGATCGGTGCGGACGACATCGTGTTCGCCGACTTCGGGCCGATCTTCGAGGAGTACGAGGCCGACTTCGGCCGGACCTTCGTGTTCGGGGACGACCCGGTCAAGCACCGGCTGCGCGACGACCTGCCGAAGGTCTTCGCCGCGGGGAGGCGCTTCTTCGACGCCGACCCGGACATCACCGGGGACCGGCTGCACGCCGAGGTCGCCCGCGTGGCCGCGGAAGCCGGGTGGGAGCTGGGCGGCTGGCACGCCGGTCACCTGGTCGGCGAGTTCCCGCACGAGATGATCGACGGCGCGGACCTGGAGTCGTACATCACGCCCGCCAATCACACCCCGATGCGCCGCACCGACAAGGCCGGACGCCGCTGCCACTGGATCCTGGAGGTCCATCTCGTCGACCGCGAGCGGGGGTTCGGCGGCTTCTACGAGGCACTTCTCAGCCTCGGCTGACCCGCGCGATCCCCCTGCCGAGGCCGCCGAGGCCACCGCCGTGCTCAGCCGCGGTCGATGTGCACGTTCGTCGACTTCACCCGGGCGGTGGCCTCCACACCGACCGCCAGCCCCAGCTCCTCCACGGCCTCGCGCGTGAGCAGGGACACCAGCCGGTGCGGCCCGGCCTGGATCTCCACCTGGGCGGCGACATCGCCGAGCTTGATGGCCGTCACGATGCCGGGGAAGGCGTTGCGGACCGAGGTGCGGGAGACGTCCTCCTCACCGCCCCCGCTCTTGGCCAGCTCCACGGAGAACGCGGCCAGGTCCTTCCCCTCGATGAGCCGCCGCCCGCCCTCGTCGCGATGGGTGGCCACCCGGCCCGCGTCCGCCCAGCGCCGAGCGGTGTCCGGACTCACGCCGAGCAACCGTGCGGCCTGGCCGATCGTGTATGACTGCATGCACGCCAAGATACTTCCGCGGCCTGGCCGTGCTCACGCTGTGATCGTCGGCTGACCCAGCAGATCCTCCAGCGAGGCGGTCATCCTGGCCGCGAGGTCGCGTCGGGGGTCTATGAGCCACTGGAGTTGGAGCCCGTCCCACAGAGCGACCAGGGACTCCGCGATCTCGTGGTGATCCCTGCTGTTGGAGATGCGGCCCGCGTCCTGGTCCCGCCGGATGGCGATCGCGACGGCCGCGACGACCTTCTCGTACCTGTCGCGGAACCACTGGTGCGCGGGATGGTCCGGCGCTGAGGACTCCGCCGCCATGAGGGCGAGCAGCCGCAGCATCTCGTGCCGGTCGAGGTTGCGGCGAACGTACTGGAGGACGGC
The DNA here is from genome assembly GCF_044333065.1 of Streptomyces sp. NPDC021115. Classification (NCBI taxonomy): domain Bacteria; kingdom Bacillati; phylum Actinomycetota; class Actinomycetes; order Kitasatosporales; family Streptomycetaceae; genus Streptomyces; species Streptomyces sp. NPDC021115. Next base: position 179,716 of record NZ_JBIRQF010000013.1, read on the forward strand.
GTACGCCACGCCCTTCTCCCGGCTGTCCGAGTCGAAGGAGTCGCCGCTCGCGTGGTCGGCGTTCTCCAGGACGGCCACCAGGAGCGCGCTCTTGCTGGGGAAGTGGTGCACGACGCTGGTCAGGCTGAGATCGAGTTGCTTCGCGATCTCCCGCAGGGACCCGCCCCGGTAGCCGCGCGCCGAGAAGACGGACGTGGCGGAGCTGATGATCTCGGCTCGGCGCCGCGCGCTCTTGGCGTAGGGGCCCCGCCGGGCGACGGGGCGGATCTCTTCGGTCATGGCACCAACCCTATGGCGTGGGGATCGAACGTCTCCCTGTCGAAAGTATGGCACCTGTTCGGGTTTCGCTGTACGGTCTCGCTCACCTACACCACGACGTGCGAAAGGGCCGCTCACGCGTCCCTCGGGTGGAGAGGAATGGGCAAGGATGTTCAGATCACAGGCCGCGAAGACGCTCATCGTCGGATTGGCCGCCGCGCTGCTCGCGACCGGCTGCGGCCGGCCCGGCACCGCGCGGGGGCCGGGGTCCGCGGGTGCCCCCGTCGACAACTCACCGGCGACCGGCGACATCACCGTGTGGGCCATGGGCACGGAGGGCGAACTGCTGCCCAAGCTGGCCGCCCGGTTCGAGAAGGCGAATCCTGAGGCGAAGGTGAAGGTCACGGCCGTGCCGTGGCAGGACTACGGCAAGAAGGTCGAGACGGCGATCGCGTCCGGTGACACCCCTGACGCCACCTTGGTGGGCGCGTCCGACCTCGCGACGTTCGCGACCACGGGCGGGCTGGAGCAGGTCCCGCGGAAGCTCGTCGACGCCTCGGCCTTCTATCCCGGCGCCGCCCGCAGCAGCGCCTTCGAAGGGGCCACGTACGGCGTCCCCTGGTACGTGGAGACCCGCTCCCTCTTCTACCGCAAGGACCTGGCGCGGGCCGCGGGGGTGTCCGCGCCGAAGACCTGGGACGAGTACCGCCCCTTCCTCAAGGCCCTCCAGAAGGAAGGCGCGAGATGGGGCCTTTCGCTGCCCACCGGGGCGGCGCAGAGCTGGCAGAGCGTGCTGCCCTTCATGTGGCAGGCCGGGGCCCGGCTGACCAACGAGGACAACACCGCGTTCACCTTCGACACCCCCGAAGCGCTCAAGGGGCTGGAGCTCTACCGGTCGTTCTTCACCTCGAAGACCGTGAGCCGGAACGGCCCGGTGAGCCTCGGAGAGATCGAGCCGGAGTTCGTCGCCGGGACCACCGCCGCACTCATCTCCGGGCCGTGGGAGCAGGGTCTGCTGAAGTCCGCCGGTGGCGCGTCGTTCGTCGACGACAAGGTGGGCATCGCGCCGCTCCCGTCGGGACCGAAGTCCAATGCCAGCTACATCGGCGGCGGGCACTGGGCGGTGTTCAAGGGCGCCAAGAACCGTGAAGGCGCCTGGAAGTTCATCCGCTGGACGGCCCGGCCCGACAACCAGCAGACATGGCATGAGCTGTCCGGCGACCTTCCCGCCGTGCAGTCGGCCTGGAACGAGGGAAGGCTCGCGACCGACACCGCCCTGGGCGTCTTCCGGACGCAGCTGGGGACCGCCCAGCCGGGGCCGGTGACCACCAGGTGGAAGCAGGTCACCGCGGTCCTGGACGACGAGATCGAAAAGGTCGCCAAGGGCATCTCCTCACCGAAGGCGGTCCTGGAACGGATCCAGGCCAAGGCCGCGACGATCGGAACCGGAAGCCAGCGATGACCGCCTCCACGCTCCGACGCACCGCGATCGCATGGGGCTTCTGCGCGCCGTTCATCGCGCTGTTCGCCACCTTCGGCGTCTGGCCCGTCGTCTCCTCCCTGTCGATGAGCGTCACCGACATCACCAGCCGGGACGTGCGGACGCCCTTCCTCGTCAACTTCGTGGGTCTCGACAACTACAGCGCCCTGTTCTCGGATCCCACGTTCCGCCGCGCGGTCCTCAATACCCTCTATTTCGTCGCCGTGGGAATCCCCCTGACGATGGTGATCGCCCTGGCCCTCGCCGTCGCGCTCAACTCGGGGATCCAGCGCGCGAAGGCGCTCTTCCGGGTCGCGTATTTCGCCCCCGTGGTGACGAGCATCGTGGCCATCGCGGTGGTGTGGCGATATCTCTACAAGCCGGACGGGATGATCAATTCCCTTCTCGCCGTGATAGGAATCCATGGCCCCGACTGGCTGAACGACCCGCACTGGTCGATGCCCGCGCTCATCCTGATGGCCGTGTGGCGCCACTTCGGCATCCCCATGGTGATCTTCCTCGCGGGTCTCCAGGCGATCCCCGCCGAACTGCACGAGGCGGCACGCATCGACGGCGCCACCCGGTGGCGCGCCTTCCGCAGCATCACCCTGCCGCTGCTCAGGCCGACCACGTTGATCGTCGCCGTGCTACTGAGCGTCAGCTACCTCCAGTTCTTCGAGGAACCGTTCGTGATGACGAGCGGCGGCCCGCTGGACAGCACGACCTCGATCAGCTACTACGCGTACCAGCAGTTCGGCTTCGGGAATTACGGCCTGGCCTCCGCCGCCTCGTACGTACTGGTGACCGCGATCGCGCTGCTCAGCCTCGTTCAATTCCGCATCTTCCGAGCGAAGGCCTGACATGCGTATTCCGATGTCCCGTATGGTGCTCTACGGCGCCCTGATCCTGGGCCTCTTCGCGACGCTGGCCCCCTTCGCCTGGATGTTCCTCGGGTCGGTCAAGCCGACGGGTGAAATCGTCGCGCATCCGAGTTCCTGGCTCCCCGACGCGCCGACGCTCGTCAACTTCGACCAGCTGCTTTCCAAGCAGAACTTCGGGCTGTACTTCTTCAACAGCGTGCTGGTCGCCGTAGCCTGCGTCGCGGGGAATCTGCTGTTCTGCTCGATGGCGGGGTACGCGTTCGCGAAAATCGAATTCGCCGGGAAACGCGTTCTGTTCGGCCTCGTGCTCACCATGCTGATCATCCCGGGCGTCACCACCTTCGTGCCGCTCTTCGTCCTGGTCAGCAACATGGGCCTGAGCAACTCCTACCTCGGGTTGATCCTGCCCTTCCTCGTGACGCCGCTCGGCGTGTTCCTCATGCGGCAGTTCATCCGGGACATCCCGGATTCCCTCGTCGAGGCGGCCCGCCTCGACGGCGCCGGTGAGGTCCGGACGTTCCTCAGGGTGATACTCCCGCTCTGCCGACCGTCGCTCGCGACCCTGGCGATCCTGACGTTCCTCGCGCAGTGGAACAACTTCCTGTGGCCGCTCGTGATCGCGCAGACCGAGGAGCACTACACCCTGCCCGTCGCGCTGGCGCTGTTCTCCGTGGGTGCCAACAGCACCAACTACGGCCTGCTGCTCGCCGGTGCGGTCACCGTCGTCACCCCGATCGTGCTGCTCTTCCTCGCCCTCCAGAAACATTTCGTCCAGGGCATCGCCAACACCGGCATCAAGTAACGGACACCACGCGACCACGCGTGCGCAGAACAGGAGAAACCAACGATGCTTCGTCCGCAGGACGGTCCCACCCGCGAACGCCGCTCACTCGGCGGCCTGTGGAGGCTCCGGCTCGACCCGGAGGGAACCGGCCGCGCCGAAGGCTGGTGGCGCTCGCCGCTCGCGGCGGCCGTGGACGTGCCGGTACCGGCCAGCTACAACGACATCTTTCCCGACGCGGCCGTCCGCGACCATGTGGGCGACGCGTGGTACCAGACGAGCGTATGGGTGCCGTCCCGGTGGGCGGGGGAGCGGGCCGTCCTGCGGTTCGACGCGGCCACCCATCGCGCCACCGCCTGGGTCGACGACACCGAGGTCGTCGCACACGAAGGCGGCTACACCCCGTTCGAGGCCGATGTCACCGCACACCTGCGGCCGGGGGCCGAGCACCGTGTCACCGTCGTGGTCAACAACGAACTGACGTGGGAGTCGATACCGCCGGGCCGCGTCGAGGAACGGCCCGACGGCCGCCGGACCCAGCGGTACTTCCACGACTTCTTCAACTACGCGGGCCTGCACCGGCCCGTCTGGCTGTACACCACACCCCGTACGCACATCAGCGACATCACCGTGGCCACGAGCTTCGAGGGCACGACCGGTGTGGTCGACTACCGGGTGGACGGCACCGGGGAGGCGCACGCGGTCCGGGTGGCGTTGCGCGACGCCTCCGGCGCCGAGGTGGCCACCGCCACCGGCGCGGTCGGCACCCTGCGCGTGCCCGACGTACACCCCTGGGCGCCCGGCGACGGCTACCTCTACGAACTCGGGGCCACCCTGGTGGACGCCGCGGGCGACGTCGTCGACGACTACCGCCAGCCGGTCGGCGTGCGCACCGTGGAGGTGCGGGGCAGGCAGTTCCTGATCAACGGAAGCCCCTTCTACTTCAAGGGATTCGGCAAGCACGAGGACGCCGCGGTGCGCGGCCGGGGCCATGACGACGTGCTGATGGTGCACGACTTCGCGCTGCTGGAGTGGACGGGCGCGAACTCGTTCCGGACCTCGCACTACCCCTACGCGGAAGAGGTCCTCGACTACGCCGACCGCCACGGTGTGGTCGTGATCGACGAGACCGCGGCGGTCGGCCTCAACCTCAACATCGGCGGAGGCGTCTTCAAGTCCGGCAAGGTGACCACGTTCTCCTCCGATACCATCGGCGAACGCGCCCGGCGCACCCATCTGGAGGCGATCCGGGAGCTCGTGGCGCGCGACAAGAACCACCCCAGCGTCGTCCTGTGGTCCATCGCCAACGAACCCGACAACGTCCAGCCCGAGGCCCGCGACTACTTCGCCCCGCTGGCGGCCGAAACCCGGCGCCTCGACCCGACCCGGCCCGTCGCCTATGTCAACGCGCTGATGGGCTCACCGGACCAGTGCACGGTCACCGACCTGTTCGACGTCGTACTCCTCAACCGCTACTACGGCTGGTACTTCGGCCCCGACGACCTGGTGGCGGCCGAGACCGAGCTGGAGGCCGAACTGCGGCAGTGGTCGGAGCGGCACGACAAACCCATCGTCATCACCGAGTACGGCGCCGACACCTACCCCGGCCTGCACAGCGCCGTGCCCAGCCCGTGGACCGAGGAGTACCAGACGGAGCTGCTCGACGTGTACCACCGGGTGTTCGACCGGGTCGACGCCGTGGTGGGAGAGCAGATCTGGCACTTCGCCGACTTCGCCACCGCCCCCGGCGTCTTCCGCGTCGACGGCAACAAGAAGGGCGTCTTCACGCGCGAGCGCCGCCCGAAGAGCGCCGCCTTCAGCCTGCGCGCCCGCTGGCGAAAGGCCGACTGAGGGCAACGGCCTCCGGCCCCGTCCGGCGGGCATCGCCCCAGGTGACGCGTGAGGAGCGGCGGGCCTCACCGCGTTACGGTGTCCTCCGTCAGGCGGCCGAGCGTTCGACTGCGGACCTCGACACTCAGCACGATTCCAGAGAGAACCCGATGAGAAAGATCATCCTCGACTGCGACCCCGGGCACGACGACGCGATCGCCATGCTGCTGGCGCACGGCAATCCCGGCGTCGAACTGGTCGCCGTCACCACCGTCGTCGGCAATCAGACCCTGGAGAAGGTCACCCGCAACGCCCTCTCGGTCGCCCGCATCGCGAACATCACCGGCGTCCCCTTCGCCGCGGGCTGCCCCCGCCCCCTGGTGCGTACCGTCGAGACGGCCGCCGACATCCACGGCGAGAGCGGCATCGACGGCCCGGCGATGCCCGAGCCCACGCTGTCCCTGGACCCCCGCCACGCCGTCGACCTCATCATCGACACCGTGATGGCCCACGAGCCCGGCGAGATCACCATCGTCCCCACCGCGGGGCTGACCAACATCGCCCTGGCTGTGCGCAAGGAGCCGCGCATCGCCGAGCGCGTGCGCGAGGTCGTCCTGATGGGCGGCGGCTACCACACGGGCAACTGGAGCCCCGTCGCCGAGTTCAACATCAAGATCGACCCCGAGGCCGCCCACATCGTCTTCAACGAGGGCTGGCCGGTCACCATGGTCGGCCTCGACCTCACCCACCAGGCCCTCGCCACCCCGGAGGTCGTCGACCGCATCGCCCGCGTCGGCACCGCGCCCGCCGTCTTCGTCAACGAGCTGCTGGACTTCTTCGGCGCCATGTACCTCAAGGAACAGGGCTTCGAGCACCCGCCGGTGCACGACCCGTGCGCCGTCGCGTACGTCATCGACCCCACCGTCATGACGGTCCGCAAGGCCCCGGTGGACATCGAACTCACCGGCACCCTCACCCTCGGGATGACCGTCACCGACCTCCGCGCACCCGCCCCCGACGACTGCCGCACCCAGGTCGGGGTCACCCTCGACCACCAGCGCTTCTGGGACCTGATCGTGGACGCTCTCGAACGGATCGGTGACGTACGCGCATGAACCGCCCCTCCACCGAAGCGGCCGGTGCCCGGACCGCCACACCGGGCGGCCCGCGCCCCGTCCGGATCTGGGTCCTGGTCACCGCGCTGCTGACGGGCTGCTTCGCCTTCCAGCTCAACGCGAGCATGCTCAGCCCCGCCCTGAAGAGCATCCAGGACTCGCTCGGCGCGACCTCGGCCGAAGTCGGGCTGACCCAGACCGCGTTCTTCACCTCGGCGGCCCTCTTCTCGCTCTTCCTGCCCCGCCTGGGCGACCTCATCGGCCGTCGCCGGGTCCTGGCCGGAATGCTGGCCCTCATGGCCGTCGGCTGCGTGATGGCCGCTCTCGCCGAGAGCATCCCCGTGCTCTTCGCGGGCCGCGTCATCCAGGGCGTGTCCGGGCCCACCGTGCCGCTGTGCCTGATCATGCTGCGCAACGAGGTCCACGAGCCGAAGAAGTACGGCACCCTCCTCGGCGTCATCACCGCCGTCAACGGAGGCGTCGCGGGCGTCGACTCCCTCGCGGGCGGATACCTCGCCGACCACCACGGCTTCCAGGCCATCTTCTGGGCCATGGCCGCCGTCGCCGCACTCGCCACCCTCCTGGTCGCCACCCTCACCCCCGAGTCCGTGGCCGAGGACACCGAAGGCCGCATGGACTGGGCCGGGGTCGCCCTCCTGGTCGTCTCGGTCGGAGCGGCCCTGATCGCCCTGAACGAGGCCGGGAAGCTCGCCGACGCCGACTGGCCGCTCGTCGGCGCCCTGTTCGTCGTCACCGCCGTCGCCTTTGCCCTGTTCTGGCGCACCGAGGACCGCGGCAGCCACCCGCTGGTCGCCACCCACCACCTCAGGCAGCGCTCCACCTGGGCGCTGCTGCTGACCACGGTGCTCACCATGACCGGCGTGTTCGCCGTCATGAACGGCCTGATCCCCGCCTTCGCCCAGGACGCACAGGCGGGTTTCGGCATGACCGCCGAACAGTCCGCCTGGTGGACCCTCATCCCGTACGCGCTCGCGGGCCTGGCCATGGGCCCGATCGCCGGCCGCCTCGCCGCCACCCACGGCTACGGCCGCATCCTGCGCCTCGGCCTCATCGGCTCCGCCGCCACCCTCGCCCTGATGCTCCTCACCCTGCGGGCCGACTCCCGCCCGCTGCTGCTGGCGGCGTCGCTCCTCATCGGCATCACCTACGCGGGCGTCGGCAACATCGTCCTCAACGGCCTCGGCATCGTGCTCTCCCCGAAGGAGAACCCCGGCTTCCTGCCCGGCCTGAACGCGGGCGCCTTCAACCTCGGCGCGGGCCTCAGCTTCGCCCTGATCTACGCGGCGCAGACCGCCGCCGAGCCCGCGGACAAGACGTCCACCACCGGCTACGGCGCGGGCGTCCTCACGGGAGCCGCACTCATAGCCGCCGCCTTCGCGACGTCCTTCCTCATCCCCAAGCCGGTGGCGGCGGAAGCGGCACCGTGACGGTGTCGGCCGACTGTCGGCGATGAGCAGCGATCTATCGGCGATCTGTCGGGGGCGGCCGGGACGGTGGGACTGGTCGGCACGGAGCCATCACGGCACCGGCCACCATCCCCGCACCGTCCCGACCGCTGCCGCCCAGCGGTCGGCGACCAGGAAGGACCCACCATGACCACTTCGGTCACGATCATCGGCGCCGGACTCGGCGGCCTGACCCTCGCCCGTGTCCTCCACGTCCACGGCATCCCGTCCACGGTCTACGAGGCGGAGCCCTCGCCGACGGCGCGTTCGCAGGGCGGCATGCTCGACATCCACGACTACAACGGCCAACTGGCCTTGCGGGCGGCGGACCTGATGGACGAGTTCCAGACCCTCGTCCTGGACGGCCGCCAGGCGATGCGGATCCTCGACCGGAACGGGACCGTCCTGCTCGACCAGCCCGACGACGGCACAGGCGGCCGCCCCGAGGTGCAGCGCGGCGAACTGCGCCGCATCCTGCTCGACTCGCTCCCGGACGGCACGGTCCGCTGGGGCCACAAGGTCAGCCGTACCCGTGCGCTCGGCGGGGGCCGCCAAGAGGTGACGTTCGCCGATGGCACCTCTGTCACCACTGACCTGCTGGTCGGCGCGGACGGAGCATGGTCCCGGGTCCGCCCCCTGCTCTCCGCCGCCACGCCCGCGTACACCGGCACGTCGTTCGTCGAGACCTACCTGTACGACGCCGACACCCGCCACCCCGCCGCCGCGAAGGCGGTGGGCGGCGGATCGCTCCTCGCGCTCGCGCCCGGCAGGGGAATTCAGGCGCACCGCGAGAGCGGAGGAACCCTGCACACCTATGTGGCGCTCGTCGAGCCGCAGGACTGGTTCGCCGCCATCGACTTCACGGATGAGCGCGCGGCCACCGCCCGGATCGCGGCGGAGTTCGACGGCTGGGCACCGGAACTGACAGCACTGGTCACCGAAAGCGATACCCCGCCGCTCCTGCGCCCCCTCCACGGCCTGCCGATCGGACACCGATGGGACCGCGTTCCCGGAGTCACCCTGCTCGGCGACGCCGCCCACCTCGCACCCCCGAACGGCGAGGGCGCCAACCTGGCCATGCACGACGCCGCCGAACTCGCCCAGGCCCTCGCCGCCCACCCCGACGACACCGGGACCGCCCTCTCCGAGTACGAGCAGGCCATGTTCCCCCGCGGCACCGAAGCCGCCACCGAGGGCGCCGAGCTGTACGACCTGATGTTCGGCGACCGGGCACCGCACAGCCTGATCACCGCGTTCACCGGACACGAGACCTGGGCTGATCCGCGGTGACGAGCGGATCCGGTCACGGGCCGAGGCCACTCGTCGTGGCGCTCACTGCTCCCCGACGTGGCCCTGCCACATAGACCGTCTGCGGCTCGCCGTACTCGACCGTCTCATGGTCCGCGGACAAGCCGATCGCCTCAAGCAGGTGTCGGGAGCCCGCGTTCGCGCTCTGTGTCACCGCCACCACTCGGCTTCCGCCCGGCAGATCCCGAGCCCACTCGACCGCGGCGGCGACCGCTTCCCGGGCCAGGCCGTGCCCCCACCACTCCGGGAGGAAGGTGTACGAGACCTCGGTGCCATCCCGGGGCGAGTCCGGCTCGACGGTGACCAGCCCGATGCACGACCCCGACGTGCGGTCCTCGGTGGCGAAGGCCCCGGGCATCCCGGGGAGATGGCGGCGTCGGAGTGCGATCTTGTCCTCGGACACCGGGCCACCGAGATAGCGGCGAACCCGCTCGTCGCGCCACAGCCGCTCGATGGACGGCAGGTCCGCTGCCGCTACCGGCCGCAGTGTCAGGCGGGCCGTTTCCAGGCGGGCGGGCCACCAAGTAGGTCTTTGTGCGGCCGAGTTGGAGGTCATCCGGCCCATCATCTCAGCTGATGGTCGCTCTCGGCGGATCACATGCTTGATCAGCTCGGCGTCGGGTCCACGAGTGATCTGGCGCTCGGCCAGACCATCGTGGACGCCCGCCGGCAACTTCCCCCGAGGTCACCTCGGGGTGGCGATGCTGGCGAATCGTTTCGGCTCGTCAGGCCGCTTCGGCGCCCCGTCGTGGCGCCGAAGCGTTCCCGACCGCCGGGGCCCGTGGGCCGGTGTGCGGGACGAGGGACAGATGACGCTTGCGGGTCTGGGCCGTCGGCCCTGCGGGCGCGGGCTGCTTGAGCAGCCACTCCTCATAGCGACCGAGGCCCAGTATCAGGAACATCAGTCCGGGCGGAAGAAGGAAGGGGATGAAAACCACGACAACTCCTCTGTGAGACCGCTCCTTTCATGCGTGTAGCCCCACCCGGGCAGACGGAAAATGCGATGAGGTGAAGGCCGTGTGACCAGTTGGTGCAGAAGTTGCGCCGCGTGGCGCGCCGCGACCGGGTCAGGCCCCGTACGGCCAGCCGGTGACCGCCTTGGGGCGGGGCGGTGCGTAGGTGCGTACCTTGGAGGTGGACAGGCCGAGCCTGACCAGCGACTCCGCGATGGCCACGGCGGCGCTGACGCCGTCGACGACGGGGACTCCGGTGCGCTCCCTGATCCGCTGGTCCAGGCCCGCCATGCCGCCGCAGCCCAGGCAGATCACCTCGGCCTTGTCCTCGCGCACGGCGCGCTCGGCCTGGCTCACGATCGCCTCGACGGCGGCCTCCGGGTCCTCTTCGAGCTCCAGTACGGCCAGGTCGCTGGCCCGGACCGAGGCGCACCGGGTGTGCAGTCCGGCCAGCATGAGCCGGTCCTCGATCAGCGGGAGCGTCCGGTCCAGGGTGGTGACGACCGAATAGCGGTGGCCGAGGAACATCGCGGTGCTGGCGGCCGCTTCGGTGATGTCGACGACCGGTACGTCCAGGAGTTCCTGGAGGCCCTCCCGGCCGTGTTCGCCGTACCCCGCCTGGATGACGGCGTCGAACGGCTCCGGGTAGGATCGGACGCGGTCCATCACGGCGATCGCCGCGAGGTAGCTCTCGAAGTTCCCCTCCACGGACTCGGCCCCGAAGCGCGGCGTCAGGCCGACGATCTCGGTGCCGGCCGAGGCCGCCCCTCTCGCCTGGGCGGCGATCGCCTCGGTGATGGACTCGGTGGTGTTCACGTTGACGACGAGGATGCGCATGCGGTGTGCCTCCGGACGGGCGTCGCGGGTGGTGGGGGTGGGCTCAGTCCGCGCAGGGGACGGCTATCTCGGCTCCCGGGACGTCCTCGTGGACGTGATGACGGGGGGATATGACGAAGTATGCGACGGCGGCGGTGCCCGCGCCGATGAACCACGCGAACGGCGCGGCGGGGGTGAACGCCGGGACCAGGGCGAGCAGGACCGCCAGCACGGCCGCGGGGGCGAAGGCCGCGATCGCGCGGGGGTTGAAGCCCCGGCGGTAGTGGTACGGCGCGGAGGCGTCCATGGTGTAGAGCTTGGGCACGTTGATGCGCCCCTTGCGGATCAGCCAGTAGTCCGCGGCCACCACTCCGAACAGCGGGCCGAGCAGGGCGCCCAGGCCGCCGAGGAAGTAGTTGACGACGGTCGGATTGTTGTAGAGGTTCCACGGCAGGATCAGGATGCCGATGACGCCGCTGACGACGCCCGCCCGCCGGAAGTTCAGGTGCTTGGGGAAGAGATTGGCCAGCGCGTAGGCGGGAGCCACGAAGTTGGCCATCAGGTTCACCGCGATGGTGAGGATGATCAGCGACAGGCAGGCCAGGGCCAGGAACAGCGTGTTGGGCAGGTCCCGCACGATGTCCGCGGGGCTGTTGACCGTCTTTCCGTTGATCTGGAACTGGGCGCCGGAGATGACGATGCTGATCAGACCGAACAGCATGATGTTGACCGGAATGCCGCAGAAATTGCCGACCGTGATCGCCCGCTTGCTGGTACACGACCGGGTGAAATCACAGAAATTCAGCGCGAACGTACCGTAGATGGACACCCACAGGGACGCACCCGCGAAGATCTCCCGCCACATCTGGCCGCCCGTCAATTCATTGGGCGCCGAAAGGGCGATGGAGCCGCCCGCCCTGACGAACATCCAGATCGCGAGGGCGGACAGGGTGACGAGAATGACCGGGCCCGCGAACGCCTCGTACTTCCGGACCATCTCCAGGCCGTACGTGACGATGATGATCTGTACGACCCACAGCACCCCGAAGGACAGCCAGCCGAGCGCGGAGAGCCCCAGGAAGGAGTGCTCGGCCAGCCCGGCGAACGGATGGTAGAGCGCGATCAGCAGGACGTTCAGCACGTGCGACGCCAGATACGTCTGGATGCCGAACCACGCGATGGCGACCACCCCGCGGATGAGGGCCGGAATCTGGGCGCCGCGGACGCCGAAACTGATACGGCTCATGACCGGGAACGGAACCCCGGTCTTGTACCCCATGTAACCGGCGAGATTGAGGATCCCGAACAGCAGCGCCGCCCCGATCGCCAGCGCGAGCAGAATCTGCCAGGCGCCGAGCCCGAGGGCGAACAACCCGATGGCGAAAGTGTAGTTGCCGAGGCTGTGGACGTCGTTGGCCCAGAGGGTGAAGACGTTGTAGCTCCGCCAGCGGCGGCCTTCCACCTGAGTGGGCGCCAGGTCCTTGTTGTACAGGCGGGGACTCGGCGACATCGCACCGCTGGCCGCTGCCGCCGGGTCGGCTCCGCGATCGTCCGGAGCGCTTTCGATCGTATCCGCGATCCGCTCGGAAGGTGTTACCCGCAGTGGCTCCACAGGAATGTCTGCACTCATTACCGGCCGCCCATCATTACGGTGTCCGTAGGTCGGGAAATTGCTATCGGTATGTGGCGAGGATGTGGTGACGCCGACTTCGGCGAAAGGCGCGGAACGCGCCCAGGGGGCGAGACGCCCCCTGGGCGTCCGTCAGGCCATCCCTCGCCTCAGCAGCCGTCCGCGCGGCGCGTCCGCGATGTCCACCGGCTCGCCGTTCAGCCAGGTGCCGCGCACCGTCCCGGCCAGCGGGCGGCCGACGTAGGCGGACACGGGATTCTTGTGGTGGAGGTTCGCCACGTCCACGACGAACGCCTCGTCCGGAGCGAAGACGCAGAAGTCCGCCGCGCTGCCCAGTGCGATCTGTCCCTTGTGGATCAGCCCGGCCTGCCGGGCCGGGTTCTCCGCCATCCAGCGCACGACGTCGGTCAGCGCGTATCCGCGGCGGCGGGCCTCGGTCCACACCGCGGGCAGGCCCAGCTGGAGCGAGGCGATACCGCCCCACGCGATGCCGAAGTCGCCGATGTCGAGCCGCTTCAGCTCCTCCGTGCAGGGGGAGTGGTCGGACACCACCTGGTCGATGACCCCGTCGCCGAGCCCCTGCCACAGCAGCTCGCGGTTTCCGGCTTCCCGTATCGGCGGACAGCACTTGAACTGCGTCGCCCCGTCGGGGATCTCCTCCGCCGTGAAGGAGAGGTAGTGCGGGCAGGTCTCCACGCTGAGCTGCACACCCTCGCTGCGCGCCGACTTGATCATCGGCAGCGCGTCGGAGCTGGACAGATGGAGGATGTGCACGCGGCAGCCGGTCCAGCGCGCCAGCTCGATCACCTGCGCGATGGCGAGGTTCTCCGCACCGCGCGGCCGGGAGCGCAGGAAGTCGCGGTAGCTCTCCCCGTGCGGCGTGGCGGCCCGGTCGATGGCGTGGGCGTCCTCGGCGTGCACGATCATCATGGCGCCGAAGGAGGCGAGTTGGCGCAGCGCCCGCTCCAGCTGGTCAGGGCCCAGTGGGGGGAATTCGTCCACACCGGAGTGGAGCAGGAAGCACTTGAAGCCGAACACCCCCGCGTCGTGCAGTGCGCGCAGTGCGTCGTGGTTGTCGGGCACCGCACCGCCCCAGAAGCCGACGTCGACCCAGGAGGTCTCTTCCGCGGCCTTGCGCTTGACCGCCAGCGCGTCGACGTCGACCGTCGGCGGGATGCTGTTCAGGGGCATGTCGATGATGGTCGTGATGCCACCGGCGGCCGCGGCACGGGTCGCGCTGGCGAACCCCTCCCACTCCGTGCGGCCCGGCTCGTTGACGTGCACGTGGGAGTCCACCAGGCCCGGGAGGAGGACCACGTCGCTGTCGAGCTCGACGACACGGTCCCCTTCCAGGGCCGCGTCCAGCGGTTCGATGGCGACGATCCTGCCGTCGGCGACGCCTACGCACCGGGACACCTCTCCGGCGGCGGTGATCACCCGGGGCGCGCGGAACACCAGATCCAGTTCGGTCATCTCATTGCTGCCGTTTCTGCCGTGATCTTTGATGCTGTCTCTGCTGGTGGCGGGGGGTGGCGGACGGCGCGCGGCGGCCGCGCGGTCAAGACAGTTCGGCGGCGCGCTCGGCGAGGTTCTTGGCGCCGGTGTCGGTCAGCGAGCCGTGCAGCCGCAGCCGGGCGATGCCGCCGTCGGGGAAGATGTCGATCCGTACGTGGGTCGCGGTCGGCGCGTCCACGAGGAAGCGGTGCACCGTGTCCGGCTGGAGCCGGGTGCGCGGCAGGATCTCGAACCACTCGTCCGAGCCCGTCTCCTGGTCCTGCCCGTAGAGGGCGGCCCAGCCGGCGGAGTTGCCCTTCAGATAGCCGGTGTCGATCTCGACGGCCCGGATCGCCGACTGTCCGGTGAGCCGGTAGCGCACCCAGTCGTTGCCGAGGTCGCGGCGGCGCCGCGTCTCCCAGCCGTCGTCCATCTTGCGCGACCGGCCGGGCAGGATGGTGTTGGCCGGGGACGAGTAGAAGCGGTCCGACGCGTCCTCCACCGCACCGCCGTTCTCCAGCGCCACCACGTCGAACGTGCCCAGCGCGGCCAGCCACTCCGGATCAGCGGTGACCTCCCCGTACACCCGCAGCCGCGCGATCCCGCCGTCGGGGTGCTGGACGACCCGCAGGTGGGTGAAGCGCCGCTCCACGTCGACCGCGAAGGCGTTGGCCGCGTGGCCGCCCACCGCGGTGCGCGGCACGATCTCGGTCCACTCCGTGTCGTCCGCCAGCAGCTCGGCCGGTGAAGCGGACAGCGGCGCGGACGCCGCCTGCACGCTGACCGCCTGCGGATAGTTGCCCCGGAAGTGCGCGGTGTCCACGATCAGCCCGCGGATCACCCCCGGCGCCCCCAGCCGGACCAGCGCCCAGTCGTGATCGTCCTCCGTCGGATGCGGGGTGTCCGTGCCGGCGCCACGGCGCCGCCGGGTCTCCCAGCCGTCCATGACCTTGCCCTTGTGGCCGAAACGCTCCGGATCGAACACCGCCGCGCTGGGGATCAGCAGATTCTCCCGCTCGGCGAAGAACTCGTCGTTCGCCGCGATGACGCTGCCGCCCAGGCGGCGGTCGGCCAGGTCGACCAGGTGGTCGAACGGGACCTCGGCGCTGCGATAGTCGGCGTAGGGGTCGCCGCCCGCGTAGGGCTGGGCGTCGCCGGAGAAATGAGTGGCCGGTGCCATGCGTCAATGACCTTTCGACGGTCCGGTGGGGGAATCCGGGGTGCCTGGAGAGGCGTCCGAGTATTTCCGCAATGTGGATAGTTATTTCTGCTGTATGGAATGACAACCCCGATGCCATGCCGGAGTCAACCCCCTGGTGGGCATCTGATGACCATGTCGTCCCATGGGCGGCGAAGCCGTCGTGAACACTTGACGTCTATCCCTCATGTCGCTCATAGGGTGATTTGTCCATGACTGGGTCCGAGGGGGATGGGTGCCGGACCGGGGATAAGGTTGCAGCGGGAGCAAGGCGCAAGGTCGGCACCAAGGGGCCGAAGACGCTGATTCGGAGTGCACTGTTATGGGCGTGAATCCGGCACCCTCTCACCGTCGGTCCCGCGACGCCGCTCGGATGGCGTGCGAGGTGATCGAACTGCTCGAGGTGCTGTGGGAGCGGGGGCGGGACGCCGTCTCCTCGTCCCCCGTCTCGTCGTCACAGCTGCGCGTGCTGTACAGCCTCGACCGCGAGGAGGGCATCAACCTCCGCACGCTCGGGGAGCTGCTGGGTTCGGCGCCCTCGTCCGTGAGCCGCCTGTGCGACCGCCTCCAGGCCCTCGGATTCGTGGAGCGCGCGCCCAGCCAGGTCAGCCGCCGGGAGCTGGAGCTGCGGCTGACCAGTCACGGCAAGGCGTATCTGCTCGAACTGCGGGCCCGCCGGGAGGAGGCCCTGCTGACCGCGATCGCCGCCATGACCCCGACCGCGCGCAAGGCGCTGCTGGAGGGGCTGCACGGGTTCCAGGAGGCCGTGGACGCGACGGCGCCGGTCCGCCGGGGGGACGCCACGGACGGGGCGGACGCGGCGATGCGGCTCGCCTGATCAGCCCTGCTGGTCGCGCCGCCCGTACCAGTCGAGGCAGACCACCAGCGCGTCGTCGTCGAGCGGGGTGCCGGAGCGGAAGTCGGCGAGCTGGCGCAGTACCGCCTGGGGCACCTGGGCCGGGGGCAGCAGCCGGGTGTTGCCCAGGGCGCGGGCCAGCGCCCGATCCCCGTAGCTCTCGCCCGACGGCGCCAGCGACTCGTACACCCCGTCGCTCCCGAACAGGAACCGGTCGCCGGGGCAGGCGGTGAAGTGCTCGGCGACGTAGACGGTGTCCTCGAACATGCCCAGCGGCAACTGCGCGTCGAACCGTACGGGCTCCACCGCACCCTCCCGCTGGCGCCACATCCGCGGCGAACCCGCGTCCACGACCTCCACGTCCCCGGTCGCGAAGCCGAACCGCAGCAGCAGCGCCGACACATGGGCTTCGCCCCGGTACCGGGCGTACACCGCCTGGTCGGCCAGGCTCGCCTGATCGCACAGGCTCAGGCCCGCGCGCCGGGCGTTGCGCAGCGCGCTGACGGTGAGGCTGGTCAGCAGGGACGCCTCGATGCCCTCGCCCATGCCGTTGGTGATGGTGAGCGTCAGATGGTCGGCGGAGGCGGACCAGTCGAAGTTGTCGCCGAAGATCGCGTACGCGGGCTCCAGATGTGCCCCGAGCGCGAATTCGGGGCGCGCGCAGGAGCGGCCGGGCAGCAACTGCCACTGCATCTCGGCGGCCAGGGTCAGCCGGGTGGCGCGCCGGGCCAGCAGGTAGAGGTCCGTGTCGCGCTCGGCGACGAGGATCTCATGCCCCAGGGCCTCGCAGACCGCCTGGAGGTGCTGCATCTGGTTCCGTGCGTCGTGCTCGGCGGGCAGCGTCACGGACAGCACCCCCATCCGGTCGCCGCGGATGGTCATCGGCAGGTGCACCGTCACCGCGTCCTGCCGGCCGAGCCGGATGACGCACGGCTCCTGCGACCCGAAGGCGCGGCCCTGGGGGCTGCCCTGGATGGGGACCGGATCGGCGTCGAAGGCCCCCGGGTTCACGGTCTGGAGCGACCGCATGCCGTAGTCCGCCAGGCGGAGCTCTACGCGTTCGGCGCCGCACTGCTCGGCCAGGGCGGCCGTGATGACATCGAGCAGCGCGTGCGGTGGGGCTGTGCGCAACGCCCGCTCGACCGTAGAAATGTTGTCCACATCGTCCTGCTTCTCGAAACGCGCCTGGGGTGCGGCGATGTCCGTGATCACCGCGAGCGCATTCTATGCACCACGGCGACAACAATTGTCGTACGGCAATGATCCTCGTGATGCCATGACCGCCGGTCCGGGGCTCCGATATCACATTCGCGACGGCCTTCGCCCATGGCTGTCGCGGGTGCGCTCGAACGTGTCAGCCTTTGGGTGGGAGGGGCCCATTCCCCAATAGTTGCCGGGCGGCAACTGTGGCAGTATGACGGCTCGGAGCGCCTGATCACTCCCGGGCCGAAGGCTCACCGGCACTCATCCGGGCAACCCGGTGGGCGGGGACCACTACTCGAGGGGCGGAGAACCATGGTGGTGAGTTCCGGCGCGGGGCAGCGCACGGGGGCGCGTACGACAGGGGCGCGTACGCCGGGGGGCCGCGCTGCCGGTACGGTCGCGGAGCCGGAGCTGCGGCAGCTGCTGGTCGGCCTCACGGCGGTCAGGGACGGCGACTTCGGCACCCATCTGCCGACCGACCGGGACGGACTCCTGGGCGAGATCGCCACCGTCTTCAACGGCATGGTCGACCAGTTGTCGCTGTTCACCTCCGAGGTGACCCGGGTGGCCCGGGAGGTGGGCACCGAGGGCCGGCTCGGCGGCCAGGCGGCGGTGCCCGGGGTGGACGGCACGTGGAAGGACCTGACCGACTCCGTCAACGCCATGGCGGGCAACCTCACCGCCCAGGTGCGGTCGATCGCCCGGGTGGCCACGGCGGTGGCGCAGGGGGACCTCACGCGCAAGATCGATGTCGACGCGCGGGGCGAGATCCTGGAGCTGAAGACCACCATCAACACGATGGTGGACCAGCTGTCCTCGTTCGCCGCCGAGGTCACGCGCGTGGCCCGGGACGTCGGCACCGAGGGCCGCCTCGGCGGCCAGGCCGATGTCCAGGGCGTCTCGGGCACCTGGAAGGACCTCACCGAGTCGGTCAACGTGATGGGCGACAACCTCACCGCCCAGGTGCGGTCCATCGCCCAGGTCACCACCGCCGTGGCGCAGGGCGATCTGTCGCAGAAGATCCGGGTGGACGCGCGGGGCGAGATCCTGGAGCTGAAGACCACCATCAACACCATGGTCGACCAGCTGTCGGCCTTCGCCGACGAGGTGACCCGGGTGGCCCGCGAGGTCGGCACCGAGGGCAACCTCGGCGGTCAGGCCACCGTCCGGGGCGTCTCGGGCACCTGGAAGGACCTCACCGACAACGTCAACGTCATGGCGTCCAACCTCACCAGCCAGGTGCGGTCCATCGCCCAGGTGGCGACGGCGGTGGCCCGCGGCGATCTGTCGCAGAAGATCACCGTCGAAGCCAAGGGCGAGGTGGCCGCGCTCGCCGGAGTGATCAACACCATGGTGACCACCCTGTCGGCGTTCGCGGACGAGGTGACCCGGGTGGCCCGCGAGGTCGGCACCGAGGGGATGCTCGGCGGTCAGGCACAGGTGCCCCATGTGGCGGGC
The DNA here is from genome assembly GCF_044333065.1 of Streptomyces sp. NPDC021115. Lineage (NCBI taxonomy): Bacteria > Bacillati > Actinomycetota > Actinomycetes > Kitasatosporales > Streptomycetaceae > Streptomyces > Streptomyces sp. NPDC021115. The sequence goes on from NZ_JBIRQF010000013.1 coordinate 198,443, forward strand.
ACCTGGAAGGACCTCACCGACAACGTCAACTCCATGGCGAACAACCTGACCAACCAGGTCCGCAACATCGCGCAGGTCACCACGGCGGTGGCACAGGGCGATCTGACGCGCAAGATCGATGTCGACGCGCGGGGCGAGATCCTGGAGCTGAAGACCACCATCAACACGATGGTGGACCAGCTGTCCTCGTTCGCCGCCGAAGTCACCCGCGTGGCCCGCGAGGTGGGCAGCGAAGGGCGGCTCGGCGGTCAGGCCGAGGTCGAGGGCGTTTCCGGGACCTGGAAGCGGCTGACCGAGAACGTCAACGAGCTGGCCGGGAACCTGACCCGCCAGGTCCGGGCCATCGCCGAGGTCACCAGCGCCGTGGCCGAGGGGGACCTGACGCGCTCCATCACGGTGGACGCCTCCGGCGAGGTCGCCGAGCTCAAGGACAACATCAACGCCATGGTGGAGTCCCTGCGCGAGACCACCCGCACCAACCAGGAGCAGGACTGGCTCAAGACCAACCTCGCCCTCGTCTCCGGGCTGATGCAGGGCCGGCGCGATCTGGCGGTCGTCGCCGAGCTGGTCATGGACCGGCTGACCCCGCTGGTCGGCGCCCAGTACGGCGGCTTCTACCTCGCCCACGACACCCCGCACGGGATCGAGCTGCGGCTGCTCGGCTCGTACGGACTGCCCGCGGGCGAGGTGGGGGGCGCCGGGGACCGGCCGGTGGCGTTCCGGCTCGGCGAGTCGCTCGTCGGGCAGGCCGCCCGCAGCCGCCGCACCATCGCCGTCGAGCAGCTTCCGCCCGGGTACGTCACCGTCTCCTCGGGCCTCGGCGCGGCCGAGGCGTCCAGCCTCCTCGTGCTGCCCATCGTGGTCGAGGACCAGGTCCTCGGCGTCATCGAGGTGGCCTCGGTCGGCCGGTTCACCCCGGTCCACCGGGACTTCCTCGATCAGCTCATGGAGGCCATCGGGGTCAACGTCAACACGGTCGTGGCCAACGCCAGGACCGATGAGCTGCTGGAGGAGTCCCAGCGGCTGACCGCCGAACTCCAAGCGCGCTCCCAGGAGTTGCAGGCGCGCCAGGACGAACTCCAGAACTCCAACGCCGAACTGGAGGACAAGGCCGCCCTGCTGGCCGCGCAGAACCGCGACATCGAGACCAAGACCCGGGAGATCGAACAGGCCCGCCAGGAGCTGGAGGAACGGGCCCGGCAGCTCACGCTGGCCTCCAAGTACAAGTCGGAGTTCCTGGCCAACATGAGCCACGAGCTGCGCACCCCGCTCAACAGCCTGCTGATCCTCGCCCAGCTCCTCGCGCAGAACCCGTCCCGGAACCTCACCCCCAAGCAGGTCGAGTACGCGGGCGTCATCCACTCGGCGGGATCCGATCTGCTCCAGCTCATCGACGACATCCTGGACCTTTCCAAGGTCGAGGCGGGCAAGATGGACATCCAGCCCGAGCGGGTGCCGCTCCAGCGGCTGCTCGATTACGTGGAGGCCACCTTCCGCCCGATGACGGCGCAGAAGGGCCTCGACTTCCGCATCAGCGTCTCGCCCGCCGTCCCCGACGAACTCGTCACCGACGACTCCCGGATGCGGCAGGTGCTGCGCAACCTGCTGTCCAACGCGGTGAAGTTCACCGAGTCCGGCTGCGTGGAACTGCGTATCGCGCCCGCCGCCGAATCCGATCTGCCGCGGGAGGCCCGCGGCCGGGGGCCCGTCCTGGCGTTCCGCGTGGTGGACACCGGCATAGGGATCGCCGAACCCCAGCTGGAGGCCATCTTCGGGGCGTTCCAGCAGGCGGACGGCACCACGAGCCGCAAGTACGGCGGCACCGGTCTCGGCCTGTCCATCAGCCGGGAGATCGCTCATCTGCTGGGCGGGGCGGTACACGCCGCCAGCACCCTGGGCGAGGGCAGCACCTTCACCTTCCATCTGCCCGTCGGCAGCTCCTCCCGCCCCGGCCCCGCACCGTGGGGCGAGGACGAGCGGGAGTCCGCCGCGGCGCCGCATGCCGACGGCGCCGTGCCGGAGCGTCAGCTGCTGGTGGTCGAGGAGCAGCCGCACGGGCTGCTGGCGCTGCTGGCCGAGAGCGCCGTGGCCGAGCTCGCGGAAAGCGGTACCGGCGGGGTACGGGTGCGGGCCGTGGCCGATCCCCTGGAGGCCGCCGCCGCGCTCGCCGACGAGCCGTGCCACTGCGTCGTCGTCGGGCTCGACATGCCTGACGAGACGGCCCTGCGCTTCCTCGACGCGCTGGACGGCGTCCCGGCCGCCCGGCGCGTGCCGGTCCTGGCCCACCACACCCGGCGGCTGGACCCCCGCTGGAACCGGCGGCTGACGGATCGCCTCCGGGGCGCGCCATGGGAGCTGTCGCCGAGCCTGGACGAGCTGCGTGAGCGGATCATCCTGCATCTGACGGCCGACCGGCCCGCCGCCGCCCTGCCCCCGGCGCCGACCGCCGCCGCGCTGCCCGCGGCGGGCGGCGCGGGCGGGGACGGCGACCTCGCCGGGCGGGTGGTGCTGATCGTGGACGACGACGCCCGTAACGTGTACGCGCTCACCGGCATCCTGGAGCTGTACGGCATGCGTGTCCTGCACGCCGAGAACGGGCGTGCGGGGCTGGAGTTGCTGTCCCGGCACGAGGCGGTCGAGCTGCTGCTGATGGACATCATGATGCCCGAGATGGACGGCTACGCCGCCACCGCGGCGATCAGGGCGATGCCCGAGTACGCCGATCTGCCGATCATCGCCGTGACCGCGAAGGCCATGGCGGGCGACCGGGAGGAGACGCTGGCCGCCGGCGCCAGCGACTACATCACCAAGCCGCTGGACGCCGATGAGCTGGTGGCCTGTGTGCGCCGCTGGCTGAACCGGTGAGCGGGCACGAACGGTCTGAACCGGTGAGCGGGCCCGATTCGGTGAGTGGGTCCGCCCCGGTGAGCGGGAGCGAACGGCGCCTGGACGCGCTCGCGGCCACCGTCGAGCGGCTGCGCGGCGAACTCACCGCCGCGCGGGAGGCCGCGGACGCGCGGGCCCTGATCGGCATCGCCACCGGAATCCTGGTCGAACGCGGCCACGGCGGCCCGACGCGGGCCGCCCGGCACCTGGAGGAGCTGGCCGGCGCCGCCGGGCTGCCGCTCGTGGAACTGGCCGCCGACGTGGTCAACGGAGCCGCCGGGGACACGGTCGCCCGGGCCCTGCCCGGCGCGTCACCGCGGGGGTCCGGCGGAGGCACACCCCACGATTCCGCCGATGTGCTGCGGCTGCGAACGGCCGAGGCCGGGTCGCTCACCGGCGACGCCCAGACCGTGGCGGACACGCTGCTCGAACAGGCGCTCGCCCCCCTCGGAGTGAGCGCGGTGGCCCTGTGGGCCGTGGCCTCCGGCGGCGCGCTGGCCCTCGCCGGGCACGCGGGCTTTCCGCACGGTGAGGGCCAGCGATGGCGGTACGTACCGCCGGGCCTCGGGGTGCCCGCCCAGCGCGCCCTGGCCGAACGGCGGGCGCAGTGGCTCCCGGCGATGCCCGCCGACGCGGCGGGCATCGGCAGGCACCGGGGCGGCGACGGCGCCCGTGCCGTCATTCCGGCCGAGGTGGGCGGCCGCGTCCTCGGGGTGCTGGAGGTGTGCTGGTCCCGACCGCGGCCCCCGCTGCCCGGCCCGGTCAGCCGCCAGCTGGACGCGCTGGCCGGGCTGTGCGCCCATGTGCTGACCGGCGCGGACGAGACGGCCACCGGCACCGCCGCGGACCCGGCGGATCCGGGGGACCCTGCGGACCCGGTGCTCCCGGCCGGTCCCGCGACGGCCCTCGCCGACGGCCTGCTCGATCCGGCACTGGTCCTGCGCCCGGTGCTCGACGACCGGGGCCGGGTGGCCGACTTCTCCCTCGCGTACGCCAACGAGCGCTTCGCCGATCCGGCGGGCCGCCCCACCGCCGTGATCACGGGCCTGCGGCTGCTGGAGGCGTACCCCCGCACCGCCCGCGAAGGCGGCCTGTACGAGCACGTGCTGCGGGTCCACGCGACGGGCGAGCCGTTCCGCGCGGAACGGATGGCCCTGCGCCTCCTGGTCGACGATGTGTCCCGTACCGGGCTCGTCTCCGTGGGCATCGGCCGCTACGGGGACGCGGTGCTGCTGAGCTGGCGGCTGGAGGACGAGACGACGCGGCTGGCCGCCCTGTTCGGACACGTCCAGCGGCTCGGCCGGATCGGCGGCTTCCAGGAGGACGCCGTCAGCGGCGAAATCCTGTGGAACAGGCATCTGTTCGCGCTCTTCGACCTCCCGCCCACCGCGCCCCCGGTGCCGGTGGAGCGGCTGCACCACCATGCGCATCCCGATGACTCCGTGGCCATCGGCCGCTTCCTGCGCACCCTGCTGCACCACCGCCACGCCGCCTCGACCGCGTTCCGCCTCCAGCGGGCCGACGGAGCCGTCCGCCACATCCGCGTCGTCGCGGAGCCGGTCACCGATGCGGCCGGGCATCTGCTCGCGGTGCGCGGGACCTACCAGGACTTCTCCGGCCAGCACTGGACGGAGGTGGCGCTCGCGGCCACCCGGGACCGGCTCGCCGACACCGAGCAGGAGTCGGCGGAACGCAACCGGCTGGCCCTCCAGTTGCAGCGGGCCATCATGCCGCCGTCGCCCGCGCCGGTCGACATCGCGGGGCTGCGCGTGGCGGTGCGCTACCGCCCGGCCGAGGAGGGGGATCTGGTGGGCGGCGACTGGTACGACGCCGTCCTCCTGCCGCAGAAGAAGGTGCTGCTGGCGGTCGGCGACGTGGCGGGCCACGGCATCGAGGCGGCGACGGGCATGGTGGTCCTGCGCAACGCGCTGCGCGGCCTCGCCGCCACGGGGGCGGGCCCGGCCCGGCTGCTGGGCTGGCTGAACACCGTGGCCCACCATCTCACCGAACAGGTCACGGCCACCGTGGTCTGCGGCATCTACGATCCGCCGACCCGGGTGCTGGACTGGGCGCGGGCCGGACACCCGCCGCCGGTCCTCATCCACGAGGGCACCGCCGCCGTCCTGCCGCTGCCCCGCGGCATCCTGCTGGGCGCGGTCGCCGAGGCGGAGTACGAGGAGAGCCGGCTCCGCCTGGCGCCCGGCGACCGGATGCTGATGTACACCGACGGGCTGATCGAGCGCCGGGACCGCTCGGTGGAGAAGGCGCTCGAACAGCTGTTGGCCACCGTCGGCGCCGCCACCCCGGAACTCGGCGAGCACCTCGACGTCCTGCTGACCCACGCGCGCTCCGACACCGACGACGACACCTGCCTCATCGGTATCGATGTGAGCTGAACGGGTGCGGCGCGGACCGCGCGGGGCGTGAGCCCCGCCCCGCGGGGGAAAGCGCCGGGGAAAGGTACGGCGACGAGCGACGGAAATGAGCGCATCGGAAGGGGAGGAGGCCGGATGGCCACCGTCCACGGACACACCGCGCTGCGGACGAGCCCGGGCACCGCGGCGGTGGCGCGCGATGCGGTACGGGAGCTGCTCGACGGGCAGCGGCCCCCGGTACCCGCCGCGGCCCTCGCCGACGCGCTGCTCGTCGTCTCCGAGCTGGCCACCAACGCCCTGCGGCACGCGGGCGGGATCACCGTCTTCGGATGCGCGGTGCGGGACGACGCCCTGGAGGTCACGGTGGAGGACGCCAGCGACCGGCGGCCCACCGCGCACCCGGCCGACCCGCGGATGCCCGGCGGCCACGGCTGGCCCCTGGTGTGCCGTCTGGCGGCCGAGGTGACGGTGACCGGGCTCCCCGGCGGCGGCAAGCGCGTGTCCGCCCTGGTGCCGCTCAGGTAGGTGCCGCTCGGGCAGGGAAGAAAATGCCTTGCTGATCATGAGCGGGTGACCAGAGAATGCCGAGCCATGGGACACCTGGAGGCCGCGCATCTCAGCTACTTCCTGCCGGACGGGCGCCTGCTGCTCGGCGACGTCTCGTTCCGGGTGGGCGACGGCGCGGTCGCCGCCCTGGTGGGGCCGAACGGGGCGGGAAAGACGACCCTGGTGAGGCTGCTGTCCCAGGAGATCGAGCCGCACGACGGGACGATCACCGTGAGCGGTTCCCTGGGGGTGATGCCGCAGTTCGTCGGTTCCGTACGGGACGAGCGGACGGTACGTGATCTGCTGGTCTCGGTGGCACAGCCCTCCGTACGGCAGGCCGCCCTGGCGGTCGACGCGGCGGAGCTCGCGATCATGGAGCGGGACGACGAGGCGGCCCAGATGGCGTACGCGCAGGCGCTCAGCGACTGGGCCGAGGCGCGCGGCTACGAGGCCGAGACGCTGTGGGACATGTGCACCACGGCCGCGCTCGGAGTGCCGTACGAGAAGGCGCAGTGGCGCGAGGTGCGCACGCTCAGCGGGGGCGAGCAGAAGCGGCTGGTGCTGGAGGCGTTGCTGCGCGGACCGGACGATGTCCTGCTGCTCGACGAGCCGGACAACTACCTGGACGTGCCGGGCAAGCAGTGGCTGGAGGAACGGCTCCGGGAAACGCCCAAGACCGTGCTGTTCATCAGCCACGACCGGGAACTGCTGTCGCACGCCGCCGAGCGGATCGTCAGCGTCGAACCCAGCCCGGCGGGCAGCGACGTATGGGTCCACGGCGGCGGTTTCGCCACGTACCACACGGCCCGCGAGGAGCGGTTCGAACGGTTCGAGGAACTGCGGCGGCGCTGGGACGAGAAGCATGCCCAGCTGAAGCGTCTGGTGCTGGACATGCAGCGGTACGCGGCGCGCAGCGACGAAATGGCCTCGCGCTATCAGGCGGCGAAGACCCGGCTGCGGAAGTTCCAGGAGGCGGGCCCGCCCCCGGAGCCGCCGCGCAAGCAGGACATCACGATGCGCCTGGCGGGCGGACGGACCGGGGTCCGGGCGCTGACCTGCCGGGGGCTGGAGCTGGAGGGGCTGATGCGCCCCTTCGACCTGGAGGTCTTCTACGGCGAACGGGTGGCCGTGCTGGGGTCGAACGGGTCGGGCAAGTCCCACTTCCTGCGGCTCCTGGCGGGCGGGGACGTCGCGCACCGGGGGGAGTGGAAACTGGGCGCGCGGGTCGTGCCCGGCCACTTCGCACAGACCCATGCGCGTCCGGAGCTCACCGGCCGCACCCTCGTCGAGATCCTGTGGACCGAGCACGCCCGGGACCGCGGCCGGGCGATGAGCGCCCTGCGCCGGTACGAGCTGGAACGCCAGGGCGACCAGCTCTTCGACCGCCTCTCCGGTGGCCAGCAGGCCCGCTTCCAGATCCTGCTCCTCGAACTGGCCGGAACGACCGCACTGCTGCTGGACGAGCCGACCGACAACCTCGACCTCGAATCGGCGGAGGCGCTCCAGGAGGGCCTCGAGGCGTACGACGGCACGGTGCTGGCCGTCACCCACGACCGCTGGTTCGCGCGCTCCTTCGACCGCTACCTGGTATTCGGCTCGGACGGCGTCATCCGCGAGACACCGGAACCGGTGTGGGACGAGCGCCGAGTCGAACGGCACCGCTGAGGAGCGCGCGAGGTCGGTCAGACGGTGAGCATGGCCTTGATGGCGCGGCGCTCGTCCATGGCCCGGTACGCCTCGGCCGCCTCGTCGAGCGGCACGGTGAGGTCGAAGACCTTGCCCGGGTCGATCTTCCGCTGCCAGATCAGGTCGATCAGCTCGGGCAGGTACTGGCGCACCGGGGCCGGGCCGCCGACCAAGTGGACCTGGGAGAAGAAGAGTTCCTGGCCGCTGAGGGTGACGCCGTGGTTGAGGCCCACGAAGCCGACGTGCCCGCCGGGGCGGGTGCACCGGATGGCCTGCTCCATGGACTCCTGGGTGCCGACCGCCTCGACGACGGAGTGGGCGCCCAGGCCACCGGTCAGTTCCCGGATCTTCGCCGCCCCGGCGTCGCCGCGTTCGGTGACGATGTCGGTGGCGCCGAACTCGCGGGCCAGCCGCTGGCGCGGCTCGTGGCGGCTCATCGCGATGATCCGCTCCGCGCCGAGCTGCTTGGCGGCCAGGACCGCGAGCAGGCCGACCGCGCCGTCGCCGACGACCGCGACCGTCCTGCCGGGGCCCGCCTCGGCGGCGACCGCGCCGAACCAGCCGGTGCCCAGCACGTCGGAGGCGGCCAGCAGGCTCGGCATCAGGTCGGCGTCGGGCGTGCCCGGCAGGGCGACGAGGGTGCCGTCGGCGTGGGGGATCAGGGCGCGCTCGGACTGGGTGCCGACCTGGGCCATGAACACGCGGTGGACGCAGGAGGAGGGGTAGCCGGAGCGGCAGATCTCGCAGCTGCCGCAGGAGGCGACGAACGAGCCGATGACGAACTGGCCGGGCGTGACGCTCGTGACCTCGCCGCCGACCTCCTCGACGACGCCGACGTACTCGTGCCCCATCGGCGTGGGACCGTCGATGGACTCGACGCCGCGGTAGGGCCACAGGTCAGAGCCGCAGACGCAGGCCGCCGACAGCCGGATGATCGCATCCGTCGGGGCGGTGATCTTCGGGTCGGTGACGTCCTCGACCCGGACGTCGCCGGGAGCGTGCAGAACGGCAGCGCGCATGAGGGTAACTCCTGGGGTGTTCGGCCGGCCGCTCGCATGGCGGCCGGGGTGGTTCTGTACGAGGTGAGGTGCGGGTCAGGTGGCCGCGGAGCGGCGTCGCTGGACGACGGCGATGGCGGTCGTGGGGATCAGCGTGAGCGCGGCGATGGCGGCGCCGACGGCGGCGGGACCCGTGGCCCCGAGCGGGGAGCCGAGGGCCAGCCCGGCGATCCAGCTGCCGATGGCGGTGCCCAGGTTGAACGCCGACACGGTCAGCGCGGACCCCAGGGTGGGGGCCCGGCCCGCGAAGCGGACGCCCAGGGAGATCAGCACCGGGTTGGCGCCGAGCCCGAACAGCCCCAGCAGGGCGATCAGCGCGATCGTGGGCGCCGCGTAGCCGGAGAGCAGGCAGAGCGCCAGGAGCAGGACAGTGGTCGTCGCGGCGGCTGTGATCGTCGTCGCGTGCGGACGGTGGTCTCCCAGACGGCCTCCCACGAGGAAGCCCGCCAGGGCGCCGGAGCCGAAGCCGACCAGGACCAGCGGCACCAGACCGGCGGCCAGCTGGGCCCGGTCGGTCAGCAGCGGCGAGACGTACGAGTACGTCGACAGCACGCCGCCGGTCGTGGTCGCGCAGGCCGCCAGCGCCAGCCACAGGCGCCCCGAGCGCAGCGCGGACAGTTCGGCCCGGACCGAGATCGCCTGGTGGCCGTCGGCATCCCGCGCCACATGGCGGGCGATGAGCGCCATCGCTGCCACGGCGAGGACGGCGAGCGCCCAGAACGGCCCCCGCCAGCCCATGAGCTGCCCGGCGAACGCGCCGAGCGGCACGCCCACCACATTGGCGAGCATCGCCCCGGCGCCCACGACGCCCAGGGCACGGGAGCTGGCGGCGGGTCCGGCGGCCTGGGCGGCCACCACGTTGGCCACCGCCCAGAAGGCGCCGGTGGCCAGCGCCGTCAGGAACCGCGCCGCCAGCAGCAGCGTGAAGCTGGAGCCGAGGGCCACGACGATGTGCCCGACGGCGAACACGCCCAGGGCCAGGGCCAGCGTCGACCTCTGCGGCAGCCGCAGCGTCAGCATCGCCATCAGCGGTGCGCCGACGATCATGCCGACCGCGAAGACGGTGATCAGCAGCCCGGCCTGGGCCACGCTGATCCGCACGTCGTTCGCGATCTCCGGAAGCAGGCCCGCCACCACGAACTCGGTCGTGCCCATCAGGAAGGTGCCCAGGGCGAGTACGTACACGACGAGCGGAAGCCGGGTGGGCGCGGGCTCGCGGTCACCGACGGTCGCGTCGGCAGGGGCGTCGGGAGCGTGGAGGGTTCCTCCTCGCGTTGTCATTCTTCTTCTCCGCAGGGGATCGGAATCGGGGTGCGCATCCCACGAAACCGCCCCTGTCGCAGGCGCGGGAGGCTGCGTTTATGGGGGTACCAGCTCAACCCCCCTCCGCCGGGGTCCGGGCCGTAGCGTGGAAAGCATGGAACACCCCTCCGGCCCCTCCCACCACGCCGACCGCTCCGAGCCCTCCGACCGCTCCGGCCGGTCCGACAACCGCGCCGACATCCGTGACTTCCTCTCCCGGCGGCGCGCCCAGCTCACCCCGGAGCAGGTCGGGCTGCCCACGAGCGGCCGGCGCCGGGTGCCAGGGCTGCGCCGTGAGGAGGTGGCGGTCCTCGCGGGGGTGAGCACCGAGTGGTACACCCGGCTGGAGAAGGGCCATATCGGCGGCGTGTCCGAGGAGGTGCTCGACGCGGTGGCCCGCACCCTTCAGCTGGGCGAGGACGAACGCACCTATCTGTTCGACCTGGCCAAGGCCGCCCAGCCCACTCCCGCGACCCGGCGCCGCCGCAAGGCCGTCGAGATTCCGCCCCGCGTCCAGTGGCTGCTCGACTCCATCACCCTGTCCGCGGCGTTCGTCAGCAACGGCCGCCTGGACATGGTGGCCACCAACGCCCTTGCCCGCGCCCTCTTCGCGCCGATGTTCACCAGCGCCACCCTGGACGAGCGCGGCCGCCCCAACTTCGCCCGGTTCTACTTCCTCGACCGTGGGTCACACGACTTCGTCGAGGACTGGGACGGCGGCGCCAACATCACCGTCGCACTGCTGCGCGCCGAGGCCGGGCGATTTCCGAACGACAAGGCGCTGCGTGAACTCGTCGGCGAGCTGTCCACGGTCAGCACCGAGTTCCGCACGCGGTGGGCCGCCCACAATGTGCGTATCCACCATGGTGGCGTCAAGCGCTTTCACCATCCCGACGCAGGCCCCCTGGAACTCACCTATCAGCCGCTGAATCTCCCCATGTCCGCCCACGAGGCGCACTCGCTGACGATCTATACAGCCCAGCCCGGGACCGCCGACGAGGACCGGCTCAAGCTCCTCGCCAGCTGGTCGGCGACACCGCCTGCCCGGCCTTTCTAAGCGTTTCCCTACCTCGGGGAGAGGTAGGGTATGTATTTTCATTTGCTGAGGCTCGAATTTTGTTCACAAGTTGACTCGATTCGGCTCCTGGCAGCTGTGAGTTGATGCGCGGATTCTGTTGCCCAATACGGCTTTGGGTCGAGTGACCGTGCAGGTGAGAGCGGTGGAGTGGCCGGAAACCGATTCAGATTTTTTTATCCTAAAACGCGTTACCGTGTTCATGGTCGGCCATGTTAGTTGACACCTGCACTTGGCGGTCGTAACGTCCCTTGCTAAGGGGAGTGAATCTTATGCCTGCCCGGGCAGGCCTCTGAAAAGCATTGCGCTCTATGCAACGGCAGGGGAGCTTGGATGGGGAATTCAGGGGGAAAGAGCATAGAAGTTCTCGGTATGATGCGCATCGCCGACGGCGACGGCTTCGAGAGCCTGCCGTTGGCCCCCAAGCCTCGTACCGTGCTGGCGATGTTGGTGGCTCACCCCGATCAGGTGGTGTCGCTTCCGTCGCTCGTGCGTGAGTTATGGGGGGACAGCCCTCCGGCCAGCGCGTTGAGAGTGGTCCAGACCTACATACTTCAGTCGCGGAAGGCCCTCGGTCAGGCCACCCGGCTTCCTATCAAGGTCATCATCAAAGAGGCCCTCTCCACGCATTCCGGGGGCTACATGTTCAGCGAGTCGTTCGCCAGACTCGACTACCACGTCTATCAAGGGCTCGTGGACTCGGGACGCAGGGCGCTGATGAATGGCGATCTTTCCACCGGGCTCAGTTCTCTGGGCGATGCCCTGGAGATCTGGCGAGGTCCCGCGTTCGCCGATGTCGTTGTCGGGAGGGTGCTGGATTCCCGGCGGCGGCAGTATGAGGAGTCCCGGCTGGGGGCCTTGGAGACGCTCGCCGAAGCGAAGATCGGAAGCGGGCGCCATCTGGAGGTCACCGCCGATCTTGCCGGACTCGTCGCCGAGTACCCCTACCATGAGGGGCTGCACTCGCAATATATGCGTGCCTTGGAGAAGGCCGGGCGCCGGGCGCAGGCACTGGAAGTGTTCCACCGGCTGCGCGTCGGGCTCGTATCCGAACTGGGTATCGAGCCCGGGCACACGATAAGCCGTCTGCAATACCACATTCTCAACTCCTCCCCGATCAATGGCGTGTGAGCTGACCGGATCCGTTCGGTTCTTTGTCCGCTCCACGGCCCGGCCCTTTCATACGGCGGTGTATCCGCCGTCCACGGGGAGGATGGCGCCCGTCGCATAACTGGCCAGCGGATCCGTGAAGTTCAGGATCCACCAGGCGATCTCCTCCGCAGTGCCCAACCGGCCCGCCGGTATCTGCTCCTGGCATTGGTGGATGGTCATCACCGCCTCATGGTCCAGCGCGTTGTTCTCCAGGATCGGTGTCTCGACCGGTCCCGGTGCCACGGAAACCACCCGGATGCCGCGCTCCGCCAATTCGCCCGCCCAGGAGCGGGTGAAGAAGTCGAGCGCGGCCTTGGTGGCGCCATAGACGGACAGGCCCGGCCAGCCGCGCTGGCCGATGGCCGCGCTGATGTTGACCACGGTGCCTTCGGCACGCTCCAGAAAGGGCAGCGCGGCCTGAGTGATCAGCAGCGGCGCCCGCAGATTCACCGCCATGAAATGGTCAAACTCCGATGGGGTGATCGTGCCGAGCCGTGTCGGCCGGAAGACGCTGGCGCTGTTGACCAGGGCGTCGATCCCGTCGAAGGCTGCCACCGCCCGCGAGATGATCGCCTGAGGGGCGTCGGCGTCGGCGATGTCCACGGTCAGCGGAATGATCGACGACCGCCCCTTCGCGGTGGCCTTGAGCTTTTCGGATGTCCTTCCCACGGCCAGCACATGTGCTCCGTGGTCAGCGAAAACGCGCGCCGTGGCGCGACCGATCCCGCTGCCGGCGCCCGTGATGACAACGGTCTTGCCGGTCAAGGTGGACTCCATCGAAAAGCTCTCCCTGGCTGCGTCGGCAGTGTGCGGTCACTCTATGAACACCGTATGCGCCGAGGGAGTTGCACTCCGTTAAGTGTGGGTTTGTGTGGAGGTTACCAAAAGTAACCCAGAGTTGGCCGAAGAGTCGGTCGAAGAGGGGGCCGGGTCCGTCAGCCCACGGGCTGGCCGTTCCGCTCGAAGTGCCGGACCAGGGTGCGGTCGGCGAGCAGGGTGTGGTCGAGACCGCGGGTCAGCGCACGCCGGTCGGCCAGCGGATCGAAGCGGCCGAGCACCCGCAGCGCTCCACTCGCCGGATCCTGCTCCACCAGATCACGGGTCCGCAGCCAGCCGGTCAGGGTGTGCTCACCGTCGGGAAGGAAGCGGCCGGGAGGACCCGCCTGCGGCAGATACGGGGAGCGGTCGAGACGTACCTGCAACTCCCCGTCCACCAGCCGCAGCTCCAGTCCGGGCACCGGCATTCCGACCGTGTCGGGCCCGTACCAGCCGGTGGGGTCGGTGGCGATGATCCCGGTCTCCGTGGTGCCGTACGCCTGCCCGATCCGCACCCGGTGGCGCTCGGCGAAGCGGGTGTACACCTGGTGGGCCATCTGCTCACCGCCGGAGATCGCCAGCCGTAGCCGGGGGATCCGCAGGGGGCGGTCGATCTGGGTGAGCGCGGTGAAGTGCCCGGGCGCTCCGAGGATGGTGTCGGCCCCCGAGCGGATGGCCGTGCGGAGCACGGCACGGCGGCCCGCGTTGGGCGCCAGCAGGATCGTGCTCCGCGTGCTCGTCGCGTACAGCACGCCGCCGACCAGGCTGAAGGAGTGCGCGAGCGGGCCGAGGACCAGGACCCGGGATCCGGGCTCGGGCATGCCGCCCACGGTCTTGAACCGCTCCAGCTCGGTCAGCAGCGACTCGGGGGTCCGGCCGATGGCCTTGGCGAACCCGGTGCTTCCGGAGGTGAACTGGATCAGACAGTGATCGGTGGTGGCGGGACGGCCTCTGAGGAGGCGGCGGACGAAGACCTCGCACTCGTCGTGGAAGGTCTCCCTGCCGTGGCCCGGCGCGTCGAAGGAGACATGGAACTGGGGCCTGCACCAGTCCAGCTGGCGGGCCAGCTCCTTGCCGCGCACATGCGGCCCCATGAGCATGACCTGCGCGCCGCAGGACCACAGGGCGAACAGCGCCCACAGCTGGCTGAAGCTATGGGCACCCTGGAGGGCGACGGTGTGTCCGGAGCGGATCCCATAGGCATCGAAGAGCCGTCTCATCTGGGCGACTTGGGTCCGCAAGGTGGAGTAGGTGACGCCGTGCCCGGCCTGGGCCCACAGGGCGCTGCCCGGCGGTGCGCCCAGCAGATCGGCACCCCACCAATCGGGCTCCAGGTCCGCAGATGCAGTCATGACGGGTTCCCCTTCCCGCTTCACCGCTCGGCGCCGGAGAGGACCTCATGCGCCATACCCCGGAAAACACCGGACGGCCGCAAAGGGTTGCATCCTCAGGAAGGCGGCGCCGCGGGAATCGGCGCGAGGAACCGGCGCCTCCGGGGGAGACGTGCCCGGGGCAGACGCGCGGGGAAGCGGCCTACGGCCGCGGAACTCCCGGTCAGACCGCGACCCCCTCCGTCGAGAGCAGGAGACGCTTGGCGGTGACACCACCGGCGTATCCGGTCAGCGAACCCTTCGCCCCGACGATGCGGTGGCAGGGCAGCACGACGCACAGCGGATTGGAGCCGAGCGCCATCCCCACCGCCCGCGCGGCGCGCGGGCGGCCCAGCACGGCGGCCAGCTCGCCGTAAGTGGCGGTGCGGCCGTAGGGCACGAACGACTCCAGCGCGAGCACCGTCCGCGCGGTGAACTCGGAGGCGAGCGAGAGATCCAGCGGAACGGAGAACGACCGGCGATTCCCGGCCAGATACGCGGCGATCTGGGTGCGCGCCTCGGCCAGCACGGCCGACTGCCCCGGTGTGGCGTCCGCCTCCGAGCGGAACTCCACCCCGCTGCCGCCCGCGCGGACGGCACGCCGGCGCACGGCCTCCGCGGTGTCGTACACGCAGGCGAGCAACGCCTCATCCGTGGCCGCGAGGACGAGCCGGCCACAGGCGCTCGGCTCCTCGGCGAGCGCCACGGACGTCACCGGGGCACGGACTTCGGACTGCATGGATCTTCCTCCTTCTCCGGGCCGGACGGCTCAGACCGTGGCGGGACGACAGCTCTTGCAGGCACGGTAGCCCGCCTGCCGGGCATCCCCGGCGGTACGGAACGGCACCTGGTGCGGCCGGGTGATCCGGCGGGCGTGCGCACAGGTCGGATGGCAGTAGATCCGCGTGGTGTCGCTGCCCAGGAAGACGGCCCCGCGCAGGGTCAGCTCCTCCAGTCGGTGCATGTCGATGCCCTCCGCGCTCCGCAGGGCATCCCCGACGCGCTCCGCGTAGGCCGCGTCGCACGGCGCGCCGCTCTCATAGGTGACGCGGTGGCAGGGGATCAGAACGGGCACCGGATTCTTCGCCAGGGCCTCCACGATCGGCCCGGTGGCCGAGGACAGCGACGCCTCCCTTGCGAGCCAGGTGATCGGCCGCAGCTGGCCCGAGGGGATGGAGCGGACCGCGTGGAGCACGGTGCGCTCCAGATCGGTCAGGCCCCCCAGGTCGATCGGCAGCCGCTTCGCCCGGCCCGTGCGCAGGGCGGGACGCAGCCCGGGGAAGGACACCGTGGCGCGGATGGCGGTCCGGCCGGTGCGGGCGTGATGCAACCGCTCGAACCCCTCCGAGCCGGTCACCGTCGTGTCGACGGCCGAGCCGGTCACCGCGTCCGGGCTGTAGGCCACGAAGAGGCCGCCCGCCGCGGTGTCGAGGTGGCTGTAGGTGTCATAGCGGTCTCGCGGAATTCCCACACGCTGGAGTACCCTCAGGGCGAAGTCCGCCGGGGCCGGGTCCGCAAGATCAGCCAAGGCATGCTCCAACTGTCCCTCCGAGGACCGCTCTTCCTCGTCATTCGGATAATTCATCTGGTCACCTCCCCCAACACCGCCGCGTCGGGTGTCAAGATCTCACGAAGTGTGCCGATACCTCTTGATACTTGTGCCTTGACCGTACCCACTGGGCAGCCCTGCGCCTCCGCCATGTCGCTGTAACTCATGCCGACGACATGGCGCATCACCACCGCGACACGATGCTTCTCGGGTAACTCGGCCAGGGCCTTGACCAGAACCGTACGGTCGGCGGAGGTCGCCGCCCGCTCCTCCGGTCCCGGGCTCGCGTCCGGCCAGCTGCCGCAGGTGTCCTCCGCGCGGGCGGCCGACACCGGGTGACGGACGCTGGTGCGCACATGATTGCGCCAGACGTTCGCCGCGATCGTCATCAGCCATGCCCGGGGTTTCAACGTGCGCCGACGCTCCGGTGAATAGCTCTGGAGCGCCGAGTAGGCACGTAAGAAGGTGTCCTGGCCCAGGTCGTCCGCCTCGGTGGCCGACCCGGAGACCCGGAACAGAAAGGCACGCACCGCCGAGGCGTGGACCCGGACCAGCTCCGTGAAGCCGTCATCCAGATCTGACGCCAGGCGCTCGGTCAGCTGCTCCGCCATATCGTCCATCAGCTACAGAAACACCGGGACCTCCGCAATGGTTGCACAAGCCCGCACCGGCCGCCGGATCCGGCGGCCGGTGCGGTGTCAGCGTTGTCCGTGCGACAGGTGTTACGGGTGTGGCCTGAGCGGGCCGGTCAGTCGGGCAGCCGGACCGACTGGCTGTGGCGGAAGACGTTCCGCGGGTCGTACTTCTTCTTGACGGCCTGGAGCCGCGGGTAGTTGCCCTTGTAGTACAGGTCGTGCCACGGCACGTCCGAGGTGTTGTACTTCGGGTCGCCGAGGTCGATGTCCGGGTAGTTGACGTAGCAGCCGTCGGTGACGTCGTTCGGCACCGGCACGCCGCCGGTCTCGGCGTAGACCTCCTGGAAGGACTCCCGTATCCAGGCCAGGGACTTCGCTTCGTCGGCCGGATCGGTCCACCAGAGCATCCAGGCCACCTTGAAGGCCGCGTCCCGGTGCGCCGAGGCCGTCGCGTCCTCCTCGACAGCGTTCACCTGGCCGCCGAACGAGCTGAGCATGACCGCCGCGGTCGGGTTGTCGATGTCGTCGCGCGTCAGGTGCTTGTAGAGCGCGGCGACATGGCTGTCGGGGAAGTTGCGGCGCATGTACGAGGACTTGAAGTCGCCCTTCAGCGTGGGGTCGTTCACCGTCGCGTTGGTGACCCCCAGATAGCGGGTGGCCTGGAGCCACGGCAGGGTGCGCGGCTTGGCGAACTCGGGCATCGGCCCGTGCTCACCCATCTGCGTGGTGAGCGCCTCGCGGGGCACGGACACACCCTTGGCCACGGCGGCCAGATAGTCCTCCAGCAGCTTCTCCGCGTTCGGCACGGTGGCGTCCATCTGGGTGATCAGCCCGATGGAGCCGTTGGAGCGGTGACTCAGCGCGAAGTAGCTGCACAGCCCGGCGTACGGGCCGCCCGGGGCGCTGTGCGCCTCGTGCCAGGCGCCGTAGTTCTTCACCAGGGTGGTGAAGTCCTCCCGGGAGAGTGAGCTCCACGGCCAGGAGACGGCGCTGAGCAGCACCTCGGCCGGGGGACGGGGCAGCTGGTCCGCGGGGTCGCTGCCGGTGGCGTCCGGGCTGCGGAACCAGTAGCGGGTCACCACGCCGAAGTTGCCGCCGCCCCCGCCGGTGTGCGCCCACCACAGGTCGCGGTTGGGGTCCGATTCCTCGCGGGTGGCGATCACCGCGCGGGCGGTGCCCGCCGCGTTCACCACGACGACCTCGACCGCGTACAAGTGGTCGCTCACGAGCCCGTCCCGGCGGCACAGCATCCCCCAGCCGCCGCCGCTGACATGGCCGCCCGCCCCGACCGCGAAGCAGATCCCGGCCGGAACGGCGACGCCCCAGTGGCGGTACAGCTGCTCGTACACGTCCAGCAGCCGGGCCCCGGACTCGACGGCGAACGCCTTGCGCTCAGCGTCGTAGGTAACCGAGCGCATCTCCGACAAGTCCACCACGACCTGGGCCTCGGGGTGGAAGACGAAGTTCTCGTAACAGTGGCCGCCGCTGCGCAGCGAGATGCGCTTGTTCTCCCGCACCGCCTGCTGCACGGCGGCCACCACCTGGGCGGTCGAGGAGACCAGATGGACCGCCTCGGGCTTGCCGATGTACCGCTGGTTCCAGCCTCTGACCAGATCCTGGTAGTTCCGGTCGGCGGGCGTGATCGTGACCGGGGTCCCCACCGCTTCGTGAGCGTTCTCGGCGGCGGCCGCCGTATCGGCCGTGCCGCCGAGCACCATCGCTCCTCCCACGGAGGCACCCCCGTAGAGGAAACGTCGCCGTTTCATCCCACCCCTGTTGTCCGTCATTGCGATGACCTCTCCGGCCGCCGTCGTGAAGGCTGTGCGCCGGTAGCCGTACAGCGCGATGTGGCGGCCGCGGCGACGCTACTTGCCGCCCGACGGACGGCTCACTCGGAATATTGCTCCCGAATCCCCGCCCGGAGGGGGCCGGGAGACTCGGCCCGGCAGCGATGCAACCCCCTTCCGCTTGCCGGTGTTTCTCCTCCGTCGGCTCGATCACGGGCCGCGGAACGGCCCAGTACCCGGCCCCTGCGCACCACCGCGGGCATCACCGCCGCGAGCGGTGCCGCGAGGTCCGGAATGCGGCGTCACAAAGACGAGAGGAATGCAATGACCGATCTCGATGCCGTCAGTGAGGCGCGAGGAGGGCCCGCGCAGGACGAGATGACGTCCCGTCACCGGGTGATCCTGGCTATCCTGCTGGGCGCCCAGTTCATGCTCGCGGTCGACTTCTCGGTGCTCAACATCGCGGTGCCGACCATCGGGTCCGATCTCGGCTTCAAGCTCAGCGATCTCCAGTGGATCGTCACCGGGTTCATGCTGCCCGCCGCGGGCTTCACCCTGCTGTTCGGCCGGATCGCCGACCTGTTCGGCCGCCGCAATCTCTTCCTCGTCGGCATGGTGCTCCTCGGAGTGTCCTCGCTGGTCGGCGGGCTCGCGCAGTCCCCCGGAATGCTGCTGGCCGGCCGCGCGGGCCAGGGTCTGGCGACCGCGATGGCGACCCCCGCTGCGATGTCCCTGCTGACCACCTCGTTTCCCGAGGGACCGCTGCGGCAGCGGGCGCTGGGTCTCAACGGCACCCTGCTGACCGGCGGGTTCGCGTTCGGTTCGGTGCTGGGCGGCATGCTGACCGGACTGTTCAGCTGGCGCTGGGCCTTCCTGATCAACCTGCCGGTCGTCGTCGTCATCCTGATCGCCGCGCCGCGCGTGCTCGCCGACATGGGGGAGCGGGCCCGTACCCGTCTCGACGTCCCCGGCGCCGTCACGGTGACCGGAGGTCTTCTCAGCTTCGTCTACGGCATCTCGGCGGCGGAGCACGAAGGCTGGGGCGACCCGGTCGTGCTCGGCACGCTGGCCCTCGCGGCGGTGCTGCTGGTGGCCTTCTGGTTCATCGAGCTGCGGAGCCCCAACCCGCTCGCACCGGTCCACATCCTCAAGCGCCCCACCGTGGGCTGGGGCAACTTCGCCGGGCTGTTCGTCATCGGCATGACGAGCGCGGTGGTCTTCCAGATGACGCTGTACCTCCAGGACGTGCTGGGGTACAAGGCGGTCACCTCGGGTCTGGCCTTCGGTGGCGCCAGCATCGCGGCGATCATCGGCGGCCTGGTGGCCCCCAAGATCATCGGCTCCATCGGCGGCAAGCAGAGCCTGGTCGCGGCTCTGGTGATCCAGGGGATCGGCCTCCTCTCCCTGATGACCGTGGGCGAGGGCGACTCCGGGATCTACATCGTGCTCGCAGGCGTATCGGTGGCCTTCTTCGGACACGCCATGGGCATCGTCTCCTACACCGTCATCGCGACCTCGGGCCTGCCCAACGAGGAGCAGGGCCTGGCCACCGGTCTGACCACGATGAGCCAGCAGATCGCCCTCACCCTGGGCATCCCGGTGCTGGCCGCGGTCGCCCAGGCCGCCGGTGCGGGCGGTGCCGTGAGCGACACCCTGGACGGCATGCACATGGCCGTGCTCGTCGGCGCGGCCGCCACCCTGGCGTCCGGTCTCCTGGTCGCCGTGTTCCTTCGGACCATGGCACCGGGGAAGGCCAAGGCCGCGAGCGCGACCTCCTGACCGGCCGTCGGCTCCGCCGACCGGCCACCCACCGCCTCCCCGCACCAACCCCCTTTGACCACAACAGCGAAAGGCACATCAGTGACCACTGTCGAGCAGGCCGCAGCCCCCGTCGTCCAGACCCCGACCATCACCCTGGCCGGAGCCCAGCGGGTCATCGCCGCGGCCCTGGAGAAGGCGGAGGAGCTGAAGCTGCGCGGGGCCATCGTCGTCGTCGACGCCGGTGGCCACGTCCAGGCTCTGGTCCGTACCGACGGCGCCGTGGCGGTGGCCACCACCGTCGCCCAGAACAAGGCGAGCACCGCCCTCGTGCTGCGCACCCCCACCGATGAATTCGCCGAGATGATCCGTCAGGACACCGTCCTGGTCAGCAGCCTGGCGAGCCAGCCCGGCATGGCGCTGTTCTCCGGTGGTGTTCCGCTCACCTCGGGGGGTACGGTCATCGGTTCCGTCGGCGTCAGCGGAGGAATGGGCGACGAGGACCTTCAGGTCGCCCGCGCCGGTGCCGCCGCGATCGCCTGACCTTCGAAAAGCGAATGCGACCGCAAGAATCGGAGTGCCCGGCCTGACATCCGTCACGCAATATGTAGGGCAAAGTGCCACACGTTGCGGGTGAAGGAGGAAAGCGGTGTCGGTAAGTCCAGGAGAGGTGTACGAGAACCCGCGCTGCCGGGAGCGAGTGGTCATCCGGACGCCCGCCGAAGAGACGGGTGGCGAACGCACCATCATGGATGTGTATGTCCAGCCCGGTGGTGCCGTATCGGGCGCGCACGTCCACCCGATCAGTGAGGAGCGATTCACACTGGTCCGCGGCCGGGTCGCGTTTTCCATCGAGGGCCGCGAGGTGGTGCTGGACAAGCCGGGGCAGAGCGTTCTGATCCAGCCCGGACTCAAACACCGCTGGTGGAACGCGGGGGGCGAAGAATCCCGCCACATCTGTGAACTCCGAGGGAATGCGGACAGGTTCGAGCAGCTGGTCCTGCGCCAGCTGTTCGGCCTGGCGCAGGACGGAAAGACGAACGCCGAGGGGATGCCCGGAATCTTGCAGCGGGCGGTCACCACCATGGAGTTCAAGGATGTCCTGTGGTTCACCAATCCTCCCTGGATGATCCAGCGGATTCTCTTCGGGGCGCTCGCCCCGGTGGCCCGTAAGCTGGGCTATCTGGGCTGCGATCCCGCGTACATGGACCGCAAGCCGTCGGAGACGGCGGACCTGGAGGATCTCCCCGACGAGGTCATGGCCTGGCACTACTGACCTGAGCGGCCTTATCTGAGCAGTGCATCTGGATTGTCCCGGGCTGAATCGGCCGCTCACAGGCCCGGGGAAGGGCAGCACAGACCGTGATTCGGTCTGTGCTGCCCTTTTTTCTGTCCCGAGGAAAACGAAACGCTTAACTCCACTTTTCTAGACAGTTATTAGACGGACTCTGGTGCCGCCTCTGCAAGACTTCTCGCATGAGACCAACGACGGTATCCGAGCGTCTGTATTCGTACATGGTCGAAAACAGCGTCCCGGTCGATGAGTCGCAGCGGAATCTCATTCAGCGGACCGCCGGAGTCGGTGAGCGGGCGCGGATGCAGATCGGCACTCCGCAGGGCTCGTTCTTCACCTTCCTCACGCAGGCCATGCAGGCCCGCAAGGCGATCGAGGTGGGAACTTTCACCGGATATTCGGCCCTGTGCATCGCCAAGGGCCTTCCGGTCGACGGCCACCTTCTCACCTGCGATGTGAGCGAGGAATGGACCAGCCTCGGCCGCGAGGCGTGGAAAGAGGCCGGGGTCGACGAGAAAATCGAACTCCGCCTCGGCCCGGCCCTGGAGACGCTGCGTTCCCTGCCGGCCGATCCGGACGTGGATCTGGCCTTCATCGACGCGGACAAGCAGAGCTACATCGCCTACTACGAGGAATTGGTTCCCCGTATGCGTCCGGGCGGCGTCATCCTCGTCGACAACGTCTTCTGGTTCGGAACCGTCGTCGACGACCGGGACGGAGAGGGCGCCACGATGCACGCCTTCAACGCCCATGTGGCGGCGGACGAGCGCGTCGAGGCCGTCATTCTGTCGATCGGCGACGGATTGACGATGGTCCGCAAGAGGGCCTGACGCACACATTTCGGCAGCACAAGGGAGTGTCTGATGCCGAGCACGTCTTCATCGGGTAAATCACTACGACTGGCCAGACTTTCCGGGCATGGCGACGAGCGCTATCTCTTCGTGCCACTCGATCACTCCGTCTCCGACGGGCCGATCGCGACGGTGAGCGGCTTCCAGGACCTCGTCCGTGACGTGGTCGCCGGAGGGGCGGACGGCATCGTCGTCCACAAGGGCCGGGCCCGGGTGCTCGCCCCCGAACTGCTCTCGGACTGCTCGCTGCTCATCCACCTGAGCGCCAGCACGGCACACGGTCCGGACGTCAACGCCAAGGTGCTCGTGGGCGACGTCGACGAGGCCATCAGCCTCGGGGCGGACGCGGTGAGCGTGCACGTCAACATCGGCTCCGACACCGAATCCCGCCAGCTGGCCGACCTGGGCACGGTCGCTGCGGCCTGCCACCGATGGGGCATGCCGCTGCTGGCGATGATCTACCCGCGAGGCCCGCGGGTCACCGACCCCGCTGACCCCGCCCTGGTGGCACACGTCGTCAACATTGCCGCCGACCTCGGCGTCGACATCGTGAAGACCGTGTTCGCCTCCCCGCTGGAGCGCATGGCCGAGGTGGTCCAGAGCTCCCCGATCCCCATCATCGTGGCGGGCGGTGGCGACGCGTCGCAGAGCCTTCAGGAATTCGCGGTCTCGGCGCTCGCGGCCGGATGCAGCGGGCTCGCCGTCGGCCGTCGCGTCTTCAACTCGGCAGATCCCCGCACCGCGGTGCAGGAAGTCGCCGAGATCGTTCACGGGCCCAAGGGCTCTTCTTCCCTCTCCATCCACACCCCGCGAATGGCAGGTGCACTGTGAAGCTCAGTTGGGTCGACATCCGCTCGGTCGGTTCGGCGAAGGACGCCATTGTCCAGGAGGCGATTCACGCCCGCGTGGAGGGAATCCTCGCCGCCGATCCGGCGGACCTGGAGAAGCTGCCGCCGACGGTGAAGAAGGTGCTCTTCCTGCAGGGCCAGACGCTCCCCGAGAGCTTCGGCGCCGCGGATGTCGTCATCGTCGACCCCGCCAAGCACGGGGAGCCCGCCGAACTGGCGCTGGCCCACCCCGATGTGGAGTTCGGCCGGTTCGTCGAGATCATCGACGCCGAGACGCTGGAGGACGCCTGCCAGTCCGGCCGCGTCGACAAGTGGAGCGTGCTGCTCTTCCGCGACCCCACCAAGATCCCGCTGGAGATCGTGATCGCGGCCGCCGCCCGGGCCAACGGCAGCCTCATCACCGTCGCCAAGGACGTGGAGGAAGCCGAGATCATCTTCGGTGTGCTGGAACTCGGCTCCGACGGCGTGCTGATGGCCCCGGCGCAGGTCGGTGACGTCACCGCACTCAAGGCCGCCGCCGAGGTCGGCATACCCGACCTCCAGCTGGTCGAGCTGGAGGTCACGGCCACCACTCACGTCGGGATGGGCGAGCGGGCCTGCGTGGACACCGCCACCTACTTCGGCAAGGACGAGGGCATCCTGGTCGGCTCGCACTCCAAGGGCATGATCCTGTGCGTCAGCGAGACCCATCCGCTGCCGTACATGCCCACCCGCCCGTTCCGGGTCAACGCCGGCGCCATCCACTCGTACACCGTCGGCCAGAACGAGCGCACCAACTACCTCAGCGAGCTGAAGGCCGGGAGCAAGGTCACCGCCGTGGACATCCACGGCAAGACCCGCCTGGTCACCGTCGGCCGGGTCAAGATCGAGACGCGTCCGCTGCTCTCCATCGACGCGGTCGGCCCCGACGGCCGCACGGCCAATCTGATCCTCCAGGACGACTGGCACGTCCGGGTGCTCGGCCCGGGCGGCACGGTGCTCAACAGCACCGAGCTGAAGCCCGGCGACAAGGTGCTCGGCTATCTGCCGGTCGAGGACCGCCACGTCGGCTACCCGATCAACGAGTTCTGCCTGGAGAAGTAGCCGCCCCGGGCGGGCCGGTCAGCACGCACGGCACGACCGGCCCGCCCCGGCGGGTCCGCGGGACCCACCACCTCCCCGCACAGGTACCTCCGAACGACCGCCCCCCACACAACGAAACAGCGCATCCCGGAGGAAGAGTCTTGGACGGGTCAGTGTCGTCCTACGTCGATGACGAAGAACGGTGGCGAGCCGTTCTGCGCCGGGACCGGCAGGCGGACGGAATCTTCTACTACTCGGTGCGGACGACGGGCATCTACAGCCGCCCCTCCTGCGTCTCCCGGCCCGCGCGCCGGGCGAACACCGTCTTCTTCACCGACCCGGAGGCGGCCGAAAGCGCCGGATACCGGCCCTGCCGCCGGTGCAGACCGCGCGAGGACAGCGAGCACGACTCCTCCGTGACCGCCATCGCCAGGACCTGCGCGCTGATCCACCGGGCGAGCGAGACACCGAACCTCGACACCCTCGCCGAGGCGGCCGGGTTCAGCCGCTTCCACTTCCACCGGGTCTTCAAACGGCTGACGGGAGTGACCCCGCAGGCGTACGTGGCGAGCTGCCGGGCCGACCGGCTCCGCCGGGTGATCTCCGAGGCGGAGACGGTGACCGAGGCCATCTACCGGTCCGGCTTCACCTCCCAGGGCAACTTCTACGCCGTGTCCACGCAGATCCTGGGCATGACGCCGACCAGCTTCCGCACCGGCGCGGACTCCGTCGCCATCAGCTTCTCCGTCGTGGCGAGCCCCCTCGGCCCCGTGCTGGTCGCGAAGACCGAGAAGGGCATCTGCTCCGTGCTCACCGGCGGCGACGAGCCGGAGCTGATCGGACGGCTGAGGGATCGTTTCCCCAAGGCCCATCTCTTCCGCGCCGACCGCGAGTTCGACGACCGGGTCGCCACCGCCGTACGCCAGTCGGAGCCGCCGAGGCCGGGCCGTGACCTGCCGCTGGACATCCGCATCACGGCCATGAGTGAGCGCCTAAGAAAGGCGCTGCGCGACGCACCGAGCGAACTGTCCGTCCAGACACGGTGAAAGAGGATTGGTGATGTTACTCTTCGGCACTCATCGGTCAGCCGCCCAGCGACTGCGGCTGCACACCGACCGAGGGCTCGGCGCGGGCAACTTCTTCTGGCGCGCCTGGCGGATCGCCAAGGACCGGGACCGGCCGCTCCTCTACCACCCGGATGTCACCGCCCCCGGCTGGGCGGAGACCGATCCGCCCGGCGTCTCCCTGGACGACATGCGCATCACCGTCATCCGGTACGCCACCTGGTACCGCGACCACGGGGTGCGGCCCTCCTCCCACGTCGGGATCTACACGCGCAACGGGCTGTACGGGCTGCTCCACCACATCGCGATCAACAGCCTCGGCGCGGCCGCCGTGCACTGCAACCCCAGGATGGCGTCCCCGACCGCGGCCGAATACTTCCAGCGCACCCGGACGACGGTCCTCGTCGGCGACAAGGACCTGCTCGACGGCTGCACCGAGGCATGGTCGCGGCAGGGCGCCGCCGCTACCCCACTGCTCCAGGACATCCGGGAGCTGGACGAGACCGCCTCGCTGCCCCCCGCCCCGCTGCCCGGCTTCCCCTACCGGCACGGGCCCGACGACCTGATGATGGTCTCCCACTCCTCCGGGACCACCGGCCGCCCCAAGGCGCCGATCTTCACCCACCGCGGATTCTTCGTCGGCAAGCGCGAGCGCCTGTGGTCCTTCCCGTCCCTGCGCACCGACCGCATGATCACTGCCCTGCCGCACAGCCACTCGGCGGGCATCAGCTACCTCAGCATGGCGCTGCTGCTGGGCATCCCCACCCTGATCCTGGACGACGCGAGCGGACCGTCCCTGGTCCGGGCCATCAACCGGTTCCACCCCACCTTCGTCCTCGGCTTCCCGCTGACCCTCGCGGAGATCGACGTCGCGGACATCGACCCCCGCGCCGCCAGGAACATCCACGCGTGGAACGGCATGGGGGACGCCTCGCACGAACGGCACATCAGGCCCCTGCTCGGCCTCGGCTCCCGCCCCGGCATGACCGGCTCCCAGTACAACGACGGCCTGGGCTCATCCGAGATGGGCATGGTGCTCTTCCGGCAGGTGTACGTCCCCGAGTCGACCGAGTACGGGCGGCTCATCGGCAAGCCCGCCGGGGTGGTCCGCAAGGCCGCCGTCCTCGACGAGGAGGGCAACGAACTCCCCGACGGGCAGGCCGGGCTGCTCGGCGTCCGCACCCCCAGCGTCACCCCCGGCTACTGGGACGACCCCCAGCTCAGCCAGGAGTCCCTGCTGAACGGCTACTTCCTCACCGGCGACGTCGTCCGGCGCGACGAGCAGGGCCGCTTCTACCACCTCGACCGAACCCCCGACGTGATCCACTCCGCCGCGGGGCCCGTGCACAGCCTCCCCCTGGAGGAGGTCCTGCTGCTGGCCACCCAGGCGCTCGACGCCGCGGTCGTCGCGGTCGACGACCCCGGGGCCCCGGGGAAGTCAGCGCCCATCGGCATCGTCCTCTTCCACGACCGCGACGAAGGCGACGGCAGCGAGAAGCGCGACGAGGACGCCCTGCTGGCGGCCGTCAACGCCGAACTCGCCCGCAAGCGGCTGCCACCGCTGCGCGCCCTGCTCATCGCCGCCGACCGCGAGGAACTGCCCGTGGGCGTCACCGGCAAGGTGCTCAAGCGGCAGCTCCGCGAGCGCCACCGCGCCCTGCTGCACGACTCCGCCGCCCCCGGGGCCGCGCCGCGGGCGAACTGACCGCCGCCGTACGCCGCGCACCCCGCCGTCACGCCGCGTATCGCGGTGCGCCGTACGGAACGGCCTCACCACCGCTCCACCCGATCAGAAGGGCCAGTCATGCAGGACGGACACGCCGCGCGCCAGGTAGTCGACATCATCACCGGCTCCTGGCAGTCACAGGCGCTCTACGCCGCGGTCGCCCTGGAGATCCCCGACCACATCGCCGCCGGACACACCACCGACACGGCCCTGGCCACGGCCACCGGCTCGGAACCGGACGGCATCGCCCGGCTGATGCGGCTGCTGCTGGCCATGGGCGTCTTCGGCCGCTCACCCGGGCGCCGCTACGAGCTGACACCGCTGAGCGATGTGCTCCGCTCCGACAGCGATCTGTCGATGCGCGACATGATCCAGCTCTACGGCGAGGAGTTCCACACCGCGTGGGGGGCGGTGGTGCCCGCGGTCCGCACCGGATCGTCCGGCTTCGAACACGCCCTGGGCACCTCCCTCCACGCGTACCTGGCGAACGCCCCCGGCGCGGGCGCCAAGTTCCAGCGCGCCATGAACGCGGGGAACGTCTTCTTCCCCGACGTCCTGGACGCGTACGACTTCTCCCGCTGCCGCACGGTCATGGACGTCGCGGGCGGCAGCGGACAGTTCCTGTCGATGGTCCTGCGGGCGCATCCGCATCTCCACGGGATGCTCCTCGACCTGCCGCACATGATCCCCGTCGCCCGCGCCCATCTGGACGCCTCCGTGGGCCCCGACCGCTACGAGACCGTCGAGGGGGACATCTTCGCCTCGGTGCCCGAGGGCGCCGACGCCTACCTCCTCTCCCGGGTCCTCCAGGACTGGGACGACGACCGGTCCGTGACCCTCCTGTCCAACATCCGCAAGGCGCTGCCCGAGCACGGCCGGCTGCTGGTCGTGGAGCGGGTCATCCCCGAGGAAGGCGCCCCGGAGCTGCTTCCGCTCCTGTACGACCTGCATCTCCTCATGGCCGCCGGAGGGCGCGGGCGGACGCTGGGCGGCTACCTCGACGTCCTGAACGCGGCCGGGCTGCGCCTGGAGTCCGTACACCCGCTGGCCCTCGAAACCACGTTGCTGGTCGCGGCCCCGGCCTGAGGCACCGGCCCGGACACCCGCGCCCGATTCACGAGAAGGCGAAGACGAGGCACGCGATGAACCTCTCACCCCCATCCCGACCGAGCGACGACCCCCGGGTCCTGGACGTCCCCGTGCTGATCATCGGCGGCGGCGGCGCGGGCCTGACGGCGTCCGTCTTCCTCTCCGACCTGGGCGTCCGCTCCCTGCTCGTCGAGCGCCACGCGACGACGTCGATCCAGCCCAAGGCCCATATCCTCAACGCCCGCACCATGGAGATCTTCGGCCACCACGGGCTGGCCCGGGAGATCTACGCCGAGGGCTCCCCGCCCGCCAACTGCGGCGCCATGGCGTGGCTGACCAGCCTCGGCGGCGACGAGCCGTACGACCGCAAGGTGCTCCACCGCGCCGACGCCTACGGCGGCGGCACCCTGGCCGAGCGGTACGCCGCGGCCTCCGCGTACCCCCACGCCAACCTCGGCCAGCGCTGGCTGGAGCCGCTGATCCGCCGCCATGCCGAGGAGCGCAACCCCGGCGGGATCCGCTTCGGGCACGAGATGGTGGAATTCGCGTACGAGGGGGACGACGGGGACAGCGTCATCGCGACGATCCTGGACCGCGCCGCCGACCGTACCTACCGGGTGCGCGCCGGGTATCTGATCGCCGCCGACGGCGGCCGCTCGGTGAGCAAGCGGCTCGGCATCCGGATGCTGGGCACCCCCACCTTCCTGGAGTGGATCAACCTTCACATCCGGGCCGACTTCTCGGAGTTCATCCCCTTCGACGACACGGTGGTCAACCGCGTCTCCAGCCTCGCCGACGACGGCACCCTGGAGCACTGCGGCGTCGTGCCCATGGGGCCCACGCGCTGGGGGCGCCACTCCGAGGAGTGGACGCTGATGTTCTCCCGGCCGCCGGGCACCCGGGAGGCGGCGGAGCTGGACGACGAGACGGTCGTCAAGATGGTCCGCCGGACGCTGAAGCTCCCGCAGGACCACCCGATGGAGGTGCAGAGCATCAGCCGCTGGCCCGTGGAGGGCACGGTCGCCGAGCACTTCCGCGCGGGCCGGGTCTTCCTCGTCGGCGACGCCGCCCACCGCCATCCGCCCTCCGGCGCGCTCGGCCTCAACACCGGCGTCCAGGACTCCCACAACCTGGCCTGGAAGCTGGCCCGGGTGCTCTCCGGCGATGCCGCGCCCGCCCTGCTCGACAGCTACGAGGCCGAACGGCGCCCGGTCGCCGAGCGCGTGGTGGAGCGGGCGCTGTTCTCTCTGTTCAACCAGATCGCCTTCACCGCGGGCACCGGCGTGGTCCCGGGCGCCCGCCCCGAGTGGAACCGGGCCCAGCTGACCGCCCTGTTCTCCGACACGGCCGACGGCCGCACCCGGCGCGCCGTCCTCGCCGAGTACTTCGAGACCAACCGGATCACCACCGCCCACCTCGGTCTCGAGATGGGCTACGACTACGCCGACGCCGGTTTCGTCACCGGTGACGGCACCGAGCGGCCCGAGGCCGATCCGCTCGGCCTCGACTACGTCCAGTCCTGCCGCCCCGGCAGCAGGATGCCGCACGCCTGGCTGCGGCGCGGCGACGAGCGGACGGCGACCCACCACCTCATCGGCCACGGGGCGTTCCTGCTGCTGGCCGGTGCGCGGGGGGAGAGCTGGGTGCGCGCGGCGGCCGAGGTCCGCGCACCCCACGGCCCGGCCGTCACCGCCCACGCCGTGGGCCCGGGGCACGAGCTGACCGACCCCGACGGCGTCTGGGCCGCCCTGCGCGGCCACGGCGAGGAGGGGGCCGTCCTGGTCCGGCCCGACGGGTTCGTCGCGCTGCGGCTGCCCGGGGCGTCCCCGGACCCGGTACGGGAACTGCGCCGAGGGCTCGATGTGGCCCTGGGACGCGCCGACGCGAGCGACGGCCAGGCCGGATGGGGAGAGGACCGCTGACATGAAGGACGCCCTGCGCACGCCCGTCGCCATCGTGGGCGCCGGTCCGGTGGGCATCATGCTCGCGCTCTTCCTCGACCGCTACGGCATCGAGTCGGTGCTGTTCAACGCCGAGCCCACCATGGAGGACAAGCCCCGGGGCAACACCCACAACGCCCGCACCATGGAGCACTACCGGCGCCTGGGCATCTCCGGCCAGATCCGGCGGCTGGGCCCGCCCGCCGACCACACCCTCGACATCGCCTACTTCACCCGCTACAGCGGCTTCGACCTGTCCCGGCTGACGCTGCCCTCACCGGGGGAGCGGCTGCGGGCACTCGCCGCCACGCCGCGCACCGACCAGACGCCCGAGCCGGTGCACCGCGCCAATCAGATGTACGTCGAGAAGTTCCTGTACGAGCACGCCATGACCCGCCCCACCATCACCTTCCGCTTCGGCTGGCGGGTGACCGGCCTCAAGCAGAACGCCACCGGCGTCACCCTGGAGGCCGAGAGCGTCACCGGCGGGGCCCGGGAGCGCTGGCAGGCGCCGTACGCGGTGGGCTGCGACGGCGGCCGCAGCTTCGTACGCCGCGCCCTGGGAGTGCACTACGAGGGCCCCGGATCGCTGGAGCAGGAGATCCTGGGCCGCCGTGCCACCGCCGCCCATCTGCGGCTGCCGACCTTCCACACGGACGTGTTCACCGGCAGGCGGGCCTGGAGCTACTGGTCGCTCAACCCCGAGCTGGTCATGAACCTGATCGCGCTCAACGGCCGGGACGAGTTCTTCCTGCTCACCAGCTCCGTCGACCCGGACACCACCAGCCCCGCCGAACTGGCCTCGCTGGTACGCCGCGCGGCCGGCACCGACCTGCCCGTCGAGGTGCTCAGCCACCGCCCCTGGACCCCGGGCGCCGCCCTGGTCGCCGAGCGCTTCACCGTGGGCCGGGTGTTCCTCGCGGGCGACTCGGCCCACCTCTTCACCCCCAACGGCGGCTTCGGCATGAACACCGGGGTGGACGACACCGCCAACCTCGCCTGGAAGCTGGCCGGGACCATCCAGGGCTGGGGCGGCCCCGGGCTGCTCCGCACCTACGAGAGCGAGCGGCGCCCGATCGCCCTGCGCAACACCGCCGCCGCCCGCGAACTCAACACCGGCCTCGCCGACATCGAGCGCCCCGCCGTCATGGAGGACGACTCGCCGGAGGGCGCGAAGGCGCGCGCCCGGGTCGGCGCCCTCGTACGCGCCTACGGCGAGCGCACCCACTCGATCGGCGTGCAGCTCGGCGCCCGGTACGACGGCTCCCCGCTCATCGACTCCGACGAGGAGCCGCCGAGCGATTCCCTGGGCACCTACACGCCCTCCGCCATCCCCGGCGGACGCGCCCCGCACGTATGGCTGGACGACTGGCGCGGCCCCGGCAGCTCGCTCTTCGACCGCTTCGGCCCGTACTACACGGCGCTCCGGCTGGGCCCCGAGCCGCCGCCCGTCAAGGAGCTCCGGGCCGCCGCCCAGGCCGCCGGACTGCCGCTGCGCGTCCTGGAGGTCGAGGACCCGATCGTCCGCGACCTGTACGAGCGCGACCTGGTCCTCATCCGCCCCGACCAGCACGTCGCCTGGCGCGGCAACGCCCTGCCCACCGACCCCGGCGACCTGGTGGCCCGGGTGACGGGACACCACACGTCCGCATGACCTCTCGCTAAGGGGAACTCGCCATGACGCTGCGCCTGTTCACCTCGGAGTCCGTGACCGAGGGCCATCCCGACAAGATCGCCGACCAGATCAGCGACACCATCCTCGACGCGCTCCTGACGGAGGACCCGGCCTCGCGGGTCGCCGTAGAGACCCTGATCACCACCGGCCTGGTCCATGTCGCCGGTGAGGTGACGACCAAGGCGTACGCGGATGTCGCGACGCTCGTCCGCGACAAGATCCTCGACATCGGCTACGACTCGTCGAAGAAGGGCTTCGACGGCACCTCCTGCGGCGTCTCGGTGTCCATCGGCTCGCAGTCCCCCGACATCGCCCAGGGCGTGGACGCCGCCTACGAGACACGGGTCGGGGGTTCCACCGACGGTGACCTGGGGGACGAGCTGGACAAGCAGGGCGCGGGTGACCAGGGCCTGATGTTCGGCTACGCGTGCGACGAGACGCCCGAGCTGATGCCGCTGCCGATCGACCTGGCGCACCGGCTCTCGCGCAGGCTGTCCGAGGTGCGGAAGAACGGGACCGTTCCCTATCTGCGCCCGGACGGCAAGACCCAGGTCACCATCGAGTACGACGGCCACAAGGCGGTGCGCCTGGACACCGTCGTCGTCTCCTCGCAGCACGCCACCGACGTCGATCTGGAGACCCTGCTGACGCCGGACATCCGCATCTTCGTGGTCGAGCCGGTCCTGCGGCAGCTGGTCGAGGACGGCATCAAGCTGGACACCGAGGGCTACCGGCTGCTGGTCAACCCGACCGGCCGCTTCGAGATCGGCGGCCCGATGGGCGACGCCGGGCTGACCGGCCGGAAGATCATCATCGACACCTACGGCGGCATGTCCCGCCACGGTGGCGGCGCGTTCTCCGGCAAGGACCCGTCCAAGGTCGACCGCTCCGCTGCGTACGCGATGCGCTGGGTCGCCAAGAACGTCGTGGCCGCGGGCCTGGCCCAGCGCTGCGAGGTGCAGGTCGCCTACGCGATCGGCAAGGCCGAGCCGGTCGGTCTGTTCGTCGAGACCTTCGGTACCGCCACGATCGACGCCGAGAAGATCGAGAAGGCCATCTCCGAGGTCTTCGACCTCCGCCCGGCCGCGATCATCCGCGACCTCGACCTGCTCCGCCCGATCTACGCCAAGACCGCGGCGTACGGCCACTTCGGCCGTGAGGATTCCGACTTCACCTGGGAGCGCACCGACCGAGTCGACGCCCTCCGCGCCGCCGCCGGACTGTAGTTCCCCCTCGACCACTCCCAAGGAGGAGACCGACGTGCGCATAGCCGTCACCGGATCGATCGCGATCGACCATCTGATGGTCTATCCCGGACGGTTCGCCGAGCAACTGATCGCCGGGCAGCTCGACAAGGTCTCCTTGTCGTTCCTCGCCGACGATCTGGACATCCGGCGGGGCGGCGTCGCCGCGAACATCGCCCTCGCCCTGGGCAGGTTCGGGCTCGACCCCCTCCTCGTCGGCGCCGCCGGGGTCGACTTCGCCTCCTACGGCTGCTGGCTGCGGTCCAACGGCGTGGACACCGAGTCAGTGCGGGTCAGCGAGACACGCAGGACCGCGCGGTTCGTGTGCACGACCGACGCCGACCAGAACCAGATCGCCACCTTCTACGCCGGTGCCATGGCCGAGGCGAAGGAGATCGAGCTGGCACCGGTCGTGCGGCGCGCCGGAGGACTCGACCTCGTGGTGATCGCCCCCAACGACCCCGAGGCCATGCTGCGCCACACCGACGAGTGCCGCGGCCGCGGTTGGGCCTTCGCCGCCGACCCCTCGCAGCAGCTCGCCCGCACCAGCGGCGACGAGGCGCGCAGGCTGGTCGAGGGCGCCCGCTACCTGTTCACCAACGCCTACGAGGCGGCGATGCTCCGCGACCACACCGGCTGGAGCGACCGCGAGATCCTGGACCGGGTCGGCACCTGGATCACCACCGGCGGAGCCGATGGCGTCCGCGTCGAGGCGGCGGGGCGGCCGACACTGGAGATCCCCGCCGTCCCGACGTCCGGGATGGTCGACCCCACCGGCGGCGGCGACGCGCTGCGCGCCGGATTCCTCGCCGGGGTCGCCTGGGGGCTCGGTCACGAGCGGGCCGCCCAGCTCGGCTGCGCCCTGGCCACGGTGGTCCTGGAGTCGGTCGGCACCCAGGAATACAAGCTCTCCGCCGGCGACCTGGTGAGCAGGGTCGACAAGGGCTACGGAGGCGAGGCCGCCCAGGCACTCGAACCCCATCTGGTGCGGTCGGCATGACCGCGCCACCGCTGACCCACCCGGGCGGAACCGCGGTGCGGGCGCGCGCACCGCGCCGGTCCCCGGCCGAGCTGCTGGCCGCGGGCGAGCGCTCGTACTCCTTCGAGTTCTTCCCGCCGAAGACCGCGGCGGGGGAGCGGACCCTGTGGAACGCGATTCGGCGGATCGAGCGCCACGCGCCGACGTTCGTCTCGGTGACGTACGGAGCGGGCGGCTCGTCGCGGGACCGGACCATCGGGCTGACCAAGCGGATCGCCGCGGAGACCACCGTACGGCCGGTCGCCCACCTCACCGCGGTCGGGCACTCGGTCGGCGAACTCCGCAACATCATCGGCCAGTACGCGGACGCCGGGATCCTCGACGTCCTCGCCCTGCGCGGCGACCCGCCCGGCGACCCCCGCGGGCCCTGGCTCGCCGAACCGGACGGGCTGACCTACGCGGGCGAACTGGTCGCCCTCATCCGCGAGTCGTGCGGCTTCAGCATCGGCGTGGCCGCCTTCCCCGAGCGCCACCCGCGCTCCCCGGACTGGGACAGCGACGTCCGCCACTTCGTGGCCAAGTGCCGGGCGGGCGCCGACTACGCCGTCACCCAGATGTTCTTCGACGCCGAGGACTATCTGCGGCTGCGGGACCGGGTGGCGGCCGCGGGCTGCCAGATCCCGATCATTCCCGAGATCATGCCAGCGACCGACTTCCGACAGGTGCGCCGCTTCGCCGAACTGAGCGACGCCCGCTTCCCCGACGGCCTCGCCCGGCGGCTGGAGGCCGCCCAGGGCGACCCCGAGGCGGGGCGCAGGATCGGCGTCGACCACGCCACCGCCATGGCCCGGCGGCTGCTGGACGAGGACGCCCCGGGCCTGCACTACATCACGCTCAACCGATCGGACGCGGCGCTGGAGATCCATCGGAATCTGGTGCCACCACCCGTCCGCCACAGGCCTCGCTGATCGCGGCGGGGTCCCAGTAGTAGGGCCGGATCTCGCGGATGCGGCCGTCCCGGAGGTTCACCGTCTGCACGATCGAGGTGACCACTTCGCGGCCGGTCGCCCGCGCGACGAAGCGCACCCGGTTCGCCGCCACCACGGTGTCGCGGTCCACGAGCTGACGCTGTTCGAGGAATTCCATCGACTCCCACAGCTCGCCCATGACCGAGATGAACCGCTCCATGCCCTCGGGTCCGTGCCAGACGCCCGTGAACGGCAGCCCCGGCGCCTGGTGCAGCTCCACCTCCGGGTCCAGACACGCGGCGATCTCCTCGAAACCGGCCCGGCCGGAGCCGCCCGCCATGACATAGGCCCGCTCGGCCGCGTAGAACCGCTGCATCACGGCGATGGCGCTGTCGTTCGAAGACATGGTGTGACGACTCCCGGGAAACGTACGGTGATTGACTCTCCTCTCCCAGCCAACCGCCTGCGCTCCTCCATTGCTGGCGGGATTCGGCCATCGCGCTCCGCGCCCGCGACCGGCCGGAAAGACTGTCCGCCATGGACCAGACCGAACTTCCCCTCGACCTGCCCGGCGGCCCCACCGCGGCCGCGGGCGCCGGGGACGCACCACGCACCGCCCACGACGCCCTCCCCGCCCTCGCGGACCTGGACTGGCCGGGGCTGTACGCCCAGCTCGACCAGAACGGTGTGGCCCTCACCCCGCCGCTGCTCTCCCGCGAGCAGTGCGCCACGCTCATCGACACCTTCGACGACCCCGGGCTGTTCCGCTCGACCGTGGTGATGCAACGCCACGACTTCGGCCGCGGCACCTACAAGTACTACGCCGACCCCTCCGCCGTACCGCTCGTCCAGACCCTGCGCGAGCGGCTGTACCCGCCGATGGCGTGGATGGCCAACCGGTGGGCGCCGCTGCTGAACGAACGCACCTTTCCGCCCGCCCTGGACGGCCTGCTCGCCGAATGCGCGGCCAACGGCCAGCGCAGGCCCACCCCGCTCATCCTGAACTACGGCCCCGGCGACTACGCCTGTCTGCACCAGGACATCTACGGCGACATCGTCTTCCCGCTCCAGATCGCCTTCATGCTGAACGAGCCCGGCCAGGACTTCACCGGCGGGGAGAACGTCTTCGTGGAGCAGCGCCCCCGCTCCCAGTCCCGCGCGATCGTCCTCACCCCGCGCCTCGGCCAGGGCATGATCTTCCCCGTCCGCCACCGGCCCGCGCGGGGGCCGCACGGCTACCGCCGCCACGCCATGCGGCACGGCACCAACGCGGTGGCCTCGGGGCGCCGGACCACCCTCGGCATCATCTTCCACAACGCCCGCTGAGCCGAGGCGCCCTAGGCAGTTTCGTTTGGATCAGCAGGTCGTTGGTTCGGGTGTGCCGTTGACTGATGCGCAGTGGGCGCGGATCGAGCCGTTACTCCCGGACCG
>NZ_JBIRQF010000014.1:0-220450 GCF_044333065.1 Streptomyces sp. NPDC021115
GGTTGATAGGCCAGATATGGAAGCCGGGTGACCGGTGGAGTTGACTGGTACTAATAGGCCGAGGGCTTGTCCTCAGTTGCTCGCGTCCACTGTGTTGGTTCTGAAATAACGAACTGTGTCCATTCCGGTTTGTTTGTTTCATAGTGTTTCGGTGGTCATTGCGTTAGGGAAACGCCCGGTTACATTCCGAACCCGGAAGCTAAGCCTTTCAGCGCCGATGGTACTGCAGGGGGGACCCTGTGGGAGAGTAGGACGCCGCCGAACAAATTTTAGAGAGAGGCCTGTCGGAACTTCGGTTCCCGACAGGCCTCTCTTTTTGTTGTGTTGCGGGCCACTCGGTGTTCATGTTGCGTGGGCAACATGCCGTTCATGGGGACTCCAACGGATGAGTTGTGGCGTGAGTTGACCCGGGCGGGCGTACGGCCGGGCGACGAGGTGATCGTGCCGTCCTACGGCACACCCGAAGCGGCGGAGGCGGTCCTCCTCGCCGGCGCGCGGCCGGTGTTCGTGGACATCGACGCCCAGACCTTCTGCATACACCCGGACGCCGTGGCCGAGGCGCTGACGCCCCGCACCGCGGCCATCGTGGCCGTACACACCTTCGGACACCCGGCCGACATGGTGGGTCTCACCGCGCTGGGGCAGCTGCACGGCGTGCGGGTGATCGCACACGGCGCCGTCTACGAGCCGGCCGACGAGATCCTGCGCCGCCAGGCCAACGCGGCGTATCTGAACGGAAAGTTGCGCGGGGTCGTCACCCCCGAGTCCAGGCCCGGCATGGAACACACCTATCAGCAGTACGTCGTGAGGGTGCCGGGCAACGGGCGCCCGGACCGCGACGCGTTCGCCCGTACGCTGCGCTCTCGCGGCGTCGTATGCCACGTGCCCATTCAGACCCCGGCGCACCGTACGGCGCGCTTCCGGCGCGATCTGTGGCTCGCGGAGACGGAGCGGGCGGCCGACGAATGCCTCGCCCTTCCCGTCGACCCGGCCATGTCCCGGCGGGAGTTGCAGCGCGTGGTCTCGGCCTGCAACGCACTGGGAGGACTGTTGCAGTCAGCGGCCTGAGCGGCTGACGGGGCGGGTGGTCGAGAGCGCACTCGAGTTCGGGTATGATCTATCCCGTTGCCGCGCGCCCCAATAGCTCAGTCGGCAGAGCGTCTCCATGGTAAGGAGAAGGTCTACGGTTCGATTCCGTATTGGGGCTCTCCTGCGAAAGGCCCCCGCCAATTGGCGGGGGCCTTCGTCGTGTTGAGAGAAGTTGAAAGAAGACGTGCGGAAAGCCGATCGGGGGAGCCGGGGCACCATGGGCGCCCCGGCCGTGCCGCTCAGGCGTCCTGCGTCTCCGGGACGCGCATCGCCAGGATCGCCATGTCGTCGGACGGCGGTTCGGCCGCGAACCGCTCGACCGCGCGCAGCACCCGGGCGGCCACCGCTCCCGCGTTGAGCCCGGTGCAGGTGGTGAGGACGTCGATCAGCCCGTCGTCGCCGAGCATCCTGGTGCCCTCGCGCCGCTCCGTCACCCCGTCGGTGACGCACAGCAGGACGTCGCCGGGGTCGAGCGTCACCGTCTGCTCGTACAGCTCCAGGTCCTCCAGCACGCCGAGCAGCGGCTGCGGTTCGGCCGCCGCCTCGACGGAGCCGTCCTGGCGCAGCCGGAGCGGCAGCGGATGGCCCGCACAGACGACCTTGAGTACGGCGCTGCCGTCCTGCTGCGGCCACAGTTCGCCGTAGAGGAGGGTGAGGAAGCGGCTGCGGGCGCCCTCGTCGAGGATCGCCGCGTTGAGCCGCTCCAGGACCGCCGGACCGCCGAAGCCCTCCCGGGCGAGCAGCCGCAGCGCGTGCCGGGCGAGACCGGTGACCGCGGCGGCCTCCGGGCCGGTGCCGCAGACGTCGCCGATGGCGAAGCCGTACGCGCTGTCGTTGATCGGGAAGAGGTCGTAGAAGTCGCCGCCGACCTCGTTGCCCTCGCCCGCCGCGCGGTAGATGACCTCGACCTCGACACCGCCGGTGATCTCCGGAAGCGGCTCCGGCGGCAGCAGGCTGCGCTGGAGGGACTGGCTGATGGCGGTGCGCTCCGAGTAGAGCCGCGCGTTGTCGAGCGCGAGCGCCGCCCGGCGGGAGAGGTCCTCGGCCAGCTCCAGGTTCTCCTGGCGGAAGTGCTCGTCGGTGGGCTTGCCGAGGGTGAGCATGCCGATGACGCGGTTGCGGGCCACCAGCGGCAGGACGACCGTCTCGCCGCCGACGGCGGACGCGGTCGCGAGCGAGGCGCCCGGGCCCGAGGAGGGCCGGGCGGAGTCGCCGAGGCTCAGGCTGCGCAGCGAGGTGCGCAGCGCGGCCGCGTGGGCCGCCTCGTAGGGGCCGGTCCAGCCGC
This sequence comes from Streptomyces sp. NPDC021115, assembly GCF_044333065.1. NCBI lineage: Bacteria > Bacillati > Actinomycetota > Actinomycetes > Kitasatosporales > Streptomycetaceae > Streptomyces > Streptomyces sp. NPDC021115. The sequence continues at coordinate 2,375 of NZ_JBIRQF010000014.1, forward strand.
GGGCGCCGCCGGTGGGCACCTGCTCCGGTGGGTCGATCTTGGTGAGCAGGGCCTTGAGCCCGTCGATCCGGTCCTCGTCCTCATGCAGGACGTACGACAGCTCCGGGTCGGACGCCTGGTCGGCGACCGTATAGACGGCGCACCAGCTGGCCAGGGTGGGCACCGTCATCTGTGCCATGAGAGCCAGTGTCTGATCGCGGTCGAGCGTGCCCGCGAGGAGATCGGATGCCTCGACGAGGAACGACAGCGAGCCGCGGCGCAGCCGCTCCAGCTCGGTGAGGCGGGCGCGTTCGACGGCGAGCGCGATGCGGTCGGCCGCGAACTGGAGCCGCAGCGCCTCCTCGTTGCTGTAGCGGCCGGGGGCCTCGGCGGCGACGCCGAGCGAGCCGGTGAGCCGCCCCTCGACCTTGAGTGGGACCGTGACGACCGAGCGCATACCGGTGTTGACCAGCAGCGGCACCGCGCCGGGAACGGCGGACAGGTCCTCGTGGACGGCGGGCATCCGGGCCGACCCGTAGCGCCCGGTGCCCGCTTCGACGGGGACGCGGGCGAAGCGCTGCCGGGCGGACGGCAGGCCGGTGGAGGCGCGCACCTCCAGCTCGGTCTCGTCGTCGGTGGCGAGCAGCAGATAGGCGGCGTCCCCGTCGAGCATGTCGCGGGCGCGTTCGACGGTGCGCTGGAGGAGCCCGTCGAGGTCGTCGGGGGCGGGCGAGCCGATGAAGACCTCGAAGGCGTCGCTGGCCGGGCCGCGCTCGGAGGCATCGGAGGTGTCGGCCGCGGCGCCGCGCATCGGGCTCTGGAGCACGGCGCGCTCGCGGTCGCGGACGAGCAGACAGACGGTGGAGGGGGCGCCGTCGGCATCGCGGATGCGCAGGTGGGAGGCGTAGACGGGGGAGACCCGGCCGTCGGCGCCACGGATGCCGTACGAGCCCTCCCAGCGGGAGAGCTGGAGCGCCTCGGCGACGCCGGTGCTGGTGCCGGGGGTGTGCGGCCAGGCGGCGAGGTCGGTGAGGGGCTTGCCGACGATCTGTTCCGGGCTGTAGCCGAACAGTTCCTGAGCGTCGTCGTTCCAGGCGCTGATCAGGCCGTCGCTGTCGACCTGGACCACCGCGACCCGGACCCGGGAGTCGGCGATCGGCAGGGCGCTGGAGGGCAGCGCGGGCCCGGCGGCCCTCGTACCGGCCGGACGCTCGGGGAAGTCGAGCTGGAACCAGACCTGCTTGTGGGTCGCCGTATATTCGACACCCCAGCGGGCGGCGAGTGCGGCGCACAGTAGCAGACCGCGTCCGCCCTCGCGATCAGGGCTGCCGAAGTGATGGCCGCCGTTGCTCTGGAGCGGAACTTCCCGTTCGGGGTAGCGGTCGGCGACCTCGACGCGGACCCCGGTGTCCGCGCGGATGCAGACGACATCGGCGGTGGTGCCGGCGTGCACCACCGCGTTGGTGACAAGTTCGCTGGTCAGGACGACCGCGTCGTCCACGATGTCGGTCAGGCCCCAGCCCTGGAGGGTGTCCCGGACAAAGGTGCGGGCGGCGGCGACCGAGCGTCCCACCGGCTCGAAGGTGGCGGCTGCCCGCGCGGTGATCACAGGTCTCCTCATATGTGTCTCGGCGATCTGCTCACCCATGTCGCAGCGCCCCTCCGATGCCTGGCCGGATGCCAGGTTACTTACCTCAACCGCCCCCGCGAATGCCGGTCCGCCGTGATTCCACCCGGAGGGGGCTGGCGCCGGTATGCGATGCTGCCGAACTGTTATGGCCTGGTTGGGCCATGGTGAAACACTGGGCAAGCTGGAAGAAGAACCCGACGAGGATGGTCAACCCTGCGGGAGGGACACGGTGGAGTCTGGCGCAGCGGCGCGGGGCACGAATACGCGCGCGAAAGGCGGACGGTCCCGGAGCAATGGGACGACCGAAGTGGATACGGCGGCCCTGAACCGGCTGCTGACCGCGATGACGGCGATGCGGGACGGTAACTTCCGCAAGCGGCTGACGGTCTCGGGCGAGGGCGTCATGTCCGAGATCGCCGCGGTCTTCAACGAGGTCGCGGACCGGAATTTGCAGCTCACGGGCGAGCTGACCCGGGTGCGGCGGGTGGTCGGCCGTGAGGGAAAGCTCACCGAGCGGCTGGAGACCGGCGCCTGTGAGGGTCAGTGGGCGGCGGCTATTGACGCGTCCAACGCCTTGGTGGACGATCTTGTGCGGCCGGTGTCCGAGGTGGGCCGTGTGCTGTCCGCGGTCGCCGAGGGCGACCTGGAGCAGCGCATGGACCTGCGGGCCCAGGGTGCTGACGGGTCGGCGCATCCGCTGCGCGGTGAGTTCCTGAAGGTGGGGCGCACCGTCAACGGGCTCGTGGATCAGCTTTCGGCGTTCACCGACGAGGTGACGAGAGTCGCGAGCGAGGTCGGCACCGAGGGCAAGCTGGGCGGTCAGGCCCGGGTGCGCGGCATGTCGGGTTCGTGGAAGGACCTCACCGAGTCCGTCAACACGATGGCCTCCCGGCTCACCGCCCAGGTGCGGGACATCGCCCTGGTGACCACGGCGGTGGCCAAGGGTGACCTCTCCCGGAAGGTCACCGTCCATGTGTCCGGCGAAATGCTGGAGCTGAAGGAGACCGTCAACACGATGGTGGACCAGCTCTCCTCGTTCGCCGCCGAGGTGACGCGGGTCGCCCGCGAGGTGGGCACCGAGGGTGAACTGGGCGGTCAGGCGAAGGTGCCGGGCGTCGCGGGCGTCTGGAAGGACCTGACGGACTCCGTCAACCTGATGGCCGGGAACCTCACCGCCCAGGTGCGCGGGATCGCCCAGGTCACGACAGCGGTCGCCAACGGTGATCTGTCGCAGAAGGTGACGGTGAGCGCACGCGGCGAGGTCGCCCAGCTCGCCGACACGATCAACACGATGACGGAGACGCTGCGCACCTTCGCGGACGAGGTCACGCGGGTGGCAAGCGAGGTCGGCGCCGAGGGGCTGCTCGGCGGTCAGGCGCAGGTGCCGGGTGCGGCGGGTACGTGGAAGGACCTGACCGATTCGGTGAACACCGCGTTCCGTAACCTGACGGCGCAGGTGCGGGACATCGCGCAGGTGACGACCGCGGTAGCGAACGGCGACCTGTCGCAGAAGGTCACCGTGGACGTGGCCGGGGAGATGCTGGAGCTGAAGAACACCGTCAACACGATGGTGGATCAGCTCCAGTCCTTCGGCGCCGAGGTGACCCGGGTGGCCCGGGAGATCGGTGTCGAGGGTGAACTGGGCGGTCAGGCGCAGGTGCCGGGTGCGGCGGGTACGTGGAAGGACCTGACCGATTCGGTGAACACCGCGTTCCGCAACCTCACCGGGCAGGTGCGCAACATCGCGCAGGTGACGACCGCGGTGGCGAACGGCGACCTGTCGCAGAAGGTCACCGTCGACGTCTCCGGCGAGATGCTCAAACTGAAGAACACCGTCAACACGATGGTGGATCAGCTCTCCTCGTTCGCCGACCAGGTCACCCGCATGGCGCGGGACGTGGGCACCGAGGGCCGGCTGGGCGGTCAGGCCCGGGTGGACGGAGTCAGCGGCACCTGGAAGGACCTGACCGACTCCGTCAACTCGATGGCGGGGAACCTGACCTCGCAGGTGCGGGGTATCGCCCAGGTGACCACGGCGGTCGCCCGCGGCGATCTGTCGCAGAAGATCGAGGTGGACGCGCGCGGCGAGATCCTGGAGCTGAAGAACACCATCAACACGATGGTCGACCAGCTGTCCGACTTCGCCGAGCAGGTGACCCGGGTCGCCCGCGAGGTGGGTACGGACGGCCGGCTGGGCGGTCAGGCGCAGGTGCCCGGTGTCGCGGGCGTCTGGCGCGATCTGACCGACTCGGTGAACGGCATGGCGGGCAACCTGACCGCCCAGGTCCGTAACATCGCGCAGGTCGCCACGGCGGTCGCGCGCGGTGACCTCTCGCAGAAGATCGACGTCGATGCCCGGGGCGAGATCCTGGAGCTGAAGAACACCCTCAACACGATGGTCGACCAGCTGTCGTCCTTCGCGGAGGAGGTCACCAGGGTCGCCCGCGAGGTCGGCACCGAGGGTCAGTTGGGCGGTCAGGCCGAGGTGCAGGGGGTCTCCGGCACCTGGAAGGACCTGACCCAGTCCGTCAACGGCATGGCCAACAACCTGACGTCCCAGGTGCGTTCGATCGCCGAGGTGACGACGGCGGTAGCCAAGGGCGACCTGTCGAAGAAGATCACGGTGGACGCCAAGGGCGAGATCCTGGAGCTGGTCACCACGGTGAACACCATGGTGGACCAGCTGTCGTCGTTCGCCGAGCAGGTCACCCGGGTGGCCCGTGAGGTGGGCACGGAAGGCCAGTTGGGCGGTCAGGCCCGGGTGCCGGGCGTGACCGGCATCTGGAAGGACCTCAGCAACAACGTGAACCTGATGGCCAATAACCTGACCATCCAGGTGCGCAACATCTCGCAGGTCTCGGCCGCGGTCGCCAACGGCGATCTGACGAAGAAGGTCACGGTCGAGGCGCGCGGCGAGGTCGCGGCTCTGGCCGACACCGTCAACACGATGGTGACGACGCTGTCCTCGTTCGCGGACGAGGTCACCCGCGTGGCGCGCGAGGTGGGCACGGACGGCATCCTGGGCGGCCAGGCACGGGTGCCGGGCGTGTCGGGTACGTGGAAGGACCTCACCGAGTCCGTGAACTCGATGGCGTCCAACCTGACCGGACAGGTGCGGAACATCGCGATGGTCACCACGGCCATCGCCCAGGGTGACCTGACCAAGAAGATCGACATCGAGGCGCGGGGCGAGATCCTCGAACTCAAGACCACGATCAACACGATGGTGGACCAGCTGTCGTCCTTCGCCGACCAGGTCACCCGGGTGGCCCGTGAGGTGGGCACCGAGGGGCAGTTGGGCGGTCAGGCCCGGGTGCGGGACGTGGCGGGCACCTGGAAGGACCTCACCGAGTCGGTGAACGAGATGGCCGGGAACCTGACCCGTCAGGTGCGCGCCATCGCCGAGGTCGCGACCGCGGTGACCCGCGGCGATCTCAACCTCAAGATCGACGTCGATGCCTCCGGTGAGATCCAGGTCCTCCAGGACCACATCAACACCATGATCGCCAACCTGCGCGAGACCACCCTCGCCAACAAGGAGCAGGACTGGCTCAAGGGCAACCTCGCCCGCATCTCCGGTCTGATGCAGGGGCGGCGCGACCTGGAGGACGTCGCCCGGCTGATCATGAGTGAGCTGACGCCGGTGGTCTCCGCCCAGCACGGCGCGTTCTTCCTGGCGGTCCCGATCGGCGACGGCACCGAGGTGGTCGCGGACAGCACCGCAGAGGAGGGCTGGGAGCTGCGGCTGATCGGCAGTTACGGCTACTCCATCGGCTCGATGCCCACGTCCTTCCGGCCGGGCGAGACGCTCATCGGCACGGTCGCCGAGGAGAAGCGCCCGATCCTGGTGGAGAACGTGCCGCCGGGCTACCTCAAGATTGCCTCGGGGCTCGGAGAGGCGGCTCCGGCCCATGTGATCGTGCTGCCGGTGCTCTTTGAGGGGCAGCTGCTCGGGGTGATCGAGCTGGCCTCGTTCCAGCCGTTCGCACAGATCCAGAAGGACTTCCTCAACCAGATCGCCGAGATGATCGGCACCAGCGTCAACACCATCAGCGTCAACACCAAGACCGAGGTGCTGCTCAAGCAGTCCCAGGAGCTCACCGAGCAGCTGCGGGAACGGTCGGCTGAACTGGAGAACCGGCAGAAGGCGCTCCAGGCGTCCAACGCGGAGCTGGAGGAGAAGTCCGAGCGGCTGGCCCGGCAGAACCGCGACATCGAGGTCAAGAACACCGAGATCGAGGAGGCCCGGCAGGTCCTGGAGGAGCGCGCCGAGCAGCTCGCGGTGTCGATGCGCTACAAGAGCGAGTTCCTGGCGAACATGTCGCACGAGCTGCGCACGCCGCTCAACTCGCTGCTGATCCTCGCCAAGCTGCTCGCCGACAACGCCGAGGGCAATCTGTCGCCGAAGCAGGTGGAGTTCGCCGAGACGATCCACGGGGCTGGTTCCGACCTGCTCCAGCTGATCAACGACATCCTCGACCTGTCGAAGGTCGAGGCGGGCAAGATGGACGTCAGCCCGACGCGGATCGCGCTGGTCCAGCTCGTCGACTACGTGGAGGCCACGTTCCGTCCGCTGACCGCGGAGAAGGGCCTGGACTTCTCCGTCCGGGTCTCGCCGGAGCTTCCGGCGACGCTGCACACCGATGAGCAGCGGCTGCTCCAGGTGCTCCGCAACCTGCTGTCCAACGCGGTGAAGTTCACCGACGGCGGCGCCGTGGAGCTGGTCATCCGCCCGGCCGGGGTGGACGTGCCCAACGCCATCCGGGAACAGCTGCTGGAGCACGGCGCGTTGCGCGACCCGGAGGGCGAGATGATCGCCTTCTCGGTCACCGACACCGGTATCGGCATCGCCGCGAGCAAGATGCGGGTGATCTTCGAGGCGTTCAAGCAGGCCGACGGGACCACCAGCAGGAAGTACGGCGGCACCGGCCTCGGCCTGTCCATCAGCCGGGAGATCGCCCGGCTGCTCGGCGGTGAGATCCACGCGGCCAGTGAGCCGGGCCGCGGCTCGACCTTCACGCTGTACCTGCCGCTGTACCCCAGCGAGCTGCCGCCGCAGGGCTACCCGCAGCTCACGCCGGGCAGCGCTGGCCCGCCCGCGCTGGAGGCGTACGACCCGGCCGAGGACGCGGACGACGACGAGTCGGGGGCCGCGGCCGAGCGGGAGCCCGAGCACGACGTCACCGCAGACGCCACGGCGCAGCGGACCCGCGGCGCCGCCGGGCTCTTCCGGCGGCGTCAGCGGACCGAGCAGGAGCCGTCACAGGCGTCCGAGCCGCGGACGGCCGCGCCGGAGGTCCGCCGGAGCGGAGGCAACGGTGGAGTCGGTGGAGTCGGCAACGGGAGCCGGACCGGCGCCCGTCAGGCGCAGACCTCCGAGCCGTGGATGCTGGGCGGTCAGGATCTGGTGGCCCCGGAGCCGACGGGCGGCTTCCACGGTGAGAAGGTGCTCATCGTCGACGACGACATCCGTAACGTCTTCGCGCTCACCAGCGTGCTCGAACAGCACGGCCTTCAGGTGCTCTACGCCGAGAACGGCCGGGAGGGCATCGAAGTCCTGGAGCAGCACGACGATGTGGTGCTCGTCCTGATGGACATCATGATGCCGGAGATGGACGGTTACGCCACGACGGCGGCGATCCGCAGGATGCCGCAGTTCGCCGGGCTGCCCATCATCGCGCTCACCGCGAAGGCGATGAAGGGCGACCGGGAGAAGAGCATCGACGCGGGCGCGTCGGACTATGTCACCAAGCCCGTCGACACCGATCATCTCCTGACGGTGATGGAGCAGTGGATGTCGGATGAGTGACCAGGTGAAAGGCAGGGGGGTGTCCGATGGGACACCGGGCGCCCCCGTGGTGTTGACTGACTGTCGCCGAACACGTGTGGGAACGCGGGAACCGGGGAACCTTCTGGTCTCCCACCGCGTTTCTGCTACGTGCACAGTGACATCGCGGTGACAGGGTGTGGCGAACAGCGGGGTGCGGCTACCATGACCGGCACAAGGACGGGCGACGCAAGGGAGTCGTCCCCTGGGGCGGCGCCCGGTGCTTCCCCCAGCACATCGAGCTGGGGAGACCCCAAGCCGGGACGAGGAGGACGGGGCATGGTGCAGAAGGCCAAGATCCTCCTGGTCGATGACCGGCCGGAGAATCTGCTGGCGCTGGAGGCCATTCTCTCCGCGCTCGATCAGACCCTGGTGCGGGCATCGTCAGGGGAGGAAGCGCTCAAGGCGCTGCTGACGGACGACTTCGCGGTGATCCTGCTGGACGTCCAGATGCCGGGCATGGACGGTTTCGAGACCGCGGCGCACATCAAGCGGCGGGAGCGGACCCGGGACATCCCGATCATCTTCCTCACCGCGATCAACCACGGCCCGCACCACACCTTCCGCGGATACGCGGCGGGCGCGGTCGACTACATCTCCAAGCCCTTCGACCCGTGGGTGCTCAGAGCGAAGGTCTCGGTCTTCGTCGATCTGTACATGAAGAACTGCCAGCTGCGGGAGCAGGCCTCCCTGCTGCGGCTCCAGTTGGAGGGCGGCCAGCCGGCCGCCGGTGACAAGGAGTCGGCGGGGCTGCTGGCCGAGCTGTCCGCCCGGCTCGCCGCGGTGGAGGAGCAGGCCGAGGCGCTGTCCAAGCAGCTGGACGAGTCGGCCGACGCGGCGGCCGTGGCCACCGCGGCCCATCTGGAGCGCAAGCTCACCGGTCTGCGCCGGGCGCTGGACGCGCTGGAGCCCGGCGCGGGCAGCGGAGCCGGTCAGGTCCCCTCGCAGAACTAGCGGACGTCTCCTCGTCACCGCACGGCCACCCGGCCGTTGACGTCCTGTCACTCGCCCTTCACCGTCCGGTCGGTGCCGCGCCCGGATGCGACACGGGTGTGACGCCGGTGGCGCCGGATACCCCTGCCATACGTGCTCCGTACGGCGGACGCGGGTAATCTCGCACCCATGGCCTCTCGTACGTCCGGCAAGGGTTCCCAGAGCACGGCGGGCACCTCGAAGAAGCGCGCCGGGCAGTCCGGAGGCGCGGTGAAGAAGGCGCCCGCCAAGAAGGCGGTGGCCAAGAAGGCGCCCGCCAAGAAGCCGGCCGCGCCCGCGAAGAAGGCGGCCCCGAAGAAGAAGGCGGCCGCCAAGGCCGCCCCATCGCCCGCGCCCTACGCCACCAGCGGCGTGTACCGCGCCGCGCGCGCCCTCTGGATGGGCCTCGCGCGCGCCGTCGCGGCGATGTTCCGTTCCATAGGGCGCGGTGCGAAGGGGCTCGACCCGGCCCACCGCAAGGACGGCAGCGCGCTGCTGCTGCTCGCCCTGGCCCTCATCGTCGCGGCCGGGACCTGGTCCAGCCTTCAGGGGCCGGTCGGCGACCTGGTCGAGATGCTCGTCACCGGCGCCTTCGGCCGCCTGGATCTGGTGGTGCCGATACTCCTGGGCGCCATCGCCGGGCGGCTGTTCCTCCACCCCGAACGCCCCGAGGCCAACGGGCGGATCGTCATCGGCCTGTCCGCGCTGGTGATCGGCATCCTCGGCCAGGTCCACATCGCCTGCGGCGCGCCCGGGCGCGGCCAGGGCGACGCGGCGATCCAGGACGCGGGCGGGCTGATCGGCTGGGCCGTCTCCAAGCCGCTGATCTACGCGATGGGCGAGGTGCTGGCCGTACCGCTGCTGGTGCTGCTCACCGTCTTCGGGCTGCTGGTCGTCACCGCGACACCGGTCGCCGCGATTCCGCAGCGGCTGCGGGCGCTCGGCGTCCGGCTCGGCCTGGTGCACGACGAGGAGCAGGCGTACGGCCACGACAGCGACGCCGCCGACGGGTACGCCGACGAATGGCGCGAGAAGCCCGCCAGGCGGCCTCGCAGGACCTCGCTGGACAAAGATCCCGCGGACGGCGCGAGCGACCCCGAGCAGGCCGAGGAGGAGGCGCTGCGCAAGCGTCGGCGCTCGCGCCGGCAGTCGTCCGTCCAGCCGCCGCTGGACCGCCCCAAGGACGCCGTGGACGTGGCGGCCGCCGCGGCCGCCTCGCTGGACGGCGCGGTGCTGCACGGCGTCCAGCCCTCACCGCTCGTCGCCGGGCTCAGCAGCGGCATCTCGGGCGAGCACGACGACCACGACGACACCTCCGGCACAGGATCGCGGGACTCCGGCAAGGCCGTGCCGGACAAGCCCGCGGCGGGCAAGGGCGCGAAGGGCCGCGGGGACGGTTCCGCCGCCTCCGGGCGCGCCGAGGTCCCCGACCTCACCCGGCCCAGCGACGAGCCGGGCGAGCCGCTGCCGCCGCGCGCCGAACAGCTCCAGCTCTCCGGCGACATCACCTACTCCCTGCCCTCGCTCGACCTGCTGGAGCGCGGCGGCCCCGGCAAGACCCGCAGCGCCGCCAACGACGCGGTGGTGGAGTCGCTGTCGAAGGTGTTCTCGGAGTTCAAGGTGGACGCCGCGGTCACCGGCTTCACCCGCGGTCCGACGGTCACCCGCTACGAGGTCGAGCTGGGCCCGGCGGTCAAGGTCGAGCGGATCACCGCGCTGACCAAGAACATCGCGTACGCCGTCGCCAGCCCCGATGTGCGGATCATCAGCCCGATCCCCGGCAAGTCGGCGGTCGGCATCGAAATCCCCAACAGCGACCGCGAGATGGTCAACGTCGGGGACGTGCTGCGCTCGGCCGACTCGTGGGGCGAGACGCATCCGATGGTCGTCGCGCTCGGCAAGGACGTCGAAGGCGGCTATGTGGCGCACAACCTGGCGACCATGCCGCATGTGCTGGTGGCCGGGGCGACCGGTTCCGGAAAGTCGTCGTGCATCAACTGCCTGATCACATCGATCATGGTGCGGGCGACCCCGGACGACGTACGCATGGTGCTGGTCGACCCCAAGCGCGTGGAGCTGACCGCGTACGAGGGCATTCCGCATCTGATCACACCGATCATCACCAATCCCAAGCGCGCGGCCGAGGCCCTGCAATGGGTCGTCCGCGAAATGGATCTCCGGTACGACGATCTCGCCGCGTTCGGCTTCCGTCACATCGACGACTTCAACGCCGCGGTGCGCGCCGGAAAGGTGAAGCAGCCCGAGGGCAGCGAGCGGGAACTCAAGCCGTATCCGTATCTGCTGGTGATCGTCGACGAGCTCGCGGACCTGATGATGGTCGCCCCGCGGGACGTCGAGGACTCGATCGTGCGGATCACCCAGCTGGCCCGGGCGGCGGGCATCCACCTGGTGCTGGCCACCCAGCGGCCGTCCGTGGACGTCGTCACCGGCCTGATCAAGGCGAACGTGCCCTCGCGGCTCGCCTTCGCCACCTCCTCGCTGGCAGACAGCCGGGTCATCCTGGACCAGCCGGGCGCCGAGAAGCTGATCGGCAAGGGCGACGGGCTGTTCCTGCCGATGGGCGCGAGCAAGCCGGTCCGGATGCAGGGCGCGTTCGTGACCGAGGAGGAGATCCAGGCGGTCGTCACGCACTGCAAGGAGCAGATGGCGCCGGTCTTCCGGGACGACGTCACGGTCGGGACGGCGAAGAAGAAGGAGATCGACGAGGAGATCGGCGACGATCTCGATCTGCTGTGCCAGGCCGCTGAGCTGGTGGTTTCCACCCAATTCGGGTCCACGTCGATGCTCCAGCGCAAGCTGCGGGTGGGGTTCGCCAAGGCGGGCCGGCTGATGGATCTCATGGAGTCGCGCGGGGTGGTCGGCCCGAGCGAGGGCTCCAAGGCGCGCGATGTGCTCGTCAAGCCGGATGAATTGGATGGCGTGCTCGACGTGATCCGCGGTAAGGCTCACTCGTAAGGGTATGGCGGGCAACCGTTTCCCCTGCCGAGACGTCAAGTTGAGGGAGGTGGCGGAGTGACGTCCCAAGATCTTGGTTACAGGTCAATCCCGATGGCGGACAAACTCCGTCCTCCCGCTTGCCCGACCCTTTCGCCCCACCCCTAGACTGAACCTCCAGCAGGTGGCTACACGCTCGAAAGGCGCCCCCGTGTCCATCGGCAACGCTCTCGAAGACGGCAACTCCCCCGAAGAAGACCGGCCTTCCGTCGGTCGCGCACTCCAGCAGGCCCGCATCGCCGCGGGGCTGACCGTCGACGAGGTCAGTTCCGTCACTCGGGTGCGCGTCCCCATAGTGCAGGGGATCGAGCAGGACGACTTCTCCCGCTGCGGCGGGGATGTGTACGCCCGGGGGCACATTCGTGTGCTCGCGCGCGCCGTCCGGCTCGACCCGGCGGCCTTGATCAACCAGTTCGACGCCGAGCACGGCGGCCGGCCCGAGCCGACCCCGGCGGCGCCGCTGTTCGACGCCGAACGCATCCGCCCCGAACCCCGCCGCCCGAACTGGACGGCCGCGATGGTCGCCGCGATCGTCGCCGTCGTCGGATTCGTCGGCTTCACGCTTTTCAGTGGTGGCGACAAGAACGACGGCTCCTCGGTCGCCGACGAGACCGGCTCCGCCAAGCCGACCGCGTCCACCTCCAGGAGCCCCAGCGCCGCGCCCAGCAAGTCGCCCGGCGAGCGGAAGCCCGAGCCCTCCGAGAGCGCCATCGCGGGCGTCCCGGCGGACAAGGTCACCGTGAAGCTGACCGCGGAAGACGGCCAGAGCTGGATCTCCGCGCAGGACCACAACGGGCGGCTGATGGAAGAGGGCGTGCTGCGGAAGGGCCAGTCCAAGACCTTCAGCGACAGCAAGCGCATCGACCTGGTGCTGGGCAACGCCGGGGCGATCAAGCTCTTCGTGAACGGCAAGGAAGTCAAGAACCTCAGGGACAGCGGCACTGTCCAGCGCCTGAGCTACACCAAGGGCGATCCCGAAGCGGGCTGACCAGCCCGGCGACGGGGGTGGCAGACCTGGCAGCGGAGGGCGGGGCTGCGACAAAGTAGTCTGAGCCCATGCCCGAACGCCGCACTGTCGCCCTTGTCACTCTTGGCTGCGCCCGTAACGAGGTGGACTCGGAGGAGCTCGCAGGCCGCTTGGCGGCGGACGGTTGGGAGCTCGTCGAGCAAGCCACCGACGCCGACGTCGCCGTCGTCAACACCTGCGGCTTCGTCGAGGCCGCCAAGAAGGACTCGGTCGACGCCCTGCTGGAGGCGAACGATCTGAAGGACCACGGCCGCACCCAGGCGGTCGTGGCCGTCGGCTGCATGGCCGAGCGGTACGGCAAGGAGCTGGCCGAGGCGCTGCCCGAGGCCGACGGGGTGCTCGGCTTCGACGACTACGCCGACATCTCCGGCCGGTTGCAGACCATCCTCTCCGGCGGCATCCACGCCTCCCACACCCCCCGCGACCGGCGGAAGCTGCTGCCGATCAGCCCCGCCGAGCGGCAGGACAGCTCCGCCGTGGCCCTGCCCGGCCACGCCCAGGACACCCCGCCCGAGGACCTGCCCGCCGGTGTCGCCCCGGCCTCCGGCCCGCGCGCCCCGCTGCGCCGCAGACTCGGCAACAGCCCCGTCGCCTCCGTGAAGCTCGCCTCCGGATGCGACCGGCGGTGCTCCTTCTGCGCCATCCCGTCCTTCCGGGGCTCGTTCATCTCCCGCCGTCCCTCCGATGTGCTGGGTGAGACCCGCTGGCTGGCCGAGCAGGGGGTGAAGGAGATCATGCTGGTCTCCGAGAACAACACCTCCTACGGCAAGGACCTGGGCGACATCCGGCTGCTGGAGACGCTGCTGCCCGAGCTGGCCGCGGTGGACGGGATCGAGCGGATCCGGGTCAGCTACCTCCAACCCGCCGAGATGCGGCCCGGGCTGATCGACGTGCTGACCTCCACCGAGAAGGTCGCCCCGTACTTCGACCTGTCCTTCCAGCACTCCGCGCCCGCCGTGCTGCGCCGGATGCGCCGCTTCGGTGACACCGACCGCTTCCTGGAGCTGCTGGAGGCGATCAGAAGCAAGGCGCCGCAGGCAGGCGCCCGGTCCAACTTCATCGTCGGATTCCCCGGCGAGACCGAGGACGACCTGGCCGAGCTGGAGCGTTTCATCAGTGAGGCGCGGCTCGACGCGATCGGCGTGTTCGGGTACTCGGACGAGGACGGCACCGAGGCCGCGGGCTACGAGGAAAAGGTCGACCCGGACGAGGTCGCCGACCGGCTGGAGCACATCTCGCGGCTCGCCGAGGAGCTGACCGCCCAGCGGGCGGACGAGCGGCTCGGCGAGACCGTCACGGTGCTGGTGGACGAGATCGACGACTCCGGCGCCGTACTGGGCCGGGCCGCCCACCAGGCGCCCGAGACCGACGGGCAGACCCTGCTCCGCACGTCGGCACGGCCCGCCGCGGGACGTATGGTCGAAGCGAAGGTGATCGCGGCGGAGGGAGTGGACCTCGTCGCGGAGCCGCTGGAACCGCTGGAGCAGCGGGCCGGCGGCGTGCATACGGAGGAGGCGGCCAGATGACAGGCGTCCCGGCCTCCGCCGCGGGGAGCCACCACCGGGCCGCCGCGGCCGCCCGGCCTGCCGGATTGTGGAACATCGCCAACATCCTCACCATGGCGCGCCTGGTCTTGGTGCCCGGCTTCGTCCTGTTGATGCTCCACAACGGCGGATACGACCCGGCCTGGCGCGCCTATGCCTGGGCCGCCTTCGCCATCGCCATGATCACCGACCTGTTCGACGGGCATCTGGCCCGCCGGTACAACCTGGTCACCGACTTCGGAAAGATCGCGGACCCCATCGCGGACAAGGCGATCATGGGGGCGGCGCTGATCTGTCTGTCGGCCCTGGGCGATCTGCCATGGTGGGTGACCGGTGTGATCATCTTCCGTGAGCTGGGGATCACCCTGATGCGGTTCTGGGTGATCCGGATCGGGGTCATCCCGGCCAGCCGCGGCGGGAAGATGAAGACCCTCGCCCAGGGCGTGGCCGTGGGGATGTACATCCTCGTGCTCACCGGGCCGCTGGCCACGCTGCGGTTCTGGGTGATGGCCGTGGCCGTCGCCCTGACCGTCCTCACCGGCCTCGACTACGTACGGCAGGCCCTGGTGCTGCGCCGGGCGGGCCGCGCGGCGGAGAGCGGCGGTGCGGGGGAGGAGCCCGAGCAGGAACCGGCCCGATGAGCGGCGACGAGACGGCGTCGGCCGGGGCCGATGCGGCTCGGGCCGGTGCGGCCGACGTCCTGGCGCTGCTGACGCGGCGCGGCCAGACCGTGGCCGTCGCCGAGTCCCTGACCGGCGGCCTGGTGGCCGCCGAGCTGACCGCCGTGGACGGGGCCTCCCGCGCCTTCCGCGGCTCGGTGACCGCGTACGCCACCGACCTCAAGCGCGAGCTGCTGGGCGTGGACGGCGCGCTGCTGGCCGAGCGCGGGGCGGTGGACGCGGAGGTCGCCCGGCAGATGGCCCGGGGCGTACGGCGCGCACTGGGCGCCGACTGGGGCGTGGCGACCACCGGTGTGGCGGGTCCCACACCGCAGGACGGACAGCCGGTGGGCACCGTCCATGTGGCGGTCGCCGGGCCCTCGAACAGACCGGCGGCAGCGGCGCTGCGGCTGGAGGGGGACCGGGCCGGAATCCGCGCACAGAGCGTCAGCGCGGCGGTCAAGCTGCTGTTCAGCGAATTGATCGCGACAGCGGGGGCACAGGATACGGAACAACACGGCGAATTTTGATGTTTGCAGCCCTGAGTGAACACGACATCGCTCCCCGCACGGGCACAGCCAGAGGCGGTACGGTGGGGCGAGAAGGATCCGGATCCGAGGTCCGAGGAGGGAGCCAGCGATGATTCTGCTCCGTCGCCTGCTGGGTGACGTGCTGCGCCGGCAGCGCCAGCGCCAGGGCCGTACTCTGCGCGAGGTTTCCTCCTCCGCCCGGGTGTCGCTCGGCTATCTGTCAGAGGTCGAGCGCGGGCAGAAGGAAGCCTCGTCCGAGCTGCTGTCGGCGATCTGCGACGCCCTGGACGTACGGATGTCACAGGTCATGCGCGAGGTCAGCGACGAACTGTCGCTCGCGGAGCTGGCGGAGTCGGCCACGGCGAGCGAGAAGGTGCCAGCACCGATGCGGCCCATGCTCAACTCGGTGTCCGTCACCTCGGTGACGGGCGTCCCCGACGAGCGGGTGACCATCAAGCAGCCCAAGGAGGCCGTGGACGTCGTGGCGGCCTGACGGCCCCATGGGCCCCGAGCCCTGACGTCAGCGCGGAAGCTCTTCGAGCCCCCGGCCGGTAGCGATACCGGTCGGGGGCTCGATGTTTGACCGGCGGCTTTCAGGTCACCTGACTGGTGGAGAGGTAATCAAGGGGGGCTAAACGGTCGAACAGGAGGAAGTGGATGTCTGTGGTCAAGAGCCCGCTCGCCGAGGAGAACCTCAAGGTCGTCAGCGACGCTCTGCAAGGCGCCCTCGTCGACCTCGTCGACCTCGCACTGGTGGGCAAGCAGATCCACTGGACGGTCATCGGACCGCGTTTCCGCACGGTTCACTTCCAGCTCGATGATGTGGTGTCGACGGCCAGGACGCACGCCGACACCGTCGCGGAGCGTGCCTCGGCGCTCGGGATAGCGCCGGACGGACGGGCCGAGACGGTGGCCAAGCAGAGCGTCATCCGCAACGTCAAGGAGGGCTGGACCCAGGACACGGACGCCGTGAGGGCGCTCGTGGACGCGCTGGGGGCCGTGATCGCGCGCATGCGTGAGCGCATCGCCGCGACGGACGAGCCGGATCCGGTGACGCAGGACATTCTCATCGGGCTCACCCGGGACCTGGAGAAGCATCACTGGATGTTCCAGGCGGAGAACGTCAACGGACACTGAGCGACGAGACAGGACAGGGGCGGTACTTCCGCTCGCACCCTGTGTGGTCATCGCCGGGGCAAGGCCCCCCGCCGCCCGGCGATGGCCGCACAGTCTGCGAGCTGACGGACGTCGGCTCATGGGCCCGCCGCGGGCGTGCCCCGCTCTGGGTGCGCCCCGCGGTGCGGCTGGGCACACTGGGGGAGCGCGGGGGTCCGACACGCGCTGACGGGCCTCCTGTGCGCCCTCCCGCCGCGTGCGAACAGGCGTCTAGCGTCGCCCGAAGGAGGCAGCATGGCAGCCGTGGGAGGGGCCGGCACCCTGCGCCGAAGGCCGGTTCGATGGGTGATCGCGCTCGTTCTCGGCGGCCTGTGGTGGTGGTCCGTGCTCCGGCTGGCGGTGCAGCCGGGCGGTGCCGGACCGGTCGAGGGGGCGTTCGTCATCGGCGGCTGGGGGCTGAGCCTGCTGCCCGTGCACTGCGGCCCCTCGCCCCGGCGCGGAAAGATGCGCGACCGGATCACCAGGGCATCGCGACTCCGCCATTCGGGCGCAGAATCTGGCCCGTCATGAAGGCGGAGGCGTCCGACGCGAGGTGCAGTACCGCATGGGCGACGTCCTCGGGCTCGCCCACCCGCCCCAGCGGGGCGTGGCGGATCATGGGGGCCTCGGCGCGCCGCTGCTGCTCGGCGGTGCCGCGCCGCGTCATGGGCGTACGGACCCAGCCGGGGGCGACCGCGTTGACGCGGATGCCGTGCGGTCCCACCTCGGTGGCGAGGGTACGGGTCAGTTGGACGACGGCGGCCTTGGCGACGCCGTAGCACAGCAGTCCGGGGGCGCCGGTGTCGATCGCACCGGACGCCATGGTGACGATGGATCCCCCGGCGCCGTGGTCGATCATGGAGCGGGCCGCCTCCTGACAGCCGTACAGCACGCCCTTGAAGTTGACCGCCAGCACCCGGTCCAGGTCGGCGTCCGCGGTCTCCAGCACCGGGCTGCTGTGCATGATCCCGGCGATGGCCGCCATCACGGCGAGATGGCCCCCGGCGCGGACGGCCGCCGTGGCGGCGGCCGAGACGACGGCCGCCACCTGCGCGTGGTCGGTGACGTCCAGGGGGTGGGCGTGGGCGCTGCCGCCGCCGGAGGTGATGTGCTCCGCGGTCCGCCGGGCGCCCATCTCGTCCAGATCGGCGCAGTGCACGACCGCCCCGGCCGCCGCCAGCAGGACGGCGGTGGCCCGGCCGATGCCGCTCGCGGCGCCGGTGACCAGTGCGGTGCGGCCGGTGAGGTCGTACGCCGTGACGCTCATGGGCCGACGGTACGACCGGATCTGACGAACCGTCAATTACTTTGGCCGGTCCTGGGAGGGCGGCTCCGGCTGGCACACCGGACACCAGAAGGTCGTACGCTCCTGCCCGGCGCGGCCCTGGTCCGTGGCGCGCACCGGCGTACCGCAGCGCAGACAGGGGCGCCCGGCGCGGCCGTACACCCACAGCCGCCGGTCGGGGCGCGCATGCGCCGTGGTGACCCGGGCCCGGCGCGTCCGGTTGGCCTCCAGAAGCCGCTTGGCGAGGGCCACCAGACGCTCGGGGGAGGGGACGCGGCTGATCGGCAGCCAGGGCGGGATCCGCAGCACGAAGCACAGCTCGCACTTGTACACATTGCCGATCCCGGCCAGGTTGCGCTGGTCGAGCAGCGCCTCGCCCACCGGGCGGGACGGATCGGCGAGCAGCCGCCGCAGCGCCTCGTCCGGATCCCAGTCCGGGCCGAGGAGATCGGGCCCCAGGTGGCCCACCGCACGGCCCTCGTCCGCGGTGCGCATCAGCTCCAGGACCGGGAGGCGGTAGCCGACGGCGGTGCGCTCGGCGGTGGCCAGGACGGCGCGGATCTGGTGGTGCGGGCCGCCGCGCCAGCGCTCGCCGTGGCCGTACACCAGCCAGGCGCCGTCCATCCGCAGATGGGAGTGGAGGGTCAGCCCGCCCTCCACCCGGGTGAGCAGATGCTTGCCGCGCGCGACCACCTCGAGGACCCGGCGGCCGGTGAGGTCGACGGTCGCCAGCCGGGGCACCCGCAGATCGCAGCCGGTGAGCGGCGGGCCCGCCAGCGCTTCGTCCAGCCGCCGGGCGGTCTGCCAGACGGTGTCTCCCTCGGGCATCTCCGCCCCCTCAGGGGCGCAGCCGCAGGCCGCGCGGGGTCGCGTGGAAGCCCGCGGCCTCCAGGACGCGGCCCATCGGCGAGGACAGCGCCGCGGAGCCGTTGACCCGCTCGACGGTCACCGAGCCGAGGGCGCCCGCGCGGGCGGAGTGGGCCAGGGCCTCCACCGCGGTACGCAGCCGGGCGTCGTCCTCCGGGGACGCCGCCTCGGCCTCGCCCGCGGGCCAGGCGAGCAGGGTCTTGCCGCCGCGCTCCATGTAGAGCGTCAGCTCGCCGTCGACCAGCACCACCAGCGACCCCGCCTTGCGGCCCGGCCGGTGGTTCGCGCCCGCGGGCGGATCGGGCCAGGGGAGGGCCGCCCCGTACGCGTTGGCGGGGTCGGCGGCGGCGAGGACGACGGTGCGCGGGGACGCCTGCCCCGGCGGACCGCCCTGGCCGGGCTGACCAGCCAGACCGGGCTGACCGGCCAGACCGGCCCCGCCGCCGAAGGCCGCGCCCGCCGCCCGGTCGCGCGCCGTGCTGACCGCGCGCAGCCGGTCGACCGCGCCGTCCATCGCGAACTGCGCGGCGCCCAGCCCCTCCACCACGTAGCCGCGGCGCGCCTGGCCGGTCTCCTCGAAGGCGGACAGCACTCGGTACGCGGCGGAGAAGCCGCCCTCGACCCCCTCGGCGGCGACCGCCCCGCGGGTGACCACGCCGTGCCGGTCCAGCAGGGTGCGCGCCAGGGCGTGCGCCCGGTGAGTGGGCTCGGTCTCGCGCTCCGGCAGCAGCGACCAGCGTCCGGCGACGGTCGGGGGTCCGCTGCGCGAGGCGGTGGGGCGGCCGGTGCGCCCGGTCAGCGTGCCGTACCGGCCGCGGGGGACCGTGCGCTTGGCGCGGTGGGCGGTGGCGCCCGCGGTGCGGCCCGAGCCCAGCAGGGAGCGCAGCGGGGCCAGGGTGTCGCCGGTGAGACGGCCGGACCAGGCCAGATCCCAGATGGCCTCGGCGAGCTGGGCGTCCTGGAACTCGTGCCCCGCGGCCCTGACCTGCTCGGCGATCTGCCGGAAGAACAGTCCGAAGCCCCCGGCCAGCGCGTCCAGCACGGCCTGGTGGAGCGGCCCCGCCTCGAAGGGGTGCGGGGTGGGCAGGAGCAGCGGCGCGGTCTCGGCGAGATGGAGGCTCACCCAGCCGTCCTTGCCGGGCAGCGCCCCCGCCCCGGCCCAGACGACTTCACCGGCGGCGGTCAGCTCGTCCAGCATCGTCGGGCTGTAGTCGCCGACCCGGGAGGGCAGGACGAGCTTCTCCAGGGCGGAGGCCGGGACCGGTGCGCCCTGGAGCTGCTCGATGGCGCGCACCAGCCCGTCGATGCCGCGCAGGCTGTGGGTGCCCAGATGCTGCCACTGGGGGAGGAAGGCGGCGAGTGCCGAGGGCGGTACGGGCTCCAGCTCCTGGCGCAGCGCCGCCAGCGAGCGGCGGCGCAGCCGGCGCAGCACGGCGGCGTCGCACCACTCGTGCGCCGTGCCCGCCGGATGGAATTCGCCCTGGACGACGCGGCCGCTCGCGGCCAGGCGCTGGAGCGCGCCGTCGGTGACGGCCGTGCCCAGGCCCAGCCGGGTGGCCGCCTCGGCGGAGGTGAACGGGCCGTGGGTGCGGGCGTAGCGGGCCAGGAGATCGCCGAGCGGGTCGCCCACGGGCTCGGTGAACGCCTCGGGGACGCCGACCGGGAGCGCCGTGCCCAGCGCGTCGCGCAGCCGCCCCGCGTCCTCGACGGCCGCCCAGCGCTCCTCGCCCGCGATGCGGACCCGGATGGCGCGCCGGGCGCGCTCCAGCTCCTCCGCCCACGCCGGGTCGGCGCCGCGCTCGGCCAGCTCGGTGCCGGTGAGCGGGCCGAGCAGCCGCAGCAGATCGGCGACGCCCTCGGCGTCCTTGACGCGGCGGTCCTCGGTGAGCCACTGGAGCTCGCGCACCAGCTCGTCCAGGACATCGGCGTCCAGCAGTTCGCGCAGCTCGGCCTGGCCCAGCAGCTCGGCCAGCAGCCGCGAGTCGAGGGAGAGGGCCGCCGCGCGCCGCTCGGCCAGCGGTGAGTCGCCCTCGTACAGGAACTGCGCCACATAGCCGAAGAGCAGCGAGCGGGCGAAGGGGGACGGTTCCGGGGTGGTCACCTCCACCAGCCGCACCCGCCGGGCCTCGATGTCGCCCATCAGCTCGGTGAGGCCGGGCACGTCGAAGACGTCCTGAAGGCATTCGCGGACGGCCTCCAGGACGATCGGGAACGAACCGAACTCGCTCGCCACCTGGAGGAGCTGGGCGGCGCGCTGACGCTGCTGCCACAGCGGGGTGCGCTTGCCGGGATCGCGGCGGGGCAACAGCAGGGCGCGGGCGGCGCATTCGCGGAACCGGGAGGCGAACAGGGCCGAGGCGCCGACCTGGTCGGTGACGATCTGGGACACCTCACCCCGGTCGAAGGCGACATCGGCCGCGCCGACGGGGGACTGCTCGCCGTCGTACTCGGTGCCCTGCCGCATCGGGTCCGCGTCGAGCAGGTCGAGGCCCATGAGGTCCGCGTCGGGCAGCCGCAGCACGATGCCGTCGTCCGCGTGCATCACCTGGGCGTCCATGCCGTACCGCTCGGACAGCCGCGCGCCGAGCGCGAGCGCCCAGGGGGCGTGGACCTGCGCCCCGAAGGGGGAGTGGACCACCACGCGCCAGTCGCCCAGCTCGTCGCGGAAGCGCTCCACCACGATCGTGCGGTCGTCCGGCACATGGCCGCAGGCCTGGCGCTGTTCGCCGAGGTACGCGATCACATTGTCGGCGGCCCAGGCGTCGAGCCCGGCCGCCAGCAGCCGCTCCCGGGCCTTCTCGGGGGCGAGGGCGCCGACCTCCCGCAGGAACGCGCCCAGCGCCCGGCCGAGTTCGAGCGGGCGGCCGAGCTGATCGCCCTTCCAGAAGGGGAGCCGGCCGGGGACGCCGGGAGCGGGGGAGACCAGGACGCGGTCGCGGGTGATGTCCTCGATCCGCCAGGACGTGGTGCCGAGGGTGAACACATCGCCCACCCGCGACTCGTAGACCATCTCCTCGTCCAGCTCACCGACCCTGCCGCCGCCCTTCTTGGGGTCCGCGCCCGCCAGGAAGACGCCGAACAGCCCGCGGTCGGGGATGGTGCCGCCGGAGGTCACCGCGAGCCGCTGCGCCCCCGGCCGCCCGGTGACCGTCTGCGCGACCCGGTCCCACACCAGGCGCGGCCGCAGCTCGGCGAAGGCGTCGGAGGGATAGCGGCCCGCGAGCATGTCGAGGACCGAGGTGTACGCCGACTCCGGAAGCGAGGCGAACGGGGCGGCACGGCGGACCAGGGCCAGCAGCTCCTCCACGTCCCAGCTGTCCATGGCGGTCATGGCGATGAGCTGCTGGGCGAGCACGTCCAGCGGGTTGGCGGGCACCCGCAGCGACTCGATGGCCCCCTCCCGCATCCGCTCGGTGACCACCGCCGCCTGCACCAGATCGCCGCGGTACTTGGGGAACACCACACCGGTGGAGACCGCGCCCACCTGGTGGCCGGCCCGGCCCACCCGCTGGAGCCCGGAGGCCACCGAGGGCGGCGACTCGACCTGGACGACCAGATCCACCGCGCCCATGTCGATGCCCAGCTCCAGGCTGGAGGTGGCGACCACGGCGGGCAGCCGGCCCGCCTTCAGATCCTCCTCGACCAGGGCCCGCTGCTCCTTGGACACCGAGCCGTGGTGCGCGCGGGCCAGCAGCGCGGGTGCGCCACGGGCCGCACCGGCCTCGGCCATCAGCTCGGCGGGGGAGTGGTCCTCGGGCAGCGCCTCCCCGGTGGCGCGCTCGTAGGCGATCTCGTTGAGCCGGTTGCACAGCCGCTCGGCCAGCCGACGGGAGTTGGCGAAGACGATCGTGGACCGGTGCGCCTGCACGAGGTCGGCGATCCGCTCCTCCACATGCGGCCAGATCGACGGCTTCTCGCCCGGCTGCCCGTCCTGGGCCGGAGAGCCGCCCAGCTCTCCCAGGTCCTCGACGGGGACGACCACCGACAGGTCGAACTCCTTGCCCGAGGGCGGCTGGACGATCTCCACCGTGCGCCGCGGCGAGAGGAAGCGCGCCACCTCGTCCACCGGGCGCACCGTCGCCGAAAGGCCGATCCGCCGGGCGGGCCGCTCCAGCAGCTCGTCCAGCCGCTCCAGGGACAGCGCGAGATGCGCGCCGCGCTTCGTGCCCGCGACGGCGTGCACCTCGTCAAGGATCACCGTCTCCACCCCGCGCAGCGCCTCCCGGGTGCCGGAGGTGAGCATCAGGAACAGCGACTCGGGCGTGGTGATGAGGATGTCCGGCGGGCGGGTGGCCAGGGCGCGGCGCTCGGCGGCCGGGGTGTCACCGGAGCGGGTGCCCACCCGGATCTCCGGCTCGGCGAGACCGAGGCGCACCGACTCCTGCCGGATGCCGGTGAGCGGGCTGCGCAGATTGCGCTCCACGTCCACCGCCAGGGCCTTCAGCGGCGACACGTACAGCACCCGGCAGCGCTTGCGGGGCTCGGCGGGCGGCGGCTCGGCGGCCAGCCGGTCCAGCGCCGCCAGGAACGCGGCCAGCGTCTTGCCGGAGCCGGTCGGGGCGACCACCAGCACGTCCGACCCCTCGCCGATCGCCCGCCACGCCCCTTCCTGCGCGGCCGTGGGCGCGGTGAAGGCGCCCGTGAACCACCCTCGGGTCGCCGGGGAGAATGTGTGCAGCGCCGACCGTGCCATGCCCCCCATCGTGCACCGCCCCACTGACAGCGGGCCGTCTTCGCAGGTCGGGGGCGCTCAGACCGCCCGTCGGTAGGCGCGCAGCGTGCGCAGCGCCTCCACGGTCACCACGGACCGCCACTCCAGCGCCGCCCCCGGGGTCCAGGTCCGCCGCCGGGCCGGCCAGCCGCCGTCCTCCCGCTGTGCGTCCGCCAGGAAGTCCAGCGAGCGCTCCACCTCGGCGTCGGTGAACCAGCGGCGGGCCAGCGAACCGGGCGTACGGGCGACGTCGTACACGAAGGTGTGGTCACCGGGGCCGTGTCCTGGCGGAAGGGGCCCGTCCGCGGCGCGTTCGGTGTCCAGCACCACCAGCCCCCGCTCCCGCACCCGGCGGCCCAGTCGCTCGGCCACTTCCTCGGCGCGCGCCCGGTCCGGTACGCCGTCCAGGAAGGCGACGGCCGCCGCCACCTCGTACGGACGGGCCACCGCGCCCTCCTCCAGTGCCGTCACCGCCGCCCAGCAGAAGTCGGTGGCCCGGAACAGCCAGGCGTGCCACACCTCGTTGCGGTGCAGCAGCCCCACCACAGGTCCGGTGGTCAGCAGATCGCCGCGCGGATGGTCCGACGGGCGGATCCAGGGGGCGGCCGGGTACTCGCGCAGGGACGGGTGGCACGCGGGCAGCGCGCCGTCCGGGGTGGAGATCGCGGTCAGGTAGCGGCACAGGCGTTCCACCCGCTGCCCGCCGCAGCGGCCGATCCCGTCGAGCACCCGCAGGGCGTGGGCGGCGTGCTGCGGCTGGCTCACCGGGCCGCGCAGATCCGGCTCCAGGGCGTGGCCGTAGCCCCCGTCGGCGCCCAGGTACGCGGCGAGCGCGGTCTCGACCGGCTCGGCGTCGGCGTCCTGGAAGTGATACGCGAACCGGCGCTGCTCGAGCACGCGTGCGGTCAGCCACACGAACCGCGCGGCGCGCGCGAGCGGCGAGGCGGGCGCGGGCGGTGTGGGCTGGGCGGAGGGGACTGCTGCGGATCGATCCATGGGACAGACCGTAGGGCGGGAATCGCCCGCGGAAGGGGGCTCACGCTCCGGTGCACCCCGGGAGCGCGATACTGGTCACATGCGGTTGACGGTCTTCTGGCAGCGGATGGCGGATCACTTCGGTGAGGCGTACGCCGACTCCTTCGCGCGCGATCATGTGATGTCCCAGCTCGGCGGCCGGACCGTCCATCAGGCGCTCGACGCGGGATGGGACGCCAAGGACATCTGGCGCGGGGTGTGCGCCGCGATGGAGATCCCCGCCGAGAAGCGATGACCCGCGCCGGGCGGGGCCCGAGGGGGATGTGTACTCCCGGGGTGGCCGGATTTTCTGGACGGGTGTACGCCACACTTGCCGGGTGGCCCCGACCGAAGAGACCCTCTCCCCCGACGCCGACGGCGTCCCGACCCCTGCACAGGCCCCCAAGGACGCCCCGGCGCAGTCCGCGCGCATGCCGCGCTGGCTGCCCCGCGCCATGGTGCTCGCCCTCGCCCTGGTGGCCTGTTACCGGCTGGCCACCTGGGCCTTCGATCAGCTGACCGGACTGCTGCTGAACGTCCTGATCGCGTTCTTCCTGGCGCTCGCGATCGAGCCGGCCGTGGACCGCATGGCCGCGCGCGGCGTCCGCCGGGGCCTGGCCACCGGACTGGTCTTCATCGGCATCCTCATAGGGGCCGCGGGCTTCTTCACCCTGCTCGGCTCGATGCTGGCCGACCAGATCATGACCATGGTCCAGGACTTCCCGAAGTACCTCGATCAGGTGGTCAGCTGGATCAACGACACGTTCCACACCCGGCTGTCGCGGCTGGAGATCCAGGACAGCCTGCTCCACTCCGACTGGCTCCAGAGCTATGTGAAGAACAGCGCCGACAATGTGCTGGACGTCTCCGCGCAGGTGCTCGGCGGGCTGTTCAGGCTCCTCACGGTCACGCTGTTCGCCTTCTACTTCGCCGCCGACGGCCCCCGGCTGCGCCGCGCGCTGTGCTCCGTCCTGCCGCCGAACCGGCAGACCGAGGTGCTGCGGGCCTGGGAGATCGCGGTCGCCAAGACCGGCGGCTACATCTACTCGCGCGGGCTGATGGCGCTGATCTCCGGTGTCGCGCACTACATCCTGCTGGAGAGCCTGGGCGTGCCCTACGCCCCGGCACTGGCCGTCTGGGTGGGGCTGATCTCGCAGTTCATCCCGACCATCGGCACCTATCTGGCGGGCGCCCTGCCGATGCTGATCGCCTTCACCGTCAACCCCTGGTACGCGATCTGGGTCCTGGTCTTCGTCGTGGTCTACCAGCAGTTCGAGAACTATCTGCTCCAGCCGAGGATCACGGCGCGGACCGTGGACATCCACCCCGCCGTCTCCTTCGGGTCGGTGATCGCGGGCACCGCGCTGCTCGGCGCGGTGGGGGCGCTGATCGCGATTCCGGCGACCGCGACGCTCCAGGCGTTCCTCGGCGCGTACATCAAGCGCTACGACGTGACGGACGATCCGCGGATGCACGGGCGCACACGACGGCGCGGTGCCTCCGCGCTGGCGCGCATGCGACATGCGCTGTCCCGGCGCAGTTGACACAAAAATCGAACATCCATTCTCATGGAGGCCCGGCCCGGTTATCCACAGGCCGAGCATGTCCGGGCCGCTTGTCAGTGGCAGGCGCTAGCGTCATGGACGTGAAGCGATCGACTCAAGCAAACCGGGTGGAACCCATGGCAGGAAACGACCGCGAGAAGGCGCTCGACGCCGCGCTCGCACAGATTGAACGGCAGTTCGGCAAAGGCGCCGTGATGCGTATGGGCGACCGGCCGAACGACCCGATCGAGGTGATTTCCACCGGGTCGACCGCTCTTGACGTCGCCCTCGGCGTGGGCGGTATTCCGCGTGGCCGCGTGGTGGAGGTCTACGGTCCCGAGTCCTCCGGTAAGACGACCCTGACCCTGCACGCGGTGGCCAACGCCCAGCGGGCGGGCGGCGCCGTCGCCTTCGTGGACGCGGAGCACGCGCTCGACCCGGACTACGCGCAGAAGCTGGGCGTGGACACGGACTCGCTGATCCTGTCCCAGCCGGACAACGGCGAGCAGGCGCTCGAGATCACCGACATGCTGGTCCGCTCCGGTGCTCTCGACCTCATCGTCATCGACTCCGTCGCCGCACTGGTGCCGCGGGCGGAGATCGAGGGCGAGATGGGCGACTCCCATGTCGGCCTCCAGGCCCGGCTGATGAGCCAGGCGCTCCGCAAGATCACCAGTGCGCTGAACCAGTCCAAGACCACCGCGATCTTCATCAACCAGCTGCGCGAGAAGATCGGTGTCATGTTCGGCTCCCCGGAGACGACAACCGGTGGCCGGGCACTGAAGTTCTACGCCTCGGTCCGCATCGACATCCGTCGCATCGAGACCCTCAAGGACGGCACCGAGGCGGTCGGCAACCGCACCCGTTGCAAGGTCGTCAAGAACAAGGTCGCGCCGCCCTTCAAGCAGGCCGAGTTCGACATCCTCTACGGCCAGGGCATCAGCCGTGAGGGCGGTCTGATCGACATGGGCGTCGAGCACGGCTTCGTACGCAAGTCCGGCGCCTGGTACACCTACGAGGGCGACCAGCTCGGCCAGGGCAAGGAGAACGCCCGCAACTTCCTGAAGGACAACCCCGATCTCGCCAATGAGATCGAGAAGAAGATCAAGGAGAAGCTCGGCATCGGAGTGAAGCCCGCCGACCCGGCCGCCGAGCCCGGCCCGGACGCGGCGGGTGCCGCGCCCGACGCCGCCGCACCGGCGAAGACCGCGGCAGCCCCGGCGGCCAAGTCCGGGGCGAAGGCGGCCAAGACCGCCACGGCGAAGAGCTGATCCATGACACGGCGGACCGACTGGCCGGACGGCCCGGGCCGTCCGGAGCCCCCGGACCGTCCGGATCGCGGCGCCCCCTCCTCGTCGAGGGCCGAGCAGGGGACGCCGCTCGGCCCGGAGGAGCAGGCGCGGGCGATCTGCCTGCGCCTGCTCACCGGGACCCCGCGCACCCGTAAGCAGCTCGCGGACGCCCTGCGCACCCGCGGCATCCCCGACGAGGCGGCGCAGGAGGTGCTGTCCCGGTTCGAGGACGTCGGGCTGATCGACGACGCGGCGTTCGCGGACGCCTGGGTGGAGTCCCGGCGCCACAGCCGGGGCCTGGCCCGCCGCGCGCTCGCCCGTGAGCTGCGCACCAAGGGTGTCGACTCCACGGTGATCGCCGATGCCGTGGGGCAGCTCGACGCCGATCAGGAGGAGCAGACCGCCCGCGAGCTGGTCGAGCGCAAGCTGCGCACCACCCGCGGCCTCGACCGGGAGAAGCGGCTGCGCCGCCTCGCCGGAATGCTCGCCCGCAAGGGGTATCCCGAGGGCCTGGCGCTCCGGGTGGTGCGGCGCGCACTGGAGGAGGAGGGCGAGGACCCGGAGCTGCTGGAGCACCATCTGCCCGACGTCTGACCCCCGGCCCACGCCATGGGCCGGGAGGTCGGCGTACTAGGCGTACTACTGGTCAGGGCACTAATGCTCAGCGCACGGGGAGACCGGCGGCCCGCCAGGCCTGGAAGCCACCGTCCAGATCGGTCGCCCGCGTCAGGCCGAGCCGGCGCAGCGAGACCGCGGCAAAGCTCGACGCGTAGCCCTCGTTGCACACCACCACCACGGGCAGGTCGTGGTGCGTGGCCTCGGGCAGCCGGTGGTCGCACCGCGGGTCGAGCCGCCACTCCAGCTCGTTCCGCTCGACGATCAGCGCCCCCGGGATGGTGCCGTCGCGCTCCCGCAGCGCCGCGTACCGGATGTCCACCAGCAGCCCGCCAGCGGACTGCACGGCGGCGGCCTCCTCGGGGCCGAGCCGGTCCAGCTCTTGGCGCGCCTCGGCAAGCAGCTCGTCCACGCTCCGCTTCGTCACCGGACTACTCCCATTCCTGCGGCCGCTCGACCTGCTCCAGCCGCAGCACCTGGCCGGTGCGGCTGTAGCGCCGCATCAGCGGCAGCGGCGGGTAGTAGGCGTGCACCGACACCGCGTGCTGCTCGGCCGACGGGTTGATGACCTCATGGACATGGTGGGCGCCGAAGGCCCGGCCCCGCCCGGGGGACAGCCGCCGTTCGCGATCCACGCCCTCGGCCAGTTCCAGGGTCTTCCAGCCCTCGGTGGGCAGCCGGACGGCCAGCGACTGTTCGTTCAGCTCACCGGCCGCCGTCACGAACGCCCCGTGCGAACCGCCGTGGTCGTGCCAGCCGGTGCCGGTGCCGGGAGGCCAGGCGATCAGCCACGCCTCGCTGCCGCCCGGGCCGTCCAGCCGCAGCCAGGTGCGACCCTCCGGGTCGAGCGGGAGCGAGGCGACGAGTTCGGCGTCGGCGGCCGTCCGGCGGACGAAGTCGAGGAGATCGGCGGCGCTGGGCGGCGCGTCGGGACCGGCCGAGGGGCGCGCGGGGGAGAGAAGAGACGTGTCGGGCACGGGAACCGTCCTGGGTGATCGCGAAAGGAGCGCGGCCGGGCCGCGCGGAAGGAAAGGCGGATCAACAGGACGGACGACACACGCAGCCCGCATAGCGGAGGAGGTCCAAGTGGACCCTCCGCCAGAAGCGAGGCAGCTCGGTGTCAGTCACGCTCCGCAGTGAAGCATGAGCCGGACGGGAAGGTCAATCACACCGGGTGCGCTCCAAGAGGGCTTACGCACCGGCGTACGACGTCAGCGCCATGAGGTGCGCGGGGGCGCGTGACGCATACCTCACTACCGGCGCGCCGTGGCCTCTGTGTCCTGCTGGTCCCGCTGCTCCGCGTCCGCGCCCCGGGCGGTGTCCCCGCCCCGCGCCGCGTCCGCGCACGCGTACAGCTCGGCCGGCCGTACCCCGGACAGCGCCGCGGCGAGATGGCCGTCCGGCCGCACCAGCAGCACGGTGTGGGCCGGGGCCCCCGGGTACTCCTCGGCGACCAGCAGTTCCGTACGCATCGGCAGGGCCGAGACGGCCGCCGCCAGCCGGGGCATCAGCCCGGCGCGCATCCAGTGGCGGCGGTCCCACACCCCGGTGCCCGGCGCGACCAGCACCACCAGCAGCTCCCGGCCCAGCCGCTCCCGCAGCCGCACCACCGCACCGTCCGGCGCGGTCACCCGGACGTCGGCCACCGGCCCCCCGGTCGGCGTGCCCACCGTGACGGAGCCCTCCGGGGGAGCGACGGGGGTCAGCGGGGAGCGGTTGTGGACGGGGGGCGCGCCCAGCGGACCATGGCCGAGGTGACCGTCGGTGAGCAGCGCGTCATGGCCGCGCGTGCCCCCCGGCAGCACCGTGCGCCGTACCGCGCGCCACCCTCCGGCCGCCCGGACCAGCGGCAGTGCCTGGTCGGCGGTGCGCAGCCGCGCGGCGACTGCCGTCCGCCGCTCCGCCTGATAGCTGTCGAGCAGGGCCTCGGAGGCGCCGTGGTGCCAGGCGAGGGAGAGCTTCCAGGCCAGGTTGCCGACGTCGCGCAGCCCCTCTTCGAGCCCCTGGGTGCCCAGGGCGCCGTGCAGATGGGCGGCGTCCCCGGCCAGGAAGGCGCGGCCCACGCGCCAGCGCCGTGCGAGCCGGTGGTGCACGGTGTGCACGCCGGTGTCCAGAAGCTCGTAGGGGATCGAGGTCTCCTCGCACCACCCCGCGAGCGTGTCGCGTACCCGGACCATCAGGGCGTCCGCGGTGACGAGGTCGCGGCCCGGGGGAAGCAGCCAGTCGATCCGCCAGACGCCGTGCGGCAGCGGACGGGCGGTCACCTCCGCGTCGATGCTGCGCCACGGCGGCGAGCGGTGCAGGACGGCCTCGCCGGGCCAGGGGAGGTCGGCGCGCAGGGCGGCGACGGCGTGCCGCTCCACCGCCGTACGGCCGGGGAAGCGCACCCCCAGCTGCTTGCGGACGGTGGACCGGGGGCCGTCGCAGCCGACCAGATGGCTGCCGCGCCACCAGGTGGCCTGGGCGCCCCGGGTGCGTACGCTCACCCCGCGCGCGTCCTGCTCCACGGTCTCGACGCGGGTGCCGGGGACGATCCGTACGAGGTCCTCGTCACCGATGGCGGCCAGCGTCGCGCGCAGCGCACGGGTCAGCTCGTGCTGCGGCAGATGCAGCGGCGAGGACACCGGCGCCTCGGGCTCGCCGTCCCGCCCGGTCCCGTCCCGTCCGTTGCCGTCCGGCCGGTCGCCGCTCTCGGGGGCCGCCGGGGGAGGGGCGCCGAAGAGCGGTCCTGGCTCCAGGGGTACGTGCCGTACGAGCTGCCGCCGGCGCAGCGTGCGCCACCCCGTCCACGGCCGCGCCCCGGCCGCGGCCCGGCAGCCGAGCCGCTCCAGCAGGTCGGCGGTGTCCGGGCGCAGCACCACGGTGCGCGCCAGACGTGGTTCGTCGCCCCCGGAGGTCTCGTCGAACAGCACGACGGGGACGTCCAGACGGGCGAGTGCGAGGGCCAGGGTGAGCCCGACCGGGCCCGCCCCGGCGACGATCACCGGGTCCACGGCGCGGTTCCCATGGCCCTGTGGGGCGTACGCGATGTACGGAAACTGGCAGTTGAAACCCGGTGAGCGATCACAGAAAGCATGCAACCGACTGCGAGTGCCCGCGTCAAGCGGCGACGGGCGGTGGCGCGCGCGCCACCGCCCGTCAGGACCCGCTTGCCTCAGCCGGTCTTGCCCGCGGGCTGCTCGGGCCCGGGCTGGTCGACGGCGTCGAGCGCGTCGACGGCCGCCAGCGGCTGGGCGGCGTCCGCGACCGGGATGCCGGTCTTGGCACGGCGGCCGCGCCGTTCGATCCAGGTGGCCAGGGAGGACAGGGCCAGGCACATCGCGATGTAGATGGTGCCCCCGACGATGATCACCGGGACGTACGGGTTGTCGTCGTTGACGACGATGTTCCCGGCGAGCTGCTGGAGCTGGAACAACAGCTCCTGGTAGGTGATGACGTAGCCGAGCGAGGTGTCCTTCAGGGTCACCACGAGCTGGCTGATGATGGTCGGCAGCATCGCCCGGACGGCCTGCGGGATCAGGACCGTCGTCATGACCTGGGTCTTGCTCATGCCGAGGGCGTAGGCCGCCTCACTCTGCCCCCGGGGCACCGCGTTGATGCCCGCCCGCAGCACCTCGGCCTGCACCGAGCCGTTGTAGACGGTCAGCCCGACGACCAGGGCCCAGAAGCCGGTGCTGTCGCCGGTGAGGCCCAGGTCGGAGCGGTAGGTGAGGAGCAGCACCCACAGCACGTAGATGGTGATCAGCAGCGGGATGGCCCGGAACAGCTCGATGAATCCGGTCGCGACCCAGCGCACGGGCTTGTGGTCCGAGAGCCGGGCGACCGCGAGCACGACGCCCAGGACCAGCGAGAGCACCGACGCCACGGCGAACACCTGGAGGGTGGTGACCACGCCGTCGCGGATGCTGGTCCGCACGCCCGCGTAGTTGAAGATGTCCCACATCTCCGGCGCGAACTGGCCCTTGGCGTTCAGCCGCGCAACGGCGAAGACGATCAGGCCGAGGACGGCGAGGGTGCCGACGACCGAGTAGACGCGGTTGCGGATGCGGGCCTTGGGGCCGGGCGCGTCGTACAGGACGCTCGCGCTCATCGGGCCACCTCCAGACGGCTCTCCAGCAGCCGGAAGGCACCGCTGATGGCGAAGGTGATGACGAGGTAGCACAGGGCGACCCACAGGAAGATCCACCCGATCGGGAAGCCCTTGTCACTCAGCAGCTTCGAGACGTTGAACAGTTCGGTGTTGCTGAAGGCGCCCGCGATGGCCGAGTTCTTCGTCAGAGCGATGAAGATGCTGCTCATGGGGGGAATCACGGTGCGGGTGGCCTGCGGCAGGACTATCAGCCGCAGTGTCTGGGCGAAGGTCATGCCCAGGCTGCGGGCGGCCTCCGCCTGGCCGAGCGGCACGGTGTTGATACCGGACCGCACGGCCTCGCAGACGAAGGACGACGTGTAGCAGCCCAGCGCGATCATCGCGAGAACGAACGGACTCGTTCCCGGGAAGAAGATCTGCGGGACCACGAAGAAGGCGATCAGGAACAGCAGGGTGAGCGGGGTGTTGCGCAACAGGGTGACCCACGCCGTGCCGAAGGCGCGCAGCGGCGGAATGGGTGACACCCGGAAGCCGGCCATGATGATGCCCAGGACGAGGGCGAGCGCCGCACTGGCCGCCGTGAGAGCCAGGGTTCCCAGGAACCCCTCACGGAACTGGGGCAAATGATCGAGGAGTACGTTCATCGATTCTCCGCGGTAGCGGTCGGGTCAGCGGCGTGCGGAGCGCACCGGCTTCACGGGTGATCGGGGGACCGGGGGCCGGACCCGCTCAGTAGCGGGGCAGCGGGGTCTTCGGCGCGACGTAGGAGGAGCCGGACTTGCCGAGCGTGCCTTCGTACGCCTTCTTGTAGTCACCGTTCTTGATGTGCTTCTCGAGCGAGTCGGTGATCGCGTCGCGCAGCGCCTTGTCGTTCTTGTTCATCCCGATGCCGTACGGCTCCTCGGTGAACGGCTTGCCGACCAGCCTGAGCTTGCTGGGCCGCTGGGCCGCGTAGCCCTTGAGGATCGCGTCGTCCGTGGTGACCGCGTCGACCTGGCCGTCGAGGAGCTGCTTGACGCAGAGCGAGTACTTGCTCAGCTCGGTGGTCTTGGCCCCGTACTTCGGCTTCTTGATCTCCTGGAGCGGAGTGGAGCCGACGATCGAGCAGATCTTCTTGCCCTTGACGCTGTCCGGGCCGGTGATGCCCTTCTCGTCCTTGCGGACCAGCAGGTCGGCGCCGGCCTTGTAGTACGGGCCCGCGAAGCCGACCTGCTTCTTGCGCTCGTCGTTGATCGTGTAGGTGCCGACGTAGTAGTCGACCTGACCCTTGGAGATGGAGGTCTCGCGGACGTTGGAGTCGACCGTCTTCCAGGTGATCTTGTCCGCGGAGAAGCCGAGGTCGGCGGCGACCATCTTGGCGATCTCGATGTCGAAGCCGGAGCGCTTGCCCTCGGTGTCCACGAAGCCCAGGAAGGGCTGGTCCGCCTTGGCGCCGATGACGATCTTGCCGCGCTTCTGCGCCGCCTTCAGGGTCGGCGAGTCCACCTTCACGTCCTTGGCGACCGTGTACGAGCCCTCGTAGACCTCGCCGCCCTTCGGCTTGTCGCCCGCGGTGCCCTTCTCGCCGCCACAGGCGGTCGCGGTCGCCGCCAGCGCGAGTGCCACCGCTGCGGCCGCTGCCGTGTTACGCATCCTCATGGTGCTGCCCCATCCTTGGTTCCGTACGTCTTCGCGGACTTGACGTCATCGCTGTCTTGATGCGCGCTGCGTGGTCGCGGGCTCAGTGGTGGAGGATCTTCGAGAGGAAGTCCTTGGCCCGGTCGCTGCGCGGGTTGTTGAAGAACTGGTCCGGCTCGGCCTCTTCGACGATCCGGCCGTCCGCCATGAAGACCACGCGGTTCGCGGCGGAGCGCGCGAAGCCCATCTCGTGGGTGACGACGACCATCGTCATGCCGTCCCGGGCGAGCTGCTGCATGACCTCCAGCACCTCGTTGATCATCTCCGGGTCGAGCGCGGAGGTCGGCTCGTCGAAGAGCATCACCTTCGGGTCCATGGCCAGCGCGCGGGCGATGGCCACGCGCTGCTGCTGGCCGCCGGAGAGCTGGGCGGGGTACTTGTCCGCCTGGGCGCCGACGCCCACCCGGTCCAGCAGCTTGCGGGCCTTGTCCTCGGCGGCCTTCTTGTCCGCCTTACGGACCTTGATCTGGCCCAGTACCACGTTTTCGAGCACCGTCTTGTGCGCGAAGAGGTTGAAGGACTGGAAGACCATGCCGACGTCCGCCCGCAGCCGGGCCAGCTCCTTGCCCTCCTGGGGCAGCGGCTTGCCGTCGATGGTGATGGACCCGGCGTCGATGGTCTCCAGCCGGTTGATGGTGCGGCACAGCGTGGACTTCCCGGAGCCCGACGGCCCGATGACGACGACCACCTCGCCGCGGGATATGGTCAGGTCGATGTCCTGGAGGACATGCAGCGCGCCGAAGTGCTTGTTGACTCCGGACAGCGCGACCAACGCGTTCGCCACCGGCGCGGCGTCCTTGGTCACCGATACTTCGCTCATTCGGCTTTCCGCTCCCGTCCTCCTTGGTTGGGAGGACATTAATGAGCAGCCACAATCAGCGTCATTACATCTGAGCGGAAATTGAGGATAACGATCTGGCTTCGGCGCGGCACTCTGTGTAAGGGGCCTTGAAATCGTCGTACCGGCTGCATAACGGAAACCTTCCTGTGACTGTATGCGTCTTGACGCGCGCGTGTGTATCGGAGTGGATTCCTTGGGACCGTGTCTTCGGTCACGTTCGGGGGCCACGCGTGCACAGGGCGCGCACCCATGAGAGGGAAGGTGGAGGAGGGGCCGGTGAGGCTGCTGCTCGTCGAGGATGACAACCATGTGGCCGCGGCCTTGTCCGCGGTGCTGTCCCGGCACGGCTTCGACATCACCCACGCCCGCGGCGGCGAGGAGGCGCTCCAGGCGCTGCTGCCCGGTGCGGGCGCGCCCTTCGGCGTCGTCCTCCTCGATCTCGGACTGCCGGACCAGGACGGCTTCGAGGTCTGCGGCCGGATCCGCAAGCTCACCTCGACCCCCGTGATCATGGTGACCGCGCGCTCCGACGTGCGGTCCCGCATACACGGGCTCAACCTCGGCGCCGACGACTACGTGGTCAAGCCGTACGACACCATGGAGCTGCTCGCCCGCATCCACGCCGTCAGCAGGCGCACCCACCCCTCCGACACCGGTGCCGCGGCCGGTACGGAGGACGGCGGAGACGGCCCGCAGCCGCCGCTGCGGCTCGGCCCGGTCACCATCGAACTGCCCACCCGCCAGGTCTCGGTCGACGGCGCGACGATCTCGCTCACCCGCAAGGAGTTCGACCTGCTGGCGCTGCTCGCCCAGCGCCCCGGCGTGGTCTTCCGGCGGGAGCAGATCATCAGCGAGGTGTGGCGCACCAGCTGGGAGGGGACCGGGCGCACCCTGGAGGTGCACATCGCCTCCCTCCGCTCCAAGCTGCACATGCCCGCGCTGATCGAGACGGTCCGCGGCGTGGGCTACCGTCTCGTCGCCCCGGTCGGCTGAGCGGCCAGGGCTCCCCGCGTGCGCACTCGCCTCCTCCCGCTGCTGATCGTCCTCATGGCGGGCGTCCTGCTCGCGCTCGGCTTCCCGCTCGCCGGGAGCCTGGCCGCCCGGGAGCAGCAGCGCGTGGTCGTCGACCGGATCGACGACACCGCCCGCTTCGCGGCCCTCGCCCAGTTCGTCACCGCCGGGCCGATGGCCGTGACGGGAGCGAAAGGCGAAGAGGGAAACGAACGGCTCAACACGCTGAGTTCGGAACTCGTGCGCTACCACGATCTGTACGGCATACGGGCCGGGGTGTTCTTCCGGGACGGCCTGAAGATGGCCAAGGCGCCCGCCGACTGGCGGCTGCCCCGGAAGGGGAACGGCGCCGAGGCATTCGATGAGGCCCTGGCCGGGCGCCGCAGCCACGATCCGCCGCAGGTGTGGCCCTGGCAGGAGGGCAGGCTCACGGTCGCCTCCCCGGTCGTACGGGACGGGGACGTGGTGGCCGTCGTCGTGACCGACTCGCCCACCGGCCGGATGCGCTCGCGCATCCTGCACGGCTGGCTGGTCATCGCCGGTGGGGAGTGCGCCGCGATGCTGCTCGCGGTGGGCGCCGCGTTCCGGCTCACCGGCTGGGTGCTGCGGCCCGTACGCATCCTGGACACCGCCACGCACGACATCGCGACCGGGCGCATGCAGTCGCGGGTCGCGGCCGCCTCGGGGCCGCCGGAGCTGCGGCGGCTGGCGCGCTCGTTCAACGAGATGGCCGACAACGTCGAAGAAGTCCTGGAACAGCAGCGGGCCTTCGTCGCCGACGCCTCCCACCAGCTGCGCAACCCGCTCTCCGCGCTGCTGCTGCGCATCGAGCTGCTGGGCCTCGAACTGCCCGACGGCCATGAGGAGATCGACTCGGTACGCACCGAGGGCAAGCGCCTGGCCCGCGTCCTGGACGATCTCCTCGACCTCGCCCTGGCCGAGCACACCGCCGCCGACCTGCGGCTCACCGATATCGCCGCCCTGGCCGCCGACCGGGTGGACGCCTGGCTTCCGGTCGCCGGACGCGAGGAGGTCGGCCTCGCCTATACGGGCCCCTCGGCCATCACCGGCTGGGCCGATCCGGTGGCCCTGTCCAGCGCGCTGGACGCGGTCGTCGACAACGCGCTGAAGTTCACGCCCCAGGGGGCGCACGTCGAGGTCTCGGCGCGGGCCGACGGCGAGACCATCGCGCTGACCGTCGCCGACGGCGGCCCCGGCCTCACCGAGGACGAGCTGGCCCGGATCGGTGACCGCTTCTGGCGCAGCAACCGGCACCAGAACGTCTCGGGTTCCGGTCTTGGCCTGTCCATCTCCCGTGCGCTGCTCCTGGCTGGCGGCGCCACCATCGCCTACGCGCCGAACGAGCCC
Source organism: Streptomyces sp. NPDC021115 (assembly GCF_044333065.1). Lineage (NCBI taxonomy): Bacteria > Bacillati > Actinomycetota > Actinomycetes > Kitasatosporales > Streptomycetaceae > Streptomyces > Streptomyces sp. NPDC021115. The sequence goes on from NZ_JBIRQF010000014.1 coordinate 39,028, forward strand.
CGCGGGCTGTGCGTCACGATCACCGTGCCGCGCAGCAAGCCGCAGTGAGGCGACCCGTGGTGAGAGACGTCAGCGGGCCCCGGAGGGGCCTCATGGCTTCTCCGAGCGGTAATAGCGCGCGGCGCCCTGGTGCAGCGGCAGCGGATCGGTGAAGACGGCCGTCCGCAGGTCCACCTTCTGCGCGGCGTGCACCTTCGCCCCGATGCGGTCCCGGTTCTCTATCACCGTGCGGGTGACGCCCTTCGCCAGCTCGGGGTCCACCCGGTCCGTCGTGACCAGGAGATTCGGTACCGCGATCGTCTTGACGTCATCCGGCTGACGTATCTCCAGGTACGCGTCGGCGGGCACGGTCGCCGCCCGGTAGTAGCGCGTCACCCCGCCCTGCCGGTGCAGCGGGCCGATGAGGTCGCCGAGCTGGACGAGCCGTATCGGATACGTCCGGGCCAGGGTGCGCACCGCGGTGGTCGGCAGCCCGCCCGACCAGAAGAAGGCGTCCAGCTTCCCCTTGCGCAGCAGGTCCGGCATCACGTCGATCCCGGAGCGCACGGCCGTGATGTCCTTGTCGAAGTCGAGCCCGGCGGCCTTGATCAGCCCTCGCGTGATCAGCTGTACGCCCGAGCCGTCGTCCCCGACGCCGACCCGCAGCCCCCGCAGGTCCCGCGCCGAGCGCACCTTGGAGCCGCGCGGCACGATCAGCTGCATGTAGTCGTCGTACAGCCGCGCGCAGGCCCGCAGCCGCCTGGCGTCCTTGCCGTGGTAGGCGGCGACGGCGTCGGTGGCGGCGATGGCGAAGGTGGCCCGGCCGCGGGCCAGCCGCTCCACGTTGTCGGGCGACCCCCGGGTCTCCACGAGCCGGACGTCCACATCGGGCAGATCCCGGGACAGGTCCCGTTTCACCATCTCGCCGTAGGTCTGGTAGACGCCGGTGGACACCCCCGTCGCGAAGGTCACCTTCCCGTGGGGCGTCTCCCCGCCGCCGACCGGCAGGAGCCACCACAGCAGCAGCGCGAGGACGACCAGCCCCGCCCCGGCGGACTGGAGGGCGCGGCGCCGGTCCGGGCGCGGAAGACTGACGGCCATGGACAGGATCCTGCCAGGCCCGGTCCCGGGAAGGGAGGGGCGGGGGAGCGGGACGAACACGTACCCTGGTCGACTGAGATGAGTGCGAAGACTTACGAGGTGCGCACCTACGGGTGCCAGATGAACGTCCACGACTCCGAGCGCCTGTCCGGCCTGCTGGAAGGCGCCGGTTATGTCCGTGCGCCCGAAGGCACCGGTGAGGGCGAAGCCGACATCGTCGTCTTCAACACCTGCGCGGTGCGGGAGAACGCCGACAACCGGCTGTACGGCAATCTCGGCAGGCTGGCGCCGATCAAGGCGCGACGGCCTGGCATGCAGATCGCCGTGGGCGGATGCCTGGCCCAGAAGGACCGCGACACCATCGTCAAGAAGGCCCCCTGGGTCGACGTCGTCTTCGGCACCCACAACATCGGCAGCCTGCCGGTGCTGCTGGAGCGCGCCCGGGTCCAGGAGGAGGCCCAGGTCGAGATCGCCGAGTCGCTGGAAGCGTTCCCCTCCACCCTGCCGACCCGGCGCGAGTCCGCGTACGCCGCGTGGGTCTCCATCTCCGTCGGCTGCAACAACACCTGCACGTTCTGCATCGTCCCGGCGCTGCGCGGCAAGGAGAAGGACCGCCGCCCGGGCGACATCCTGGCCGAGGTGGAGGCGCTGGTCGCCGAGGGCGTCACCGAGATCACCCTGCTCGGCCAGAACGTGAACGCGTACGGCTCCGACATCGGTGACCGCGAGGCGTTCAGCAAGCTGCTGCGCGCCTGCGGAAACGTGGAGGGGCTGGAGCGGGTCCGGTTCACCTCGCCGCATCCGCGCGACTTCACGGACGACGTCATCGCCGCCATGGCCGAGACGGAGAACGTGATGCCGCAGCTGCACATGCCGCTCCAGTCCGGCTCGGACACCGTGCTGAAGGCGATGCGCCGCTCGTACCGGCAGGAGCGCTACCTCGGCATCATCGAGAAGGTGCGCGCCGCGATGCCGGACGCCGCCATCTCGACCGACATCATCGTCGGATTCCCCGGTGAGACGGACGAGGACTTCGAGCAGACGCTGCACGTGGTGCGCGAGGCGCGGTTCGCCCAGGCGTTCACCTTCCAGTACTCCAAGCGGCCCGGGACGCCCGCCGCCGAGATGGACGGGCAGCTGCCGAAGGCGGTCGTCCAGGAGCGGTACGAGCGCCTGGTCGCCCTCCAGGAAGAGATCTCCTGGGAGGAGAACAAGAAGCAGGTCGGCCGGACCCTGGAGGTGCTCGTCGCCGAGGGTGAGGGCCGTAAGGACGACGCCACCCGGCGGCTGTCCGGCCGCGCCCCCGACAACCGCCTGGTGCACTTCGCCCGGCCCGAGGAGCCGGTGCGCCCCGGTGACGTCGTCACCGTGGACGTCACCTATGCCGCACCGCACCACCTGCTGGCCGAGGGCCCGGCCCGCGGCGTCCGGCGCACGCGCGCGGGCGATGCCTGGGAGCGGCGGAACGCGGCCGGGGAGAAGAAGCCCGCGGGCGTGATGCTCGGGCTGCCCACCATCGGCGCCCCTGCCCCCGCCCCGGCGCCCGCGACGGGCTGCGGCTGCGACTGAGGAGCGGGGCAGGGAGCCGACGGGGGACGGAATACGGGGGACGGAATGGCGACGTGGTGGGGCCTGCTGGTCGAGGACTACCTCCAGATCATGGGCCCGGGGGCCCGCAATCACTCGATCACGGCGCTGGGGCACGTGCGGGGGACCCGTGAGGAGGCGCTGGAGGCCCTGCGGGAGCGCGCGCTGCGGTACGAGCCCCGGCACCCGGTGAACCCCTACCGGAAGCTGGTGTACCGGGACGGGGACGTCTTCCTGATGGTCCTGGAAGCCGCGACCGGCAATTACTACTACCGGTTCAGGGTGGCCGAGCTGCTGTGGGACTCGGCACCCCGCCCCGAGCCCGCCGGATAGGCTGGCGATCATGCTGATCGCCGCCGCCGTCTGTCCGTGTCCGCCGCTGCTGGTGCCCGAGGTGGCCGCCGGAGCGGCCCCCGAGCTGGACTCGCTGCGCGCCGCGTGCCTGGACGCGGTGGCGGCGCTCGCGGCGGCCCGGCCCGGGCGGCTGATCGTGGCCGGTCCGGCGGAGCACTCCGGGCGCGGGGCGCATCCGCAGGGCGCGACGGGATCGTTCCGCGGCTTCGGCGTGGACGTGGAGGTGCGGCTCGGGGGCGGCGAGGCCGGGGAAGGTGCGGTGGAGCGGCCGCTTCCGTCGTCGCTGGCGGTCGGCGCCTGGCTGCTGGAGCGCGCGGGGTGGGACGTCGCGCCCGTCGAGGGCCTGGGGGTCGGGGAACCTCTCGCGGCCGAGCGGTGTATCCACATCGGAAGGGAGCTCGCCGCGTCGGCGGAGCGGGTCGCGCTGCTGGTGATGGGCGACGGCAGCGCGTGCCGGACGCTGAAGGCGCCGGGCTATCTCGACGAGCGTGCCGCCGCGTTCGACGCCGAGGTGGCGCGGGCGCTGGCGTCGGCCGACACCGCGGCCCTCGCTGGGCTCGACGAGGAGCTGGCCCACGAGCTGAAGGCGGCGGGCCGCGCCCCGCTCCAGGTGCTCGCTGGGGCGGGCGAAGGGGCGGGGCTGAAGGGGGAGTTGCGGTATGACGATGCGCCATACGGCGTGGGGTATTTCGTGGCCCGCTGGGCGTAGGGGGCCCGCTGGGCATCGGGCGGGGACGGCCGACCGCGGGGCAGAGGCACGGGACCCCCGCGGCCGCGAGGCATCCGCTTCGCGGCCGCGTAGCGGCGGGGGTCAGGCGCTCTCGCCGCCCTGTTCCTTGCGCTCGCTCCCGCTGCTTTCCTCGTTCCGGTGGGAGAGGCGGCTGAGGGCGTCCTTCGCCTTGCCCGTGCCAGTCTCGATCTTTGCGCTGTACTTGCCCTTGGTCGTGGTGTCGACCTTCTTGGCGGCCTTGTCGAGACCCCGCCCGATCCTGGCCTCGTGCTGCTGCGCGAAGCTGCCGGCCCGGTCCTTCATGACACCGGCCTTGGCCTTGAGATTGTCCATCAGGCCCATGGGCCACCTTCCCTCATCGGATCCCTTATGCGCGGGCACCCTCACCGGCTTCGCTGTCGGCCGTCTCGGCCGCGGACTGCTGCTTCGGGATCACTGCCGCTCCCTCGCCCGCCGCGACTTCCTCCTCGCTCCGCTCCGGCTCCGCCTCCGCCTCGGCGGAGGCCCCGGGGGCCGGTGCCGCCGTCACGGCGTCGGCCGCGGACTGTACGGACTGCTCAGAGGGCGCCTCTTCGGACGAACGGCTCGCCTCCCTCGACGCGCGACGAAACCTGGAAAACACGCCCATATCTACTCCATAGCCTACTCGTGTGGGCGAAATCCCGTGCCGCTCGGAGCGTCCCATTGCGCCGCTCGCGGGCGCCGGTTTCCCGAACCGGCCCTCGGAACCTCGCAACAGGCAACGACCACGGCCGCCCCCCGTCACGTCGCTCGTTCGAGGAGGCACCCCGGGGTTTGCGAGACTGGGCGGGTGAATACAGCAGGCCATCCGCCGCGAGTCATCGCCGTTGTCGGGCCCACCGCGGCCGGAAAGTCCGATCTGGGCGTCGCCCTCGCCCGTCACCTCGACGGCGAGGTCGTCAACGCCGACTCCATGCAGCTCTACCGGGGCATGGACATCGGCACCGCCAAACTGACGGAGGAGGAGCGGCAGGGCGTGCCGCACCGCCTGCTCGGCATCTGGGACGTCACCCAGGCGGCCAGCGTCGCCGAATACCAGCGACTGGCCCGTGCCGAGATGGACCGGCTGCTCGCCGAGGGGCGTACACCGGTGCTGGTCGGCGGCTCGGGCCTGTACATCCGCGGCGCCATCGACGCGCTCGACTTCCCGGGCACCGACCCCGCCGTGCGGGCCAGGCTCGAGGCCGAGCTGGAGGAGCTGGGCCCGGGCGCCCTGCACGCCCGGCTGGCGGCCGCCGACCCCGAGGCGGGCCGGGCGATCCTGCCCAGCAACGGCCGGCGGGTGGTGCGGGCGCTGGAGGTCATCGAGATCACCGGCCGTCCCTTCACCGCCAACCTCCCCGGTCACGAGGCCGTCTACGACACCCTCCAGATCGGCGTGGACGTCGAGCGGCCCGAGCTGGACGAGCGGATCACCGTGCGCGTGGACCGGATGTGGGAGGCCGGGCTGGTGGACGAGGTCACCCGGCTGGAAGCGGCCGGGCTGCGGGAAGGGCGTACCGCCTCCCGGGCCCTCGGCTACCAGCAGGTGCTCGCCGCCCTCGCCGGGGAGTGCACGGAGGACGAGGCACGGGCCGAGACCGTGCGCGCCACCAAGCGGTTCGCGCGCCGCCAGGACTCCTGGTTCCGCCGCGATCCGAGGGTCCACTGGCTCAGCGGAGCGGCCGCGGACCGGGAAGAACTCCTGGGACGCGCGCTCTCGTTGGTTGAACGGGCGGTCACAGCCTGATCACGTGATGGCATCGGGACGCTCCGCTCGTCATCGAGGCCCCCGCGAGCATGCCATCATCAAGCTCCGATCGTGCCGTGGTGTCTGGAGTTGGGAGGGCGTGTGGCGATGGAGGCCGGCCCTCGCAACGCAGCGCAGCAAGCAGCGCGGGACTCGCCGCAGGGCGACCCCGGGCCGCTGACCCCGGACGGCCCCGACGAGGTCCCCGTGCTCCCCGAGCTGGGGGGCCCGGTCCTCGACGAGGCGGGCGAGCTGGCCGAGCCCGGTGAGCCGGGTTCCGGGGAGTCCTTCCGCGAGCTGCGCCCGCCGCGCCGCCTGCGGATCTGGCAGATCGCGCCGATCGTCGGCCTCGCCATTCTCGGCTCGCTGATGTTCGCCTTCCCGCTCGCCTTCGAGTTCGGCGACGGGGGCGCGGTCGTGGCCATGCTGGGCCTGCTGCTCAGCTGCTGCGCGGCGGGCTGGGGCCTGATGGCCGCCCGCCGGGTGGGCTACACCTGGCCCGGCCTGCCGCCCCGGGGCTCGGGCCGCCGCCCGGACTGGCGCTTCGTGGTGCTCTATGTGGTGATCGTGGTGCTGCTCGCGGTCCTCACCTTCTGGCGCGTGGCCCGCCTCCGCTGAGCCCCGCCGGGGTCTTCCCGGGCCCGCCCGGCGCGGAAGCGACGGCCCGCGCGGAGCCCCGTAGGATCGAGGAATGAGCACTGCGCCCCGGCTGCGGTTCCTGAAGGGCCACGGCACCGAGAACGACTTCGTCATCGTCCCCGACCTGGACGGTCACCTGGAGCTGTCCGCGTCCGCCGTCGCCCGGATCTGCGACCGCCGCGCCGGTGTCGGTGGCGACGGGCTGATCCGCGTCGTACGGGCGTCGGCGCACCCCGAGGCGCGGGCCATGGCCGCCGAGGCCGAGTGGTTCATGGACTACCGCAACAGCGACGGCAGCATCGCCGAGATGTGCGGAAACGGCGTCCGGGTGTTCGCCCGGTATCTCCAGCGGGCGGGGCTCACCGAGGAGGGCGATCTGACGATCGCGACCCGGGCCGGGCTGCGGCACATCCACATCGCCAAGGCCACGGGCGAGCCCGGGGGCGCTCCGGAGGACGGTGCGGACGGTGGCGCGATCACCGTCGGCATGGGCAAGGCCGTGCTGCCCGAGCCCGGCCCCGACGGCGGCATCACCGTCGCAGTCGGCGACCTGACCTGGTCCGCCCGCAATGTGAACATGGGCAACCCGCACGCGGTCGCCTTCGTCGACGACCTCGACCAGGCCGGGGACCTGTTCACGGCTCCCGCCGTGCACCCCGCCTCCGCGTACCCGGACGGCACCAACGTCGAGTTCGTCGTTGACCGCGGCCCGCGGCACGTCGCGATGCGCGTGCACGAGCGCGGCTCCGGCGAGACCCGTTCCTGCGGCACCGGGGCCTGCGCCGTCATGGTGGCCGCCGCCCGCCGTGACGGGGCCGACCCGGGGCTCACCGGGCGGCCCGTCACATACACGGTGGACGTACCCGGTGGGCGACTTGTGATCAGTGAGCGGCCTGACGGTACGGTGGAGATGACGGGCCCCGCCGTGATCGTCGCCGAGGGGGAGCTGGATCCCGTATGGCTGGACACGGCCCTCGTCTGACTCGTCTGACTCGTCCCTCTGATGGGTGATCCGTTTCACTCTGGGCGAGAGCCGGTCGGCCGTGCGTGGTGGGCTCGATAGCATCAAGCACCGGCCCCGGGGGAGTGCCCACGCCGGTTGACGCTCGACGCCGCCGGAGGTGCCCATGAGCGCAGAGGCCCCAGATCAAGCCGCTCTCGGCCGCAGGCGCGGCCTCCCCCGCATCGATCTGCGCAATATCCGCAGATTCGGCCGGGCCGCGCTGCTGGGACCGGCGTCCCGGGACCGGCTGCCGGACGCGATCGAACACGTCGCGAAGGTGCATCGCGCGTATCACCCCGGCGCCGATCTGGATGTGCTGCGCCAGGCGTACGTCCTCGCCGAGTCCTCCCACCGCGGCCAGATGCGCAAGAGCGGTGAGCCGTACATCACCCATCCGCTGGCCGTCACGCTCATCCTCGCCGAACTGGGTGCCGAGACCACGACGTTGACGGCGTCCCTGCTCCACGACACGGTCGAGGACACCGAGGTGACGCTCGACCAGGTGGGGGAGCAGTTCGGCGAGGAGGTGCGCTATCTCGTCGACGGCGTCACCAAGTTGGAGAAGGTCGACTACGGGGCGGCGGCCGAGCCCGAGACGTTCCGCAAGATGCTCGTCGCCACCGGCAACGACGTCCGGGTGATGTCGATCAAGCTCGCCGACCGGCTGCACAACATGCGTACCCTCGGCGTGATGCGGCCCGAGAAACAGGCCCGCATCGCCAACGTCACCCGCGATGTCCTGATCCCGCTGGCCGAGCGGCTCGGCGTGCAGGCGCTCAAGACCGAGCTGGAGGATCTCGTCTTCGCGATCCTCCACCCCGAGGAGTACGCCCGCACCCGGGAGCTGATCCAGTCTCATGCGGACGGCCCCGATCCGCTCGCCCGCGCAGCCGGGGACGTACGGGCCGTGCTCCAGGAGGCGGGCCTCACCGCCGAAGTCCTGGTCCGCCCGCGGCACTTCGTCTCCGTCCACCGCGCCGGGATCAAACGCGGCGAGCTGACCGGATCCGACCTCGGGCGGCTGCTGGTCCTCGTCGCCGAGGACGCGGACTGTTACGCGGTCCTCGGCGAGCTGCACACCTGTTTCACCCCGGTCATCTCGGAGTTCAAGGACTTCATCGCCGTCCCCAAGTTCAACCTCTACCAGTCGCTGCACACGGCCGTGGCCGGGCGCAGCGGCGAGGTCGCCGAAGTCCTCATCCGCACCCACCAGATGCACCGGGTCGCCGAAGCCGGGGTGATCGCCCTCGGCAATCCGTACGCCCCGACCGAGACGGCCGCCGCGCCCGAGGGCGAGCGGGCGGACCCGACCCGGCCCGGCTGGCTGTCCAGGCTGCTCGATTGGCAGAGCGCCACCCCCGACCCCGACATCTTCTGGACCGCGCTGCGCGACGACCTCGCCCAGGACCGGGAGATCACCGTCTTCCGGTCCGACGGCGGCACCCTGGGCCTGCCCGCGGGCGCGAGCTGTGTGGACGCCGCGTACGCCCAGTACGGCGAGGACGCCCACTCCTGCATCGGGGCCAGGGTCAACGGGCGGATCGCGACGCTCAGCACCGTGCTGTGCGACGGCGACACGCTCCAGCTGCTGATGGCGGGTGACGCGGCCTCGTCCGGGCCGTCGCCGGAATGGCTCGACCACGCCCGTACCCCGGCCGCGCGCATCGCCATCAACCGCTGGCTGGCCGCCCATCCGGCCGACCCGGCGCACGAGCCGCCGCAGGGCGAGGCGCCCGGCGCCGAGCATCTGCACGCCCCCGTGGAGCCGGAGGACGCCGAACCGGAAGAAGCCGGTGACACGGGTGCCACCGTGCTGCCCGTGGCCCCCGCGGGCCGCCCGGAGGCGGGCATCGTGGTCGACCTGCCCGGTGTGATCGTACGGCTGGCCCGGTGCTGCACCCCCGTACCGCCGGACGCGATCACCGGCTTCGCGGTGCGCGGCGGCGTCGTCACCGTCCACCGCGAGCGGTGCCCCGCCGTGGCGCGGATGACCGCCGCCGGACGGGCCCGGGTGGGGGTCCGCTGGTCGGAGGAGGACGAGGCGGACGGGGGCGACTACCGGGTCACCCTCTTCGCGGAGGCGTTCAGCAGGCCCCATCTGCTCGCGGACCTCACCGAGGCGATCGCAGCGGAGGGCGCCGAGGTGGTCGCCGCCGCCGTCGAACCGCCGCGTGAGCAGCGGGTTCGTCATACGTACACGCTCCAGCTGTCCGACGCGGGGCGGCTGCCGACCCTGATGCGGGCCATGCGCGACGTCCCCGGTGTCTACGACGTGACCCGGGAGGGGCGCCGGGTGGCGACCGCCCGTTCCTGAACTCCTTCGGGTGGATCGGGCCCGGGTGGGACTGCGTCCCCGCCCGGGTGCTGATAGCCGTATGACATGACGCACTCTCAGGGCCCCGGCTCCGGGCCCCCTCCGCGGATGGCCGCTCCCCTCGCGCGGATGGCCGGGCCTCTTCCGCGGACGGGGCGCCGCAGGACCGCCCTCGTGGCCGTCGCCCTGGCCGCCGTGCTCGCCTCGGTCGGCCCGTCGTCCGCCGCCGGGCCGGGGAGTGCCGCGGGCCCGCGGCCGCTGGGCATCGGCGACCCGCTCTACCCGCAGCTCGGCAACCCCGGGTACGACGTCACGGCGTACGACATCGCCCTGGACTACCGCCGCGCCGACCGGCCGCTGGACGCCGTCACCACCATCGACGCCCGGGCCACCGCCGGACTGCGCACCCTCAACCTGGACTTCACCCAGGGCACCGTGCGCTCCGTACGGGTCGACGGCGCGCCCGCCGCGTTCGTCACCGCGGGCGAGGACCTGGTCATCACCCCGCGCACCAGGATCGAGCGGGGCGCCGACTTCCGGGTCACCGTCCGGCACACCAGCGACCCGGGGGACGGCGCGAGCGGCGGCTGGGTCCGCACCCGGGACGGGCTGGCCATGGCCAACCAGGCCGACGCCGCCCACCGGGTCTTCCCGTGCAACGACCATCCGTCCGACAAGGCGCGCTTCACCTTCCGGATCACCGCGCCGGAAAACCTCACGGTCGTCGCCGGTGGTCTTCCGGCCGGGCGCGTCCGCGAGGGGGCGCGCACCACCTGGACGTACCAGCTCGCCCACCCCATGGCCACCGAGCTGGCGCAGGTCTCCATCGGCCGGTCCGCCGTGCTCCACCGCACCGGTCCGCACGGGCTGCCGGTGCGGGACGTGGTGCCCGCCGCGGACCGCAAGAAGCTCGAGAAGTGGCTCGCGCGCACTCCCGGGCAGTTGGCCTGGATGGAGAAGAAGGCCGGGCCGTACCCCTTCGAGGACTACGGCGTGCTGATCTCCCACGCCACCACGGGCTTCGAGCTGGAGACCCAGACGCTCTCGCTCTTCGAGCGCGGTCTGTTCACCGACGACGGGTTCCCGCGGTGGTACGTGGAATCGATCATGCTGCACGAACTGGCGCACCAGTGGTTCGGCGACAGCGTCAGCCCGCGCCGCTGGTCCGACCTGTGGCTCAACGAGGGCCATGCCACCTGGTACGAGGCGCTGTACGCGGAGCAGTACGGCAAGGCGAGCCTGGAGCGGCGGATGCGGCTGGCCTACGAGCAGTCCGACGCCTGGCGCGCCGCCGGAGGGCCGCCCGCCGCGCCCAGGCCCGCCGAGCCCGGCAAGCAGATCGGGCTCTTCCGCCCGATCGTCTACGACGGCAGCGCGCTGATCCTGTACGCGCTGCGGGAGCGGATCGGCCGGGCGGACTTCGAGCGGCTGGAGCGGGAGTGGGTGGTCCGCAACCGTGACGGCGTGGCCTCGACCGCCGACTTCGTCCGGCTGGCCTCGGAGGTGGCGGGCCGGGACCTGAACGACTTCCTGCGGCCCTGGCTGTACGGGGAGAAGACACCGAAGATGCCCGGGCACCCCGACTGGAAGCCCGCCCCGGAGCCGGACGCCAGGCCGGGCGCGAAGGCGAGCGCCGAGCCGGGGGCGAAGGAGCCGGGCGCGAAGCCGGGTGTCAGGCCCGCCGACCGCTCCGCCCCGCACGGCCCCGCGACGCGCCATACCGTGAAACCCGAGTGACTGCCCCGCCGCCGCGTGCGACCATCGAGGGGTCGGCGCCGCGGCCGGAGCGTGGGGAATCCCACGGGCCCGTCGTACGTTGTCGACAGTGACGATGTCCCTCGACGTAAGGATTCCTTTGACCCACTCCTCTTCCCTTCCGCAGGACCGGCAGCGCCTCGCCGAGAGCCTTCGGGCCGACGCCCTGATGGAAGAGGACGTCGCCTGGAGTCACGAGATCGACGGGGAGCGTGACGGCGACCAGTACGACCGCTCGGACCGCGCCGCGCTGCGGCGTGTCGCGGGGCTCTCCACCGAGCTCGAGGACGTCACCGAGGTCGAGTACCGGCAGCTGCGGCTGGAGCGCGTGGTGCTGGTCGGCGTCTGGACGACCGGCACGGCGCAGGACGCGGACAACTCCCTCGCCGAGCTGGCCGCGCTCGCGGAGACCGCGGGCGCCGTGGTGCTCGACGGCGTCATCCAGCGTCGCAACAAGCCCGACCCCGCGACATACATCGGCTCCGGCAAGGCCGAGGAACTGCGCGACATCGTGATCGAGTCCGGTGCCGACACCGTCGTCTGCGACGGTGAGCTGAGTCCCGGCCAGCTGATCCATCTCGAGGACGTCGTCAAGGTCAAGGTGGTCGACCGCACCGCCCTGATCCTCGACATCTTCGCCCAGCACGCCAAGTCCCGCGAGGGTAAGGCGCAGGTCTCGCTCGCCCAGATGCAGTACATGCTGCCGCGGCTGCGAGGCTGGGGTCAGTCGCTGTCCCGCCAGATGGGTGGCGGTGGCTCCGGATCGTCGGGCGGCGGTATGGCCACCCGTGGTCCCGGTGAGACCAAGATCGAGACGGACCGGCGCCGCATCCGCGAGAAGATGGCGAAGATGCGCCGCGAGATCGCCGAGATGAAGACCGGCCGCGACATCAAGCGGCAGGAGCGCAGGCGCCACAAAGTCCCTTCGGTCGCCATCGCCGGATACACCAACGCGGGGAAGTCCTCGCTGCTCAACCGGCTCACCGGCGCGGGCGTGCTGGTGGAGAACGCGCTGTTCGCCACCCTGGACCCGACCGTGCGCCGGGCCGAGACGCCCAGCGGGCGGCTGTACACGCTGGCGGACACCGTCGGCTTCGTCCGCCATCTGCCGCACCACCTGGTCGAGGCGTTCCGTTCCACGATGGAAGAGGTCGGCGACGCCGATCTGATCCTCCATGTGGTGGACGGTTCGCATCCGGCGCCGGAGGAGCAGCTGGCGGCGGTGCGCGAGGTGATCCGCGACGTGAGTGCGGTCGACGTGCCCGAGATCGTGGTCATCAACAAGGCGGACAAGGCCGATCCGCTCGTGCTCCAGCGCCTGCTGCGCATGGAGCGGAGCGCGATGGCAGTCTCCGCCCGCTCCGGTCAGGGCATCGACGACCTGCTCGCGGTGATCGACAACGAGCTGCCCCGGCCGCAGGTCGAGATCGAGGCCCTGGTGCCGTACACCGAGGGCAAGCTGGTCTCGCGTACGCATGCCGACGGTGAGGTGCTCTCCGAGGAGCACACCCCGGAGGGCACGCTGCTCAAGGCGCGGGTGCACGAGGAGCTGGCGGCGGAGCTGCGCCGGTTCGTCCCGGCCGCGGCAGGCGCACGCCAGTAGGAAGGCTCACAGCGAAGGCCCGCCCCCATTCCGGGAGCGGGCCTTCGCCGTTGCTGACCGCGGGTGACTACTGCCCCGCGAACTTCTTGCTGACCGCGTTGTAGACGCCCTTGGCCTCGGGGCCCAGATGGGGGCCCGCCAGCCAGGTGGCGTTGGACGGGCCGATCGAGGTGTTGGAGACCAGCGCGGGCTTGCCGTCCGCACCGTTCGCGACCCAGCCGCCGCCGGACGAACCGGCCGTCATCGTGCAGCCGATGCGGTACATGGTCGGCTGCTTGGCTTCCAGCGACAGCCTGCCCGGCTTGTCGGCGCACTGGTTCATCTTCTGGCCGTCGAACGGCGGGGCCGCCGGGTAGCCGGTGGCCGTGATCTGGTCTATGGACTTCACGGCCGGGGCGTTGAAGTCGACCGGCAGCGCGCCGCCGACCGTCTCCTCCAGCGACTTGCCGCCGCTGACCTCCGGCTTCACGTGCATGACCGCGAAGTCGTACGGTGCGCCCTTGCCGCCCGTGGCCGCGCCGCTGTCGATCCACTGGGACGAGGTCTGCGCCCAGTCGGCCCACCAGACGCCCTTGGGGGCGAGCTCTTCCCGGGTGGCGTTCTCCAGCGCGGCCGCCGACTTGCCGGAGTCGTTGTACGAGGGCACGAACATCAGGTTCTTGTACCAGCCGCCGCCCTTGCCCGCGTGGACGCAGTGGCCCGCCGTCCAGACCATGTTGGACTTCCCGGGGTGGGCGGGGTCCTCGACCACGGTCGCGGAGCAGACCATCGACCCCTCGGGGCCGTCGAAGAAGACCTTGCCCGCGTAGGGCACGCGGGAGCTGTACGGGCTGCCGACCTCCTTGGCCTTCACCGGCTGCGGATCGGGGTCGGTCACGCCCTGGTCGTCAGCGATGTCGCTGTCGTCGACCTGCTCATCCGGCTCCTGGGCATCCCGCATCCGGTCCGGCTTCCACAGCCCCTTGATGATCGGGTTGATGAAGTCGCCCGCCTCGCGGAGCCAGTCGTCCCGGTCCCACTTGTTCCAGGCGCCGTTCTTCCACTGGTCCAGATCGACGCCGAGGTTCTTCAGCTTGTCGTTGAGGTTGTCGGGCAGCTTGATGTCGTCCGCGCCCTGCTGGGCCGACGACGCGGACGGCTTGGCATCGGCCGAGTCGTCCGACGATCCGCACGCGGTGGCGGTGAGCGCCAGCACCGCGGCGACGGCCGCCGTGGCGAGCGCGGGTCGGCGTTTGAAAGGCATGGGCGGAACTCCCCCTGATGTTCTGAACTGCTTCACGGCCCGTCCGGAATTGTCATGCTCCCCCCGACAGCGGGGTGAACCCCCAACTATGCCGGTGCCGCCTACGACGGCTACGGGCGGGTCCTTGGTTCCCGGCGCCAAGGATCTTCGGTCGGGCCCGTGATCCCGGGCCCGACCCGTCGTTGGTACGTACGGGGGACAGCCGGAGGCGTTCAGCAGCGAGAGGACCGTGAGCCGTGGCCATGACCCAGCTCCCGTCGATGACGCCGGATCCCTCACCGCCCGTCGTGCCGGACGGCGACGGGTCCGGCGGGGACGCTCCGGGCATCCTGCGGCGCCAGTCGCTGCGGGAGTCGGCCGCCCGCACCTACGCCCGGTCGCTGCCCATCGTCCCGGTGCGCGCCCGGGGGATGACGATCGAGGGCGCCGACGGCCGCCGCTACCTCGACTGCCTCTCCGGAGCCGGGTCGCTGGCGCTCGGGCACAACCATCCGGTGGTGCTGGAAGCGATCCGTACCGTCCTGGACTCCGGGGCCCCGCTCCAGGTCCTGGACCTGGCCACGCCGGTCAAGGACGCCTTCACGGACGAGCTGTTCGCCACGCTGCCGCCCGAACTCGCGGCGCGCGCACGCGTGCAGTTCTGCGGGCCCGCGGGCACGGACGCCGTCGAAGCCGCACTCAAGCTGGTGCGGACCGCCACCGGGCGAGACGGCCTGCTGGCCTTCTCCGGGGCCTACCACGGGATGACGGCAGTCGCGCTGGCCGCCTCCGGCAGCGTCGGCGGCGCTGGAGCCCCCGCGGTGAGCGTGACCCGGCTGCCCTTCCCCTACGACTACCGCTGCCCGTTCGGGGTGGGCGGCGAGCGCGGCGCGGACCTCGCGGCGCGCTGGACCGAACTGGTGCTGGACGACCCGAAGGGCGGGGCGGGCGCACCGGCGGGAATGATCCTCGAACCGGTACAGGGCGAGGGCGGGGTGATCCCCGCCCCCGACGGCTGGCTGCGCCGGATGCGGGAGATCACCGCGGCCCGCGGCATCCCGCTCATCGCGGACGAGGTGCAGACCGGCGTGGGGCGCACCGGTTCCTTCTGGGCGGTCGGGCACAGCGGTGTGGTGCCCGATGTGATGGTGCTGTCGAAGGCCATCGGCGGCAGCCTGCCGCTGGCCGTGGTGGTCTACCGGGAGGAGCTGGACGCCTGGCGGCCCGGCGCCCACGCGGGCACCTTTCGGGGCAACCAGCTGGCGATGGCGGCGGGCGCGGCCACCCTGGCGTACGTCCGCGAGAACGGCCTCGCGCGGCGGGCCGCGGTCGTCGGTGAGCGGATGCTGACGCGGCTGCGCGCCCTCGCCGCGCAGTGGCCCCACATCGGAGACGTCCGAGGCCGCGGCCTCATGATCGGCCTCGAGCTGGTCGACCCGGCGGAGCCGGACCCCGGCCCTGGGCACCCCGAGCCCCCGGCCGACACCGCCGCTGTGACGACCGGTGCCTTCGCCGGTGCGGACGGCCGTACCGCTGGGCACACGGACACGGGTGCCGCCGCCCGTCCCGTCGCCCCGATGCTGGCGGCCGCCGTACAACGGGAGTGCCTGCACCGCGGCCTGATCGTCGAACTCGGCGGTCGCCACTCCGCCGTGATCCGCCTCCTTCCTCCGCTGACCATCACCGACGAGCAGGCCGAAGCCGTGCTGGACCGGCTCGCCGACGCCCTGGACGCCGCGATCCGGACTCTCGGCGCCCGCGCCGCCCATGAACTCCCGCCATCCGCCCCGCCCTTCACCGGAGTCCGCCGGTGACGCGCCCCGCGGCCGTAGGACCGCACCACCACCGCACCATCGAAGGAGGCAGGCGCCAGGCTCACGGTGCGAAGGCCGTGACACGAGCGCCACATCCACCATGCCGCACTCCCCTGGGCGAGCCCCCCTGTATCCCCAGCCGGACCCGGAGGACGGCGCCATGAGCGACCGGACGGCCCGCACCCCGGCCACTGGGCACCCACAAGCCCGAGGTGAGGTACCGCCCGGCGCGCCCACCGGGCCCTCCGCGCCGACGGCCACCGCCGAGACGACGGCGGGACGCGCACCTGCGGCCCCGCCGGTGGAGCCGCAGCGCCGGGCGTCACACCCGACGGCGGCATCGCCCGGGCCCGCGGTTCCACCGCCCGAGTCGGCAGCACCCCCAGCCGGGCCGCTCGTGCCCCCGCCGCCCATGGCCATGGCCCCAGGGGAGACCCCCGGACTCCAGCCCACACCAGCCCCGCCCGCGCCGCCTAAGGCCGTGCCAGCCCCGCCCGCGCGGCCGCAGCCCGCGCCGCCCCAGAGCGCACCAACCCAGGGCACACCGCAGGGCGTACCGGCCCGGCCCGCGCCGCCCCAGCCCACGGCCCTCGCAGCGTCGGCGGCAGCCTCCGCCGAGCCGCCGCCCCTGGCCGTGGCGGCCCCGGTACCGCGGCAGGACCACAGCGGTCACGACGTGCCCGACATGCCCGAGGTCCCCATTCCCACCGCCGGGTGGGATCCGCTCGACCATCCCGATCCGCAGCTCGCGGCCGACGCCGCCACGGTCGAGAACCTGCTGCGCTGCTGGGTGCGGGAGACCGCGGCAGGGCCCCCGGACGGCGACACCCTGCGCATCCCTCTCGCCGCGACCGGCACCTCCCTCCAGGTGCCCGTGCGCTACTGGTCGGCCACTGGCTGGCACCGCTTCGGCGCACCGGTGCTGGAACACGGCCCCTGGGACGCCCCCGCCGTCGGCGCGGTGGCCCTCGCGGCGCTGCTCACCCGGGAGGCGGCGTACGCAGCCCGGCAGGACGAGACCGATGCGGAGGCCTCCGAACTCATCGGCCGGGTCGCGGACTCCGTACGACGCACCGCCCAATTCCTCGCCCACCGCAGGGCCATGCCCGCCGACCCCGGCGTCGGTACCCCCTTTCTCAGCGCCGAACAGTCTCTCCTTCTCGGTCACCCCCTTCATCCCACTCCGAAGAGCCGCGAAGGTCTCTCCGATGCCGCGTCACCTGTGTGCTCACCGGAATCGCGTGGCTCCTTCCCCCTGCACTGGTTCGCCGTCGACCCGTCCGTGCTCGCCTGCGAGTCGGCCTGGACCGAACGCGGCAGAACCGTCCCGGCCGAGAGGCTGGCCCTCTCTCTCGCGGGCAGTGGTCTTCAACTGCCCTCCGGCTCCGTACCCTTGCCCCTGCACCCCTGGCAGGCCCACGAGATCCGGCACCGCCCGGCCGTCACCGCGCTGTTCGACGCGGGCATGCTGCACGACCTGGGCCCGGCGGGCGGACCCTGGCACCCCACCTCCTCGGTTCGCACCGTCTACCGACCCGGCGCGCCCGCGATGCTCAAGCTCTCCCTCGGGTTGCGGATCACCAACTCCCGCCGCGAGAACCTCCGCAAGGAGCTTCGCCGCGGTGTCGAGGTGCACCGGCTGCTCCGCAGCGGGCTGGCCGAGCAGTGGCGGGCCGCCTTCCCCGGATTCCCCGGCTTCGACATCGTCCGTGACCCGGCCTGGCTCGCGGTGAACGGGCCGGACGGCGAGCCGCTGACCGGGCTCGACGTCGTCATCCGGCACAACCCGTTCGGCCCGGGCGACGACGCCGTCTGCGTCGCCGGGCTCCTCTCGCTCCGGCCCTGGCCGGGACAGCCCGTGATGCGCTCACGCCTGGCCCATCTCGTCGCCCGGCTCGCCGCCCGCACCGGCCGCTCCATCGCGGCCGTCAGCGCCGAGTGGTTCCTGCGCTATCTGCACACGGTCGTACGCCCCGTGCTCTGGCTGGACGGAGAGGCGGGCATCGCTCTGGAGGCACATCAGCAGAACACCCTGGTGCTGCTGGACCCGGACGGCTGGCCGGTCGGGGGCCGCTACCGGGACAACCAGGGCTACTACTTCCGTGAGTCCCGGTACGACGATCTCCAGCGGCGGCTGCCCGGCATCGGCGGGCACAGCGACACCTTCGTGTCCGACGAGGTCACCGATGAGCGCTTCGCCTACTACCTCGGCGTCAACAACGTCCTCGGCCTGATCGGGGCGTTCGGGGCGCAGCGGCTCGCCGACGAGCGTGTGCTGCTGGCCGCGTTCCGCCGCTTCCTCGCCGACGCCGCGTCCGGCTCCGGCGAGCTCCGCTCGCGGTTGCCCGCCCGCCTCCTCGAGACGCCCACGCTGCGTTGCAAGGCCAATCTGCTGACCCGCCTGCGCGGCCTGGACGAACTCGTCGGGCCGGTCGACACCCAGTCCGTCTACGTCACCATCGCCAACCCCCTTGTCACATGCGCCGCTTCCACCGCATGACATCCGTTCACCCCGCCGATCACGCCCTTCACGGCGCGTCTGAGACCCATGAGAGGAGAGCGTCGCCGTGTCGCACTCCGACTCCAGCACCGACGACACCATCGACATGCGGATGCGTCGGGAAGAAGACGCCGCGCGCATTCCCGAGAACCAGCTGACCGGTCCGGAGCTCGACAGCCGCCCCGACCTGCTTGACCGCATCGCCGAATGGGGGCCCACCAGCACCCCGGTCGGGGCCTTCCAGCTGGTCCCGGTCCGCATCGGGCGCGACCTGCGGCTCATCGCCCGATGGATGAACGACCCCGCCGTGGCCGCCTTCTGGGAACTCGACGGCCCGGACGACCTCACGGCCAGCCACCTCGGCGGCCAGCTCGACGGCGACGGCCGAAGCGTGCCCTGCCTGGGAGTGCTGGACGGCGTCCCCATGAGCTACTGGGAGGTCTATCGCGCGGACCTCGACCCGCTCGCCCGGCACTACCCGGCCCGGCCGCACGACACCGGCATCCACTTGCTCATCGGCCGCGTCAGCGACCGTGGCCAAGGACTCGGCACGACCCTGCTGCGCGCCGCGGCCGATCTCGTGCTCGAACACCGCCCGTCCTGTGCGCGCGTCGTGGCCGAACCCGATCTGCGCAACACCCCCTCCGTCGCGGCCTTCCTCGGCGCCGGATTCCGCTTCTCCGCCGAGGTGGATCTCGCCGGGAAACGCGCGGCGCTGATACTGCGCGAGCGCGCCCTGCGCCATGTGCTGTGATCCACCGTGACCCCCTGTGCTCCGCGGCGGCCTCCGATCGCCGCCTTTACCTGGGATACACCGCTCGGCCCGTCCAGGTTCCGCCGATGCCGGGCGTTCCCTCGACGGAGGGTGATACGACCGGCAGCGGGAGTGATGTCGGTGCCGCCGCGTAGGCTGGCAGCCCTATGACTGACACGTCCTCGCCTCAACTCGCAGATCTGCTGCACGCTGCCGTAACCGCCGTCGGCGGCACCGAACGCCCTGGTCAGACAGCCATGGCCGAAGCCGTGGCCGAGGTGATCGACGACAACTCCCATCTGCTGGTCCAGGCCGGTACCGGCACCGGAAAGTCGCTCGGCTATCTGGTGCCCGCCCTCGCCCACGGCGAGCCCGTCGTCATCGCCACGGCGACCCTCGCCCTCCAGCGCCAGCTCGTCGAGCGCGATCTGCCGCGTACGGTCGACGCGCTGCATCCGCTGCTGCGCCGCCGCCCCGAGTTCGCCATGCTCAAGGGCCGGTCCAACTACCTGTGCCTGCACCGCCTCCACGAAGGGGTGCCGCAGGACGACGCCGACGAGGCCGGGCTGTTCGACCCCTTCGAGGCGGCCACGCCCACCAGCAAGCTGGGCAAGGACCTGATGCGGCTGCGCGACTGGTCCGACGAGACCGAGACGGGCGACCGCGACGATCTGACCCCCGGGGTCTCCGACCGCGCCTGGTCCCAGGTGTCGGTCACCTCCCGCGAATGCCTCGGCGCGTCCAAGTGCGCGTATGGCGCCGAGTGCTTCGCCGAGGCCGCCCGTGAGCGCGCCAAGCTCGCCGAGGTCGTCGTCACCAACCACGCGCTGCTCGCCATCGACGCCATCGAGGGCGCCCCGGTTCTGCCCAGCCACGAGGTGCTGATCGTCGACGAGGCGCATGAGCTGGTCTCCCGCGTCACCGGCGTCGCCAGCGGTGAGCTCACTCCCGGCCAGGTCAACCGGGCCGTGCGGCGCGCCGCCAAGCTGGTGAACGAGAAGGCGGCCGACGATCTCCAGACCGCCTCGGAGAGCTTCGAGCGGATCATGGAGCTGGCCCTGCCCGGCCGCCTCGAGACCATCCCCGAGGATCTGAGCTATGCCCTGATGGCGTTGCGTGACGCGGCCCGCACGGTGATCTCCGCGCTGGGTGCCACCCGCGACGCCTCGGTTCAGGACGAGGACGCCGTCCGCAAGCAGGCCCTGGGCGCGGTGGAGAACATCCACCAGGTGGCGGAGCGGGTCGTGGAAGCCTCCGAGTTCGATGTGGTCTGGTACGAGCGGCACGACCGTTTCGGTGCCTCGCTGCGCGTCGCCCCGCTCTCCGTGTCCGGCCTGCTGCGCGAGAAGCTGTTCGAGGACCGCTCGGTGATCCTCACCTCCGCCACCCTCAAGATCGGTGGGGACTTCAACGGTGTGGCCGCGTCGCTCGGCCTCTCTCCCGAGAGCCCGCAGGACCCCGAGGGCGGCAGTGAGGAGTCCGCTCCGCGCTGGCAGGGGCTCGATGTCGGCTCGCCCTTCGACTACGCGAAGCAGGGAATTCTCTACGTCGCCAAGTATCTCGCCCAGCCCGGCCGCGAGGGCAGCCGCGGCGACATGCTGGATGAGCTGGCCGAGCTGGTGGAGGCAGCGGGCGGGCGCACGCTCGGGCTGTTCTCGTCCATGCGTGCCGCCCAGGCCGCCGCGGAGGAGCTGCGTGGGCGGCTCGACATGCCCATCCTGCTCCAGGGCGAGGAGACCCTCGGCGAGCTGATCCGGGCGTTCGCCGCCGATGCCAGGACCTGCCTGTTCGGCACCCTGTCGCTGTGGCAGGGCGTGGATGTGCCGGGCCCGAGCTGTCAGCTGGTGGTCATGGACCGGGTGCCCTTCCCACGCCCCGACGACCCGCTGATGAGCGCTCGCCAGAAGGCCGTGGAGGAGGCCGGTGGCAATGGATTCATGGCGGTCGCGGCCACGCACGCCGCCCTGTTGATGGCACAGGGCGCGGGCCGGCTCGTGCGCGCCTCCGGGGACCGCGGCATCGTCGCCGTGCTGGACCCGCGGGTCGAGCGGGCCCGCTACGGCTCGTTCCTGCGGAAGACCATGCCGGACTTCTGGTACACGACCGATCGCAACCAGGTGCGCCGCTCCCTGGCAGCGATCGACGCGGCGGCCAAGGCCGACGGAGCGTAGCGGGAGAGCGCACAGCAGGGCCCCGGAACCGGCGCAGTGGTCCCGGGGCCCGGTCGTTGGGCGCGCTGTCGGCGCGCCTCGGTCCGTCGGCTCAGACGCGCCGCAGCACTGCGACGACCTTGCCCAGAATGGTCGCCTCGTCACCGGGGATCGGCTGGTACGCGGCGTTGTGCGGGAGCAGCCAGACATGGCCGTCCTCGCGCTTGAAGCGCTTCACCGTCGCCTCGCCGTCGAGCATCGCGGCGACGATGTCACCGTTCTCGGCGACCGGCTGGCGGCGCACCGTGACCCAGTCCCCGTCGCAGATGGCGGCCTCGATCATGGAGTCGCCGACCACCTTCAGGACGAACAGCTCACCGTCGCCGACCAGCTGGCGGGGGAGGGGGAAGACATCCTCGACCGACTCCTCGGCGAGGATCGGCCCACCGGCCGCGATCCGGCCGACCAGCGGAACGTAGGAGGCGGCGGGCTTGCCGGTGGTGTCCGTCGGCTGCGTGCTCGGCTGGTCCGAGCCGCGGACCTCGTAGGCCCGGGGCCGGTGGGGGTCACGCCGCAGGAAGCCCTTGCGCTCCAGGGCCATCAGCTGATGGGCGACAGACGAGGTGCTGGAGAGGCCCACCGCCTGGCCGATCTCCCGCATGGACGGGGGGTAGCCGCGCCGCTGCACAGAGTCGCGGATGACCTCGATGACGCGGCGCTGCCGGTCGGTCAGCCCGGAGCTGTCCGCCCGGATGCCTGGAGGTCGCCCTGGTAGTGATCGGGTCGCCTTCTGCCCCTCCGGGTTCGTGCTCGCGTCGTTGATCGCGTGAGTCTGATTCATCGCGTGTGTCTGTTCGAGTCGGCTCTGGGAGCGCTCCTGGGCGGTAACGGTGGCGCTCTCTGCGGTGGTGGTCACGACGGCCCCTCTCGAGATGTTCTCCCTAGTTGGACAACGGTAGTTGCTTTCGAAAGGTTGCGCCAAACACACGTTCGAGTGAAATATCCCAGATGAGCTGACGTGATCACAGGCTTGGGTGTATAGGGCGGTTGTGGCGCGCGCTGAGGGGAGGGTCCGGCGGCGAGTTCGGGGCGTGTCCGGCGGCGGGCCTCAGTCTTGCACTCCGGTCCCTGTGGATCCGGGACCAGTGGGGTTCGCGTAGTCTCGTGCCTGCTCCCGAGCCGTGACACGCCATCCGGTGCGGTTGAGTGCCAGACCCCAGATCTAGTGGTTAGATGGGTTTCAGTCACCCACAGCTTGTGGTCCCTGGTGATTCATTGCCGAGATCTTCGCCTATGCTTGTGGTCGCTTCGACGGGCCCGCGCGGCCGGTCGGGGCTTGTCAGTCATGCGCCGTTTTTGAGGGTGAGGGAGGGTACGGAGTCATGCACTGCCCCTTCTGCAGGCACCCCGACAGCCGCGTCGTCGACAGCCGGACCACGGACGACGGCTGCTCGATCCGCAGGCGCCGCCAGTGCCCCGATTGTTCGCGCCGCTTCACGACCGTGGAGACCGCGTCACTGATGGTGATCAAGCGGAGCGGGGTCACCGAGCCCTTCAGCCGCGACAAGGTCATCTCCGGGGTCCGCAAGGCATGCCAGGGCCGTCCCGTCACCGAGGACGCCCTCGCCAAGCTCGGCCAGCGCGTGGAGGAGGCCGTACGGGCCACCGGCAGCGCCGAGCTGTCCACCCATGACGTGGGGCTCGCCATACTCGGTCCGCTCCAGGAGCTGGACCTCGTCGCCTACCTCCGCTTCGCCTCCGTCTACCGCGCCTTCGACTCGCTCGAGGACTTCGAGGCCGCGGTCGCGGAGCTGCGTGACCAGCAACGGCCTCCCGCGCACGACCGCGGGTCCGGCGCCGACGGGGCCGCGGAGGCCCCCGCGCCCGCCACTGCCACCGACTGACCGGTGGCCGAAGACTGCCCGGGGTGCATCGCGTCTCCGGGTGAAAGACAGACACACCGTGCCTGGGAAGAAATGGGCACATCAGGGCGTTTTCGCCCGTACAGGGAGGCGGAATGACAGAGACGACGAGCGGCCCCGCACGAGGCTCCCGCTCCAAGGGAAGCAAGAACAAGGGCCTGCGTATCGAGCGCGTCCACACCACCCCCGGCGTGCACCCGTACGACGAGGTGGTCTGGGAGCGTCGTGACGTCGTCATGACCAACTGGCGTGACGGGTCGGTCAACTTCGAACAGCGCGGCGTGGAGTTCCCCGACTTCTGGTCGGTGAACGCGGTCAACATCGTCACGAGCAAGTACTTCCGCGGCGCGGTCGGTTCCCCGAGCCGCGAAGCGAGCCTGAAGCAGCTCATCGACCGGGTGGTGAGCACCTACCGCACGTCCGGCGAGGCCAACGGCTACTTCGCCTCCCCCGAAGACGCCGAGATCTTCGACCACGAGCTCACGTACGCGCTGCTGCACCAGGTCTTCAGCTTCAACTCGCCCGTGTGGTTCAACGTCGGCACCAAGCAGCCGCAGCAGGTCAGCGCCTGCTTCATCCTCTCCGTCGACGACTCCATGGAGTCGATCCTGGACTGGTACAAGGAAGAGGGGATGATCTTCAAGGGCGGTTCCGGCGCCGGCCTGAACCTCTCCCGCATCCGCTCCTCCAAGGAACTGCTCTCCTCCGGTGGCAACGCCTCCGGGCCCGTCTCCTTCATGCGCGGTGCCGACGCCTCCGCCGGCACGATCAAGTCGGGCGGTGCGACCCGCCGGGCCGCCAAGATGGTCGTGCTCGACGTCGACCACCCGGACGTCGAGGCGTTCATCGAGACCAAGGTCAAGGAGGAGGAGAAGATCCGCGCCCTGCGCGACGCGGGCTTCGACATGGACCTGGGCGGCGACGACATCACGTCCGTCCAGTACCAGAACGCCAACAACTCGGTCCGGGTGAACGACACGTTCATGAAGGCCGTGGAGTCCGGCTCGCAGTTCGGCCTGCGCAGCCGCCTGAACGGTGAGCCCATCGAGGAGATCGACGCCAAGTCGCTCTTCCGCAAGATGGCCGAGGCGGCCTGGGCCTGCGCCGACCCGGGCATCCAGTACGACGACACGATCAACCACTGGCACACCTCGCCGGAGTCGGGCCGGATCACCGCCTCCAACCCGTGCAGCGAGTACATGCACCTGGACAACTCCTCGTGCAACCTGGCCTCGCTCAACCTCATGAAGTTCCTGGAGGACGACGACGCGGGCAACCAGCGCTTCGACGCGGAGCGCTTCGCCAAGGTCGTCGAGCTGGTCATCACCGCGATGGACATCTCCATCTGCTTTGCTGACTTCCCCACCGAGAAGATCGGCGAGACGACTCGCGCCTTCCGTCAGCTGGGCATCGGCTACGCCAACCTCGGCGCCCTGCTGATGGCCACCGGTCACGCCTACGACAGTGACGGCGGCCGGGCCCTGGCCGGAGCCATCACCTCCCTGATGACCGGCACCTCGTACAAGCGCTCCGCCGAGCTGGCGGCCGTCGTCGGTCCGTACGACGGCTACGCCCGCAACGCGGACGCCCACAAGCGCGTCATGAAGCAGCACTCGGACGCCAACGCCATCGCCAGGCGCATGGACGACCTGGACACCCCGGTCTGGGCGGCGGCCACCGAGGCATGGCAGGACGTGCTGCGCCTCGGCGAGAAGAGCGGCTTCCGCAACGCCCAGGCGTCGGTGCTCGCCCCCACCGGCACCATCGGCCTGATGATGGACTGCGACACCACGGGCGTCGAGCCGGACCTGGCGCTGGTGAAGTTCAAGAAGCTCGTCGGCGGCGGCTCGATGCAGATCGTGAACAACACGGTCCCGAAGGCCCTCAAGCGGCTCGGCTACCAGCCGGAGCAGGTCGAGGCGATCGTCGCCCACATCGCCGAGCACGGCAATGTGATCGACGCACCGGGGCTGAGGCTCGAGCACTACGAGGTCTTCGACTGCGCGATGGGCGATCGTTCCATCTCGCCGATGGGCCACGTGCGGATGATGGCCGCCGCCCAGCCGTTCCTGTCCGGCGCGATCTCCAAGACGGTCAACATGCCGGAGTCGGCCGCCGTCGAGGAGATCGAGGAGATCTACTTCGAGGGCTGGAAGCTGGGCCTCAAGGCTCTGGCGATCTACCGCGACAACTGCAAGGTCGGCCAGCCGCTCTCCGCCAAGAAGAAGGAGGAGAAGGCGGCGGAGCAGGCCGAGCCGGAGGTCGAGAAGGTCGTCGAGTACCGCCCGGTCCGCAAGCGCCTGCCCAAGGGCCGTCCCGGCATCACGACCTCCTTCACGGTCGGCGGCGCCGAGGGCTACATGACGGCGAACTCCTACCCGGACGACGGGCTCGGCGAGGTCTTCCTGAAGATGTCCAAGCAGGGCTCGACCCTCGCGGGCATGATGGACGCCTTCTCCATCGCCGTCTCGGTCGGCCTCCAGTACGGGGTGCCCCTGGAGACGTACGTCTCGAAGTTCACCAACATGCGCTTCGAGCCGGCCGGTATGACGGACGACCCGGACGTGCGGATGGCCCAGTCGATCGTCGACTACATCTTCCGCCGGCTGGCGCTGGACTTCCTGCCGTTCGAGACCCGGTCGGCGCTCGGTATCCACTCCGCCGAGGAGCGCCAGCGTCACCTGGAGACCGGTTCCTACGAGGCGTCCGAGGACGACGACGTCGACGTCGAGGGCCTGGCCCAGTCGGCGCCGCGCCGTCTGGAGGCCCCGAAGGCCACCACGACCGCGTCCCAGTCCGAGACGTCGGCCCCGAAGCAGGCTCACAGCTCGACCGAGCTGGTCGAGATCCAGCTGGGGCTGAACGCCGACGCGCCGCTGTGCTTCTCCTGCGGCACCAAGATGCGCCGCGCGGGCAGCTGCTACCTGTGCGAGGGCTGCGGCTCGACGAGCGGTTGCAGCTGATCGTCAGCCCTGACGGGTGACCTTCGACGCGGGGCGTGGCCTTCGGGCCGCGCCCCGCTGGCGTGCGTGCGGTGGGCGGAAGTCGAGCGGACTGTAGCGGTTCCTGTATCTCCTGTCACTCGACTTCTCATACGCACCATGAAATTCAGCAACGCCCCGACTGGCGGTGGCTCGTGCGCGACGCTCTGTGCAAGCGGAGCCGTACGTCGTGCCCAGCACGGCCCATGTGACCGAGGAGGTCTTGCTGTGACTGTCGCCGCCATCGGCAACACGGGTAATGCCGCACAGCTTTTCCGGGGCACCAACCACAGTCCGTCGTACTTCATGCTGAATCGCGCGGGAGTTTCGGGCGGCGGACAGGACATCGTGGATTTCTGCATCCCCTGCAATCCCTACTTCCCGACCCCCGGTATGTTCGACGAGTTGTCGGCCATGCTGCGGGACATCCTCACTTATTACCCCAGCTCCGCCGATGCGATCACCGCTGAACTGGCGCATCTGCTCGATCTCCAGCCGCAGACCATGGCGATGGGCAACGGCTCGACGGAACTCATCACCTGGATCGACCATTTGCTGGTCAAGGACAGCCTGGCCGTGCCGATCCCCACCTTCGGCCGGTGGACGGACCAGCCGGAGGAGACCGGCAAGCGCGTGGACATGTTCCGGCTGCCTGAGCGCCAGGGCTTCGCCCTCGACCCCGATGCCTTCGTGTCCTTCATACGGCAGCGGGGGTCGCGCACCGCCGTCATCTGCAATCCCAACAATCCCGACGGCGGTCTCCTCTCCCGCGACGCCGTCATATCGTTCATGGACTCCCTCGCGGACCTCGATCTGGTCGTCATCGACGAGTCCTTCCTGGAGTTCGCCGACCCCGAGGCGGGCCCCTGGCCGAGCGTTGTCGACGAGGCCGTGGTGCGCCCGAACACCGTCGTGCTGCGCAGCCTGGGAAAGAACTTCGGCCTGCACGGCGTGCGTTTCGGCTACCTGGTGGCGAATCCCTCACTCGCCGGGAAGATCCGCTCCAGGCTGCCGAAGTGGAACCTCAATTCCTTTGCCGAGATCATCGTCTTCATGCTCAAGGACCATCAGCAGGACTACGAGATGAGCCTGCGGATGCTCGCTCGCGACCGGCAGGAGATGATCGCGCAGCTGGGGTGTCTGCCGGGAATGACCGTCTTCCCCTCGCAGGGCAACTTCGTGTTCGTGAAACTGCCCGAGGGCGCGAACGGCGTGCAGGTGCGGGACCGGCTGCTGGCCGAACACGGCGTGCTGGTCCGCGAGTGCGGCAACAAGCTCGGCAGCAGCAGCCAGTTCATGCGGCTGGTGGTGCGGTCGGAGCCCGATGTGCAACGGCTGCTGTCCGGGCTCAGCAACGTTCTGTACGGAAGCGCCTGGTACGCGCCCCTGCCCGGCGGCCAGCAGCTGCAAGCGGCGTGTGCGCCGACCCCGGGTATGCGGCTCGCGGGTCCCGGTGCCGGAATGCCGGGCGCCGGGGTGGGGCACCCTGTTCCGGGGCCGGGGACGGGCCGCAGGCGGCGCTGACCACGGACGGTTCGCTGTGTGATGCGGGCCACCGTCGTGGCCGTAGGATGGCGCGGTGCTGGTCAAGTGGATTCGCTGCACCGTGGTGGACCGCCCGGGGTTCGAGCGGGGGCAGCGGAAGTGGGCGGGGATGCCCGGTGAGCCGGGATTCCGGGGGCAGGGCGGTGGCTGGAGCCGGGGGCGGCCGAACGTGGCGCACATCTTCGCGTTCTGGGAGAGCCGGGCGTTCTACGACTCCTTCATGGCGCGGTCGCACAATCGGCTGGCGGCCGCGCAGTCGGGCACGTACCGGAACATGCAGGTCCGGCTCTTTGAGTATCGCTTCGATGTGAAGGTCGGTTTCCAGCCCCGGTTCAACGACGCGGACGTGCTGCGGGTCGCGCACTGCCGTGTGCACGCGGACCGGGTGGATCACTTCACGCTGGTGCAGGAGAAAGTGTGGAATCCGGCGATGGCCGGGTCGCCCGGCATGCTGCGCGGGGTCTTCGGCGAGGCGCCGGGGAACGAGTTCCTCGTGCTGTCGATGTGGGACTCGGCCGCCGAGCACGGGAAGTACCGGGTGGAGCGGGTGGAGCGGCTGGGCCTGCGTGCTCAGACGGAGGCGGACGTGGCCGCGATAGCCGGCGATGTGGTGGGCGTCGAGTCCGCCTGGACGGTCTGAGGGCGCGACCGCGCCCGGCTGCGGCTCCGGCCCCGCGCATCGGAATCGTCACCGCACCGGGAGGTATGCCCCGGCCCGCACGGCGGCCGCGACGGCTGCCGCCGACTGGTCGGCGAGCGGTGTGCCGAGCGGCTCGCGGGTGATCAGGGCCCGGAGGAACAGCGGGGCGGACACGGCCCGGACGACCGCCCCGGCGTCGGTGCCGACGGGCGCCTCGCCGCGCTCGACGGCCCGCGCCACCACGGGTTCACACCGGGCGAACCGCTCGGCGTAGAAGTCATGGAGCGCCTCCGCGGCGCGCCGGGACTGGAGCGCGGCGGCGACGAAGGCGGTCGGCGCGGCCGCGGCCGGTGCGTCGCCGAATGACTCGGTCACCTCGCGGGCCAGGGCCCGCAGATCACCTTCGAGGCTGCCGGTGTCGGGAGGCGCCCAGGCAGCCTCCCCGGCGAGCTGTAGCGCGTCGGCCACCAGCCCCTCGACGCTGCCCCAGCGCCGGTAGACCGTCGTCTTGTGGACGCCGGAGTGTTCGGCGACGTACTCGACCGTCAGGCCCGGGTAGCCGTGCTCGGCGAGGCCGGAGAGCACGGCGTCGCGGACCGCGGCGCGGGTGCGCGCGGTGCGCCCGCCGGGGCGGACGGTGCCCGGGGTGGGGGCTGCGCGATCTTCGGACAAGTGCGCCTCTGGTTGCGTGAGTGCGGTTTCGTGTGCCAACTCCGAGGGTAATGCAACTTTAGTTGTGTTTGCAGCGGTGGCGGGGGAGTGGTCGCATGGCTGTCCGGTGGTGGAGGAGGGGAGCGAGGCGCTCGCCGAGCGCCCGATCTAGGGTGGGCGGCATGGCACGACCCCGGCGCATCATCCTCATACGGCACGGCGAATCGGAGGGGAACGCCGATGACTCGGTGTACGAGCGCGTGCCCGACCATGCCCTGAAGCTGACCGAGACGGGGCGGCGGCAGGCGCAGGAGGCGGGCGTCCGGCTCCGTGCCACCTTCGCCGACGAGCGCGTATCGGTCTATGTGTCGCCGTACCGGCGCACCCATCAGACCCTGGAGCTGCTCGGCCTTGATCCGTCCCGCACCCGGGTCAGGGAGGAGCCGCGGCTGCGCGAGCAGGACTGGGGGAACTGGCAGGACCGCGAGGACGTGCGGAAGCAGAAGGCGTACCGCGACGCCTACGGGCACTTCTTCTACCGCTTCGCGCAGGGCGAGTCCGGGGCCGATGTCTACGACCGGGTGGACGCGTTCCTGGAGAGCCTGTGGCGCAGTTTCGAGGACCCTGCGCATCCGCCGAACGTCCTGCTGGTCACCCACGGGCTGACCATGAGGCTGTTCTGCATGCGCTGGCTGCACTGGAGCGTGGCCGAATTCGAGTCCCTGTCCAATCCGGACAACGCCGAGACGCGGATGCTGCTGCTGGGCTCCGACGGCCGCTACCACCTCGACCGCCCCTTTGAGCGCTGGTGCACACCCGAGCCCTACGGGCTCACCGGTTAGAGTGCCCAGCGATGACCGCTGACCGTTACCACCGGGCTCTGGCGAGCCTGCGCGGGCTGTCCGTGGGCGATGCCCTCGGCTCCCAGTTCTTCGTACCCGCCAACTATCCCTTCCTCAAGCGCCGCGAACTGCCGCCCGCCCCCTGGCAGTGGACCGACGACACCGAGATGGGCTGCTCCGTGCTGGCCGTCCTCGCCGAGCACGGCCGGATCGACCAGGACGCCCTTGCCTGGTCCTTCGCCGAGCGCCATGACTTCGACCGGGGGTACGGCCCCGCCGTGAACCGGATGCTCCGGCTGGTCAGGAAGGGCGGCGACTGGCGCGATCTGGCCGCCGGGCTGTTCCAGGGACAGGGTTCCTGGGGTAACGGTGCCGCCATGCGGATCGCCCCGCTGGGTGCCTGGTACGCGGGCGACGTGGAGCAGGCGACGCATCAGGCGGAGATCTCCGCGTACACCACGCACCAGCACCGGGAGGCCGTGGCGGGCGCGATGGCGGTGGCCGCCGCGGCGGCCGTGGTGGCCGGCCCGGAGGGCCCCGGCGGCCCGGAAGCCCTGCTGGACCGGGTGATCGAGGCCGTCCCGCGCAGCGCGGTCCAGGCGGGGCTGCGGCGCGCCCGCGACATGCTGGACTACGCGGACGCCGGTACCGTCGCCGCGGTGCTGGGATGCGGCCGCCGCACCAGCGCCCACGACACCGTGCCCTTCGCGCTGTGGGCCGCGGCCCGGCACCTGGACTCCTTCGAGGACGCGTTCTGGACGACCGCACAGGCAGGCGGGGACGTGGACACCACCTGCGCGATCGTCGGCGGAGTGGTCGCGTCCGGCTCCCGTGGCGCACCGCCCCGCGGATGGCAGGAGCGCACCGAGCCGCTCCCCGCCTGGGTCCCGGAGGCGGGCTGACGGACGGCACCGTGGGTGCGTCGTCCCAGATCACGGCCGTGTCCACCGCTCCGCCGAACGGCCTTCGCCCCGCGTCGGGTTGGGTGCGGAGGGCCGTCGGAGCCGTCGGGGGTCGTGGCCGTTCCGGCGGCCCGGGGGCGCAGCGCTTGATCCGGGTACACGGCGGTCGGGTGAGCGGCGTAATGTTGTCCTCGCCATGGCCTACCAACCGCCCACCCACAGTGTCGAGCGTTCGCTCCGCGCCACGACAGGAGCCAAGATCGTCGTCGGTGTCGACGAGGTCGGGCGGGGAGCCTGGGCAGGCCCGGTGACGGTCTGCGCGGCGGTCACCGGTCTGCGGCGCCCGCCGACCGGGCTCACGGACTCCAAGCTGCTGAGCCCCAAGAGGCGCACGGAGCTGGCGGGCGAGTTGGAGTCGTGGGTCACCGCGCACGCCCTGGGTCACTCCTCGCCCGAGGAGATCGACGACCTGGGGATGACGGCGGCCCTCCGGCTCGCCGCCACCCGGGCCCTCGAGGGGCTGCCCGTCCGTCCGGACGCGGTGATCCTCGATGGCAAGCACGACTACCTCGGCGCTCCCTGGACGGTCCGCACGGTCATCAAGGGCGATCAGTCCTGTGTGGCCGTCGCGGCCGCTTCCGTGATCGCCAAGGTGCGGCGGGACGCGTTGATGGCCGAACTGGGAGACGCGCACGCGGACTTCCGGTTCGGCGACAACGCCGGATACCCGTCCCCCGTGCACCGCGCTGCCCTGCGGGAACAGGGGCCCACGCCCCACCACCGGCTGTCCTGGGCCTACCTGGACGGGCTGCCCCGCTGGCGGCACCTGAAGCGCGTGCGCACGACACCTGAACCGTCCGAGCTGGGGGTCGAAGGCCAACTCGGCTTCGACTTCTGAGCAGACCGACCGGTCCAAACCACCACCCGCCGGTGCGACTCGCACCGACGTTTGATAGACATCAGCCCATGCCTCTCATCCCCGAGGAGCCTCAGATTCACGAGAGTGTCCCGGGTCCTCGCGCGACACCGGCCGCAGGCCGCACCGCGCCGACCCCTCGTCCTGTCCCTGGTCCCGGCCCCCGGCCCGCTCCGCGGCGCCCCGGTACCCCCGGTCCGAACCGTGGTTCCACCGGGACCTCGTCGGCTCCGTCGCAGCGCACCACGAGCGATGCGGCGAAGCCTGCGCCGACCGCCCCGGCGGCCCCGGCCGCCAAGACCGACCCCGCGTCGCCGGCCGCGCCCCAGATCCAGCTGATCCCCGCCTCGGTGGACGGCGCTCTGGACGCGGCGGACGAGGCGGTCGATCTGCTGCTGGACTCCGGCCGGGCGCCAGGCGAGATCCTGGTGCTGGCCACCGGAGACCAGCATCCATGGGCGGCACATGAGTTGTCCTTCGGCGAGGCGTCCTACTGGGCGCAGCACGACGCCGGTGACGACGTCTTCTACGCCGCCGCGGACGCCGACCGCACCACGGGCCGTCCGGTCGTGGTCGTCGCCGTCAACGGCGGTGCGGACGATGCCGTGTCCCGCGCACTGCCCAAGGCGATGAGCCGTGCCTCGGCGCTGCTGATCGTCTGCGGTGACCCGCAGCGCATCAACACCCTCATGACCGCGGGCGTCTGATTCCGCACTTCCCGTACGCCCGGTGCCCGGCAGCCCCTGACGCCCGTCAAGGAGCTGTCCGGCGTCCGGCCGGTCGGCGGTCACACGGCCGCTGAGCGGTGCAGCATCTCGCGCGCCCCGTCCAGGGGCCGCGGCAGGGGTGCCGCGTCGCCGTCGGGTGCGGAGGTGATCCCCAGTGCGGTCCGGAGCGAAGCGGAGTGCGGCCGACGGCCGCCCCGCCCCTCGCCGAGGACCTGCCAGCCCGCCCGGGTCAGGGTGATGTACGCACCACAGCGCAGCCCGTGCAGGGTGCAGGCGTCGCGCAGACCCCACATCCAGGCGCCGTCCTCCTCCGTCCACCGGCTCTCCCCCTCGCGGCAGTAGAGCAGCACGGCGGTGCGGACCGGCGCACGGCGCCGCAGATCGTGTGGGATCACCCGGCGCAGCTGGGCCAGGAGCGCGTTGCGGAACGCCCATCCGTCGGGTGCGGCGGAACCGTGCTGCCTGAACGACGCGCTCGCCGTGAGGCGTTCCTCCGGATCGAGGACCGCGACGACGGCCGTCGAGGGGGTCGGCAGATGGCGGCTGTGCAGCCCGAGGACGACCTCGCGTGGATTGCGCAGCAGCGGTATGCCGGCGGCGGCCCATTCGGCGGGTTCGAGCATCCGGCCCAGCCGGACGGCGGAGTCGGCGGACGGTGGCGGAGCGAAGCCGAAGGTCACGGTCCTCCCTTCGTCTGCGCGCCCATGGTCCGTGCGAGGGTCGGGCGCGGGCGCACACCACGACACGGCCCCGTCAGGACCACGAGGGGGCCGGCGCGGGGAGCTTCTGACAATTCTTGCGGGAAGCGCTCGCGTGCGGCAATGAGCAGTTGGCACACCTGGCCGGTTTGGGGCTATGTGCCTTCTATATTCCTCGCCCCCTTCCCGGCCAACCGCCTGCTCAGCCCTGCACGGCGAGGACCAGCGGAAACACCGCGGCCGCACCGGCCCGGCGAAGCAGCCGGGCCGCGACGGCCACCGTCCAGCCGGTGTCCGTCAGATCGTCGACGAGCAGCACCGGGCCACCGGCCTCGGTCAGGGCCGCCGCCAGCGCGGGCGGCACGGTCAGCGCCCCGTGCAGCGCCCGCAGGCGCTGCGCGCTGTTGGTGCGCGGCACCCGGGTGTCCACCTCGGTGTCCTGGTACGAGACGGTGCCCAGCAGAGGCATCCGGCCGACGGCGGCGATCCGCTCCCCGAGGCTCTGGATGAGCTGGGGCCGGGTGTGCGAGGCGATCGTGACCACCCCCACCGGACGGGCCGGTGCGTCCGGGGCGCCGGACGCCCATCCGCCGGGGCCCTTGGCCCAGTCCGCGAGCACGGTCACCACCGCGCTCGCCACATCGTCGGGAACCGGGGTGTCCGGAGCCTGCGGGGCGAGCAGTGGACGCAGCCGGTTTCCCCAGCCGATGTCGGAGAGGCGGCCGAGCGCCCGGCCTGCCGCGGCCTGCTCACCCGCCGGGATACGCCCCTTGAGGTCGACGCCGACCGAGGGCAGCCCGGTCGGCCACATGCGGCGCGGCTCCACCTCCACACCGGGCCGCCCCAGTTCGCCACGCGCCGCGTCGAGCGATGCGTCGGACACCTCGGTGGTGAACCGGGCCCCCGCGCAGTTGTCACAGCGGCCGCAGGGCGCCGCCTTCTCGTCGTCCAGCTGCTGCCGCAAGAACTCCATCCGGCATCCGGCCGCCGAGGCGTAGTCCCGCATTGCCTGCTGCTCCGCCTCGCGCTGCCGCGCCACCCATGCGTACCGCTCGGCGTCGTAGGCCCAGGGACGCCCGGTGGCCGTCCAGCCGCCGCGCACCCGCCGCACGGCCCCGTCCACGTCGAGCACCTTGAGCATCGTCTCCAGACGCGACCGCCGCAGCTCGACCTGGGGCTCCAGCGCGGGCAGGGACACCGGCCGGTCCGCCGCCGCCAGCACGTCGAGCGTGCGGCGCACCTGCTCCTCCGCCGGGAAGGCGAGCGAGGCGAAATAGCGCCAGATCGCCTCGTCCTCGCGGCCGGGCAGCAGCAGCACCTCGGCGTGCTCCACACCGCGCCCGGCGCGGCCGACCTGCTGGTAGTAGGCGATGGGGGAGGAGGGCGAACCGAGGTGCACCACGAAGCCGAGGTCGGGCTTGTCGAAGCCCATGCCCAGCGCCGAGGTGGCGACCAGCGCCTTGACCCGGTTGGCCAGGAGGTCCTCCTCGGCCTGCTGGCGGTCCGCGTTCTCGGTCTTGCCGGTGTAGGAGGCGACGGTGTGGCCGCGCTGCCGCAGAAACGCGGTCACCTCCTCGGCCGCGGCGACGGTGAGGGTGTAGATGATTCCGGAGCCCGGCAGCTCATGGAGGTGATCGGCGAGCCACGCGAGCCGGTGCGCGGCATCCGGCAGCCGCAGCACGCCCAGGCTCAGGCTCTCCCGGTCCAGCGGGCCACGCAGCACCAGCGCCCGCGCGCTCCCCTCGTCGTCGCCCGGCTTCTCGCGCCCGCCCGTGCCCAGCTGCTCGGCCACATCCGCCGTCACCCGGGCGTTGGCCGTCGCCGTCGTGGCCAGTACGGGCACGCCCTGGGGCAGATCGGCCAGCATGGTGCGCAGCCTGCGGTAATCGGGGCGGAAGTCATGGCCCCAGTCGGAGATGCAATGCGCCTCGTCCACGACCAGCAGCCCGGTGGCGGCGGCGAGCCGGGGCAGCACCTGGTCGCGGAAATCGGGGTTGTTCAGCCGCTCGGGGCTCACCAGCAGCACATCCACCTCGCCCGCGGCCACCTCCGCCTGGATGGTGTCCCACTCCTCGGCGTTCGAGGAGTTGATGGTACGGGCGTGGATGCCCGCCCGCGCCGCGGCATCGACCTGGTTGCGCATCAGCGCCAGCAGCGGGGAGACGATCACGGTCGGGCCGCTGCCGCGCTCGCGCAGCAGCGCGGTGGCGACGAAATACACCGCGGACTTGCCCCAGCCGGTGCGCTGCACGACCAGCGCCCGGCGGCGATCGGCGACCAGCGCCTCGATGGCCCGCCATTGGTCTTCCCGCAGTCGTGCGGAGCCGGTGGTGTCCCCGACGAGGCGGGCAAGGACGCGGTCGGCCGAGATACGCAGATCTTCGTCGCTCATGCCCCCATGCAACCCGATCCCTCCGACAACGCGCGAGCGGGGCCCGCAGCCTGTGGATAACGTTATCCACAGGGCTGGCGGAGCCGACCGGGCTGAGGGACCGTCTGGTCATGACTCGAGACAACGACACGGCCGGTCTGTCCGGCGAGGAGCAGGTCACCCTCCGCAGCCCGGCCGAGCTCGCCGACGCCCTGCCCTATGTGCTGGGCTTCCACCCCGATGACAGCGTCGTGATGATCGCGCTGCACGGACCGCGCGGCCGGTTCGGCGGCAGGCTCAGGCTCGGCATCCCCCGTGTCCGCGAGGAGTGGCCCGAGGTGTGCGATCAGCTCGCCGAGTGCCTGATCGTGGGCAGTGAGCGGCGGGGTGACCGGCCCGACGGGATCGTGCTGTTCCTGTGCCAGGAACCGGCCGAGGGCGAGTCCGGGCGGGAGGTGATGGAGCGGCTGAGGCCCCTGGCGCAGCGCCTGCGCACCGCGTGCGGCGGCTTGGAGGTGCCGGTCTTCGAGGCGCTGTGCATCTCCGACGGCCGGTTCTGGTCCTATGTCTGTCCCGACCAGCGCTGCTGTCCGCAGGACGGGGTGCCGCTCGCCATGCCCGGCACCTCGGTGATGGCCGCGGCCGCGACCTTCGCGGGGGTGCATGTGCGCGGTTCGCTGCGCGAGATGGAGGCCAGGCTCACGCCGCTGACCGGGGCCCGCGCCGAGGGGCAGGAGCGGGCGCTGGACATCGCGGGGAGCAGGCTCGTGCCGAAGATCCTCGGAGGTGTGGACTGCGCCGCCGTGCGCGAGGAGACCCTGGGTCTCGCGCGCCGGATGAGGGACCGGTTGTGTGGCGCGCCGCCGATCTCCGACCCGAGCGCGTCCGATGCCCGCGACGACGGCCTGCTGGGCGACGAGGAAGCCGCCTCGGTGATCATCGGGCTCCAGGACCGGATGGCGCGCGACCGGGCCGCCCAGTGGATGGAGGAGCCGGACGCCGAGGCGGCCCTGCGGCTGTGGCGTGCCCTGGCCCGCCGCTGCGTCGGCTCGTACGGTGAGCATGCCGCCGCCCCGCTCACCCTGGCCGGCTGGGTCGCCTGGTCGTCCGGTGACGAGCCCTCGGCCCGGGTCGCGCTCGGCCGCGCGCTGCGGGTCGATCCGCACTACCTCTTCGCCAAGCTGCTCCATCAGGCGTGCAACGAGGGGCTCGATCCCGAGCTGTTGCGCCAGTGTCTGCGCCGGGACGAGGCGGACCAGGCGGTGCACGCCGCGGTCCACGAGGAGCTGCGGCGGCTGGACGGCGCGGTCACCGAGGCGGCTCCCGAGCCCATGGGGGCCGAACCCCCGGCGGCTGACGGCGGAGGGCATCCGGAGCGGACCGGACGGCGATGGCCCGCGCGCACCACCGGACCGGGCGGCCCCAGCGGACCGGGCGCTTCCGGGGGCAGGCGGCGGCCGGAGGGCAGGGCCAGGACCCGGCGCAGGACGGGCGGGCGCGGCACGCGTAGCCGCCGCTGACCACGAGCGGCACCGGACGGACCGTCAGGGGCGCCGCGGGGACGACCGCCTCGTGGATCGCCTCATGGGTCGCCCCATGCGGAAGGAGGTGCGAGCGGCGAACGGGAAAACGCCTGGGAGAGCGCTTTCAGGAACATCGCCGATCATGCTCAAGGGCCTGATTATCGTCAGGCAGACGACTATGATCGTCTCATGCCCTACGACCCATCGGCCTTCCCGGCTTTCGCCGTCACCGTGGATCTGGTCGTGCTCACCGTGCGGCGGCACGCGCTGTGTGCGTTGGCCGTCCGCCGCGGCGAGCCGCCCTTCAAGGGGCGATGGGCGCTGCCCGGCGGTTTCGTCCGTGCCGACGAGGACCTGTCCGCCGCCGCGGCCAGGGAGCTGGCCGAGGAGACCGGGCTGCACGCCCATGATCCGACGCTCCCCGTCCCGCCGAACGCTGCGCACCTCGAGCAGCTCGCCACCTACGGCGACCCCAAGCGGGATCCCAGGATGCGGGTGGTCAGCGTCGCGCATCTGGCGCTGGCGCCCGACCTGCCCGCGCCCCGGGCCGGGGGCGACGCCCACAGCGTCCGCTGGGCCCCGGTCGAGTCGCTGCTGGACCAGGACGGTGCCTTCAGCCGGGACGCGGACCTGGCCGCACCGCTCGCCTTCGACCACGCCCGCATCCTCGCCGACGGCGTCGAGCGCGCCCGCTCGAAGATCGAGTACTCCTCGCTGGCCACCGCCTTCTGCCCCCAGGAGTTCACGGTCGGAGAGCTGCGCCGGGTGTATGAGGCGGTGTGGGGCGTGGCCCTGGATCCGCGCAACTTCCACCGCAAGGTCACAGGAACCCCGGGGTTCCTGGTGCCCACCGGGGGCACGACGACCCGTCAGGGCGGGCGGCCCGCACAGCTGTTCCGGGCCGGGGGTGCCACGGTGCTCAATCCGCCCATGCTGCGTCCCGAGGTATGACGGCCCGTGACACGACGAACCATCAGGGGGTGTATGTGCTGACGAAATAGGACATAGCGGGTTACCGTGCTCCGGTACGTCACCAGTCCCCACGTGCCACCGAGCGGTTCCATGCCCCGCGGGAGAAGCCATGATCCAGGCCACCGGACTGACCAGTGCCCGCCGCCGCAACCACGCGCCCGCCATCGACGACCTCACCTTCGAGGCCCCGCCAGGCCGCGTCACTGTCCTGCTCGGCGGCCCCGGCGCAGGGAAGACCAGCGCATTGCGGCTGCTGTTGCAGCTCGACCGGGGCCATGGCTCCGCGTTCTTCCGGGGCCGCCCCCTGCATCGCATCCGGCGCCCGGCCCGTGAGATCGGCGTCCTCCTCGAAGAGGTCACGGGGCATCCGGGGCGCACGGTGCGCGGCCATCTGAGAATGCTCGGGGCCGCAGCCGGGGTGCCCGCCGCCCGCGCCGACG
This sequence comes from Streptomyces sp. NPDC021115, assembly GCF_044333065.1. NCBI lineage: Bacteria > Bacillati > Actinomycetota > Actinomycetes > Kitasatosporales > Streptomycetaceae > Streptomyces > Streptomyces sp. NPDC021115. Next base: position 77,414 of record NZ_JBIRQF010000014.1, read on the forward strand.
TCGTCCTCGACGTCGTCGGACTCACCGATCTGGCGGACGAGCGCCTCGGCGATCTGGCCCTCGGGATGGAGCGCCGCCTCAGCGTCGCCACCGCGCTGCTCGGAGATCCGCACACCCTTGTGCTGGACGAACCGGCCCGGGGCCTGTCGGCCCGCGACACCGACTGGCTCAACGGCTTGCTGCGCGGGTTCGCCGACCAGGGCGGCGCCGTGCTGATCACCACCGAGGACGCCGAGTCGGTCGCCCGCGTCGCGGACCGCGTCCTCACCCTGGAGGAGGGGCGGCTGGTGGCCGATCAGCCGGTCGACGAGTTCACCCGGACCCGGCTGCGTCCCCGTGTCGTCGTCCGCTCGCCGCTCGCCGGGCGGCTGGCCGCCGTCCTGGAGGAGGAGGCGCACACCGCCCGGGAGGCGGCGGAGGCCGAGCGCCGGGCGGAGCGTGCGGCGGCCGCCGAAGCGGCGGCTCACGCCCAGGAGGCGGAGGCCGCGGCCGAGGGCGAGGGCAAGGCCGGCGTCAAGATCAGGACCAAGGTCAGGCTCGGTGGCCTCGGCCGCACCAAGGACCAGGCGAAGGCCGAGGGGGACGCCTCGGCCGCGGGAGTGGCCGTTCCCGAAGGGGGCGCCGAGTCCGCCGCCGTCTCCGTGCCCGCACCCGTTCCGGCACCCGGCGCCGAGGCTCCCGCGAGTGCCGTGGCGGTCGAGGTGGAGCCCGAGGCCGAGGAGGAGGCGGTCGACGACCCGTTCTCGGTCGTGCGGGACGACGAGACCCGCATCTCCGTCTACGGCCTCCCCAGCGCCTCCGTCGGCGAGGCCGCCTACCGCCACGGCATCGTGGTGCACCGGCTGGTCGAGGAGACCGCCGATCTGGGGCCCGGGACCCCCGCCGGAGTCCGGGCCCGCGACCCCGAGGCATCGTCGCCCCGGGTGCTCCACCGGCTCCGGCTCCCCGGCCCCGCCTGGCCCATGCGGTACGAACTGCGCCGCGCCACCGGAGTCCGGAGCGGCTGGCTCATCGGCGCCGCGGCGCTCGCCATCTCGCTCCTCGCCTCCGTGCTGCTGGCCCGCGAGGGCGGCGCCGGGGAGCTGCACCGGCTCACCGGCTGGCCCGACGACCTCCCGCTGCCGCCCATCGCGATCGCCGCCGGACTGCTGGGCGCCCTCGCCTTCGGCGACGAGTTCCGTTATCCGGCGCTGGCCCCCGCCCGGGACGCCGTACCGCACCAGATCGGCCTGCTGGTCGCCAAGTTCGTCGTCTGCGCAGTCGGCGCCACGCTGCTGTCGATCGGCGCCATCATCCTCGACAGCGCGGCGCTCCTGATGCTCGTCGGCGGGAACGCGGTGCCGCTTCCGAGCGACTGGCCGGTGCTGATGGCGGGCGTTTTCGGCCTCACCATCGGCTGCTCATGGGCCGGGCTGCTCGCCGCCGGCGTCTTCCGGTCCACCGCGTTCGGGCTGGCCACGCTCCTTGCGGTGCCGATCCTGGCGGTTCCCGTGGTCCGGCGCGCGATGGAGGAGCCGTCGCTGCACGCCCTCGTCTCGCTGCCGCACCGGCTGCGCGCCGTGGCGCTGGAGCGTGAGCCGTCCGTACTCAACCGGGGAGTGGCGGCCGCCCTGCGGCTCGCGGGCCAGCCCGTGGGGCAGGCCCTGATGCTGGCGGTGGCGGTGCTGCTGTTCGCCTACGCCCTCACCGGTCTGCGCGGCAGAAGGGCCCGGCAGTGACCCGCCAGTAGGGGCCCGGCGGCGGCGCGGACGCGGTGGGGCAGGGGGTGCTCATGAAGTGGTCGCAAACTCCGGTGAAGGGTGCTGCATTCTGTCCGAATCAGCGTCAATTGTGAGGTAATGGGCGATCACCCTTTCGTGTGCTTTTCACCAAAGACCTCAAGGGCCTCCGGAGCGTCGCCGACAAAGGATGCGTGAGTACCCTTGCGCACACCACCATGACCGCGGCTCGCCCCGCCGACTCCGGCCTCGCCGGCTCGGGCGAGCTCGACCGCTACTCCTACGCCGACGCCCCCGGCGCCGACCGCGGCAGCGCCCCCTCCTGGGACGGCGCGGACGCGGAAATCGGCCGGGTGGGCCGCCGCGCGGCCGGCAACCGAGGCCGCGGGCTGCACGGCCAACTCGTTCAGCAGCTCGGCCAGATGATCGTTTCCGGTGACCTGGGCGCGGACCGCCCGCTCGTCCCGGAGGAGATCGGCCAGCGCTTCGAGGTCTCCCGCACGGTCGTCCGGGAATCGCTGCGCGTCCTCGAGGCCAAGGGCCTGGTCAGCGCCCGCCCCAACGTCGGTACCCGGGTCCGCCCGGTCAGCGACTGGAACCTGCTGGATCCGGACATCATCGAATGGCGCGCCTTCGGGCCGCAGCGTGACGACCAGCGCCGCGAGCTGTGCGAGCTGCGCTGGACGATCGAGCCGCTCGCGGCCCGCCTCGCCGCGGGGCACGGCCGGGAGGACGTGCAGCAGCGGCTGGCCGACATGGCCGAGATCATGGGGCACTCGTTGACCCAGGGCGACACCCTCACGTTCTCCCGCGCCGATGCCGAGTTCCATGCCCTGCTGCTCCAGGTCGGGGGCAACCGGATGCTGGAGCACCTGGCGGGCATCGTCGCGGCCGCCCTCCATGTCTCCGGGGCCCCGGCCAGCGGCTGCGAGCGGCTCACCGAGGCGAGCGTCAGCCACCACCGCCGGATCGTCGAGGCGGTCGGGTCGGGGGACGCCGCGGCGGCCGAAGGCGCCATGCGCCAACTCCTGACCGTCCACCCGGACCTCGATCACACCGAGGTCGGGGTGCCCGCGCCGCGCGAGCACTGACCCGCGGGGCGCGTACGGCGCCCGGGGGCGTACGACGTAGTAGGGCAAGCCGCGGGCGGCGGGCCGCCGGCGGTGAGCGGCGTACGGCGTACGGAGTGGCGTCGCCGGATCCCGCTCGCGGGTTCGGCGGCGCGGCGCGGAGCGTGGCAGCGGGATGCGGCGGCGAGACGTGGCGGCGAGGTGTGACGGTCGGCACGTGATCGACTCGGAGTTATCTGTCCCGTTGTGTGGGTATGAGGGCCGATATGTGGTGTGACTCGGGCCACGACGATTGGGCGTAACGCTCTTTGGGGCAGCGCGATGATTAAAGAGGTGGCAGCCGCGGAGGGAATACGGAGGTCGCTCGCGACGCTGTACTCCTCCGCACTCCGCCCGCGCGCCGTCGGTTCATCCCTGCCGGCGGTCGTCGGCTCCGGTCCACAGCGGACGGAGCCGGAAGCCGTTTCCAACGTTCCGAGAGGTTGTTCGTGTCGGCCAGCACATCCCGTACGCTCCCGCCGGAGATCGCCGAGTCCGAGTCTGTCATGGCGCTCATCGAGCGGGGAAAGGCTGAGGGGCAGATCGCCGGCGATGACGTGCGTCGGGCCTTCGAGGCTGACCAGATTCCGCCAACCCAGTGGAAGAACGTTCTGCGCAGCCTCAACCAGATCCTCGACGAGGAGGGTGTGACGCTGATGGTCAGTGCCGCAGAGGCGCCCAAGCGCACCCGCAAGAGCGTCGCAGCGAAGAGCCCGGCAAAGCGCACCGCCACCAAGACCGTCGCGGCCAAGACGGTCACCGCCAAGAAGGCCCCCGCCGCTCCGGCCGCCCCCGCGGCCGCCGCGGGTGGCCCGGCCGAGGAGGCGTCGGCGGCGCCCGCGAAGAAGGCCGCCGCCAAGAAGGCCACCGCCAAGAAGGCGGCGGTGAAGAAGACCACCGCCGCGGCGAAGAAGACGGTCGCGAAGAAGACCGCCGCCAAGAAGGACGTCACAGACGAGATCCTCGAGGCCGAGGACGTCATCGAGGAGGTGCCGGCGGGCAAGCCGGCTCCCGAGGGCGCCGAGCCCGAGCCGGAGAACGCGGGCTTCGTGCTCTCCGACGAGGACGAGGACGACGCCCCGGCGCAGCAGGTCGCCGCGGCCGGTGCCACCGCCGACCCGGTCAAGGACTACCTGAAGCAGATCGGTAAGGTCCCGCTGCTCAACGCCGAGCAGGAGGTCGAGCTGGCGAAGCGGATCGAGGCCGGTCTGTTCGCCGAGGACAAGCTCGCCAACTCCGACAAGCTCGCCCCCAAGCTCAAGCGCGAGCTGGAGATCATCGCCGAGGACGGCCGCCGCGCCAAGAACCACCTCCTGGAGGCCAACCTCCGTCTGGTGGTCTCCCTGGCCAAGCGCTACACGGGCCGCGGCATGCTCTTCCTGGACCTGATCCAGGAGGGCAACCTCGGTCTGATCCGCGCCGTCGAGAAGTTCGACTACACCAAGGGCTACAAGTTCTCGACGTACGCCACCTGGTGGATCCGCCAGGCGATCACGCGTGCCATGGCCGACCAGGCCCGCACCATCCGTATCCCGGTGCACATGGTCGAGGTCATCAACAAGCTCGCGCGGGTGCAGCGCCAGATGCTCCAGGACCTGGGCCGCGAGCCCACCCCGGAGGAGCTGGCCAAGGAGCTGGACATGACCCCCGAGAAGGTCATCGAGGTCCAGAAGTACGGCCGTGAGCCGATCTCCCTCCACACCCCGCTGGGTGAGGACGGCGACAGCGAGTTCGGTGACCTCATCGAGGACTCCGAGGCCGTCGTCCCGGCCGACGCCGTGAGCTTCACGCTGCTCCAGGAGCAGCTGCACTCGGTGCTCGACACGCTCAGCGAGCGCGAGGCGGGCGTGGTGTCCATGCGCTTCGGCCTCACCGACGGTCAGCCGAAGACGCTCGACGAGATCGGCAAGGTCTATGGCGTGACGCGTGAGCGCATCCGCCAGATCGAGTCCAAGACCATGTCGAAGCTGCGCCACCCGTCCCGCTCGCAGGTTCTGCGCGACTACCTGGACTGACGGGCGGTTTCCACAGCGGAATATCGCGAAGGCCGGGCCTCCTCGGAGGCCCGGCCTTCGCGCTGCCCGGGGGCATCACCACCCGGACGGCCGAGGGCGGCCCTCCCCGGTTGGCCCTCTACGGGATGCGGGTCGCGCCGAATGAGGTGACGCTGGGTAGGCGATTCGATCCGTACGGTCAGGAGGCTGCATGCGTAGGTCGCTGCCCTCATTCCCCGCCCGCCTCGCCGTGCTGTTCGCGGCCGCGCTGTCCGCCGCGCTCGCGCTGCTGTTGCTCGCGCCCGCCCAGGCGACGGCCGACCGTGCCGTGGTGGGCGGGCACCGGGTCCGTACGGCCGAGGCGCCCTGGGCGGTCGCGCTGGCCAGCCGTGAGCTGTTCGGCGCGAAGCGCTCGGGGCAGTTCTGCGGGGGCGTGGCGGTGGCCCCCACCAGGGTCGTCACGGCGGCGCACTGCCTGAGCCGGGCGGTGCTGGGCAAGAAGTGGCAGGACGTGCGGGACCTGCGGGTGATCATCGGCCGTAATGATCTGCGGGGGACCCGCGGGGTGGAGATGGCGCCGGCGAAGGTGTGGGTCAATCCGGCCTACCAGGCCGACGACCGGGCCGGTGACATCGCGGTCCTCACCCTGGGGCGGCCGCTGCCGCCCGCCTATGTCATCCGGATGGCGCGGGCCGGGGACGCGGCGTACCGGGCCGGGGGCCGGGCGCTGGTGTACGGCTGGGGCGACACCGGAGGTGACGGCAGCTACGCGCAGACGCTGCGGGCCACGGAGGTGCGCATCCTGGCCGACTCGACGTGCCGGAGTGCTTACCCCGGCAACGCGGAGGGCGATTACCAGTCGGCTTCGATGGTCTGCGCCGGGATGCCGGGCGGCGGCCGGGACGCCTGTCAGGGGGACAGCGGAGGGCCGCTGGTGGCCGAGGGACGGCTGGTGGGTCTGGTGTCCTGGGGGAGTGGCTGTGCGGTCGCCGGACGGCCGGGCGTCTACACCCGGATCTCGGCGGTGGTGTCGCTGGTGGCCGCGTATGGCTGAGGCGGGCGGGATGCCCGCTGGGGCGGCCGGGGTGCCGCGACACGAGCGCGGGCGGCCCTCCCCTGGTGGGGGCGGGCCGCCCGACACCCGGCCCTTGGCCGGTTTCGCTCGTCGTCGTGGCGCGAGGCGTCAGCGTTCGTCGTCCGACGCGGACGCCGGAGCGGCGGTCAGCCGCTCGGTCTCGTCCTGTATTTCCGCGGCGATCTTCTTGAGTTCCGGCTCGAACTTGCGACCGTGGTGGGCGCAGAAGAGCAGTTCACCGCCGCTCATCAGGACGACGCGCAGGTATGCCTGAGCGTTGCAGCGGTCGCAGCGGTCAGCGGCCGTCAGCGGGCTCGCGGGGGTCAGAACAGTAGTCACGTCGCCTCTTCTCTAGCTCGACGAGCTGTCGTACCAGGGTCAACATCCAACCAGCCCGATATCGTTCCCGCTCGTGGCTTTTTCTCAAAAATTGCTTCTGAGTGGGCCGGATGGTGACGGTTGGCGGCGAATGAGCCGTATCGCGTTGGTTTACGGATTCACGTCGCTTGTCGGGTTTTGTCCTCCCGGCCGGGTTGCCGGTTGTGAATGAGGACGTGCCCGGAGCCTAAATGGTTCATGCCTCCAAGGGAACGTGATGTGTGCTTCACGCCAAACGAGCTATCGAACGTACGAGCGAAACAGGGGTGGCCTGGACTAGGATGGAGGTTTCACGGGTGGCGGCACGAAGGCTCTATCAGGCCTCGGTACGCTCTGTCGGGCGACCCGTGCCACCATCGTGCCCGAAGACGGGCCAACAGAAATTCAGCGAGGAGCGAACCGCGTGACCGCCGACACGTCCGTGCCGTCCACTGCGCTGCTGACCGGAGCAGACCGGGGCGGCTCCAACTACACCGCGCGGCACCTTCTCGTCCTCGAGGGGCTCGAGGCAGTGCGCAAGCGCCCCGGTATGTACATCGGATCGACCGACAGCCGCGGTCTCATGCACTGCCTCTGGGAGATCATCGACAACTCCGTGGACGAGGCCCTGGGCGGTTATTGCGACCGCATCGAGGTGCACCTGCACGACGACGGTTCCGTGGAGGTCCGGGACAACGGCCGGGGGATCCCGGTCGACGTCGAGCCCAAGACCGGGCTGTCCGGCGTCGAGGTCGTGATGACCAAGCTGCACGCCGGAGGCAAGTTCGGCGGTGGCTCGTACGCCGCCTCCGGCGGCCTGCACGGCGTCGGCGCCTCCGTGGTGAACGCGCTGTCCAGCCGTCTCGACGTCGAGGTGGACCGGGACGGCAAGACCCATGCCGTCAGCTTCCGCCGCGGCGTTCCCGGGATCTTCACCGAGTCCGGACCGGACGCCCCCTTCGACCCCACCGGCGGTCTCCTCAAGGGGAAGCGGATTCCCAAGACCCGCACCGGCACCCGCGTCCGGTACTGGTCGGACCGGCAGATCTTCCTCAAGGACGCCAAGCTCTCCCTGGAGACGCTGCACGCCCGCGCCCGGCAGACCGCCTTCCTGGTGCCCGGCCTGACGCTGATCGTCCGGGATGAGCGGGCGCTGGAGGGCCGGGAGGGGCCCGTCGAGGAGACCTTCCGCTACGACGGCGGCATCAGCGAGTTCTGCGAGTACCTCGCGCAGGACAAGGCCGTCTGCGACGTGCTGCGCCTGTCCGGCCAGGGCACCTTCAAGGAGACGGTGCCGGTCCTCGACGACCGCGGCCACATGACGCCGACCGAGGTCACCCGGGAGCTGGGCGTCGACATCGCGCTGCGCTGGGGCACCGGCTACGACGCCACCACCAAGTCCTTCGTGAACATCATCGCCACCCCCAAGGGCGGCACCCACGTCTCCGGATTCGAACGGTCGGTCACCAAGACCGTCAACGAGGTGCTGCGCTCCGCCAAGCTGCTGCGCGTCGCCGAGGACGACGTCGTCAAGGACGACGTCATGGAGGGCCTGACCGCCGTCGTGACCGTGCGGCTCGCTGAGCCGCAGTTCGAGGGGCAGACCAAGGAGGTGCTGGGCACCTCGGCCGCCTCCCGGATCGTGGCCAACGTGGTCACCAAGGAGCTGAAGGCGTTCCTGACATCCGCCAAGCGGGACGCCAAGCAGCAGGCCCGCGCCGTCCTGGACAAGGTCGTCGCCGCGGCCCGTACCCGGATCGCGGCCCGCCAGCACAAGGAGGCACAGCGCCGCAAGACCGCGCTGGAGTCCTCCTCGCTGCCCGCGAAGCTGGCCGACTGCCGCAGCGACGACGTGGACCGCAGCGAATTGTTCATCGTCGAGGGCGACTCGGCGCTCGGTACGGCCAAGCTCGCCCGGAACTCCGAGTTCCAGGCGCTGCTGCCGATCCGCGGCAAGATCCTCAACGTGCAGAAGTCGTCCGTCTCGGACATGCTGAAGAACGCCGAGTGCGGGTCGATCATCCAGGTCATAGGGGCCGGTTCGGGCCGCACGTTCGACATCGACCAGGCCCGCTACGGCAAGGTGATCTTCCTTGCGGACGCCGATGTCGACGGCGCCCACATCCGCTGTCTGCTGCTCACCCTCTTCCAGCGCTACATGCGGCCGATGGTGGAGCAGGGGCGGGTCTTCTCGGCCGTACCGCCGCTGCACCGGGTGGAGCTGGTCAACCCGAAACGGGGCCAGGAGAAGTACATCTACACCTACTCCGACAACGAGCTGCGGGAGACGCTGCTGGACCTGGAGCGCCGCGGGGTCCGCTACAAGGACGGCATCCAGCGCTACAAGGGTCTCGGCGAAATGGACGCCGACCAGCTCGCGGAGACCACGATGGACCCGCGCCACCGCACCCTGCGGCGCATCAACATCAGCGACCTGGAAGCCGCCGAGCACGCCTTCCACCTGCTCATGGGCAACGAGGTCGCGCCGCGCAAGGAGTTCATCACCAACTCGGCGGCGACCCTGGACCGGTCCCGCATCGACGTCTGAGGCGTCCGGGGCGACATCTGAGGCGGCCGTCTCTCCACCCCCGGGTGGAGAGACGGTTTCCACCCGGGATCGACCCTGGCTCCGATCCCCGTGACCTGGCCCGTCCGTAGCGTCGGGAGCGTTCTCGTTCCCGTCCCACGGAAGGCTCCTGTCATGCCGGAACTCGCCCGGGCCGTGCTCATCGCCGCGGTCGTCGTCATCGTTCTCGTACGGCAGTTCCGGCCGCAGAAGGTGACCGAGGACGCCCGGCGCTGGTGGGTGGTGCCGGTGGTGCTCGGGTATCTGGCGCTGCGCGAACCCGGGCTGATCGACCACGACCACCCGGTGGCCGCCGTGGCGCTGCTGGCCGTGGAGGTCCTCGTCGGGGTGGCGACCGGAGCCGGGTGGGGGTGGACCAGCCGGGTGTGGACGGACGACTCCGGCGCGGTCTGGACCCAGGGCGCGAAGACCACGGCGATGGTGTGGGCGGGCGCGATGGCGTGCCGGGTGGTGCTGGCAGGGGTGGGCGCGCTGGCGGGCGTGGCGCAGGGCAGCGGCCCGCTCATGCTGTCGCTCGCGGCGTCCCTGCTGCTGCGCGGCGCGGTCGTCACGATGCGGGCGCGGGGGCTGGAGCCGCTGCCGCGCCGGGTGGGCGCACAGGGCACACTCGGCCGATGACCAGATGGACGCAGTGGCCCTCGCGGCAGGCGCTCACCCGTCAGGGCGTGCCACGGATCCGGTTGCTGATCAACAGCGGCATGTGGGCGACCGGGGCCGGCTGGCTGCTGGTGGACATCATCCGGGACGACGCCTTCGCCGGGATGTGGCGGGTGGCGCTGGTCGGCGCCCTCGCCGGGTGCGCGGGCCTGGTGTACGCGCTGCGCCGCGTCACCCTGGACCATCGGCTCGTCCCCGCTCTGGCGCTGCTCGCCGTGCTGGTCGGCGCGGGCCTGGGGCTGAACGCCGCCGGGGCGCGGACCCCGGCCGCCGCGGTGTGGATCGTGAGCGCCATCCTCGCCATGGAACGGCTGCCGCTGGCGATCGCGCTCGGCTGCGCGGCCGTGGCCTCGGGGGCGTACGTGCTCACGAGCGGCGATTCGCCGCTCACCGAGGTGGCCACGGCCGGGGGCCTGATGCTCGGCGGTTATGCCCTCCGCCTGGACGAGGAGGCCCGGGGAACCGGCTATCTGCTGCTCGAACAGGAGCGGTTGGCCCGGCGGGCGGAGGCCGAGTCGGCGGCGCTGGCCGAACGGTCGCGTATCGCCCGGGAGATCCACGACGTGCTGGCGCACAGCCTGTCCGCGCAGCTGGTCCACCTGGAGGCGGCGCGGCTGCTGATCGAGCGCGGCGAGGACTCCGCGAAGGTGCTGGACCGGGTGGTCGCCGCCCGGGGGATGGCCCGCGACGGGCTCGCCGAGACCCGGCAGGCGCTGTCCGCGCTGCGCGGCGAGATGGCCCCGGTCGAGGACTTCCTGCGGGACTCGGCGGCGGCCGAGGGCGCCAGCTTCGCGCGCGAGGGCGAGCCGCGGACGCTGACCGCGGAGGCGGGGCTCACGCTCCGCCGGGTCGCGCAGGAGGCGCTGACGAACGTCCGCAAGCACGCGCCGGGCGCCCGGGTGGAGCTGCGGCTGGGGTACGCCGAGGACGCCGTCTCGCTGGAGGTCCGCGACGGCGGCGCCCGCCGGGGACCGGCCGCCGCCGGTCTGACGGCGAGCGGCGCCGGGTACGGTCTGCTCGGAATGCGCGAGCCCGCCGAACTCCTCGGCGGATCGCTGGAGGCCGGACCGGAAGGTGAGGGGTTCGTGGTGCGACTGCGGGTGCCGCTGTGACGGCGCGGGTCGTGGTGGCCGACGATCAGACGGTGGTGCGCGAGGGCATCGTGATGCTGCTGGGGCTGCTGCCCGGTATCGAGGTCGTCGGGTCGGCGGGCGACGGCGAGGAAGCGCTGCGGCTGGTCGCCGAACTGGCCCCGGACGTCGTGCTGATGGATCTGCGGATGCCCCGCTGCGACGGCGTGGAGGCGACGCGCCGGATCTGCGCCGAGCATCCGGGCACCCGGGTCGTGGTGCTCACCACCTACGCCGACGACGACTCGCTCTTCCCCGCGCTGCGCGCCGGTGCCCGCGGCTATCTGACCAAGGACGCCGACGCCGACGAGATCGTCCGGGCCGTGGCGGGCGTGATGTCGGGGGACGCCGGTCTCTCGCCCAAGGTGCAGCGGCGGCTGCTGGACCGGTTCGCGGACCGGGACGAGCCCCGGCCGGAACCCACCGGGCCGTTGCCGGACGGGCTCACGCCCCGCGAGGCGGAGGTGTTGGCGCTGGTCGCCGAGGGGTTGTCCAACCCGGAGATCGCGCGCCGGCTGACCATCGCGCCCGCCACCGTGAAGACCCACATCAACAACCTCTTCGCCAAGACCGCGGTCCGCGACCGCGCCCAGGCCGTGCGCTACGCCTACCGCCACGGCATCGCCGCTCCACGGGGCGACGATTCCGGCTCGTTCATCACCTGAGTCACCTGATGGGGTGAACGTCCGGTATTGGAGTATCCGCGATCTTCTCCCTCTGTCCATCCTTGGGCACGCCAACGCGGCAGTGAACAAGGAGCTTTCGGGTGGACATGCACAACGCGCGCGATGCCGGGGCGGCCCGGCTGGACGATCCCTGGTACGACGTGCTCGCCTCCGGCTGGGGCGGTCCTGACGAGACGGCCGGACCGCCCCGGCGCGCCCGCCCGCCCGCCGCCGAAGAGGTGTACACGGAGGTGCACGGCAGCGCCGCCTTCCAGGAGGTGCGCAGGCGCTACCGCCGCTTCGTCTTCCCCGCCGCCGCCGCGTTCCTGCTGTGGTACCTCGCGTACGTGGTCGCGGCGACCACCGCGCCCGGCATGATGGCCCGCCCGGTGGCGGGCGCGCTCAACGTCGCGATGGTCGCCGGCCTCGCCCAGTTCGCCACCACCTTCCTGCTGACCTGGGCGTACGCCCGCCATGCCCGGCTGCGCCGGGACCGGGTCGCGCTGGAGCTGCGCTGGGTGACGCAGGAGATGATGCGGGGGCACGGGCGGTGACCGGCAATCAGCAGAGCCTCGCGCTGCTGCTCTTCGGCGTCTTCGTGGCCGCCACGCTCGCGATCACCACGTGGGCGAGCCGCCGCCGGCAGGGCTCCCCGGAGGAGTTCTACACGTGCGGGCGGCTGTTCTCCCCGATGGAGAACGGCTTCGCCATCGCGGGCGACTACATGTCGGCCGCCTCCTTCCTCGGTATCTCCGGCCTCATCGCGCTCTACGGCTACGACGGGGTGCTCTACTGCGTCGGATTCCTGGTGGCCTGGCTGGTGGTGCTGCTGCTGGTCGCCGAACTGGTCCGCAACTGCGGCCGGTTCACCCTCGCCGACGTGCTGGCCGCGCGGATGAGCGAGCGCCCCGTCCGGATCGCCGCCGGCGTCTCCTCGGTCACCGTCTGCGTGCTCTATCTCGTCGCCCAGATGGTCGGCGCGGGCAGCCTGGTGGCCCTGCTGCTGGACGAGACGGGGTCCCGGGCCCGGGCCTGGACGGTCATCGGCGTCGGCACCCTGATGGTGGTCTTCGTCGCGCTGGGGGGGATGCGGGCCACGACCTGGATCCAGATCGTGAAGGCCGTCCTGCTGATGGGCGGCGCGGTGGCGCTCACCGTGCTCGTCCTGGTGCGCTTCCACGGCGACATCGACAGCCTGCTGAGCACCGCGGCGCGCCACAGCGGGCAGGGCAGCGACTTCCTCGCCCCGGGGCTTGCGTACGGGGACGGCTGGACCGCCCGGCTGGACTTCGTGAGCCTGGGTGTCGCCCTCGTCCTGGGCACGGCCGGGCTGCCGCACATCCTCTCGCGCTTCTACACGGTGCCCACCGCCCCGGCCGCCCGCCGGTCCGTCATCTGGTCGATCGGGCTGATCGGCGGCTTCTACCTGATGACGATCGTGCTGGGCTTCGGCGCGGCGGCCGTACTGGGCACCGACGCCGTACGCAGCTCCAACGCGGCGGGCAACACGGCCGTGCCGCTGCTCGCGCTCGACCTCGGCGGGGGCGCCGGATCGACGGGCGGGACGGTGCTGTTCGCGATCGTCGCCGCCATCGCGTTCGCCACCATCCTCGCCGTCGTCGCCGGGATCACCCTCGCCTCCTCGGCCTCCGTCGCCCATGACCTCTACGCCTCGCTGAGCCGCCGCAAGGACCGCACGCCGCGCAGCGAGGTCGCGGTCGCGCGGGTCGCGGCGGTCGGGATCGGGGCGGCGGCGATCGGCCTGGGGCTGCTCGCCGACAACCTCAACGTGGCCTTCCTGGTGGGGCTCGCCTTCGCGGCCGCCGCGTCCGCGAACCTCCCGGTGCTGCTGTACTCGCTGTTCTGGCAGCGGTTCACCACGCGCGGCGCGGTGTGGTCGGTCTACGGCGGGCTGATTCCGGCGGTGGTGCTGGTGGTGTTCTCCCCGGTGGTCTCCGGCGGCCCCGAGGCGATCTTCTCCGGGGTGGACTTCCACTTCTTCCCGCTCCAGAACCCGGGGCTGGTCTCGGTCCCCCTCGGCTTCCTCGCCGGCTGGCTCGGCACGGTCCTCTCCGGTGAGGCCGCGCACACCCGCGGGCACGCGGCCCGGCACGCGGAGACGGAGGTACGGGCCCTCACCGGCGCGGGCGCGGCCTGAGCACGCCCGGGGGCCGGGGGCTCAGACCCAGTCGTAGCGGTGTTCCGGGCGGCCGGTCTCGCCGTACTTGAGACTGAGCCGCACCCGGCCCGTGCGCTCCAGGAGCTTCAGATAGCGCTGGGCGGTCTGTCTGCTGAGCGACGCGCGCTCGGCGACCTCCTGGGCCGACAGCGGGCCGTCGGCGCCGCGCAGCACCTCCCGTACGAGGTCGGCGGTGAGCGCCGAGTGGCCCTTGGGCAGCTCGGCGGGGCCCGCCGAGGCGCCGCCCAGGGCGCCGAAGATCCGGTCCACCTGGTCCTGCCCGGCCTCGCCGCCGCCCGACAGGGCGCGGCGCAGCGCCGCGTAGCCCTCCAGCTTGGCGCGCAGCCCGGCGAAGGTGAACGGCTTGACCAGGTACTGGAGCGCGCCGTGCCGCATCGCGGCCTGGACGGTGCCGATGTCGCGGGCGGCGGTCACCATGATGATGTCGGTGTGATGGCCCAGCTGCCGCAGCCGCCCCACCAGGGCGAGCCCGGTCTCGTCCGGCAGATAGTGGTCGAGGAGGACGAGGTCGGCGTGGCCGCGTTCCAGGAAGGCCAGCGCGTCGGCGGCGGTGTGCGCCTGCCCGGTGACGCGGAAGCCCGGCACCTTCCCGACGTACGCCGCGTTGACGCGGGCGACCCGCACATCGTCGTCCACGACCAGGACCTGTATGAGGCCGTCGAGCCCGCTCCGGCCGCTGAGGCCGCCCGGGCCGGGGTCTGCGGTCATCGCGGCTCTCCTGTCGCGGTCAGCGGCCCCTCGGCCGGTTCCTCGGCCAGCGCCTCGGGGAGGACGACGGTGAACTCGGCGCCGCCGCCGTCGCGGTCGGCCACCCGGGCGGTGCCGCCCTGACGTTCGGTGAGGCGGCGCACCAGCGCCAGCCCGATGCCGCGCTGTCCGTGCGCGGGCGGCTTCTTGGTGGACCAGCCCTCGGTGAAGACCAGATCGCGCCGGTCGGCGGGGACACCGGGTCCGGTGTCCGAGACCCGCAGCAGCACCGTACGGTCGTCCGCGCACAGCTCCACCTCGACCCGCGGCCCGGCCGAGCCGACCGCCGCGTCCAGCGCGTTGTCGATCAGGTTGCCGACGATCGTCACCAGCCCTGGCGGGTCCACCAGCCGGTCCGGCAGCAGGGTGCCCTCGGCGATGCGCAGGGACACCCCGCGCTCGGTGGCGACGGTGGCCTTGCCGACCAGCAGGGCGGCCAGCAGCGGATCGTGCACCCGCTCGGTGACCTGCTCGGCGGTGACGCGGTGGACGCCGACCGCCTCGGTGATGAACTCCACCGCCTCCTCGTGGAGTTCGAGTTCGAGCAGGCCGAGGAGAGTGTGCATCCGGTTGGCGTGCTCATGGTCCTGGGCGCGCAGCGCGTCGATCAGGCCGCGGGTGCCGTCCAGTTCGCGGCCGAGCCGCTCCAGCTCGGTGCGGTCGCGCAGGGTGGCCACCGCGCCGCCGTCGTCCGTGGGCATCCGGTTGGCGACCAGCACCCGGCCCCCGCTGACGGTCAGCAGATCGGCGCCGGTGACCCGCCCGGCGAGCACATCGGTCGTACGGCCGGGCGGCAGCACCGCCTCCAGCGGCTGTCCGGTGTCCTCGGCGCGCAGGTCCAGCAGCCGCTGCGCCTCGTCGTTCATCAGCCGGATGCGGCCGTGCTTGTCGAGCGCGACGACGCCCTCGCGGATGCCGTGCAGCATGGCCTCGCGCTCGGCGAGCAGCGCGGAGATGTCGGAGAAGGCGAGGTCATGGGTGCGCCGCTGGAGCCTGCGGGAGACCAGATAGGCCGCCAGGGCGCCGACGGCGAGCGCCCCGCCCGCGTACGCGAGCAGCCCCGGCAGCGCGCCGAGCAGCCTGCCGCGCACGGTCTCGTACGCGATGCCGACCGATACCGCGCCCACGATGCGGCCGTCCCCGTCGCGCAGCGGCACCTTGCCGCGGGCCGAGCGGCCGAGCGTGCCGTCGTCGATCTGCATGACCTCGTGGCCCGCGAGGGCCTCGTCGGGGCTGGTGGAGACGTGCTTGCCGATCTCGTCCGGGGAGGTGTGCGACCAGCGGACCCCGCGCCGGTCCATGATCACGACGTATTCGGCGCCGGTCGCCCGGCGGATGCGCTCCGCTGCCGCCTGGACCGGGCCGCCCGCCGAGGGGCGGGTGTGCTGGAGCGCCGTGACCAGCCGTGGTTCGGATGCCGTGGTCTGGGCGATGGCCAGCGCCCGGCGCATGGCCTGGTCGTCGAGCTGGGAGCCGAGCGGGCGCAGGAAGAGACCGGTCGCGAGCACGGTGACGCCCGCGGCGATGGTCAGCTGCATCAGCAGCACCTGGGAGAAGACGCGTCGGGGCCAGCCGATGCGCCACCTTGTGGGCGCGGAGGGCGGCCCCGGGGGTATCGCGGCGCTCATGGCAACGAAGGGTAACGAAGGGCGGGGCGCGCCCACGCCGCCAGGACCCCCGAGGGGCCTCGGGGGCGGTCGCTCAGCGCCCGCCGACGGTGACCGTCCGGCCGTCGCGCGCGGGCCGCACCGCCCGGACGCCGACCACGTCCATGCGGGCAGGGGAGCCCAGTGGCGAACCGCAGCTCTGCTGCCGCGGCGGGGCGGCGGCCACCTGAGCCACGCTGACCCGCCACACCCGGCCGTCGCGGTGCGCCACGGTCACCGACCAGGCGGGGGCGGCGCTCTCGGTCCGTATGACGGTCAGCGCGTCGGCCCCGTCCTCACCGGTCAGCTCGCGCACCGCCAGCTCGGCCGCCTGCCCGGGCCGCTCCCAGGCGGAGCGGCCGCGGCAGCCCTCGGTGGCCACCCGGTTCTCGCGGAGCGCCGCGAGGGTGTCCTTGACGTCCTGGGCGGTGACCCGGCCGTAGGCGTAGCCGTGCGGCAGGACGACGAGCGTCGGCGAGAAGCGGTGGCCGCCGATGTGGGTGATCTCCCAGGTGCCCTCCACCCCGGCGCTGGTCAGCTCGGCGGCCAGCGGGCGGCCGAGGAGCGCGCAGCAGCGGTCGCGCTTGCCGTTGGTGCACACCAGCACCAGCGGATCGCCGGTGTACTCCTCCCACTCCGCGGGGAAGCCGCCGGAAGCCTCGCCGGCCGCACCGGCGAGACCGCCCGGGTCACCCGCGCCGAGCGCGGCGAAGTCCAGGCCGAGCAGCCGCCCCGGGTCGGCGAGGGCGGTGGTGCGGATCCAGGAGCGGCCGGGCCGGGTGTGCGCCACGAACACCCGGTGGCGGCTGCCCGCGTGCAGATCGGCGTGGCGGCCGGGCCTGCGGATCAGGGCCACCCGTACGCCGGTGCCCTTGGCGGCGCGCTCCAGCGCGCGCCCCACGGCCGGGTCCAGACGGCTGGCCGTGAGGGCTTCGGTGCCCCAGGGGCCGGGCTGTTCGAGAAGCAGCCAGGTGGGGGCAGTGGCCGCCGTCCCGGCAAGCGGTTCGGACAGGTCCCGGGAAACGGTCGTACACGTGCTCACGAAGGTAAGCCTAACCTCTGTCGATCAACTTCGCGCACGGGCCGGGGAATCCGGGTGACGGACGGAGCGAGACGGTCCGGTTCGGCCCCGGGGCGCGCCCTGTTCCGCGGGGCGGGGACGGCGGGAGAATGGCGCTCCGGGGCGGAGGGGGGTCTGATGCGCGGGCTGTGGGCGCGGTGGCGCGGCCGCCGGGGGAGGCGCGGGGCGCGGCGGCTGGATCCGGGCTTGAGGGCGAGGGTGCGGGCGGCGTACGCCGAGGGGCGGCCGATCCCCGAGGCGCTGGCCCGGCAGGCGGCGCTCGCCGGTGACCAGGAGGGGATGACGGTCTACGGCATCGGGCTCGGCAACCGCGGCGCGTACCCGGAGGCCCTGCACTGGCTCGGCAAGGCGGTCGCCGCCGGGGACCTCACCGCGCTGGTGGTGCTCGGCACCCTGCACCTGGATCTCGGCGATCCGGCCGAGGCGGAGCGGCACTTCCGGACGGCGGCCGACCGCGGACACCCCGGCGCCCGGCTCGCCCTCCGGCAGCTGCGGGCCCGGCGCAACGGGGCCGGGCACTGAGCACCAGCGGCACCGGCCTCGTCAGGGGCGCCGGTCTCGTCAGGGGCGCGTGCGCGCTCCGGGCGCCCCGTACGCACCGGGGCGCGGCACCGCTACGGTGCCGCGCCCCGGGCCGTTCGTACCCGCCGCCGGGCCTACACCGGCCCGGCGACCACCGCCACCGGCTTGGTGAGCGGCACTCCGGAGCCGTCCCGGCGCGGATCGGGCTCCGGCAGCGGCACCGGGGCACCGGTGGCCGACGCCGCGCGGGCCGGGGTCGCGCCCGCCCAGGCAAGCACCAGACAGTCCTCGCCCTTGAGGAACCGCTGACAGCGCACCCCGCCCGTGGCCCGCCCCTTGCGCGGGTACTGGTCGAACGGGGTGAGCTTGGCCGTCTGCTGTACGGAGTCGTCGAGCGTGCCGTGCATACCGGAGACGGTGAACACCACCGCGTCGGCCGCCGGGTCGACCGCCGTGAACGAGATCACCTTCGCGTCGGGCGCGAGCTTGATGCCCGCCATGCCGCCCGCGGCGCGCCCCTGCGGTCGTACCTGACCGGCCTGATAGCGCAGCAGGTGCGCGTTGTCGGTGATGAAGACCAGATCCTCCTCGCCGGTGCGCAGCTCGACCGCGCCGACGATCCGGTCGCCCTCCTTGAGGCCGATGACCTCCAGCTCGTCCTTGTGGGCCGGATAGTCCGGGACCACGCGCTTGACGACGCCCTGCTCCGTGCCGATCGCGAGCCCCGGCGAGGACTCGTCGAGGGTGGTGAGGCAGATCAGCTCCTCGCCGTCCTCCAGGGACAGGAACTCGGCGATCGGGGCGCCGCCCGCCAGATTCGGTGTCGCGGCCCCCTCCGGGAGCTGCGGCAGGTCGATCACCTGGAGCCGCAGCAGCCGCCCGGTCGAGGTCACCGCCCCGACCTCCGCGCGGGCCGTCGCCGGGACCGCCGAGACGATCACGTCGTGCTTGGCGCGCTTGGCCTGCCCCTCGCCCGCGAACGGCTCCCCGTTCGCGGTGCGGGCCAGCAGCCCGGTGGACGACAGCAGCACCCGGCACGGGTCGTCCGCGACCTCCAGCGGCACCGCGCTCACCGGGGAGTCGGCGGACTCCAGCAGCATCGTGCGCCGCGGGGTGCCGAACTTCTTGCCCACCGTGGCGAGTTCGGAGGAGACCAGCTTGCGCAGCTCGGCGTCCGAGTCGAGGATCCGGGTCAGCTCCTCGATCTCCGCGTTGAGCTTGTCGCGCTCCGACTCCAGCTCGATCCGGTCGAACTTGGTCAGGCGGCGCAGCGGAGTGTCCAGGATGTACTGCGTCTGGACCTCGGACAGGTCGAAGCGGCTCATCAGCGTTTCCTTGGCCTGCGCCGAGTTCTCGCTGGACCGGATGAGGCGGATGACCTCGTCGATGTCGAGCAGGGCCACCAGCAGCCCCTCGACCAGGTGCAGCCGGTTCCGCCGCTTGGTGCGCCGGAACTCGCTGCGCCGCCGCACCACGTCGAAGCGGTGGTCGAGGTAGACCTCCAGCAGCTCCTTGAGCCCCAGCGTGAGCGGCTGGCCGTCCACCAGCGCCACGTTGTTGATGCCGAAGGACTCCTCCATCGGCGTGAGCTTGTACAGCTGCTCCAGCACGGCCTCCGGGTTGAAGCCGTTCTTGATCTCGATCACCAGGCGCAGACCGTGCGCACGGTCGGTGAGGTCCTTGACGTCCGCGATGCCCTGGAGCTTCTTCGCGCCGACCAGGTCCTTGATCTTGGAGATGACCTTCTCGGGGCCGACGGTGAAGGGCAGTTCGGTGACGACGAGGCCCTTGCGACGGGCCGTCACGTCCTCCACGGCCACCGTGGCACGGATCTTGAAGCTGCCGCGCCCCGTCTCGTACGCGTCCCGGACGCCGCTGAGGCCGACGATCTGTCCGCCGGTCGGCAGGTCGGGGCCCGGCACGTGCCGCATCAGCGTGTCGAGGTCCGCGCCCGGGTGCCTGATCAGATGGCGGGCGGCGGCGACCACCTCGCCCAGGTTG
Source organism: Streptomyces sp. NPDC021115 (assembly GCF_044333065.1). Lineage (NCBI taxonomy): Bacteria > Bacillati > Actinomycetota > Actinomycetes > Kitasatosporales > Streptomycetaceae > Streptomyces > Streptomyces sp. NPDC021115. Next base: position 96,903 of record NZ_JBIRQF010000014.1, read on the forward strand.
TGCGGCGGCATGTTGGTCGCCATGCCGACCGCGATCCCGGACGTGCCGTTGACCAGGAGGTTCGGATAGGCGGCGGGGAGGGTGACGGGCTCCTGCTCGCTGCCGTCGTAGTTCGGCGAGAAGTCGACCGTGTCCTCGTCGATGGACTCGGTCATCAGCGAGGTCGCCGAGGCCATCCGGCACTCGGTGTACCGCATGGCGGCGGGCGGGTCGTCGTTGCCCAGCGAACCGAAGTTCCCGTGGCCGTCGACCATCGGCAGGCGCATCGAGAACGGCTGCGCCATGCGCACCAGCGCGTCGTAGATCGACGCGTCACCGTGCGGGTGGAGCTTACCCATCACCTCGCCGACGACGCGGGCGCACTTCACGAAGCCGCGCTCGGGGCGCAGCCCCATCTCGTTCATCTGGTAGAGGATGCGGCGGTGCACGGGCTTGAGCCCGTCGCGGGCGTCGGGAAGCGCGCGCGAATAGATCACCGAGTAGGCGTACTCGAGGTAGGAGCCCTGCATCTCGTCGACGACGTCGATGTCGAGGATGCGCTCCTCGAAGTCGTCCGGCGGCGGACTCTTCGTGCTGCGGCGGGCCATCGCGCTTGCGGCTCCTTCAACGGGCAGAGCGGGATCTGACGCGGACCATTGTGGCCCCGTCCGCCGACAACTGTGGAACGGGGCGGTCCCCGAGAGACGCCGTGCGGCCCTTTGAGCGGCCCCGCGCGACCCCCGCACACCCCGCGCCTGACCGCCCGCGGGAAGCCCGGCGCGACCTGGGCGGGATCTTGGCGCGACCTCGACGGGATCTTGGCCCGACCTTTGCGTGACGGGAACTTCGCCAGATGTCCGTGCGGTTGCATACAGTGACAGAAGCGCTCATCACAGCGGTTCGCACGCGCTCCATCACGCGATCGAAGGGACGTACATGCCCATGGGTCACACGGCCACGCAACAGGCCGGCTCCGGCGGCCTGAAAGCGACCGAGCACCGTCTGGCCAATGGCCTGCGGGTGGTGCTCTCCGAGGATCACCTGACCCCGGTCGCCGCGATCTGCCTCTGGTACGACGTCGGCTCACGCCATGAAGTCAAGGGGCGTACCGGCCTCGCCCACCTCTTCGAGCACCTGATGTTCCAGGGCTCGGCCCAGGTGACGGGGAACGGCCACTTCGAGCTGGTCCAGGGGGCCGGCGGCTCGCTCAACGGCACGACCAGCTTCGAGCGGACCAACTACTTCGAGACGATGCCCGCCCACCAGCTCGAGCTGGCGCTGTGGCTGGAGGCGGACCGGATGGGGTCCCTCCTGACCGCGCTGGACGAGGAGAGCCTGGAGAACCAGCGGGACGTCGTCAAGAACGAGCGCCGCCAGCGCTACGACAACGTGCCGTACGGCACGGCCTTCGAGAAGCTCATCGCCATGGCCTACCCCGAGGGCCACCCGTACCACCACACCCCGATCGGCTCGATGGCCGACCTGGACGCCGCCTCCCTGGAGGACGCCCGGGAGTTCTTCCGTACGTACTACGCGCCGAACAACGCGGTGCTGTCGGTCGTCGGCGACATCGACTCCGAGCAGACCCTCGCCTGGATCGAGAAGTACTTCGGCACCATCCCCTCGCACGACGGCAAGCGGCCGCCGCGCGACGGCACCCTGCCCGAGGTCATCGGCGGGCAGCTGCGCGAGGTCGTGGAGGAGGAGGTCCCGGCCCGCGCCCTGATGGCCGCCTACCGGCTGCCGCACGACGGCACCCGTGAGGCCGACGCCGCCGACCTGGCGCTGACCGTCCTCGGCGGCGGCGAGTCCTCCCGGCTGCACAACCGCCTGGTGCGCCGTGACCGCACGGCCGTCGCCGCCGGGTTCGGCCTGCTGCGGCTGGCGGGCGCGCCGTCGCTCGGCTGGCTGGACGTGAAGACCTCCGGCGGGGTCGAGGTGCCCGGCATCGAGACCGCCGTCGACGAGGAGCTGGCCCGGTTCGCCGAGGAGGGCCCGACTCCGCAGGAAATGGAGCGCGCCCAGGCGCAGATCGAGCGCGAGTGGCTGGACCGGCTGGCCACCGTCGGCGGCCGCGCCGACGAGCTGTGCCGGTTCGCCGTGCTGTTCGGCGACCCGCAGCTGGCCCTGACCGCAGTGGGGCGGGTGCTGGACATCACCGCCGAGGAGGTGCGGGCCGTGGCCGCCGCGCGGCTGCGCCCCGACAACCGCGCCGTGCTGGTCTACGAGCCCGTCCAGGGCGCGGACGACTCCTCCGACGCCGCAGAAGCCGCCGACACCGACGCAGAAGGGGAGGCGGCCCAGTGAGCGACGCCGTCACCGCCACCATGACCTTCCACCCGCAGCCGCAGGGCGGTGCCCCCAAGCCGTGGGCCTTCCCCGCGCCGGAGCGCGGTGAGCTGTCCAACGGCCTCACCGTGCTGCGCTGCCACCGCCCCGGCCAGCAGGTCATCGCCGTGGAGATCAACCTGGACGCCCCGCTGGACACCGAGCCGGCCGGTCTGGAGGGCGTCGCCACGATCATGGCGCGCGCCCTGTCCGAGGGCACCGACAAGCACACCGCCGAGGAGTTCGCCGCCGAGCTGGAGCGCTGCGGCGCCACCCTGGACGCCCACGCGGACCACCCCGGCCTCCGGGTCTCCCTGGAGGTGCCGGTCTCCCGGCTGCCCAAGGCGCTCGGCCTGCTCGCCGACGCCCTGCGCGCCCCCGCCTTCCCCGACGGCGAGATCGAGCGGCTGGTGCGCAACCGGCTGGACGAGATCCCGCACGAGCTGGCCAACCCGGCCCGCCGCGCGTCCATGGCCCTGGCCAAGGAGCTGTTCCCGGCCGAGTCGCGGATGTCCCGGCCGCGCCAGGGCACCGAGGAGACCATCGAGGGCATCGACGCCGCGGCGGTGCGGGCCTTCTACGAGGCGCACGTCCGGCCGTCCACCGCGACCGCGGTCATCGTCGGCGACCTGACCGGCCTCGACCTCGACCAGGCGCTCGCCGACTCCCTGGGCGCCTGGACCGGCGGCCCCGCCCCGCAGCGGCCGGTCCCGCCGGTCATCGCCGACGACACCGGCCGTGTGGTCATCGTCGACCGGCCCGGCGCGGTCCAGACCCAGCTGCTCATCGGGCGCATCGGCGCCGACCGGCACGACCGCGTCTGGCCTGCGCAGGTGCTGGGCACCTACTGCCTGGGCGGCACCCTCACCTCCCGTCTGGACCGGGTGCTGCGCGAGGAGAAGGGCTACACCTACGGGGTGCGCGCCTTCGGCCAGGTGCTGCGCTCGACGCCGCCCTCCCCGGCCGGTGGCGGCTCGGCGGGCGCCTCACTGCTGGCGATCAGCGGTTCGGTGGCCACCGAGGTCACCGGCCCGGCGCTGGAGGACCTGTGGACGGTGCTGCGGACCGTGAAGGAGGAGGGGCTGACGGACGCCGAGCGCGATGTCGCCGTGCAGAACCTCGTCGGCGTCGCCCCGCTCAAGTACGAGACGGCCGCCGCCGTCGCGGGCACCCTCGCCGACCAGGTCGAGCAGCATCTGCCGGACGACTTCCAGGCGCTGCTGTACGCCCGGCTCGCCGAGGCGGGCACGGTGGAGGCCACCGCGGCGGTCGTGAGCGCCTTCCCGGCCGACCGGCTGGTGACCGTGCTGGTGGGTGACGCCTCGAAGATCGAGGAGCCGGTCAAGGCGCTCGGCATCGGAGAGGTGCGCGTCATCACCGGCTGAACCGCGGCCCGGCGGGCCCGATATGTCCCGGGGGTCGGCCCAACGCACTATCACCACAAGGACCCTGGCGTCGAGTGAGACGCCAGGGTCCTCCCGTATGCCCGATTTGAGGGGTGTTTGGTTTGTGGCGAGAACAACAAAAACCCGTAACCGTTTGGTGATCGAATCACGGCCCGTTTAGCGTCAGTGCGGCTGTTCGCCGGATACCCGCCGCATCCGCGGCACGGACAGTCATCGCCGAGTCCCATGGTGCGAGTGCCAGGGGAGCCGGGGACCCAAACGTCCCTGGGGTGAATCGGACGCCTTCCCCGGCCGGGGGAGGGGCCCGTAGGAGACCTTCCTGCTCCGAACCCGTCAGCTAACCCGGTAGGCGAGAAGGAAGGAAAGGAGTGCGCCACACCATGGCGTTCACCCGTGCCGCCGGGAAGCACCGACGTCCCAGCCAAGCCGCTGTCCGCACCGGAGCGAACATCGCGGGCATCACCACGGTCGCCTCGGGCGTCGTCGCCGGTATCGCCGGCCCCGCCCTCGCCGCGACCGGCGAGACGCCGTCTCCCCAGGACACCGGTCTCCGCCAGGCGATGGTGATGGGCGACGGTCTCTCCGACCGGATCGACGCGCAGGCCCAGTCCCAGGAGGCCGCGGCGGAGGCCGCCGCAGCCAAGGCGAAGGCCGAGGCCGTGGCCCGCCAGGAGGCCGCGCGGAAGGCCGAGGCGGCCGCGAAGAAGGCCAAGGCGGAGCGCGACGCCAAGGAGCGTGCCGCGCGTGAGGAGGAGCGCAAGCGCCTCAACACGTTCGTGTCGCCCGTCAGCGGCTCCAGCGTCTCCACCGGTTACGAGGCGTCCAGCGGACTGTGGTCCTCCGGCAGCCACACCGGGATCGACTTCCAGGCGTCCACGGGCACTTCGGTGCACTCGGTGGGCTCCGGTGAGGTCGTCGAGGCGGGCTGGGGCGGCGCCTACGGCAACAACGTCGTCATCAAGATGAACGACGGCACCTACACCCAGTACGGCCATCTCTCGTCGATCGGCGTCTCGGTCGGCCAGAAGGTCACCCCCGGCCAGCAGATCGGCCTGTCCGGCGCCACCGGCAACGTCACCGGCCCGCACCTGCACTTCGAGGCCCGCACCACCGCGGAGTACGGCTCGGACATGGACCCGCTGTCGTACCTGCGCTCGCACGGCGTCAACCTCTGACGGACGCCCGCCCGTCCCCGTCGAAAGGCCCCGTCCGCTCCGGACGGGGCCTTCGGCATGCCCGCGGCCATGGCCGTCGCGGTGACCGTGACTGTGACCAAAAAATATCCCCGAATTTCCTTCGCCCATCGGAAATCCCGGCGGCTTCGAATAGAGTCGCGGAACGCGCGTCGTTCGGATGCGTTTTGCGGGGTTGAGGCGGAGGTTCGACAGTGCGGGACCGGACGTGAATGCGGAAGCGGAAGTGAACGGGGATACGGCCGCGCTCCAGGGCGGTCGCCGGATTTCGGCACACGCGGTGTGCGCGGCGATCCGTGACGACATCATCTCCGGCGCCTGCCCGCCCGGCAGCCGGCTGACCGAGGAACTGCTCGCCCGGCGCTACGGGGTCTCCCGGGTGCCCGTCCGTGAGGCGCTGCGCACCCTGGAGTCCGAGGGCTTCGTCACGACCCGGCGGCATGCGGGCGCGTGCGTCGCGCAGCCGTCCGAGAAGGAGGCGGCCGACGTCCTGGACATCCGGGCCCTGCTGGAGCCGCTGGGGGCCGCCAGGGCCGCCCAGCGGCGCACCGAGGGCCATCTGAAGGTGCTGCGCGGTCTGGTCCGGCTCGGCCAGGAGCGGGCCAGGGGCGACCGCCTGGGCGAGCTGCGCTCGCTGGGGGACTGGTTCCACGAGACGCTCGCCCAGGCGTCCGGCAGCCCGAGCCTGGCGGGTCTGCTGGTGCAGCTGCGGCGCAAGACGGCGTGGGTGTACGCGGTGGACCGGGCCCGGCAGCCCGCGCCCGGCACGCCGGACCCGACCGGGTGGGCGGACCCGTCCGTGCGCGCCGTCGAGTCCTGGGCGGAGCACGGGGCGATCGTGGACGCGGTCGCGCGCGGCGACGCCGACCGCGCGCGGGCGCTCGTCGCCGCGCACACCGAGCGTTCGCTGGCCGAATACCGATGGCGAAATGCGTCCCAGGTGAGAACTTCGAAACATTCCGTAAACACGGCGAGCGGCCGGAATTAACAGCCGCCCGGTATATCCTCAAAGGAATTCCGCACCAATAAAACAACGGGGCCGCGGTGATCCGTAATGGTTCACCGCGGCCCCGCCGCGCCGAAATGCGATTCGGATGGAATCAGACGGTCTCCGGAAGCTCCTCGAGACCCTCGGCCACCAGCTTCGCCAGGCGGTCGAGCGCGACGTCCGCGTCCTCGGCGTCGGAGGCGAGCACGACCTCGTCGCCGCCCTGGGCGCCCAGGCCGAGCACGGCGAGCATGGAAGCGGCGTTGACCGGGGTGCCGCCCGCCTTGGCGATCGTGATGGGGACGCCCGCGGCGGTCGCCGCACGGACGAAGATCGACGCCGGGCGGGCGTGCAGGCCCTCGGCCCAGCCGATGTTGACGCGGCGCTCAGCCATGGTGATGCCCTTCAGATCTGCGGGTGGTGTTGTCTAGACCAGATCATACGGTGTCCGGTCTCGCCCGGGTCGGGCCCGAGTGGGTCCGGTCATGTCCGAACAGGTCCGATACGGACTTTCCCTCGCCACCCCCCGTTCACGCAAGGGTGTCCGCCATGCGGACCGCTGCGTCCCGGACCCGAGCCCGTACCCTGTCCCCATGCCGAGCCCGTCGGATCATCACGCGTACCCCACCCACTGGGAGGCGGACGTGGTGCTCAGGGACGGTGGTACCGCGCAGATCCGCCCCATCACGCCCGATGACGCGCAGCGCCTGGTCAGCTTCTACGAACACGTCTCGGACGAGTCGAAGTACTACCGCTTCTTCGCGCCCTACCCCCGGCTCTCCGACCGCGACGTCCACCGCTTCACCCACCACGACTACGTCGACCGCGTCGGCCTCGCGGCCACCGTCGGGGGCGAGTTCATCGCCACCGTCCGCTACGACCGCATCGACGAGGACGGCCTGCCCGCCCACCTCCCGTCCCGCTCACCGGGAGACGCCCCCGCCGACGAGGCCGAGGTCGCCTTCCTGGTCCAGGACGCCCATCAGGGCCGCGGCGTGGCCTCCGCCCTCCTCGAACACATCGCCGCCGTCGCCCGCGAGCGCGGCATCCGCCGCTTCGCCGCCGAGGTGCTGCCCGCCAACACCAAGATGATCAAGGTGTTCACGGACGCCGGCTACACCCAGAAGCGCAGCTTCGACGACGGCGTCGTCCGCCTCGAATTCGACCTCGAACCCACCGACGCCTCCCTGGCCGTCATGCGCGCCCGTGAACAGCGCGCCGAGGCCCGCTCCGTGCAGCGCCTGCTCACTCCCGGCTCCGTCGCCGTCATCGGCACCGGCCGCGCCCCCGGCGGGGTCGGCCGCACCGTACTGCGGAACCTCCTCGACGGCGGCTTCACCGGACGGGTCCACGCCGTCAACCACGCCTTCCCCGAGGACTGGACGCGCCTGGAGCCCGACGGCGTCCCGGCCCACCGCTCCCTGCGCGAGGTCGAGGGACCGGTCGACCTCGCCGTCGTCGCCGTGCCCGCCGCGCAGGTGCCCGCCGTCGTCGCCGACTGCGGCGCGCGCGGCGTCCAGGGGCTCGTCGTCCTCTCCGCCGGATACGCCGAGAGCGGGCCCGAGGGCCGCGACCGCCAGCGCGACCTGGTCCGCCAGGCCCGCACCTACGGCATGCGCGTCATCGGCCCCAACGCCTTCGGCATCATCAACACCGCCGAGGGCGTGCGGCTGAACGCCTCCCTCTCGCCCCGGCTGCCGGTCCCCGGCCGCATCGGGCTGTTCACCCAGTCCGGCGCGATCGGCATCGCGCTGCTGTCCGGGCTGCACCGGCGCGGCGCCGGACTCACCCGGCCCACCGGCACCGAGGGGATGGCGGGCCTGGCGGGCCTCGCGGGCATCGCCGGTCTCTCCACCTTCGTCTCGACGGGGAACCGCGCGGACGTCTCCGGCAACGACCTCCTCCAGTACTGGTACGAGGACCCGCAGACCGATGTCGCCCTCATGTACCTCGAATCCATCGGCAACCCCCGCAAGTTCACCCGGCTCGCCCGGCGCACCGCCGCCGTCAAGCCCGTCGTGGTCGTCAAGGGCGCCCGGCACAGCGGCAGCGCCCCCACCGGGCACGCCGTGCCGACCACCCGCATCCCCGACGCCACCGTCTCCGACCTGCTGCGGCAGGCGGGCGTGCTGCGCGTGGACACCGTCACCCAGCTCGCCGACGCCGGGGTCCTGCTCGCCTCCCAGCCGCTCCCTGACGGGCCGCGCGTCGCCATCCTCGGCAACTCCGAATCCCTCGGCCTGCTCACCTACGACGCCTGCCTCACCGAAGGGCTGCGCCCGCTGGCACCGCGCGACCTGACCACGGCGGCCGCCCCCGAGGACTTCCACCGCGCGCTGACCGGCGCGCTCGGCGACGACGCGTGCGACGCCGTCGTCGTCACCGCCATCCCCTGGGTCGGCGACGCCCCGGGCGGGCACAGCGCGGCCGACCTGGCCGCGGCCGTCCGCACGGCGGCCGCCGAGGCGACCGGGCGCGGCGCGGCCAAGCCGGTGGCGGTGGTCCACCTGGAGATCCCCGGCCTCGCCGAGGCCCTCGCGGGCATCGGCGACCCGGTCTCGGAGCCCGGCGCCGAACCACCGGCCGAGACGCGGCGGATCCCCGCCTATCCGGCCGCCGAGCGCGCGGTGCGGGCGCTCGCCGAGGCCGTGCGGTACGCGGGCTGGCGGCGGCAGTCCGAGGAGCCCGGCCGGGTGCCGGAGTACGACGACATCGACGAGGCCGGGGCCGCCGCCGACATCGAGGTGCTGCTGGCCCCGCCCCAGGCCCCCGCCGATGCCGGTACCGGCATCGAGCTGTCCGCCGCCGACACCCAGCGCCTGCTGGCCCGCTACGGCGTCAGCGTGCTGCCCGCGCTGCCCGCGCCCGATCCCGACACCGCCGTACGGGCCGCCGGGCGGCTCGGCTACCCGGTCGCGCTGAAGCCCACCGCCCCGCAGCTGCGCCACCGCACCGACCTGGGCGGGGTGCGGCTGGAGCTCGGCGGCGAGCCGGAACTGCGCCGCGCCTACGCCGAGCTGACCGCCCATCTCGGCCCCGCCGAGGAGCTGGGTCTGGTCGTGCAGCGGATGGCGCCGCGCGGCGTGGACACCGTCGTACGGGCCGCGATAGACCCCGCGGCCGGGGCCGTGCTCTCCTTCGGGCTCGCCGGCGCCCCCTCCGAGCTGCTGGGCGACACCGCCCACCGGCTCGTCCCCGCGACCGACCGGGACGCGGCCGAGCTGATCCGGTCCATCCGGACCGCGCCGCTCCTCTTCGGCTGGCGGGGCTCCAAGCCGGTGGACACCGCGGCCCTCGAAGAGCTGCTGCTGAGGGTGTCGCGGCTGGTGGACGACCACCCCGAGGTGGTCGCCGTCGACCTGGAGCCGGTGGTCGTCGCCCAGCGGGGCCTGTCCGTGCTCGGCGCGTCAGCGCGGCTGGCGCCGCCGCCCGTGCGCACCGACCTCGGCCCCCGCCATCTGCCCGCCTACTGACGGCCCCGGACCGGGGCGGGCATGGGAGCCGGTGTCGGCGCAGCCCCGTAGGATGGTGCCCATGGCGAAGACCGGTACGACGACCCAGGGGCTGCGCGCGGCGATCGAGCGCAGCGGCTATTACCCGGCACTCGTGGCCGAGGCGGTGGAGGCCGCCGTGGGCGGCGAGCCGATCGTGTCGTACCTGGTCCATCAGGAGACCACGTTCGACGCCAACGAGGTCCGCCGCCATGTCACGGTCCTCGTCCTCACCGGGAACCGCTTCATCGTCAGCCACACCGACGAGCAGGCCGCGGACGGCACCTCCCCGTCGCCGTACGCGACCACCTCGACCGAGTCCGTGAAGCTCCAGCGCATCTCGTCGGTCGTGCTCAGCCGGGTCGTCGCCAACCCCGAGTCGTACACCCCGGGCACGCTGCCCCGCGAGGTCGTGCTGACCATCGGCTGGGGCGCCGTCAACCGCCTCGACCTGGAGCCCGCCGCCTGCGGCGACCCCAACTGCGAGGCCGACCACGGCTACACCGGATCGTCCACCGCCGACGACCTGAGCCTGCGGGTCAGCGAGGCGGGCGACGGCCCCGACACCGTCCGCCAGACCCTCGCCTTCGCCCAGGCGCTCTCCGAGGCCACCGCGGCCACGCCGGACACCGGCCGCTGATGCCCGGCTCCGCGACCGGCCCGACCACCGCCGCCGACTCCGCCTGGCCCGAGCCGGACCCGCTCGACCCCCGCACCGCCCCGGTGCCGCGCTACGGCACGGGTTCGCTCGCCGATCTGCTGCCCGCGATCGCCGCCGGCCAGGGGGTCCCCGGGCTGACCTCGGGGCTCCCCATCGCCCCGGCTGACCGGGCGTGCGTCTTCCTGGTCGACGGCCTGGGCTGGGAGCTGCTGCGCGCCCACCCTGCCGAGGCGCCCTTTCTGACCTCGCTGCTGGCCGGTTCGCTCGGCGGCACCGGCGCCCCGCTCACCGCGGGCTTCCCGTCCACCACCGCGACGTCGCTCGCCTCCGTGGGCACGGGCCTGCCGCCCGGCGCCCACGGCCTGCCGGGCTACACGGTGGCGGACCCCGCCACCGGCCAGCTGATGAACCAGCTGCGCTGGCAGCCCTGGACGGATCCGCACGCCTGGCAGCCGTATCCCACGGTCTTCCAGCTGGCCGACGCCGCGGGCGTGCACACCTGCCAGGTCTCCGCGCCGACCTTCGCGGAGACCCCGCTCACCAAGATCGCGCTGAGCGGCGGCACCTTCCACGGGCGCCTCTCCGGTGAGGAGCGGATGGACCTCGCGGCCGAGCAGCTCGGCGCCGCGGACCGCGCGCTCGTCTACACGTACTACAGCGAAGTGGATGGCAAGGGTCATCGTTTCGGCGTCGATTCCGAGGAGTGGCGGGACCAACTCCGCTACGTCGACGGGCTGGCCCAGCGGCTCGCCGAACAACTCCCGCCCCGCGCCGCGCTCTACGTGACCGCCGACCACGGCATGATCGACATCCCCTTCGACCCGGAGTCGCGCCTCGACTTCGACACCGACTGGGAGCTGCGCGCGGGCGTCCAGCTGCTGGGCGGCGAGGGCCGGGCCCGCCATCTGTACGCGGTCCCCGGCGCGGCCGGTGACGTGCTCGCCGTATGGCGCGAGGTGGTGGGGGAGCGGATGTGGGTGGCCAGCCGTGACGAGGCCATCGAGGCGGGCTGGTTCGGGCCGCCCGGCGGCAACGGCGGCGTGGACGACCGGGTCTACCGGCGCATCGGCGACATCGTGGCCGCCGCCCGCGACGACATCGCGATCGTCGCCTCGGAGACCGAGCCGAAGGAGTCCGCGATGGTCGGGCTGCACGGTTCGATGACCCCGGTGGAGCAGCTCGTCCCGCTGCTCGAAGTACGCTCCTGAGCGGCCGCGTTCCCTCCGCGCCGCCGCCCCACCGCCACCCCCTCCCGTACGGAAAGGCTCCGTCACCCCCATGCCCGAGCTGGTGTTCTTCTCCGGAACCATGGACTGCGGAAAGAGCACCCTGGCTCTCCAGATCGAGCACAACCGCTCGGCCCGCGGGCTCCAGGGGATGATCTACGCCCGGGACGACCGGGCGGGCCACGGCAAGCTCTCCTCCCGGCTCGGGCTGGTCACCGAGGCCGTCGAGGCCGTGCCGGACCTGGACTTCTACGCCCATGTGGTCGGCGTGCTGACGGCCGGGAACCGCGCCGACTACGTCCTCGTGGACGAGGCGCAGTTCCTCACCCCGGCCCAGATAGACCAACTCGCCCGGATCGTGGACGACCTGGGCCTGGACGTCTTCGCGTTCGGAATCACCACCGACTTCCGCAGCAAGCTCTTTCCCGGCTCCCAGCGGCTGGTCGAGCTCGCGGACCGGGTGGAGGTGCTCCAGGTCGAGGCGCTGTGCTGGTGCGGCGCCCGGGCCACGCACAACGCCCGTACGGTCGGCGGCGAGATGGTCGTCGAGGGCGCCCAGGTGGTCGTGGGCGACGTCAACCAGTCGGAGAGCGAGGTGGGTTACGAGGTGCTGTGCCGCCGCCACCACCGGCGCCGGATGACGGCCGCCGGCGCGCGGGCCGCCAGCCTGTCACCCGATGTGCTGCCGGTCGACTCGCCCTCCGGCCCGCCGCCCGCCCTGTAGTCCTCAGACCTCCGCGGCCCGGACGACCGTGAAGGCCGCCCCCTCCGGGTCCGTGACCAGGGCCGCGCGCCCGGTCGCCCGGTCCGACGGCGGCTCGACCACCCGGCCGCCCAACTCGGCCACCCGGCGCACCGCTTCGTCCACGTCCGCCACCGCGAAGTGCGTCATCCAGTGCGCGCCCCGGTCGCGGAGCCGGGCGTGCCCCACGCTCCGGATCGCGCACACCGGCCGCCCGGCCAGGTGGAGGGTCCGGCGGCCGGGCTCACCCGGCTCGGGCGGCGCCGCGCTCTCCGTACCGTCCGGTTCGTAGCCGAAGACCATCTGGTAGAACTTCGCGACCGCCCCGGACTCGCGGGCCGCCAGCTCGTGCCAGACCGGGGTGCCGGGCGCCCCCGTCTCCCGGAGGGCGGCGTGCTCGTCCTCCTGCCACACCCCGAACACCGCGCCCTCCGGGTCGGCGGCGATCAGCATCCGGCCCGCATCGTCCGCGTCCAGCGGGCCCACGGCCACGGTGCCGCCGCAGGCGCGGATCAGCTCCGCCGTCTCGTCGGCGTCGTGGGAGGCCAGATAGGTCATCCAGGAGACCGGAAGGTGGCGATGCGGCGGCAGTTCGCCCAGTCCCGCGACCGGCCTGCCGTCCCGTACGGCGCGGACGTACGCGCCGAGCTGCTGTGGCCCCGGTGTGAACTCCCAGTCGAACAGGGCATGGTAGAAGTCCTGTGTCGCGGCAAGGCTGCGCGCCATCAGACTCGTCCAGCAGGGCGTGCCCGGTGTGCGCCGAGTCGCTGCCTCGGTCATACGTCACTCTCTCCTCGGACCATCGTCGTGGCCGTGCGGCCCCGGGCCGGTCGGCGGCGCGGGGCGGGATTACGGACGTGCTGATGTGGGGGGCCCGAACGATATTTGCACCACCTGCGGCGGCAAGCGCCCCGGCCGCGCCGCCATCTGTGCGCCCCGGAGGGAGAATGACCGGTTTATTGCCGCACATCCGTTTCGCTTTGCTTGCCGTTGGGTGACCCTCAGCTGTGCGTCGGGTGATCGGGGGGTCCAAACGTCGCAGGGCGATCTACGCAAGGATGGTTCCCATGAATGCCATCATCACCGCACCCGATCTCATGAACGCGCTGGCGGGAGAGCGCCCTCCGCTGTTGCTGGACGTGCGCTGGCAGCTCGGCGGCCCTCCCGGACATCCCGCGTACGAGGCCGGGCATCTGCCCGGCGCCGTGTACGTCGATCTCGACACCGAGCTGGCGAGCCCGGCCGGGGCGGCGGGACGCCATCCGTTGCCCGATCTTTCCGCGTTCGCGGCCGCGATGCGCCGGGCCGGGGTCGGCCGGGACCGGCGCGTGGTGGCGTACGACGGCGGACAGGGGTGGGCGGCGGCGCGCGCCTGGTGGCTGCTCCGCTGGGCGGGCCACCCCGATGTACGCGTGCTCGACGGCGGGTTGCCCGCCTGGACCGCGGCCGGTGGCGCGCTGACCACCGAACTCCCGGGTGAGCCCGAGGGCGACTTCGTCCCGGAGCCCGGCGCCCTGCCGCTGCTCGACGCGGACGACGCGGCCGCGCTCGCGCGGCGCGGGGTGCTGCTGGACGCGCGGGCGGGCGAGCGCTACCGCGGCGAGGTCGAGCCGATCGACCGGGTCGGCGGCCACATCCCGGGCGCGGTCTCCGCTCCCACCGCCGAGAACGTCACGGCCGACGGCCATCTGCTGCCCGCCGAGCGGCTGTCGGAGCGCTTCGCGGGCCTCGGCGCCACGGGGGACGCCGAGGTCGGGGTGTACTGCGGCTCGGGTGTCTCGGCCGCGCACCAGGTGCTGGCGCTGGCGGAGGCGGGCATTCCGGCGGCCCTGTACGTGGGCTCGTGGAGCGAGTGGTCCGCCGACGGCAGCCGCCCGGTGGCCACCGGCGCCGAGCCCGGCTGAGCCGCCGCGCGCAACCGGGCCCGGCCGGGCCGCCGCGCACAACGCTCCGGGCCCGTCACCGACCTGCGGTGACGGGCCCGGAGCCCTGAAGAGAGGTGAGCGGCCGGGCGGCTACTCCTGCTTCTTGCGGCGCGTACCGAAGACGATCTCGTCCCAGCTCGGCACCGCGGCCCGGCGGCCCGGACGGACGCCGTCCGCCTCCGCCTGGCGGTCCGTCGTCCCCGTCAGCCGGTCGCGGTGGCCCGCGACCGAACGCGGCATCAGCACGTCCGCGTACGCCGAACCCGCGCTCGCCGCCGGAGCGGGCGGCTCCACGGCCTCCGCCTCCTCCACCGGCTCGTCCGGCGGCGGTGGCGGCGCCACGATCGGCGCCTCGGGCACGACCATGTCCCCACGGAAGTTGGGCACGGCCTCCAGCAGGCTGGTCAGCGAGTCGCGCTCGCCGCCGAGGCCGTCGTCCACCGAGGCGGACGGCGACATCGGCAGGGCCGACTCGTCCTCGTCGTCGTGCTCGGAGGACGTCCGGTCTCTTTCTCTGTCCCGGTCTCTGTCCTTGTCCCGGTCCCGGGGCAGGCGGGCGATGCGCGGCACGAAGGGGAAGCTGGGCTCCGGGGTGTCGTCGGCCTCGCCGATGAGCATCCGGGCCTCGTCGTCCACGGCCTGGACCAGCCGCCGGGGCGGGTCGTACGTCCAGCTCGCCGAGTGCGGCTCACCGGCGACCCGGTAGACCAGCAGCACCTCCCAGGTGCCGTCGTCCCGCCGCCACGAGTCCCACTGCGCGGTGTCCTTCTCGGCGCCGCGCAGCAGCAGCCGCTCCGCCACGGCCTCGCCGAGCTGCGGTCCGGTGTTCTCGCCGGGGCGGCGCACGGGTGTCTTACGGGCGCGCTCGGCCATGAACGCGCGCTCCGCGAGTACCGGGCCCTCGAAGCGGCGCACCCGGTCGACGGGGATGCCGGCCATCGTCGCGACTTCTTCGGCCGTGGCACCGGCGCGTATACGGGCCTGGATGTCACGGGGCCGCAGATGGCTCTCGACCTCGATCTCGATCTGGCCGAGCCGAGCGCGGTCGTTGCGCACCGCGGCGCGCAGTCGCTCGTCGATGGGAAGCGTGTACTCCGTGCTGTCCGCAGCCTTGAGCACCAGCCGTGTGCCGTCGTTGCTGACGGCCACGACACGCAGTTCGGGCATGGGGACCTCCCGGGTGGTGCCTGCCGACGTCACGGTTGCGTCGCTGCTCTCCCGCTAGACGAGTGTGGCCTGCCCGGGTGCAGCCTGCCACAACTTTGCCGAGTTGCCCGGGCCGGTTGGTTGCCGCCCTCTGCCCCCTCCCGTTGGGTCCGGGCGGCCGGACGGGAAAGCGGGGCCAGGGCTCGCCACAGTACTCCATTCGGGCCGCTCGGGTGGAGCGGCGCGCCAGCCGACTTCAGACGTGGCGTGGTGATCCGGCGCCGAATCCTTCGAAGTAGGGCGCAATGTGGATGGCAACTTTCACGGAAGCGTCAGAATCGGAACGCTCCCTTTCGTTTATGGGCCACTTCTCCCGGCCAGCGGGAACGAATGTCCACGCGGACGCGGGAGAGATGGGACGGCGTCAGCTGCCGAGCACCCGGCGCAGATAGTCGTTGCCGAACACCCGGTCCGGGTCGAGCCGGTCGCGCAGCGCGGTGAACTCGCCGAACCGCGGATAGACCCCGGCCAGATACGCGGCGTCGCGGCTGTGCAGCTTCCCCCAGTGCGGGCGTCCGCCGTGCGCGGTCATGATCTGCTCGGCAGCCGTGAAGTACGCCCGGTGCGGGGTGCCCCGGTAGAGGTGGACGGCGATGTACGCGGTGTCCCGGCCGGAGGAGGTGGACAGCGGGATGTCGTCGGCGGGCGCGGTCCGCACCTCGACCGGGAAGCTGACCCGCAGCCCCGACCGCTCGACGGTCGCCTTGAGTTCGCGCAGCGCCGGGACGGCCGCCCCGCGCGGCACCGCGTACTCCATCTCCAGGAAACGCACCCGGCGTGGGCTGGTGAAGACTTTGTAAGGAATGTCCGTGTAGGTGCGGGCGGACAGGGCACGGCTGGAGATCTTGGCGATTCCCGGAATGGTGGCGGGGACCGCCCGGCCCACCGTGCAGGCCACCTGGAAGATGCCGTTGGACAGCAGTTCGTCGTCCACCCAGCCGCTGACCCGGCCGACCGGGGCGGCGGGGCCGATGCTGCGGTTGTTGCGCTTGGTGTTGCAGTTGCCGGTGTGGGGGAACCAGTAGAACTCGAAGTGCTCGTTCTCGGCGACGAGTTGTTCGAAGTCCGTCATCACCTGGTCGAAGGGCATCGGTTCCTCGCGCGCGGTGAGCAGAAACTCCCGCTCCACCCCGAAGGTGATCGCCGTGACCACGCCGAGCGCGCCGAGCCCGACCCGGGCGGCCGCGAAGACCTCCGGGTGCTCGGTCGCCGAGCAGCGCAGCACCGAGCCGTCGGCCGTGACCAGCTCCAGTCCCTTGATCTGGGCGGCGATCGAGGCGCTGTCGCGGCCCGTCCCATGGGTACCGGTGGAGGTGGCCCCGGCCACCGTCTGCTCCATGATGTCGCCCATGTTGGTCAGCGACAGACCGTGGCCCGACAGGGTCTCGTTCAGCTGACGCAGCGTGGTGCCCGCGGCGACCGTCACCGTGCCCGCTTCCCGGTCCACCTCCCGCACGCCCACCAGGCGGTCGGGGCGTATCAGCACGCCGTCAGTGGCGGCCGTGGTGGTGAAGGAGTGGCCGGTGCCCACCGGCTTGACGCGCAGGCCGTCCGCCACGGCCTGCCGCACCGCCTCGGCCAGCTCCTGGGTGGAGGAGGGGGCCACGCTCCGTACGGGCCGGGCGATGACGTTCCCCGCCCAGTTACGCCACACGCTGTTCCGCTCGGTTCTTACGGTCTTGACGGCCATCCGCACCCGACCCCTCCCGCTGTGGCGCCGGCCGGAGCCGGCGGTACCCGAGGAACGCCACCGCCGCCGCGAGCGCCCCGGCCACGGCCGGCACCGCGTACCCCGCACGGGCCCCGGCGGCGTCCACCACCCCTCCGGTGGCCGACGAGCCGAGCGCCACTCCGACCATGAGCCCGGTGCTCACCCACGTCATGCCCTCGGTCAGATGTGCGCGTGGTACGTGCTGTTCGACGAGGGCCATGGTCGTGACCATCGTCGGTGCGACGGCCAGGCCCGCGACAAAGAGCGCCACGGCCAGAAACGAGAGGTTCCCGACCAGTTGGAGGGGGATCATACTCACGGCCATCGCACAAATACCCAGTAACCAGCGGAAAGAGAGTGATCTTTTCAGCGGCAGCAGCCCGAAGACGGCTCCCGCGGCGCACGAGCCCAGCGCGTACACCGCCAGGACCAGACTGGCCGCCGCCTTGTGCCCCTCGTCCTCGGCGAACGCCACGGTCGCCACGTCGATAGCCCCGAAGATCGTGCCGACCGCGACGAAGGTCAGCACCAGCACCTGAAGCGCGCGCGAGCGCAGCGCGGAGCCACCGGTGTGCGGCCCGCGCGGATGCGGCGCGGGCTCGGTGGCCCGCTGCGCGGTGAGCCAGAAGACGCCGACGGCGAGGAAGCAGCCCGCGAGCAGCGGACCCGCCTCCGGGAACCAGGCGGTGGACAGCCCGATCGAGATCATCGGCCCGAGGATGAAGCAGCACTCGTCGACGATGGCCTCCCAGGAGTACGCCGCGTGCAGTTCACGCGGCGCGTCCTGGTGGATGGCCGCCCAGCGGGCCCGCACCATCGACCCGACGCTCGGGACACAGCCCGCCGTGGCGGCGAACACGAACAGCGTCCAGTCCGGCCAGCCCCGGTGGGCCGCCAGCAGCAGCCCGGCCAGGGACGTGAGCGTGAGCAGGGCCGCGGGGCGCAGCACCCGGCGCTGGCCGTACTGGTCGACCAGCCGGGAGGTCTGCGGGCCGATGACGGCGACGGACAGCGCGAGGGTGGCCGCCAGCGCGCCCGCCAGCCCGTACCGCCCGGTGAGCTGGGAGACCATCGTGACCACGCCGATGCTCGTCATGGCGACGGTCATCCGCCCGATGAACCCGGCCACGGAGAACGCCTTGGCGCCGGGGGCGGCGAAGATCACACGGTAGGGACTGGGTCCGGGCATGGCGGGGGCCTCCGCGGGCGGGCAGGGCGGCAGGACGGAACGGGGGGACGGCGGAACGGAACAGCGGGAGGAAAGAGGGCAGGTCGGCGGGGGCGCGGAGGCTGAAGCGGGAGTAAGGAACGTCGAAGCTGATACAGCTTACGGTCACCCCGGGGCCCGCACAGGGGCATTTCCCGCCGGTCCGGGGCTGGTGGCAGGATCGGCACCATGCCGGAACAGCCAGCCCAGCCATCCCCCGCCCCGTACGACGCCCTGCTGTTGCTCTCCTTCGGCGGGCCCGAGGGCCCGGAGGACGTCGTGCCGTTCCTGGAGAACGTCACGCGGGGCCGGGGCATCCCCCGGGAGCGGCTCAAGGAGGTCGGGCAGCACTACTTCCTGTTCGGCGGCGTCAGCCCGATCAACGCGCAGAACCGCGAGCTGCTGCACGCGCTGCGCGAGGACTTCGCCGAGCACGCGCTGGACCTGCCCATCTACTGGGGCAACCGCAACTGGGCCCCGTATCTGACCGACACCCTGCGCGAGATGGTCACGGACGGCCACCGCCGCATCGCGGTGCTCGCCACCAGCGCGTACGCCTCGTACTCGGGCTGCCGCCAGTACCGCGAGAACCTCGCGGACGCGCTCGCCGCCCTGGAGGGCGAGGGGCTGCCGCTGCCGCGGGTGGACAAGCTGCGGCACTACTTCAACCACCCCGGCTTCGTCCGGCCCATGGTGGACGCGACGCTCGCCGCGCTCGCCGAGCTGCCCGAGGGGCTGCGGGCGGGCGCGCATCTGGCCTTCACCACCCACTCCATCCCGACCGCCGCCGCGGACACCTCCGGGCCGGTCGGGGAGCACGGCGAGGGCGGTGCGTACGTCGCCGAGCACCTCGACGTCGCCCGGCTGATCGCCGAGGCGGTGCGCGAGGAGACCGGCGCCGAGCACCCCTGGCGGCTGGTGTACCAGTCCCGCAGCGGCGCTCCGCACATCCCCTGGCTGGAGCCGGACATCTGCGACCACCTGGAGGAGCTGCACGGCGAGGGCGTGCCCGCGGCCGTGATGGTCCCGATCGGCTTCGTCTCGGACCACATGGAGGTCAAGTACGACCTGGACACCGAGGCGGCCGCCAAGGCGGCCGAGCTGGGACTCCCGGTCGCCCGCGCCTCGACCGTCGGCGCCGATCCGCGGTTCGCGGCGGCGGTGCGCGATCTGCTGCTGGAGCGCGCGGCCACCGAGCGGTTCGCCGCCGGGGACGCCCCGACGGCGCCCGAGCGCTGTGCGCTGGGCGCCCTGGGCCCCAGCCACGACCTCTGCCCGGTGGGCTGCTGCCCGGCCCGCGCGCCGCGCCCCGCGGCCGCCGGGGCCGACTGAGGGGAACCGCCGACGGATCTCCAGGGCCGTCGCACGCGCACACACAGGACGCACGGGTAATCCGCTAAGGAGCACGATGACCGACTCGCTCAACGCCGAACTGCTCGATCTGGCCCTGGAGGTCGCCCGCAGGGCCGGGGACCTGCTGCGCGACGGCCGCCCGGCCGACCTCGGCGTGGCCGCCACCAAGTCCAGCCCGATCGACGTCGTCACCGAGATGGACGTCGCCTCCGAGAAGCTGATCACGGACTTCCTCGCTCAGCACCGCCCGCAGGACGGGGTGCTCGGCGAGGAGGGCGCGAGCAGCGAGGGCAGCAGCGGCGTCCGCTGGGTGATCGACCCGATCGACGGCACGGTGAACTACCTCTACGGCCTCCCGTCCTGGGCGGTCAGCATCGCCGTCGAGCGGGACGGCGAGCCGGTCGTCGGCGTGGTGGCGGCGCCGATGCGCGGCGAGACGTACCACGCGGTGGTCGGCCAGGGCGCGTACGCGGACGGGGAGCGGGTGCGGGTGCGCCCCGCGCCCCCCTTCGAGCAGGCGCTGATCGGCACCGGCTTCGGCTATGTGCGCGAGCGCCGCATCGGGCAGGCCAGGGTCCTGAACGAGCTGCTGCCCCAGGTGCGCGACATCCGGCGCGGCGGATCGGCCGCCATCGACCTGTGCGACGTGGCCTGCGGCCGCCTCAACGCGTACTACGAGCGCGGGCTCAACCCCTGGGACTACGCGGCCGGTGCCCTCATAGCCCGCGAGGCGGGCGCCCTCACCGGCGGACGGCCGGGCATCGCCGCCTCGACGGAGCTGACCATCGCCGCAGCCCCCGGCCTCTTCGAACCGCTCCAGACCCTGCTGGACGACCTGGGCGCCTGGCACGACTGACGCCAGGGGCCACCCTTCCCGGGCACGCGAAGCGCCCCGGTGCCAGGAGGGCACCGGGGCGCTTCGGCGTGGTCGTGCCGGATGTGCTCAGGAGAACGGCGTACCGGAGCTGGATCTTCTCCGTCACACCGGGTGATCAAGCCGCCGACAACGAACGGCGGCGCACTGGATCAGACAACCTGGATCAGGCGGCGCTTACTTCCACGCCATGCTCGGCGGCGAGACGACGGAGGTCTTCCAGCTCCGCCAGCTCCACATCGGCGAGGAAGTCGTCGCCCGTCTCGCGGGCGCGGGTCAGATCGGACTGGGTGGTCTCTATACGCTGCAGAATGCCTGCGGTGAACGCGTCCATGGTGCGCCCCCTCGTCGTGGGTCGGTGGCACGGGGGTGTGCCGACGGCGGGAGCGATCACGTACGTGAATCCCTGAGGGTGGCAGCGGCATCAAGAGGTAGCCACATACAGGGCGTGATCGCGGGGTGTGCAGTCGTCCTCCCCACCCCGCTCGGAGGGGAAACCTCCGGCGCCAAAAGTTTCTTGATGATCTTGAAGTCTGCCCCCGTTCATCGTGAAGCCGGCCGTCCGCTCCCGGCCCCGGCGCCTCTTACCGCCGGTTTATGAGACTTCGAGGCAGGATGGAGGCGCCGAACGCTGTGGAGCACGAGAGCCCGCCGCGGCCATGAGGGAAGGACGAACGACGTGCGTGTACTCGTCGTCGAGGACGAGCAACTGCTCGCCGACGCGGTGGCCACCGGACTGCGCCGGGAGGCCATGGCTGTCGACGTCGTGTATGACGGTGCCGCCGCCCTGGAGCGCATCGCCGTCAACGACTACGACGTCGTGGTCCTCGACCGTGACCTGCCGCTCGTCCACGGTGACGACGTGTGCCGCAAGATCGTCGAACTCGGCATGCCCACCCGCGTCCTGATGCTCACCGCCTCCGGCGACGTCAGCGACCGCGTCGAGGGGCTGGAGATCGGCGCCGACGACTACCTCCCCAAGCCGTTCGCCTTCAGCGAGCTGATCGCCCGGGTGCGGGCGCTCGGCCGCCGTACGACCGTCGCCCTGCCGCCGGTCCTGGAGCGGGCCGGGATCAAGCTGGACCCCAACCGGCGCGAGGTGTTCCGGGACGGCAAGGAGATCCAGCTGGCGCCGAAGGAGTTCGCGGTGCTGGAGGTCCTGATGCGCAGCGAGGGCGCCGTGGTCTCCGCCGAGCAGCTGCTGGAGAAGGCCTGGGACGAGAACACGGACCCGTTCACCAACGTCGTGCGGGTGACCGTCATGACGCTCCGGCGCAAGCTCGGCGAGCCCGCGGTGATCGTCACCGTCCCCGGCTCGGGTTACCGGATCTGACCGGGCATGGCCACGACTCCGCTCCCGCCCGCCGCCCCGCCCAAGCCCAGCTGGGACCCGCAGCACACCTCGCCGCCCAACCCCTGGCTGCGCCCCACCATCCGGATACGGCTCACCCTGCTGTACGGCGGGATGTTCCTGATCGCCGGTGTGGTGCTGCTGACGATCATCTATCTGCTGGCGGCGGACGCCATCCGCCGGGGCAGCGAGTTCCCGCTCCAGATCGTGCGGATCGACTACAAGCCGTCCGACACCTGCCATCTGCCGAGCCAGGGCAACAACGACGCGTTCAACCGCGCGGTGGCCCAGTGCATGTCCCAGCAGCGCGACTACGCCCTGGACGGGCTGCTGCGCCGTTCGCTGCTGGCGCTGCTGGGGCTCGCCGTGGTCGCGTTCGCGTTCGGCTACGCCATGGCCGGGCGGGTGCTGTCGCCGCTGGGCCGCATCACCCGTACGGCGCGTCAGGTGGCGGGCTCGGACCTGTCCCGCCGGATCGAGCTGGACGGCCCGGACGACGAGCTGAAGGAGCTGGCGGACACCTTCGACGAGATGCTGGAGCGGCTGGACCGGGCGTTCACCGCGCAGCAGCGGTTCGTCGCGAACGCCTCGCACGAGCTGCGCACCCCGCTGGCGATCAACCGCACCCTGCTGGAGGTGCAGTTGTCCGATCCGCAGGCGTCCCCGGAGCTGGTCCAGCTCGGCAAGACGCTGCTGGCGACCAACGAGCGCAGCGAGCAGCTGGTGGAGGGTCTGCTGCTGCTGGCCCGCAGCGACAACGAGATCGTGGACCGCAAGCCGGTGGATCTCGCCGAGGTCGCCTCCCAGGCCCTCGAACAGGTCAGGACCGAGGCCCAGGCCAAGGGCGTGGAGATCCGGGGCGACCGGGCGGCCGCCGTGGTCCAGGGCAACGGGGTGCTGCTGGAGCGGATCGCGCTGAACCTGGTACAGAACGCGGTGCGTTACAACGTCCCGGACCACGGCTGGGTGGAGGTCACCACCGAGGTGCGGCAGGGACAGGCGCTGCTGGTGGTCTCGAACACCGGTCCGGTGATCCCGGCGTACGAGATGGACAACATCTTCGAGCCCTTCCGCAGGCTGCGCACCGAGCGCACCGGCAGCGACAAGGGCGTGGGCCTCGGGCTGTCGATCGCCCGCTCGGTGGCGCGCGCCCACGGCGGCCGCATCGCGGCGGAGCCGAGGGAGGGAGGTGGCCTGGTGATGCGGGTGGTGCTCCCGGTCTGAGCGCGGAACGGCGACGGCGGGGGTACCCTCGTGAGGTGTTCGCTTTGGGCGGAATTTTCGTGATCCGCCCACCGCCTGTATCGTGTGTGATCGATCACATGGGCGATTTTCAAGCCATACACTCTGCGTGATCGTGCCGGTTGCCGGAAAGCCGTAAAAATCCGGGTTTTCAGGCACCGTGATCACGGGAAGTACACGTCATGGCGCATGAGAGTGCGACATTCGGACCGTGTACGGTCCCGATGGCCATCCAACCCGATCACCTCTTCAGGGGTGCGGTTGGGTGTCGATTGAGTAACAGACCTTGATGTGAGGCAAAATCTCCGCCTCAGGTCGGGCACAAGTCCGGCCTCTCACGCGTTACGAGCGCTGAGACACCGCAGACACCCAGAGGGGGAGAGCGACATGGCAACGGATTACGACACCCCACGCAAGACCGACGATGACGTCAACGAGGACAGCATCGAGGAACTCAAGGCCCGGCGGAACGACAAGTCGGCGTCCACGGTCGACGTCGACGAGTTCGAGCAGGCCGAGGGCCTGGAGCTGCCCGGCGCGGACCTCTCCAACGAGGAGCTGTCCGTGCGGGTGCTGCCCCGCCAGGCAGACGAGTTCACCTGCATGAGCTGCTTCCTCGTGCACCACCGCAGCCAGCTGGCCAACGAGACCAAGAACGGCCAGCCGATCTGCCGCGACTGCGCGGCCTGAGCCGCAGGCCAGTCGTGGACGCGGAGCACGACGGCGGGGACAAGGCGCATGTCGAGCGGGGCCGGGTGGCCTCGCTCGCGGCCGCCCTGAGCCGCGGCGTCAGGCAGGGCGGTGACCGTGCCCGGGCGGGGGTGTACGCGGTCGCCGACCGGATCGCGGTGAACGCCCCGCGCATTCCGGTCCGCGATCTCGCGGCGCTCCGCAGACAGTTCCCCGGGCTCGGCCCGGAGGAGATCGCGGACAAGCTGGTGGCGGGTGCGGTGCACGGCACCTCCACCGTGGGTGCGGGCGTCGGTGCCGCGGCGATGCTGCCCACCCCGCCCGCCATGCCCACCGAGCTGGCCGCCGAGATCGTCGGCGTGGCCTCCATAGAGTTCAAGCTCATCGCCGAGCTGCACGAGGTCTACGGAGTGCGGGCGCCGGGAACCCTGCGGCAGCGGGCCACCATCTACCTCAGCGCATGGTCCGAGGAGCGCGGTTTTGACCCCACGGTCCCCAGCAGCCTCAACGCCGCGCTGAACGTCCATATGAAGCGCGAGCTGCGCCAGCAGGTGCTGAAGAGGAGCTTCCGGAATCTGCCCGTCCTGGCGCCCTTCATGGTCGGCGCGGCCGTGGGCGCGGCGATGAACCGGCGCGACACCAGAAGACTCGCGCGCAAGATCCGCAAGGATCTGCGCGAGCGCCAGGTGTCCTGGGACGCCCTTCCCCCGTCCCCGAGCGCCCCCGAGACCCCCGGCGAGCCGCCTGCGGCCCCGGGCGAGCTGCCGCCCCCGCAGCCGGGCCCTCAGGACGCTCCCTAGCGCCCTGGGCGCTCGTCAGGCGTGTACGGCCGTCAGTGCCGCCGCCAGGCCCTCCGGGTCCCGGGTGGAGACGTACACGTACGGCGTCGGGTCCTCCGGGTCCGTGACCTCCACCCGCAGCGCGGTGGGGATGTAGCTCCGCAGCAGCATGAAGGCCCGCGGATCGGCCTTGTACGTACGCCAGGCGGCCGCCTCGGCGGCGTCCAGCACCTCGGGGCTCCCGAGGGCCGACACCGGGATCCTGGCCTCTCCCGCGACCAGGGAGCCCGCCACCACCCGCACCCGGGCCGAGCCGTACGAACTCACCACGACACACGCCAGCGCCGCGCCCCCG
Source organism: Streptomyces sp. NPDC021115 (assembly GCF_044333065.1). NCBI lineage: Bacteria > Bacillati > Actinomycetota > Actinomycetes > Kitasatosporales > Streptomycetaceae > Streptomyces > Streptomyces sp. NPDC021115. The sequence continues at coordinate 121,610 of NZ_JBIRQF010000014.1, forward strand.
ATCAGCCCGCCGAGCATCGGCAGCGTGCCGAACGGCAGCAGGATCAACGCCGTGGCGAGCCCGATCAGAATCGCGATGAACCACCATGAACGGGGCGCGGTCAGACGTTCGTCGTAAGGCTGCATGCGTATCAGCTTGGCATGGCCGCCTGCCGGGGCATCTCCCGCGGGTAAGGTCAGCCGTTGTGAGTGGAAGAACGACAGTGCTGAAGCCGCCGGACGGCGCCACGGCACCCGTGCGCCATCCCGACGCGCCCGCGCCAGGGGAGCTCCTCGGCGCGCACTACGACCAGTGCTTCGGCTGTGGCGAGCAGAGCGGGGGCCTGCGCCTGCGCGTGCGGGCGGGGGAGGGCGTCGGCCTCACGGCCGAGTTCACCGTGGACGCGGCCCACCAGGGCGCGCCCGGCCTGGCCCACGGCGGGGTGCTGACCGCGGCGCTCGACGAGACGCTCGGGTCGCTCAACTGGCTCCAGCGCGTGATCGCCGTGACCGGGCGGCTGGAGACGGACTTCGTCCGGCCGGTGCCCGTCGGCACCGTGCTGCATCTGGAGGCACGGGTGACCGCCGTGCACGGCCGCAAGATCTACTGCGCGGCCACGGGCCGCATCGGGGGGCCCGAGGGGCCCGTAGCGGTGCGCGCGGAGGCCCTCTTCATAGAGGTGCAGGTCGACCACTTCATCAACAACGGACGGTCGGAGGAGATCAACGCGGCGCTCGCCGACCCGGATCAGGTGAAGGTCGCGCGCGCATTCGAGGTGAATCCGTGACTCCCGTACCGGTGGACGTGCTGATCCGAAGGGTGGACCCCCAGGTGCCGATCCCGGGGTATGCCCACCCGGGGGACGCCGGTGCCGATCTCGTGACCACCGAAGCGGCGGAGCTGGCCCCGGGGGAGCGCGCGGTTCTGCCCACCGGAGTGTCTATCGCGCTCCCGGAGGGGTATGCCGCCTTCGTGCATCCGAGGTCCGGACTCGCCGCCCGCTGCGGGGTCGCCATGGTGAATGCCCCGGGGACCATCGATGCCGGGTACCGTGGAGAGATCAAGGTGATCGTGGTCAACCTCGACCCGCGCGAGAGCGTGCGGTTCGAGCCCTACGACCGGATCGCCCAGATGGTCGTCCAGCAGGTCGAGAAGGTGCGCTTCCAGGAGGTGGCGGAGCTTCCCGGGTCGGCGCGGGCCGAAGGGGGCTTCGGGTCCACCGGCGGTCATGCCGCCGTGGACGGCACAACGGGTGGGAATGGATACGCTTCGGTCGGTTCCGACCGGGAAGGACGATGACGTGTTCGGACGTCGCCGCAAGCGCAGCGAGGAGGACGTCGAGTCGCTCGACGTGGCCTCCGAGGAGTTGGCCGAGGACGCGGAGGACGAGGCGGGCCTCGACGACGAGGGCGACGCGGAGGCTCCCAGGGTGAGCCTGCCTCCCGCGCCGCGCCCCGACGGCCCGTGGGACGTGGCCGAGGTGCGGGAGCCCGGCGAGGGCCGGGTGGACCTCGGCGGCATGTTCGTGCCCGGTGTCGAGGGCATGGAGCTGCGGGTGGAGGTCGCGGGGGACGCGATCGTGGCCGCGACCGTGGTGCTGCGGGACAGCGCCGTGCAGCTCCAGGCGTTCGCCGCGCCGAAGAAGGAAGGCATCTGGACCGAGGTGCGGGACGAGATCGCCACCGGCATCACCCAGCAGGGCGGTGTGGTGGACGAGGTCGAGGGCCCGCTCGGCTGGGAGCTGCGGGCCCAGGTGCCGGTGCAGCTGCCGGACGGCAAGAACGGCGTCCAGGTGGTGCGCTTCATCGGCGTCGACGGGCCCCGCTGGTTCCTGCGCGGAGTGATCTCCGGGCAGGGCGCCGTGCAGCCCGAGACCGGCAGCCTGCTGGAGGCGATCTTCCAGGACACCGTCGTGGTGCGCGGTGAGGGCCCGATGGCCCCGCGCGACCCGATCGTGCTCAAGCTGCCGAACGACGCGCAGATGGTGCCCGACGGGGTGCAGCAGGACGAGGCGCAGGGCTCGCGGTTCGCGGGCGGCGCCGACCAGCTCCAGCGCGGTCCGGAGATCACCGAGGTGCGCTGACCCCGCACCGAGCCGCCAAGACCAGGTCCGAAGGGGCCCGGGGAGACTTCCCGGGCCCCTTCGGACTTTTTTCGCACCGCGTTGAACACCCGTGCCACCCGGGGCGTACTGATGGGCGAGAGACCCCCGGCGCGCCCGCGGTAGTGGGAGAGCGGGCGCGACGGGCACACCCCCTGTCCAACCTCAACGAGGTGAGTGATCAATGTCCCGAGGGCTTCCGTTACTTCACCGTCGGCGGATCGTCGTCGCCGGTGTGATCGGCGGTATTACCTGTGCGTCCGTCGCGGTGGGAGCCGCCATGGCGGGTCAGGACGACAGCAGTGGCAGTGACAAGGCGCAGGTCAAGGCCGCGTCCTCGATCAGCTGCCCCGCCGTTGAGGGATCTCTTCCGGAGATTCCCGCGGAGGCCAAGGCGGAGGTGGACCGCAACCTCGCCCTCCTGGACACCCAGCTCGCCGAGGCGAACAAGCGGCTCAGCACGAGCCAGGGCGAGGGCGGCCCGAACTTCGTGCAGAACGCGATCCTCGGTCCGCTGGCGGACAAGCGGAAGTCGACCCTCGACCGCATCGCGATCTCCATCGGGCGCCGGGCCGAGAAGCCGACCGGCCTGGACACGCTCGCCGAGTGCACGCTGTCCGGCGGCGACGCCGGGGCGGGCGCCGGGGCGAGCCCGACCGCCGCCGCGAGCGGCGCGGCCTCGGCCGACCCGGCGGCGGAGACCGGTGCCGACGCGGGCGCCGGTGCGGGCGCGGACGCGGGTGCCGACGCGGGCGCCGGCTCCGGCCAGACGATCAGCTGCCCGGACGTCGCGGGGCAGGTCGGCGACGTCCCGGCCGCCGCCCAGGCGGAGGTGGACCGCAACCTCGCGCTGCTGGACACCCAGCTCAGCGAGGCCAACAAGAGACTCGCGAGCTCCGCGGGCGAGGGCGGCCCGAACTTCGTGCAGAACGCGATCCTGGGCCCGCTGGCCGACAAGCGGAAGTCCACGATCGACCGCATCAAGATCTCATTCTCCCGCCAGGGCTCGACCGCCCCCTCCGGTCTTGACGCTCTGGCGGGCTGCTCGCTCGCATCCGGCTGAGTCCCCGGCGTAAGGCTCGGCTGATGTGAGCGTTCTACCGGTGGGCCGTACTTTTCTCTGCGGAGTACGGCCCACCGGCTATTTCGTAGCTGCGGGTCCTGACGCCGTCAGGCCCGCGGGCCCGAATGCGTCAGGGAGGCGTCAAGAGGGCGCCCGGCGCCGTAAGGGAGCCGTCAACGGCGGGCTCACACGCTCCGAACAGGGGTTTCCTCAAGAGGACAGCACTCCACCGATCCTCTAGGAGCCCACGATGGCCGATCTGGCCTTCGTCGTCGCCATACTCGCGGTGTTCGCGCTGGTGGCCCTCGTCGCCAAAGGGGTGACGAAGCTGTGACCGCCGAGAACGTCGTCGGCCTGGTCGTGGCCGTCGCACTGCTGGGCTATCTGGTCCTCGCCCTCCTCTTCCCCGAGAGGTTCTGAGGGCATCATGAGTTCCGAACTCGCCGCGGTGCTCCAGCTCGCCGCGCTCATCGGCGCGCTCGCCCTGGTGTACCGGCCGCTCGGCGACTACCTGGCCGCCGTCTACCGCTCGGACAAGCATCTGCGGGCCGAGCGGTGGATCTACCGCTGCATCGGCGCCGACCCGGACACCGCGATGCGCTGGCCCGCGTATCTGCGCGGGGTGCTCGCCTTCTCCGGTGTCAGCGTGCTCTTCCTGTATCTGCTCCAGCGGATCCAGGGCGTTCTGCCGCTCTCGCTCGGCTTCTCGTCTATCACCCCGGCGCAGGCGTTCAACACCGCCGCGTCCTTCGTCTCCAACACCAACTGGCAGAGCTACGCGGGCGAGCAGACCATGGGCCATGTCGTCCAGACGGCCGGGCTCGCGGTGCAGAACTTCCTGTCGGCGGCCGTCGGCATCGCGGTGGCCATCGCGCTCGTCCGGGGCTTCGCCCGCTCCCGCACCGGCGAGCTGGGCAACTTCTGGGCCGACCTGGTACGCACCACCGTCCGCGTCCTGATCCCGATGGCGGTGATCGCCGCGGTCGTGCTGGTGGCGTCCGGGGCCATCCAGAACTTCGCCGGCATCCACGAGGTCGGGCAGCTCACCGGCGACAGCCAGCAGATGAACGGCGGCGCGGTCGCCTCGCAGGAGGCGATCAAGGAGATCGGCACCAACGGCGGCGGCTTCTTCAACGCCAACTCCGCCTACCCGTTCGAGAACCCGAACCCCTTCACCAACCTCTTCGAGATCTTCCTGATCCTGGTCATCCCGTTCTCGCTGACCCGCACCTTCGGCGTGCTCGTCGGGAACGTCCGGCAGGGGTACGCGATCCTCGCCGCCATGGGCCTGATCTGGCTCGGCTTCACGGCGCTGATGATGTGGACCGAGTTCCACCACGGCGGCCCGGCCCTCCAGGCCGCGGGCGCCGCGATGGAGGGCAAGGAGCAGCGGTTCGGGGCCGGCGCTTCCTCGATCTTCGCGACGAGTACGACGCTGACCTCCACCGGCGCGGTGGACGCCATGCACTCCTCCCTCACCGGCTTCGGCGGCGGCATCGCGCTGCTGGGCATGATGCTCGGCGAGATCGCCCCCGGCGGGGTGGGCTCCGGTCTCTACGGCATGCTCGTCATGGCCGTGATCGCGGTCTTCATCGCGGGGCTCATGGTCGGCCGCACGCCCGAGTACCTGGGCAAGAAGATCGGCTCCCGCGAGATCAAGCTCGCCGCGTGCTACATCCTGGTCACCCCGGCGCTGGCGCTCTGCTTCACCGCCCTGTCCGTGGTGATGTCCACCCCGCCCCACTCGATCCTCAACACCGCGGGCGACGCGGCGGGCCACAGCGGGGCGCACGGCTTCTCGGAGGTGCTGTACGCCTTCACCTCCGGAGCCAACAACAACGGCTCCGCCTTCGCGGGCCTGAACGCCAACACCGACTGGTACAACACCACGCTGGGCCTCGCGATGCTGCTCGGCCGCTTCCTGCCGATGGTCTTCATCCTGGCGCTGGCCGGTTCGCTCGCCGAGCAGAAGCCCGTACCCGAGACGGCGGGCACCCTGCGCACCGAGAAGCCGCTCTTCGCGGGGCTGCTCGTCGGCGCGATCCTGATCGTCACCGGTCTCACCTACTTCCCGGCCCTGGCCCTTGGCCCGATGGCGGAGGGACTCTCATGAGCACCACCACCCCCGTACGCCCCGCCTCCGGCAGCGAGCACCCGCACCAGCACGATCCGGGCGGCGGCCGGGTCTCCGGCGGCCTGTTCGACCCCAGGCAGCTGCTCACCTCGCTGCCGGACGCCTTCCGCAAGCTCGATCCGCGGGTGCTGGCGAAGTCCCCGGTGATGTTCGTCGTGGAGATCGGCTCGGTGCTCACCACCGCGCTGGCCGTGACGACCCCGGGCGACTGGTTCGGCTGGGCGATCGCGGTCTGGCTCTGGCTGACGGTGATCTTCGCCAATCTCGCCGAGGCCGTCGCCGAGGGCCGGGGCAAGGCCCAGGCCGATACGCTGCGCAAGGCCAAGACCGACACCCAGGCCCGGCGGCTCGCGGACGGCGGCGAGGAGCGGGTGCCCGGCACCGCGCTGCGCGTCGGCGACCTCGTGGTCTGCGAGGCGGGCGACGTCATCCCGGGCGACGGTGATGTCGTCGAGGGCGTGGCGTCCGTCGACGAGTCGGCCATCACAGGTGAGTCGGCGCCGGTCATCCGCGAGTCCGGCGGCGACCGGTCCGCGGTCACCGGCGGTACGAAGGTGCTCTCCGACCGCGTCGTCATCAAGATCACGACGAGGCCCGGGGAGACCTTCATCGACCGGATGATCAACCTGGTCGAGGGCGCGGCGCGGCAGAAGACCCCGAACGAGATCGCGCTCAACATCCTGCTCGCCTCGCTCACCATCGTCTTCCTGCTCGCCGTCGTCACCCTCCAGCCGTTCGCGATCCACGCGGGCGCCGAGCAGACGATGGTCGTGCTCACCGCGCTGCTGGTCTGCCTCATCCCCACCACCATCGGCGCCCTGCTCTCCGCCATCGGCATCGCGGGCATGGACCGGCTGGTGCAGCGCAATGTCCTCGCCATGTCCGGCCGCGCGGTCGAGGCCGCGGGCGACGTCTCCACGCTGCTGCTCGACAAGACCGGCACGATCACGCTCGGCAACCGGCAGGCCGCCGCGTTCGTCCCCGTCGACGGGACCACCGAGGAGGAGCTGGCGGACGCGGCCCAGCTGTCCTCGCTCGCCGACGAGACGCCCGAGGGCCGCTCGATCGTCGTCCTCGCCAAGGAGGCGTACGGCCTGCGGGCCCGCCACGAGGGCGAACTGGGCCACGCCGCCTTCGTGCCCTTCACCGCCCAGACCCGGATGTCCGGCGTCGACATGGACGGCACCAAGGTCCGCAAGGGCGCGGCCGCCGCGGTCACCGGCTGGGTCGCCGAATGCGGCGGACGGGGCTCGGACGACGCGCGGGAGCAGGCCGACGCGATCTCGGCGGCGGGCGGCACCCCGCTGCTCGTGGCCACCCTGGACGACCGGGGCGCGCGTGTACTGGGCGTCATCCACCTCAAGGACGTCGTCAAGGAGGGCATGCGGGAGCGGTTCGACGAGCTGCGCCGGATGGGCATCAAGACCGTGATGATCACCGGTGACAACCCGCTGACCGCCCGGGCCATCGCGGACGAAGCGGGGGTGGACGACTTCCTGGCGGAGGCCACGCCCGAGGACAAGATGGCGCTCATCAAGCGCGAGCAGGCGGGCGGCAAGCTGGTCGCGATGACCGGCGACGGCACCAACGACGCCCCGGCGCTCGCCCAGGCCGACGTCGGCGTGGCCATGAACACCGGCACCTCGGCCGCCAAGGAGGCCGGGAACATGGTCGACCTGGACTCCAACCCGACCAAGCTCATCGAGATCGTGGAGATCGGCAAACAGCTGCTGATCACACGCGGCGCGCTGACCACCTTCTCGATCGCCAACGACGTCGCCAAGTACTTCGCGATCATCCCCGCGATGTTCGCCGGCGTGGCGGGCTACACGGGCCTGGACGCGCTCAACATCATGCACCTGGCCTCGGCCCAGTCCGCGATCCTGTCGGCCGTCATCTTCAACGCGCTGATCATCGTCGCGCTGGTGCCGCTCGCCCTCAAGGGCGTGCGCTACCGCCCGATGAGCGCCGACCGGATGCTGCGCCGCAACCTCGCCCTGTACGGCCTGGGCGGGCTCATCGCCCCGTTCATCGGCATCAAACTCATCGACCTGCTCATCTCCCTCATACCGGGCCTCGGGTGACGTAAAGACCATGACTCTTCCGCACGGCACAGCACGCTCCACCGCCCGGCTGGCGGGCGCCGCCCTGCGCGCCCTGCTCGCCCTCACGGTGCTCTGCGGGGTGCTCTATCCGCTCGCCGTCACCGGCATCGCGCAGGCCGCCTTCCCACACCGGGCCAACGGCTCCGAGGTGCGGGCGGACGGCAGGACCGTGGGCTCCCCGCTCATCGGCCAGACGTACACCCTCGACCGCAAGGACAAGGACGGGAACCCGCTGCCGGACCCGAAGTACTTCCAGCCCCGCCCCTCGGCGGTGGGCACCAACACCATCAACACCCAGTACAAGATCATCGTCTCCGGCGGGTCCAACCTCGCCGCCGACAGCACGGTGCTGACGCGATCGATCAAGGAGCGCCGCGGTCAGATCGCCGCCTTCAACGGGGTCTCGCCCGCCGCCGTACCCGCGGACGCGGTCACCGCCTCCGCCTCCGGCGTCGACCCGGACATCTCGCCCGCGTACGCCACCCTCCAGGTGACCCGCGTGGCCAGGGCCAACGGGCTGCCCCGCGCCGAGGTGGCCCGGCTGGTGGAGGACCACACCGAGGGGCGTTCCCTCGGCTTCCTCGGCGAGCCGCGGGTCAACGTGCTGGAGCTGAACATCGCGCTCCACCGGCTCGATAAATAAGCGAACAGGGAAAATAGGGGCATGGGACGCGGCAAGCTTCGGATCTACCTCGGCGCGGCGCCGGGCGTCGGCAAGACCTACGCGATGCTGTCCGAAGGGCACCGCCGGGTCGAGCGGGGCACCGACCTCGTGGTCGGCTTCGTGGAGCACCACGGCCGCCGCCGCACCGAGGTGATGATGCACGGCCTGGAGGAGGTGCCGCGCCGGGAGCTGGAGTACCGCGGCGCCGCGTTCACCGAGATGGACGTGGACGCGGTGCTCGCCCGCGGCCCCGACGTCGCGCTCGTCGACGAGCTGGCCCACACCAACGTCCCCGGCTCCCGCAACGCCAAGCGCTGGCAGGACGTCGAGGAGCTGCTGAAGGCCGGGATCGACGTCGTCTCCACCGTCAACATCCAGCACCTGGAGTCGCTGGGCGACGTGGTCGAGTCGATAACGGGCGTACGGCAGCGGGAGACCGTCCCCGACGAGGTGGTGCGCCGCGCCGACCAGATCGAGCTGGTCGACATGTCGCCCCAGGCGCTGCGCCGCCGCATGGCGCACGGCAACATCTACGCGCCCGACAAGGTCGACGCCGCGCTGTCCAACTACTTCCGGCCCGGGAACCTCACCGCGCTGCGCGAGCTGGCCCTGCTGTGGACCGCCGACCGGGTGGACGAATACCTCCAGCAGTACCGCGACGAGCACAGCATCCGCTCCACCTGGCAGGCGCGCGAGCGCATCGTCGTCGGGCTCACCGGCGGCCCCGAGGGACGCACGCTCATCCGGCGCGCCTCCCGGATGGCGGCCAAGGGCTCCGGCAGCGAGATCCTGGCCGTCTACATCGCCCGCAGCGACGGCCTCACCTCGGCCTCGCCGAAGGAGCTGGCGGTCCAGCGCACCCTGGTCGAGGACCTGGGCGGCACCTACCACCACGTCATCGGGGAGGACATCCCCGGCGCGCTGCTGGAGTTCGCGCGTGGCGTCAACGCCACCCAGATCGTGCTCGGCTCCAGCCGCCGCAAGGCGTGGCAGTACGTGTTCGGGCCGGGCGTGGGCGCGACCGTCGCCCGGGACTCGGGCCCCGATCTGGACGTGCACATCGTCACCCACGACGAGGTCGCCAAGGGGCGCGGACTGCCCGTCGCGCGCGGCGCCCGGCTCGGCCGCTCCCGGCTGATCGCGGGCTGGCTGGTGGGCATCGCCGGGCCCGTGCTGCTCACCCTGGCGCTCACCGCCACGGGCGCCACGCTCAGCGCGGACGCCGGTCCCGGCTTCGCCAACGAGGTGCTGCTGTTCCTGTTCCTCAACGTGCTGGCGGCCCTGCTGGGCGGGATGCTGCCCGCCCTCGCCTCGGCGGCCGTCGGATCGCTGCTGCTCAACTACTACTTCACCCCGCCCACCCACACGCTGACCATCGCCGACCCCGAGAACATCGTCGCCATAGTGATCTTCGTGGCGGTCGCGGTCAGCGTCGCCTCCGTCGTCGACCTGGCCGCGCGCCGCACCCATCAGGCCGCCAGGCTGCGCGCCGAGTCCGAGGTGCTGTCCTTCCTCGCGGGCAGCGTGCTGCGCGGGGAGACCAGCCTGGAGGCGCTGCTGGAGCGGGTCCGGGAGACCTTCGGCATGGACACCGTGGCCCTGCTGGAGCGGGAGAGCGATGTCGCGCCCTGGACCCGCGCGGGCAGCGTCGGCGGCACCGCGGGCGCAACCCCGCCGGAGCGCCCCGAGGACGCCGACGTGGACATGCCCGTCGGCGATCACATGGCGCTCGCGCTGTCCGGCCGGGTGCTGCCCGCCGAGGACCGCCGGGTGCTGGCCGCCTTCGCCGCCCAGGCCGCCGTCGTACTGGACCGGCAGCGGCTGGTGGGGGAGGCGGAGCGGGCCCGTGAGCTGGCCGAGGGCAACCGCATCCGCACCGCGCTGCTCGCCGCCGTCAGCCACGACCTGCGCACCCCGCTCGCGGCCATCAAGGCGGCCGTGACGTCCCTGCGCGCGGACGACGTGGCCTGGTCGGCGGAGGACGAGGCGGAGCTGCTGGAGGGCATCGAGGACGGCGCCGACCGCCTCGACCACCTGGTCGGCAACCTGCTCGACATGTCCCGGCTCCAGACCGGCACCGTCGCCCCCCTCATCAGGGAGATCGACCTGGACGAGGTGGTGCCGATGGCGCTCGTCGGCGTCCCCGAGAGCGGTGTCACCCTGGAGATCCCCGAGGACCTGCCGATGGTCGAGGTCGACCCGGGACTGCTGGAGCGCAGCGTCGCCAACATCGTCGAGAACGCGGTGAAGTACAGCCCCCGGGACCAGCCGGTGCTGGTCTCCGCGAGCGCGCTCGGCGAGCGGGTCGAACTGCGCGTCGCCGACCGGGGCCCGGGCGTACCGGACGCCGCGAAGGACCGTATCTTCGAACCCTTCCAGCGCTACGGGGACGCCCCGCGCGGCTCAGGCGTCGGCCTCGGACTCGCCGTCGCCCGCGGCTTCGTGGCGGCGATGGGCGGATCGCTGGCCGCGGAGGACACCCCCGGAGGCGGGATGACCATGGTGCTGACCCTGCGGGCCGCCCCCGGCCGCCCGCGCCACGACCCGCAGGGCACAACGGAAAGGCAGGCCGTCAGATGAACCGGGTGCTCGTGGTGGACGACGAGCCGCAGATCGTACGCGCCCTCGTGATCAACCTGAAGGCGCGCAAGTACGAGGTCGACGCCGCAGGGGACGGCGCGACCGCCCTCAAGCTCGCCGCCACCCGCCACCCCGACGTGGTCGTGCTCGACCTGGGCCTGCCCGACATGGACGGCGTGGAGGTGATCAAGGGGCTGAGGGGCTGGACCCGGGTTCCGATCCTGGTGCTCTCGGCGCGTCAGACCTCCGACGAGAAGGTCGAGGCGCTGGACGCCGGGGCGGACGACTACGTCACCAAGCCGTTCGGCATGGACGAGCTGCTGGCCCGGCTGCGCGCCGCCGTCCGCCGCGCCGAGCCCTCCGGCCCTTCGGACGCCGCGGTGGTCGTCGTGACCGACGGCTTCAGCGTCGACCTGGCCGCCAAGAAGGCCCACCGCGACGGCCGCGACGTCCGGCTGACGCCCACCGAATGGCATCTGCTGGAGGTGCTGGTGCGCAACGAGGGCCGCCTCGTCAGCCAGAAGCAGCTGCTCCAGGAGGTCTGGGGCCCGAGTTACGGCACCGAGACCAACTACCTGCGCGTGTATATGGCGCAGTTGCGCCGCAAGCTGGAGAACGACCCCGCCCATCCGCGGCACTTCATTACGGAGCCGGGGATGGGGTACCGCTTCGAGCGGTGAGCCGGGGGCTCACCGGTACGCTGGCCGTATGAGTTCCGTACCCCAGCCCCCCGGGAAGCGTGACAAGCCGGTCGGCCGCTTCCGGCGGATGATCGACCGGCTGTCGAGCTCCCAGGAGGAGCTGCACTCCGCAGAGCTCCAGCAGGACGCGGAGGACGCGGGCTGTACCAAGATCGGTGACTGTGGCGACCGGCAGATCGTCAAGGTGACGGGTACACTGCGCACGGTCACGCTGCGTCCGCGGGCCGGGGTGCCCGCGCTGGAGGCGGAGCTCTTCGACGGCACGGCCGCCCTCGACGTGGTGTGGCTGGGCCGCCGCTCCATCATCGGTATAGAACCGGGCCGCAAGCTGATCGCCACCGGCCGGATCTCCATGAGCCATGGGCGCCGGGTGCTGTTCAATCCGAAGTACGAACTCCGACCGCTCGGACAGGAGTAGCCGGTGACGTCTGACGACAAGACGACCCCGACCGATCATCAGGACGCCGCCGCCGACGCGCAGAGCAGGGCGGCGGCGGACACCGCGCTCCTGGAGGCGTTCGGCGGGGTGCGGGGCATGGTGGACACCACCGTCCCCGGGCTGGTCTTCGTCCTGCTGTACACGATCAAGCGCGACATCCACCTGGCGGCGATCGGCGCGCTCGGTCTGACCGTGCTGCTCGCGCTGGCCCGGCTGGTGCGCAAAGAGACGCTGAAGCACGCGTTCAGCGGGGTCTTCGGGGTCGCGTTCGGCGCGATCTTCGCGATGATGTCCGGCGACGCCAAGAACTTCTACCTGCCGGGCATGCTCTACACGCTCGGCCTGGCGATCGCGTACGTCCTCTCGGCCATTTTCCGTTACCCGCTGATCGGCGTGCTGCTGGGGCCGATGCTCAAGGAGAACCTCTCCTGGCGCACCCGCAACCCCGGCCGGTTCCGCGCGTACACCCGGTCCACCTGGGCGTGGGGGCTGATCCTGCTCGCCAAGTCGGCGATCCTCTTCCCGCTCTACTGGTGGGGGGACGTCACCCAGCTCGGCTGGGTGAAGGTGGCGCTCGGCATTCCGCCGTTCCTGCTGTGCGTCTATCTGACGTGGATCTTCCTCGCCAAGGCCCCGCCGCCGATCGACGTGATCGCCGAGATGGAGGCCGAGGAGAAGGCGGAGCGGGAGCGCGAACGCGCCAAGAGGGAGACCGAGCAGGCCGAGCGGATCGTCGAACCGCTGCTCTCGGAGTGGACCGACCAGATGGTGGACGAGGCCCGCAGCGAGTCGGCCGACCGCCGCCCGCCCCGGCACTGAGCACCACGACGAAGCCCCGGGCTCCCGTGAAGGGACGCCCGGGGCTTATCGCTGGTCCAGCCCTCTGGCCCGCCAGCCCTCTGGCCCTCTAGCCCGCGTCCTGGCGCTGGACGGACAGCAGCGCCTCCAGCTGCTCCTCGCGCGCCTGGGCCGCGACGAACAGCAGCTCGTCGCCCGCCTCCAGGACGTCGTCCTTGTTCGGGGTCAGCACCCGGGTGCCCCGGATGATGGTGACCAGCGTGGTGTCCTCCGGCCACTCCACATCGCCGACCCGGGTGCCGGCCAGGGCCGCCTCCGGCGGCAGTGTCAGCTCCACCAGGTTCGCGTCGCCGTGGCTGAAACGCAGCAGTCGCACCAGGTCGCCGACGCTCACCGCCTCCTCGACCAGAGCCGACATCAGCCGCGGCGTGGAGACGGCGACATCGACGCCCCACGCCTCGTTGAACAGCCACTCGTTCTTGGGGTTGTTGACGCGGGCGACCACCCGCGGCACCGCGTACTCGGTCTTCGCGAGCAGCGACACCACCAGGTTGACCTTGTCGTCGCCGGTGGCCGCGATGACCACGTTGCAGCGCTGGAGCGCCGCCTCGTCCAGCGAGGTGATCTCGCACGCGTCGGCCAGCAGCCATTCGGCCTGCGGCACCCGCTCCACCGAGATGGCGGTCGGGGCCTTGTCGATGAGGAGGACCTCGTGCCCGTTCTCCAGCAGTTCGCCCGCGATGGAGCGCCCCACGGCGCCCGCTCCGGCAATGGCAACCCTCATCGGGCCCCCTCCTCAGGTCCCTCGTCGAACGACGCCTCGACCTTCTCGACCTCGTCGGTGCGCATCATCACATGCACCAGGTCGCCCTCCTGGAGCACCGTCTGCGAGGTGGGCAGCATGGCCTCGCCGAGCCGGGTCAGGAACGCGACCCGCACCCCGGTCTCCTCCTGGAGCTTGCTGACCTTGTGCCCCACCCACGCGGGGGAGGTGTGCACCTCGGCGAGCTGCACCCCGCCGCTGGGGTCCCGCCACAGCGGCTCGGCGCCGGACGGCAGCAGCCGCCGCAGCATCTGGTCGGCGGTCCACCGCACGGTGGCCACGGTCGGGATGCCCAGGCGCTGGTAGACCTCGGCGCGGCGCGGGTCGTAGATCCGGGCCGCCACGTTCTCCACGCCGAACATCTCACGGGCCACCCGGGCCGCGATGATGTTGGAGTTGTCACCGCTGCTGACCGCGGCGAAGGCCCCGGCCTCCTCGATCCCCGCCTCGCGGAGCGTGTCCTGGTCGAAACCGACGCCGGTCACCCGGCGGCCGCCGAAGCCCGCGCCGAGGCGGCGGAAGGCGGTGGGGTCCTGGTCGACGACCGCGACCGTGTGTCCCTGTTGCTCCAGGGTCTGGGCGAGCGCCGCGCCCACCCGGCCACAGCCCATGATCACGATATGCATGCGTCTTACCCCGCACTCCTGATGACCGTGCTGACCTGCGCAAACACCCTGCTCACTTCTTCCTTCCAGGACCTACGGGGCGACAGCGGGGCGAGGGGCCCCGATGCCGGTGCCGCACGGCGACAGAGGTCGGCCGCCACGGCGTCTGTTCCCACCGTATCCATACCCTTGGGGCGATTCCCTGCCCGAGCGCCCCCGGCCGGGAGGAAACGTGGTGCCCGGGCGGCCCGGCGGCTAACGCGAGCGGCGGGCGCCGATGGCGCCCGCCGGGGGTGCGCCCCTCATCTTTGCCCGATATCCAGGATCTTCACTGAACGGTTACGGGAAATGGCAATACAGTCCCGTGGGTTCGAACTTTGTTACGGCCATCGGACACTCGGTCACAGCATGGCTAAGATGATCGCCGTACTCCGTTTCCGGACGGGACATCAGGACACTGAATCGTTCCCTCCACGCCCGAGTTCTCTGCACGAGGTCCCTGATGACAGATCACATAACGGAGGCAGTGAGCTGGTGCCTGGCCGTCGTTCTCCTCGTCGTATTCGTGCTTCTGATGCGCCAGCGGCGGATCACTGCCGGAGTGCGCAGGCGTAACGCCACGCTGGAGGACGGCCTGCGCGCCCGGGACGAGGAAGTGCAGCATCTGGTCGAGGTCCGTCTCCCGGCGATCACGGACGCGATGAGCCAGCCCAGCCCGCTGCCCGGGCTGCGGGACGAGAAGCTGGCCGGGACGGCCTACGCGCAGAGCCTGCACGCGGTCATGGAGCAGTTCACCCGCGCGGTGGACAAGGCCCAGGCGCGGGCCGACGCCTCCGCCAAGGCCGCGCTCAAGGCGTCGATGCGCGCCATCCAGGGCCTCGCCAACGAACAGCAGGTCTCGATCTCGGAGATGCAGGAGCGGCACGACAACCCCGACGTGCTGCGCGACCTCCTGGAGATCGACCACGCCAACGCGCAGTTCGGCCGGCGCGCCCAGGCCATCGCCGTGTTGTGCGGCTCCTGGCCCGGCCGCCAGCGCACCGCCTCCCCGATGACCGATGTGGTCCGTGGTGCCAAGTCGCGCATCCGTGACTACCGTCGGGTCCAGGTGCACGCCCTGATCGACATCGGCGTGACGAGCCGCGTGGTGGAGCCCGTGGTGCTCGCGGTCGGCGAGTTGCTGGACAACGCCGCCCGGCATTCCCAGCCCAACACCAACGTCGAGGTCAGCCTCCAGCCGGTGCACAACGGCGCCTGCATCGTGATCGACGACGCCGGGGTCGGCATGGACGGCCTGGAGGTCCAGCGGGCCGCCGGGCTGCTGTCCGGTCAGCGCGCCGTGGATGTCTCGCGGCTGGGCGACCCGCCGCAGTTCGGCTTCGCCGTGGTGGGCCTCCTCGCCGCCCGGTACGGCTTCAGCGTCTCGGTGGACACCCGGTCCCCGTACGGCGGTGTCCGCGCCGTCCTGTTCCTCCCCAGCGCGCTGCTCACCCACATCGACGCGGAGGCGCCCGCCGCCGCCCCGGCGGCCCAGGGCGAGTACGAGGCCGCCGCCCCGCTGCGTACCCTCCCGTCCCGGCAGACCCGCCGTAGGGCCGCCCCCCAGGCCCCCGCCGAGCCGCAGGCCGCGCCCCAGGCCCCCGCCGAGCCGCAGGCCGCGGTCCAGCCGCCCTCCGCGGAGACGGGGCAGCCGTCCGCGGACGACGAGGCGACGCGCGTGTACGGGGAGACCGCGGGCGGTCTGCCCAAGCGCCGCCGCCGGCAGCCCACCGCCGCCCCGTCGGCGGATGGCCGGCCCACCGCACCCGGACCGTGGTCCGGTGCCCCCCAGACCGACACGGGTTCGCACCGTGTCCGCTCGGCCGAAGAGACCGCCAAGCGCATGGGCGCGTTCGCGCGCGGTACGCGCTCCGGCCGTGGCGTCACACAGGATGCCGCCCCTCACACCGAAGAAGGGAATCGCCAGGCATGAACGACCACATGAACAACGAGCTGGGCTGGATGCTCGACGAGGTGGTCAAGATGCCGGAGGCACGGCACGCGATCCTGCTCTCCGCCGACGGGATGCTGCGGGCGCACTCCGAGGGCATCGCGCGTGACGAGGCCGAACGCCAGGCCGCGGCGCTCTCCGGGCTCCAGTCGATCAGCCGCAGCACCTCCGAGTTCTGCGACCGCGAGGAGACGCCCTGGCAGCAGACGCTGGTCGAGTTCGTCGGCGGCTACATCTTCCTGATCGCCGCCGGTCCCGGCGCGTACCTGGCCGTCTCGGCCACCGAGAACGTGGACATGGAGGCGGTCAGCTACCGGATGCAGAAGCTGGTCGACCGGCTGGGCAAGGAGCTGACCAGCCCGCCGCGGCAGGGCGTGTCCCGGCAGGGAATCGGCAGCCACGTATGAGCGGCCGGGGCAGGCGCGAGAAGGGACTGGTACGGCCGTATGTCGTGACCGACGGCCGTGCCTACCCGACCCGCAACACCTTCGACCTGGTGACCCTGGTCATGGCCCACCCCGACCGGCCGCTCACCGGTCTCAGCCCTGAGAAGCGGGAGGTCATGGAACTCTGCCTCGGCGGTGCGCTCTCGGTCGCCGAGGTCGCCGGATATCTGGAGCTGCCGGTGAGCATCACCAAGGTCCTGCTGGGCGATCTGGTCGACAGCGGCCACATCAGCACCCGGGCCCCCATCCCGCGGGCCGAACTCCCCGAGACCCAGCTGCTCCAGGAGGTGCTCGATGGACTCCGCGCTCGCCTCTGACCAGGGTGCGGTCTATCTGCCCCCGACCGTACGGACCGCGGCCAAGCTGCTGGTCGTCGGGCACTTCGCGGTCGGCAAGACGACCTTCGTCGGCTCCCTGTCCGAGATCCGGCCGCTGCGCACCGAGGAGACGATGACTCAGGCCGGGGCGCTCATCGACGACCTCGCCGGCATCGAGGAGAAGACGACCACCACCGTCGCCATGGACTTCGGCCGGCTCACCCTCAGCGAGTCCCTGGTCCTGTACCTCTTCGGCGCGCCCGGACAGCAGCGCTTCACCCGGATGTGGAAGGACATGACGCACGGCGCGCTGGGCGCGCTGGTGCTCGCAGACACCCGTCGGCTGGAGCAGTCCTTCCCGGTGATGGCCGTCCTGGAGGAGCAGGGCCTGCCGTACGCGGTCGCCGTCAACCACTTCGAGGGCGCGCCCCGCTTCGCCGAGACGGAGGTCAGGGAGGCGCTCGATCTGTTGCCGGAGACCCCGCTGGTCACCTGCGATGCCCGGGACCGGATCTCCTCCACTCACGCGCTGATCGCCCTCGTCCAGTATCTGCAGGCCCGGCACACCCGCGTTATGTCCCAGGAGAATGTGTGACCCATCGTCCAGACCTCGAGGCAGTCACCGGAACCGCACCACCGCCGGGCTGCCCCGCGCATCAAGGCGGTTCGGCCGGGTCCGCCGACCCCCTCGGGCTCGGCGCCCGGGTGCCGATGTACGGCGCCGACTTCGCCGCCGATCCGCACGGGTTCTACGCGCGGATGCGGACCGCGGGGCCCCTCACCCCGGTGGAACTCGCTCCGGGCGTCGACGCGTATCTGGTCACCCGCTACTCCACGGCGCTGGAGGTCCTGCGCGACACCGAACGGTTCGCCAAGGACCCCCGTAACTGGGCGGCCTTCAACGAGGGCCGGATACCTGAAGACAGCCCCGTGCTGCCGATGATGATGTTCCGGCCCAACGCCCTGTTCACCGACGGCGAGCAGCACGCCCGCTATCGCGGGGCGATCACCGACAGCCTCAGCCGGGTGGACTCGCACGCGCTGAGCGACTACGTCGAGCGCAGCGCGGACACCCTCATCGACTCCTTCGTGGAGCGGGGCGAGGCCGAGCTGCTGAGCGAGTACGCGGGGATCATCCCGCTGATGGTGTTCAACCGGCTCTTCGGCGCCCCTCCGGAGCAGAGCAGCGAACTGATCCGGATCCTCACGATCATGTTCGACGCGAGCAGCGCCGAAGCGGGGCAGGCCAACGAGGACCTGTCGCGCTACATGACGGGCCTCGTCGACGCCAAGCGCGAGAAGCCCGGCGCCGACGTCACCTCCTGGATGATCGCCCATCCCTCGCGGCTGGCCGACGACGAGCTGATGCAGCAGATCGCGCTGCTGATGGCGGCCGGTACGGAACCCCAGGTGAACCTGATCGGCAACGCGCTGCGGCTGCTGCTGTCGGACGACCGGTTCGCCGGTGAGCTGTCCGGAGGCAGCCTGCCCGTCCAGGACGCCCTGGACGAGGTCCTGTGGGCCGATCCGCCGTTGGCCAACTTCGGCACCCGGTTCGCCCGCTACGAATTCGAGATGGGCGGCGTGCGGCTGCGCAAGGGCGACGTGGTACTCACCAGCTATGCCGCGGCCAACACCGACCCCGTGCTGACCTCCCAGGGCCGCGCCGGCAACCGCGCCCACCTCGCCTGGAGCGTGGGCGCCCACCGCTGTCCCGCCGAGGGGCCCGCCCGGGTCATCGCCTCCGTTGCCATCGAAAGGCTGCTCGACCGCCTCCCCGACATGCAACTCGCGGTGAAATCGGACCAGTTGACCTGGCGCCCCGGCCCCTTCCACCGCGCCCTGGGGTCGCTGCCGGTGCGGTTCCCGGTCCTCGCCAAGCCGACCCCCGGACCCGCCTCCATGCCGCCCGCCGCGGCCGTGCCCGCTCCACAACAGCTCGCCGAGCCCCAGGGAGACAACCAGTGGTCCACGACTCCCGTCCCCTCGTCCTCGACCCCACCGGCAGCGACATCAACGCCGAAGCCGACCGCGTCCGAGCCCAAGGGCCCGCGACGCCCGTGGAACTTCCTGGGGGCTTGGTGGCGTGGGCAGTAACCCGCCAGAGCCTGCTCAAGAAGCTCCTGACCGACCCCCGGGTGTCCAAGAACCCGCGCCTGCACTGGCGGGCCTGGAACGACGGTGAGGTCCCGCCGGACTGGCCGCTGATCGCCTGGGTGGCCGTGCAGAACATGTTCACGGCCTACGGTGCCGACCACCGCAGGCTGCGCACCCTGGTCTCCAAGGCGTTCACCGCGCGGCGCACCGCCGCCCTGCGGCCGCGCATCGAGGCGATCTGCGCCGACCTGCTGGACAAGCTGGCGACCGCCCCGCCCGGTAAGCCGGTGGATCTGCGCGACGGGTACGCGTACCCCCTGCCGCTCCAGGTGATCTACGAGCTGTTCGGACTCACCGACGAGGGGTTGCGCGCGCGGATGAGCCGGTTCGCCGACAGCTCCTTCCGCACCACCACGTCGCCGGAGGAAGTGGCGGCCGCCTCCGCCGAGATGGACGCCATCATGGAGGCGCTCGTGGCCTCCAAGCGCGAACAGCCCGGCGACGATCTCACCAGTGGTCTGATCGCCGTGCGGAGCGAGGGGGACGCGGCGCTGAGCGAGCGTGAGCTGTGCGACACCCTCGCGCTGATGCTGACCGCCGGGCACGAGACCACGGTCAACCTGCTGGACAACGCCGTCCACGCGCTCCTCACCCACCCCGAGCAGCTCGCCCACGTGCGCGAGGGCCGTGCCTCGTGGGAGGACGTGATCGAGGAGACGCTGCGGCACTCCGCCCCGGTCGCCAACCTGCCGCTGCGCTACGCCGTCGAGGACATCGAGCTGGACGGCGGCGTGGTGCTGCGCAAGGGCGACGCGATCGTCGCCGCCTACGCGGCCGCCGGGCGCGACCCGGAGGTGCACGGCGAGGACGCGGACCGTTTCGATGTCACCCGCGACCTCAAGAACCACCTCGCGTTCGGCCACGGCGTCCATCTGTGCGTCGGCGCCCCGCTCGCCCGGCTGGAAGCCATGATCGCGCTTCCGGCGCTGTTCGACCGTTTCCCTCGACTCTCGCTAGCGGCCGGGCAGGACGCGCTGGAGCCGGTGGAGAGCTTCATTTCCAACGGTCACCGCAGCCTGCCCGTACGGCTGTCCTGACCGCCGTACCGGCCGCGCCGCCGCCCGCCCGTCCCCGGGCGGGCAGGCGGGTGGGCGGGCGCCCCGCCCACCCTTTACGATCCTCTGCGTGTCCAAACTGACCGACCTCCCGAAACGGATCCTGATCGGGCGGGCGCTGCGCAGCGACAAGCTGGGGGAAACCCTCCTCCCGAAGCGCATCGCGCTCCCCGTCTTCGCCTCCGACCCCCTGTCCTCCGTCGCGTATGCGCCAGGGCAGGTGATGATCGTCCTTTCCGTGGCGGGTGCGTCGGCCTACCACTACTCTCCGTGGATCACGGTTGCGATCATCGTGCTCATGTTCACGGTGGTCGCCTCGTACCGCCAGAACGTGCACGCGTATCCCAGCGGAGGCGGTGACTACGAGGTCGCCAACACCAACCTCGGCCCCAAGGCTGGCCTCACGGTCGCCAGCGCCCTGCTGGTGGACTACGTGCTGACGGTGGCCGTGTCGATCTCCTCCGGCGTGGAGAACCTCGGCTCCGCCGTGCCGTTCATCGTCGAGCACAAGACCCTCGTCGCGGTCGCGATCATCCTGCTGCTGACCCTGATGAACCTGCGCGGGGTCCGTGAGTCGGGCAAGCTCTTCGCGATCCCCACGTACGTCTTCGTCGGCGGCGTCTTCGTGATGATCCTCTGGGGCGCGTACCGAGCGCTCGTCCTCGGCGACGACATGAAGGCCCCCACCGCCGGATTCGAGGTCCACGCCGAGCAGACCGGGCTGGCCGGGTTCGCGCTGGTCTTCCTGCTGCTGCGCGCCTTCTCCGACGGCTGCGCCGCCCTCACCGGCGTCGAGGCCATCAGCAACGGCGTGCCCGCCTTCCGCAAGCCCAAGAGCCGGAACGCGGCGACGACGCTGGCGCTGATGGGCGGCCTCGCCGTCACCATGTTCGTCGGCATCATCACCCTCGCCCTGGTCACCAATGTCAAGATGGCCGAGGACCCGGCCAACGACCTGTTCAAGGACGGCACCGCACTCGGCTCCGGATACACCCAGAACCCCGTGATCTCGCAGGTCGCGGCCGCCGTCTTCGGCGACGGCTCGTTCCTCTTCGTGGTGCTCGCCGCGGCCACCGCGCTGGTGCTGTTCCTCGCCGCGAACACCGCGTACAACGGCTTCCCGCTGCTCGGCTCGATCCTCGCCCAGGACCGCTACCTGCCGCGCCAGCTGCACACCCGGGGCGACCGGCTCGCCTTCTCCAACGGCATCGTGCTGCTCGCCTCCGCCGCCGCCGTGCTCGTCTACATCTACGGCGCGGACTCCACCCGGCTGATCCAGCTGTACATCGTCGGCGTCTTCGTCTCGTTCACCCTCAGCCAGACCGGCATGGTGCGGCACTGGAACCGCCACCTGGCCACCGAACGCGACCCGGCCGCCCGCCGCCGCATGATCCGCGCCCGCGCGATCAACACCTTCGGCGCGTTCTTCACCGGTCTTGTCCTGGTCGTCGTGCTGCTCACCAAGTTCACCCACGGCGCCTGGGTGGCGCTGCTCGGCATGGCCGTCTTCTACATCACCATGTCCGCGATCCGGCGCCACTACGACGGCGTCTCCGAGGAACTGGCCGCCGCCACCGAGCAGTCGGACGAGGAGGAGGTGCGCCCCTCCCGGGTGCACTCCATCGTCCTGGTCTCCAAGATCCACAAGCCGACGCTGCGCGCCCTGGCCTACGCCAAGCTGATGCGCTCCCACCGGCTGGAGGCGCTGAGCATCAACGTCGACCCCGCCGAGACCAAGGCGCTCCAGACGGAGTGGAGCGAGCGCGGCATCGACGTCCCGCTGAAGATCCTCGACTCCCCGTACCGCGAGATCACCCGGCCGGTCATCGACTACGTCAAGGGGCTGCGCCGGGAGAGTCCGCGCGACGTGGTCTCCGTCTACATCCCCGAGTACGTGGTCGGCCACTGGTACGAGCACCTGCTGCACAACCAGAGCGCGCTGCGGCTCAAGGGCCGCCTGCTGTTCACCCCCGGCGTGATGGTGACCTCCGTGCCCTGGCAGCTGGACTCCTCGGAGCTGGCCCGCAAGCGCGCCCGCAAGCGCGCCGAGTGGAACGCCCCGGGCGCGGTCCGGCGCGGCCCCGTGGTGCCGCAGCGGCCGAAGGGCGAGCGCAAGACCGAGCGCAAGGCCGAGAAGGCGCCCGTCCGCACGCCGGGGCGCTGACCGCTTTTGTGAGGGCCGGGGTACGGGGACGTAGACTGGTCGGCTGCTGTCCCCGTACCCCGACCCCCTCTGGAGCCGAACCCGCCATGCAAAGTGAACCCAAGGCGTCGCTGGTCGGCGAGGAGTACGAGGTCGAGGTCGGCCCGGTGGCGCACGGCGGCCACTGCATCGCCCGGACCGCCGAGGGCCAGGTGCTGTTCGTCCGCCACACCCTGCCCGGTGAGCGGGTCGTCGCCAGGGTCACCGAGGGCGAGGAGGGCGCGCGCTTCCTGCGCGCCGACGCGGTGCGGATCCTGGACGCCGCCAAGGACCGGGTGGAAGCCCCCTGCCCGTTCTCCGGCCCCGGCCGGTGTGGCGGCTGCGACTGGCAGCACGTCGCCCCCGGCGCCCAGCGCAGGCTCAAGGCCGAGGTGATCACCGAACAGCTCCAGCGGCTGGCCGGACTCACCCCCGAGACGGCCCGCTGGGACGGCACCGTCGAACCCGCCCCCGGCGACAAGGTCGCCCGCGGCGAGGTCCCGGCCTGGCGCACCCGGCTCCAGTACGCGGTGGACGAGAAGGGCCACGCGGGCCTGCGCCGCCACCGCTCGCATGAGGTGGAGCCCGTCGACCACTGCCTGATCGCCGCGCCCGGCGTCACCGAACTCGGCATCGAGAAGCGGGAATGGCCGCAGATCGAAACCATCGAGGCCATCGCCGCCACCGGCTCCTCCGACCGCCAGGTCGTCCTCACCCCCCGCCCCGGCGGCCGGCTGCCGATCGTCGAACTCGACCGCCCGGTCTCGGTCCTGCGCATCGGCGAGTCCCGCGGCCGCGAGCGGCACCGCCTCGTCCACCGCGTCCACGGCCGCCCCTTCGTCCGCGAACGTGCCGCGGACCGCACCTGGCGCGTCGGCGAGGGCGGTTTCTGGCAGGTCCACCCCAAGGCCGCCGACCTGCTGGTCGAGGCCGTCATGCAGGGCCTCATGCCGCGCAAGGGCGACACCGCGCTCGACCTCTACTGCGGCGTCGGCCTCTTCGCGGGTGCCCTCGGCGAACGCGTCGGCGAGCGCGGCGCGGTGCTGGGCATCGAGTCCAGCAAGCGCGCCGCCGAAGACGCCCGGCACAACCTCCAGGACCTCGACCGCGTCCGCATCGAACACGGCAAGGTCGAGCAGGTGCTGCCCCGCACCGGCATCACCGAGACCGACCTGATCGTCCTCGACCCGCCCCGCTCCGGCGCGGGCAAGGAAACGGTCGCCCACCTCGCCTCCCTCGGCGCCCGCCGCATCGCCTACGTGGCCTGCGACCCGGCAGCCCTGGCCCGCGACCTCGCCTACTTCCGCGAAGCGGGCTACGCCCCGCGCCGCCTGCGCGCGTTCGACCTGTTCCCGGTGACCCACCACGTGGAGTGCGTGGCGATCCTGGAGCCGGCAGGGAAGGGCCTCTGATCTGCTGGTTCCTCTGGTCGTCCAGGTTTCGGGTGAGCTGGCTCCACCTGTTTTCGCTGTCGCGTCATGTGATGCGGGTCTTGGGTTTGGACGCAACGTGTCATGGGGCATGCTCCGGCAGCACGAGCCGCAGCGCGGCGCCCGCGAGGGTGGGGTGCGCCGACTCGAAGACCTCCAGCTCCGGTTCGACCTGCGGCGTCGCGAAGGCGCGCAGGAGTTGCCGGGCCCGGTACAGGCCTCCGCTGCGGCCCTGCTCTCGGCCCGTGGCGCTGAGGGCGAAGATCCTGCGGCCGCGGGATCCAGCAGGCAGACCCGGGCCACTGTCCTGCACCTCGACGAGTACCTCGGGGCTCTCTGTCTTCGCCAGGACCTGGACCAGGCCGGCGTCCGTGCCCGCCACCACCCTGGCCGCGTTGTCGAGCACCTCGTAGAGCACGGCCTTCAGCACGGCCTCGGGCACGCCCACACGCAGGGCGGGCGGGCACCGCACGTCCAGGATCGTGCCCGGGTACTGGTCGTGGCACTGCGCGGCCAGAGCATCCAGCATGGGTGCCAGCTCCGTGACCGACGGCTCCGCCGAACCGGCCAGCGCCGCCGGGTCCAGGTCGCGCAACTCGGCCTCCGCCTCGGCGGCGAGTGCGGCCAGCTCCTCGTCGGCCGCGCCGCCGCTCTCCGCCGACGTGAGGCGGACGAGGGCCGGTACAGTCGCGAAGCGGTTGCGTTCCCACGAGGTCCAGCCCGCCGGCGGCCGGCGTCCGTCCGGTGCGGCCACCTGGCCCGCGTCCTGCTCGTCCTGTGTGTGCGTCAGGCGGGCGAGCAGGCCGATCAACTGCTGCTCGGCCCCTGCTCGCAGCATGCGGACGACGCCGCTGCGCGGCACCGTCAGATGCTCGTCCGTCCCCTCCCCGGCACGAGCGAGCAGGCCGCGCGCCACCAGCGTGTCGACGCCCGCGCGCACCCGGTCCCTGGCCCCCGGACAGTCCGAGCACATCTCCACCAGCAGGAGGAGGTCCTCCGTACTGACCTCTCCGGTCGCGGGATCGCCGGCGGCCAGCGCCGCCCACCAGGCGGCCTCGGTGGCCGAATCGCCGCAGCGTGCCACCAATTCTTCCTGCAATGCCTGTACGAGGGCGTCGTCCCGCTGCCAGCCACCGTCCGCCCCGGACCACAGTTCGGTCCCGGCGAAGACCATCCGGTGTTCGGCGTAGCGGAGCATGCCCCGCAGCAACGCCGGGTCCATGGCCGTGCAGTTCTCCATGGCCTGCGCGACGGCGTGGTCTCCGCCGAGCGACAGGTGGGTGATCCAGCGCAGGGTTCGCCAGGCGGCGTCCGGGTCGTCGCCAAGAGTGGTGGCGAGGTCGGCGGCGTGGCCCCCGATCAGCGCCGTCACCGGCCACTGACGTGCGAGGACACCGAGCAGCGCGGCGGCGCGGTCAGTGGGGAGGACCACGAGACGCAGCAGATCACGCAGCGACAGCACCGCTGTGGTCTGGCGGTCGGTGTAGTCGTGGGCTGCGAGGTTCGGGGCGACGGCGACGTGCGGCGCCTGCTCCGCCAGTCGGTCCGGCACGGCCGTCGTGCCCGGTCCGCCGACGTACAGGTCGACACGCCCGGTCGGGTGCAGCCGGGACAGGGCCTCCGTGCCGAACAGCCCGTCGAAATAGGTGTGGTGGAAGCGGCTCGTGCCGACCCGGCGGGCCACCCCGTCCCGACCCGACCCGCCGAGGAAGCGGTTGAGGGCCTCGGCGAACGCTTCGACGGCCTCGGCGGAGTCCGCCTTTTGGAGCCGGTCGTAGGCGGCCAGCAGATCCTTGCCGCTGCTGTCGGCGGCCTCCCAGGAGGCGAACTCCGGGGGCTGCGGCGCGGCCGGATTCAGGTGGTAGTCGAGGAACCGGTCCGGGTCCCACCGCGGGTCCCACGGCGGCAGCGTGGCAGTGGATTCGGGGATGGGCGAGCCCAGCGGTTCACGCTTCAGCAACGTCCGGGCGGCGACCAGTTCGCCGGCCTCGATCAGCGCCTCGACCCGCTTGGCGGTGGGCCCACCGTGGGGGGCGGCGGCGTCGGCGGCCTGCCGGTCGAGCCAGGTGCGCAGCTCCACGGTGACGGGCTCCACCCGCTGCGACAGTGCCGCCGCCGCCGCGTTCAGAGCGCTGTCGGCAGCGGTCTTGCGGGAGCGGGCGCGCGCGGCGAGAGCGGTGACGTCGACGGCGTCGAGGGTGACGCCGGCCGCGGCGGCGCGGCGCTCCAGGTCCCGGATGCGCTGGCGCACGTCCTCTCCCGCAGCGGCCCGTGCCGACTCCAGCTTCCGCCCCAGCGCCTCCTTGTCGTGGGCGCTCAGGTCCGGGCAGTCCGTGCGCACGTACGCGGCGGCGTCGAACTCGCCCCGCTCCAGCAGCTCCTCGCACACCGCACGGGGCGGCTTGCCCCCGGCGCGGGAGAGGACGGCGCGGGCCAGCCCGGCGTCATCCGCCGGGTGGTCCGGTTCCCGCTCCGTGACGAGGTCGACCAGTACGTCCGGGAAGCGGAAGCGACCGGGCCAGGTCTGCAGCAGGGCCCGGTCGATCCGGACCACGGGAGCGTCGTGCACCGTGTTCTCCTGGCTCATGCCTCTCCCTTTCCGACCTTCGGCAGCACGGACAGGATCTCCAGCAATGCCTTGGGCGGACGGCAGGCCGGCTCGCCGAGTGCTTCGGCCTCCGACAGCAGCTGGTGCCAGTCGCGGTCGAGGCGCCGGGCGAACTCCCGCTGCCGGGCGGTGAGCACGGGCAGCCGACCGGGCCGCTGGCCGCCGTCGTCCACGGAGAGGGCTGTCAGTTCACGTGCCTCGGCGAGGAGTTCGGCGACCTTGCGGGCGTACGCCATGTGGTTGCGCCACTCGATCTTGCGCACCCCCAGCCGCACCGCGAGCTGATCCAGCACGGCTCTGACCTCCTGCTCACCGCGCGGCAGCGCCAGGCTGCCCTCGGCAGCGGGAGCGGGCGGCGACCCCTGGCGGGCCGCCGTCCGGAGCAGCGCCAGCATGCCGTCCGAGTGGAACAGCGCACGGTGCAGCTTCTCACCGTCCTGGAAGGTGAAGCGGTGCGTGATCTGCATGAAGTCGTCCAGCTCGGCCGCCAGCCGGGCCCACCGGTCGCGGGTCTCGGCCAGCTTCTCCTGACGCGCCGCCCATTCCCTGGCATCGTTCAGCGGCAGTGGTACTGGTTCCTCGCGGAAGCAGCCACGGGCCGCGGCGCCCAGACGCGTCCACGCCGGGGGCAGCTCACGGCCCGGCCCGTCGCCGTCCAGCAGGACATCGCAGACGTCCACACCGGTGGCCCCGCCCTGCAGCAGCATCTCGGCGATCGCACCGACCAGGGCGACCGTCCGGTGCTCAGCCGGGGCGGCGTCGAGCTCGATGGTGCTCGCGTAGAGCTGGTAGCCGAGCGGTCCGTGTTCCACGGGTACGGCGACGGCGGCCAGGTCCACGGACATCCCGCCCGGGCCGCCGAGTAACGGCGCCAGCAGGTACGCCTCCATGAAGGCGCCGCGCGCCCAGGCGTCGTGGAGCAGCCAGCGCGCCCAAGCCCGGCTCTCCTCGCCGCCGTCCGTGCCGCCGCCCAGCAGCAGCGCTGCGGACCCGCGGCGGAGGACTTCCGCGGACTCGTCCCGGGCACGGCGGTTGGCGAGCACGGTCCACGGGTCGTCGGCCACGGGCGCGGTGCCCAGCGCTGGCAACGGCGGCAGGTAGGCCGGCAGCTCCGTGGCATCGCCGCCGTACCAGTCGGGCATGCCCAGTTCCCGGGCGAACTCGGCGGTGAACGCGGTGCCGACGATGTGCAGGCCCAGCTGGCCGGGGGCGGGACCGCGCGCCGGGTTCACGGTCCGGCGGCCCAGCGGGTGGTGGCTGCCCACGACCACCTCGTGGTCGCTGAGGATCGCGCGCGCCCGGGCCCGAGTACCGCGCATGGTCCGCTCGCGGGTCAGGCGCTTCTGCAGCTCGGTGTACCGCCCGTCGACTCGGTGGGCGTCCTTGCCGACCGGCGGGTGCTGCAGATGCACCACCACGCCCTCGTCGCGCAGTTCGATGAGCCGCTGCGCGAGCTGGCCCGCACACGCTTCGGCCTCGGCCCGGTCGTCCAGGACGGCGAGCCGTTCGGTGGCGCCGGAGACGAGGCGCTGCGCCAGGTCCGCGTACATGCCGTCCCAGACGGCCCGCACCACCGGCGCGCCCCGGTGGAGTTCGTCGACAGAAGCGCGCAGCCGCTGCAGCAGTCGGCCCCACTCGGCCCCCCAGGCGGTGCGGGACGCGGCGGCGTCGTCGTCCCACTTGTCATCCAGCAGCGGAAGGGCGACGCGGTGGCGTCCGGTGTCCGGCGCCGCCTCGCCGAAGCCCTCACGGCGTCCGAAGTCCGCGGGCGCCAGGGCGATCTCCCGGGCCTTCTGCCAGTACGGGTAGGTCCGACGGGCCCAGCTCAGCAGATCCGTCACGCACTCGGGCGGGGTGCCGCCGCCGTCGAGCGGCTCGATCAGCACGCCGGAGCCGGTGTCCTCCGACAGGACGCTGCGCGACCCGACGTACGCCGACCGGTCGTCGCAGACGACCACCGAGGCGGCACAGCAACTGCTGCGTTGTTCCAGCAGGACGTGCCCCGAAAAGCGCGCCTGGAGGTCGAACAGGGCGGTGGCCACCCGTGACTCCAGCTTCGAGTACGGGGTGCCGCCCCACAGGAACACCAGGGTGACCCCGCGTTTCGCGGCGAGTTCGAGAGAGGGCAGCATGGGGTGCAGGGCGTTGTACGAGATCTCCGGCAGCCCCAGCACCACCTGGTGGGTGGCGTCCTCGATCAGATGGGACACCACCCATCCCACGCCTGCTCCGGCGACCACACTGCGGGCCGAGCAGCGGCCTCCCTCGGCCTCCTCCAGCTCCTCCAGCACCTGCAGCGCCGCAAGGCTCAGGTCGTCGTGCAGGGTCGGCACCCGCTCGTCGGGGGCGCTCGTCAGCTCCACCGCCAGGCCGTCCAGGCGCCGCATCGCCACGCGCAGGCTCTCGGAGCGGCCCTCCTCCAGGACCTGACGGCCTCTCAGTAGTTTGACGAATCTGCTGTCCGGCCGGTTGTGCACCAGCTCCGTGACCCGGGACTGGAACAGCTCCTGGGCCCGCCGGCCCCAGCCGGGCGGGGGCTTGACGGGCACCGCCGTGAGCAGACCGGTGCCCGGGTCCCGCTTGACGAGGGTCTCCACCGTGCGCCATCGCACCGCCTGCGGCGGGCTGAGCACCGGGTTCGCGAAGGAAACGTTCAGCACGCGGCTGCGGTCGTGGTCCACGTGGTTCTGGATACGGTCGTCGTCGTCCGTACGGTCGTGGGTGACGGCCTGTCGCACGGCGCGCAGGAGTTCCATCTGCGGCAGGTCGTCCTCCGAGATGCCTTGGGCGAGTGGCATCTCCAGCGCCCCCTGGGGTACGCGCTCGCGGCCGTGCTTGAACGGCAAGACGGTCGCGGTCACCGGGTCGAACAGGAACCTGCGCGACTGCACGCTGGTGGCCAGCGCCGCCTGGCCCTCCTGGCCGCCGAGGACCGCCTCTGCGGCCTGGGTGCTCTCCAGGGCGTGCGTGGCGAAGTCCACGGCGAGGAAGCCCCGGCTCCACAGGCCGTGCACCACGTCCAGCATCAGCCGGTGCGGCAGGGAGAACAGGTCGCCCAGCTCCCTCACCGTCCGGCGACCGCCGGCCACGGCCTCCAGCAGGAGCGCCTCCAGGGTCGAGGCCCCGGAGTTGGCGCCGAACTCCACCCGGAGGGTGATCACCCGGCAAGGGAGAGCGATCAGCGTCGTCTCGGTCACGGAGCCTCTCCTGCCGTCGTGCTCGCCGGAGCCGGGTCGGCCTCGTCGCCGGTCTCACCCGGGTCTACGTCCGGCTCCTTGGACGTCCGCGCGGGGATCTCCGCCACGACGGCCTGCTGTGCGGGAATCTCCGGCTGTCGTACGGGGACGAGTGCCGCCGCGTCCCCCGCGCTGACGATCTCCCCGGTCGACGCGTCGACGACGCGCCCCACCTCCCGGAAGACCTGGATCGCCTTCTGCCAGTCCGTCCCGCCGTGCCGTTCGAAGTGGTCCATGTTCCCGACGACCACGAGCAGGCTCCGGGCCCGCGACAGCATCACGTTGATCACGTCGGGCTGGGCGGTGTGGCCCACGTTCCGCCGGGAGTCCGCGCCCCGTTCGGTGCTGCGGACGAGCGAGACCACCACCGTCTTCGCCTCGCCGCCCTGGAACGAGTGGACGGTGTGCACCCGGCCGTCCAGGAACCCCTCCTTCAGCTCCTGCACCTGGCGGCGGTACGGCGTCAGCACCGTCAGCTCCTTGGGGTCCCTCCGGTCCGCCAGACCCATCGTGCGCACCAGGTGCTCGACCAGCTTCACCTCGCCGGGGTTCCACCAGTAGCCGAGGTCGCCGCAGTCGTCGCACCGGGAGGTGTCGAGCCACACCAGCGGCGCGCCCTTGAGGTAGTACGGCTTCGTGTGCCGATGGACCTGACGGAGCTCCGGGTCGGGCTTCAGGAAGGTGCCGTCCGGGTCGTCCTCGGTGACCGCGGGGTAGAAGGCCCTGGCGAACGGCAACGAGATGTCCCGGTGCATGCGGAACTGCATGTCCAGGACGTCCACGGGATGCCGGGCGTCGGCGGCGTCGCCCGGGGTGTGCCCGGCGAAGAAGCGCCGGAACAACTGAACGAACTCCAGGTAGCTCTCGCGCTGTTCGAAGTGCAGGCGCACCCGCTCGTGCTGGTTGGAGCCCAGGCTGTCCAGGAAGGCCTCCACGTCCTGGGCCCGGTGCGGTCCGAGCTGCAGATAGTCGCCGATCAGGGTCCAGCGCACTCCCAGCGCCAGCGGGATGACGATCTCGGTCGGCCAAGCCTTGGCCGCCTCTTCGATGATCACCCAGTCGAACATGTCGGACGGGTCGCGGATCTCGTCGGTGAGGGTGCCCGCGATCGAGCAGGTGGCCAGCACGATGTCGGCGCCCGACTTGATGCGCTCGGTCAGCTCCACCGCGATGTCCCGGGCCAGGCCGGCCCACCGGGCCATCAGGTCCTCCTCACCGGGCCGTGCCCCCTCATGGCCGTCCGCCACGCGCTGTTCAATGTGCTGGACCAGGTCCTGGGCGAGGGCTTCCGCGGTGTGGCGGCGCAGAGCGGGCGGCAGGTCGTGGCGGTCCCTGGCCTTCGACAGCTCCCGCAGCACCAGGATGGAGCGGTCGTCGATCTTGGGCTTCAGCTCCTCGAGGATCTTGTCGGCCAGCTGGTCGAGGGCATCGTTCGACTGCGCGCTCACCAGCACCCGGGCCCCGTACTCACTGTGCAGGAAGTTCCGAAGGGCCCGGGCCACCACGGTGCTCTTGCCCGAGCCGGGCGGCCCCTGGAGGGCGTAGAAGGGGTGCAGTTTCAGCATGTCGGCGATGATGTCTTCGGCCCTGCCCCGCAGTTTCTTCTCCTTGCCGCCGTCGGTCAGGGTCGGGGCGCGGCCGCCGCGCAGGGCGATGGACCGCGGCTCGTACAGGGTGCTCGCGAGGCCGGCCTTGTGGACGAGCGAGTCGTAGCCGCGAATCTCGCGGCGCAGTTGGACCTCGCTGCCCCGGTCCTCGTCGGGTCGCAGCCAGCCCACTTCGGGCAGCTCCCGCCGCCCGAACGGCGCCTCGACGACGAAGGAGTCGACGCCCAGTCGCTCCTTGATCCGTACCTTGAACGTGCGTTCCGCGTAGTAGGGCCCGAGGAAATGGGACTCGTCGTCCTTGTTGCGATCCTCGGCGAGGACGAGCTGCGCGAACTCCGTCTCCGCGAGCAGCTGGTACGCGAAGTCGCCGAGCGGGGGCCTGCGCCGCCGCCCGGGGGCCGCGTACGCGGTGAGCAGGGGGTCGCCGTGCAACCAGCGACGGTCGCGGTCCCGGTCGTGGGTCAGAACGAGTCTGCCGTCGTCCTTCACCAGCCGGTAGGGGTAGTTGCGGGCCTTCAGCACGATGCCCCGATACTCCAGCATGAACGAGAAGCCCCGCAGCATCTCCTGCACGCCGGTGTCCCGCAGGACCCGTTCGGTGGTGACGGAGCTGGTCAGGGTCTCCCAGGAGGGACGGTCGGCCCGCTCGTTGTCGAGCGACTTGCCGAGATAGAACGGGACCAGGTCGAATCTGCCGATCCGCCGCCGTGGCCAGCTGTTCAGCAGATCGCCCACGTACCGCTTGTCCACCAGGTACTTGATGACGAGCGTGTCCTTGTGAGTGGCGATACGGCGGCGCATCACCGACTCCTGGTACAGGTACGCGCAGAACCACACCGCCTGGGCGCCGATGAGGACCCACTCCGCCTCGGCCAGGGCCTTGCGGTCGCCGTCCTGGACGTAGCTCGCCGCGCCGCCTGGGCAATGCACCAACTCGGCCTGCCTCAACTCCTGTTCCAGGAAGTCCTGCAGTTCCCGGCACCCCTCGGCGGTGTCGGTGCGGTGGTCGGTCCAGCCCCGGGTCTCGTGGATGGTGCCGACGGACTGCTCGGGCATGAAGGCCACCAGCCGGGGCCGCGTGGACTCCCCCTCGGCCTCGCCCTTCGGCTCCAGGGCGATGGAGACGGCCGTCCAGTGCCGTTGCAGGGCCGCGGACGCCTCGAAGGAGGAGCTGCGGCTAGTGGGGGACGGGTCGAGCATCTCCAGCAGGGCCGTGCGCAGCGGGCGGGGGAGCCGGGTGTCGACGTTGAGTTCGCGGCGCATCGCGGAGTGCAGGCGCACCAGGACGCTGGGCAGTTCGTCGGGCTCGGCCCGTTCGACGGCCGCGCACTCCTCGGGCAGCCGGTCGGTGAGGGAGTCCAGGAACAGCTCCCAGCCGAGGACGCCGAGTCCGAACACATCGGTGCTGCCGTGGTCGAGGCGGCGCGACCGTACATCGCCGAAGACCGATGGGTACGTCTCCGGCGCGATGTAGGCCAGATGTTGTGCGAGGCTGACGCCCGGCGGCGGGGTGTGGAACAGGGCCCGCATGGCCTCGTCGTACTTCTGCCTGCCCTGGGGCCCGTTGACCGCGTGCAGCAGATTGTTGAGGAGGGCGCTCAGTTCGAACCGGCCCAGGGAGAGGGACGCCTGCGACTCCTTGCCCAGCTCATAGGTTATGCGGATGGCGGACAGGGTCAGGTTCCGGTGCACGATCCGGGTGCCGTGCAACTGGCTGAGAGCCTCGACTAGCAGGCTGAACTGCTCGAACGCCACGACCGGGTAGGTGGTGGCCCACTCCCGCACATCGGGCCAGCCCTCCTCCGGGAGCGGCCTGCCGACCTGTCGGGTCATGACGAACGCGACCTGGTGCGACGGGTCGAACCTGCCGTCCTCGATCACCGGCAGGGCGGGATGCCCGAGCATCCGCAACCGCAGCAGGTTGCGGACCTCGTGCTCCCACAACTCGCCGACCACGCCGTCGACCTGGAGGAAGAGCGACACCTCACGGTTGCGCACCAGGTTGGGGTGCGACAGCACGAACCGGATCAGCCTGCCCTTGATGACCTCCTGGTAATCCCCGGCGAGCGTGTACGGCTCCTCACCCTCGGGGGCGTGCGCCGCCTCGTTGCCGGTGAACAGCTTCTCCAGCACATCGGTGATCTCCTCCGGGCCGATGTCGTCAAGCATGCGTGTCCTCCGTCCCCGCGTCGTCGCCCCTCGACGCGACGGCTCCGATGGCGAGTACGACGATCCCGTCGTCGGTGGTGACGGCCAGCCGGCCACCGGACAGGGCCGTCAGCCGAAGTCCCGGGGCGCCCAGGCGGATACGGTGCACGGGCTGCTCGGAACCGGACGGCTCTTGGCGCCACACCAGCACGACACCGTCCCGGCCGAGGCTCGCCCACGGGTTCCCGCCCCGCCCGCCCTCCAGCGCCGTCCAGCCCATGACGCGGCTGGTGTGCCACTCGGCGACGCAGGAGGGACACCCGTAGCCGTCGGGCGGCGCGTCCGCCGGGAGCGAGTCCGGCGGCACCCGGCCTGTGAGGTCCTCGCCGTCCGCGGCCCGCAGGACGCGGACGGCCGGCCCCCGAGACACGGCCGGCGGCGGGCCGTCGGACTCGCGGACCACCAGGACCTCCGTGCCGTCCGCCGTCCTGTGCCGCTGCACCCGGGTGACATGGGCCCACCGCGTGCCCAAGTCCGCACCGGTGGCGGGCCCGGGCACCCACAGATGGACGAGCGGGTCCCGCCCTGCCGCTGTCGCCAGCACGGTCCCGCCGTCCGGCCCGCGCAGAACGGCCGTCGCCCTGGCCCGAGGGACGCCGCCGCGCGCCGGTTCCGGCGGTCCGCCGTCCGGGCCCAGCACCCGCACGGTGCCGTCGGCGTCGCCGACGACCAGCGTGTCGCCGCGCCGGGCGGGCAGCACGGCCAGCAGGGGAGCCTGCGAGCCCGCCACGTCCGGCGCTTCCCGGTCGGTCGCGGCCAGCAGGAGGACCGCGCCGTCCGACTCGGTCACCCGCCAGAACTCCACGGGTCCCTCGTAGGCGGCGGTGGACAGCCGCAGCGCGCCGTCGGCGTCCGTGACGGCGGCGAGGGCCATCAGCATCCGGTGAGTATGCAGTACGGCCAGGCGTGTGGGCTCGGGACTGCTCACGTCCCACAGGACCAGTTCGCCCGACCGGTGGGCCGCAGCCAGCCACTGCCGTCCCCCGGCCGAGGCCAGCGGCGTCAGACCGACCACGTCCCCGGAAGCGACCGCCGGTATGACCTCGGCGCGCCGCCCGTCCGCGCCGAGGAGCGCGAGGTAGCCGCCGTCACCGCCGAGCGCGAACCGCCGTGTCCCGTCGGGCAGGACGGCCACGACCCGCACGACCTCGCCGGCCGTCGTCACGGTCAGTCGGGTGGGCCGGTGCTCGTGGCCGGTGTCCCACAAACGCAGCGTGCGGTTGTCGTAGGCGGCGAGGAGCAGGCCGGGACCCTCGTCGTCGGACCGATCGCCCAGCGCGGCCAGGGCAGTGACCGGGCTGTCGCCGCGCAGCAGCAGGGCGGGGAGGTGGGAACGCCACGGCTCCCACACCACCACGGCGCCGTCGAGCGTGCCGGTCACCAGCCACGGGGCCGTGGCATGGGCAGTCAGCGCCGATACGGCGCCGTCGGCGCCAGCGAGCTTCAGATGCGGGGGCAGGATCCGCAGCTGTCCCCAGCACACCTCCCAGGCGGCCTCCGCACCGGCGGGATGCAGCCGGCCGGTCGCGCGCAGCCCGCCGAGCTGGCGCAGCCCCGGCCGGTCGGCGGGCTCGGACGACTGGATCAGATGGGCGGAGGCCACCGTGCCCAGCACCTCGATCGGCAGATCGGCGGGCGTGATCACGCCGTCCCCACCGGGAACCAGGGCCAGGGCGCTCAGCCCGGCCACGGGCAGCAGGTCGAGCACGGCGGGCCGGCCGGCCAGCTCCGCCCAGCCGGCGGCTCCGCAGTCGGCCGCGTACTCGGCGAGCCGCGTCTCGAGGTGCGGGCTGAGCGGCTGCCCGGCGGAGCACTGCCGCGCCGCCAGGTCGAGCAGCGCGGTCAGCATGCCCAGACGCTCCTCGGGCGTGCCGGCCGCCAGGAGCTGTTCGGTGTAGGTGCGGTGCGCCAGTCGGTAGACGCTCCGCCGGTCCTCCCCGTCCAGCAGGACGTATGCCGCCGCCCGGCCGAGGAACAGCGACAGCGCCTCGTCAGTGGGAGGCCGCTCCCATCCGGCGACGCCCGAGGCCGCGTGCGCCCAGATGCCGTCGGCACGGGGCAGACCGCGTCCCTGAGCCAGCGCCAGGGCCCGCAGCAGTGGTCCGGCCGTCGGCAGCCCCTCGGTGATCCGCGCGACGGCGGCCCCGAACAGCCCCGTCCGGTCGCTGGCGAGGAGCCGCTGACGGGCGGAGCGCGCGGCGCTTTCGGGAGCCAGCACCCGCGGCCGCTGCTCGATCTCACTGACGGCGAGGGCCGCCTGCAGGAACTCCCAGGAGCCCTCGCGCACCAGGCGCTCTACGGACTCGCGGACCGTGCGGACGACCGTCCTCCGCCACGCGGCGTCGCCGATGGGATGCTCCCTCAGAACGCGTTCCACCCCGTGAGCCGTGTACGCGGCGGCGGCATCCGGATCCGCGGCGAGTTCCAGCACACGGGCCCGCCCGGTGGCGCTGCCCAGGACGGCCCGCAGGTCGATCCGGCCGCCGGGCTCCTCGGCGTCGTAGGGGGAGGACCGGGTTCCGATGAGCAGCCGGACACCGGTGACCTTGGCCAGCTCCCGCAGGAGCGAGGCGACCTGGAAGGGTTCGCGTGCCTCGTCCAGGGCGTCGGCGAGGATCAGCGAGGGGACAATGCGGTCCGCGAGGGCGGGGGAGGCGGTCAGCCGGCGGCGGAGGGGTTCGAGGGGGTCGTGGTCCGGGCCGCCCGACGCCGCCACCGCCCGTATGTTCTCCGTCTCCGCGCCCAGGACCTGTGTGAGCTGGCGTACGACGTCGGCCGGGGTGCTCCCTGTGAGCCGCAGGACCGCCCTTACGCGCACAGTCGCCCACGCGGGGTCCCGCCCCTGTCGTAACCGCCTGAGGATCTCGCCGAGCAGGGCCGACTTGCCGGTGCCGGGCGGTCCGCTGACGACCAGAACCGGCGGCGCGTCAGGGGCGGCGCACCAGTCGGCGACGGCAGCCAGGTCCGCGGTACGACCGGTGAAGTCCGGCACCACTTCGAGGAACCCCGTCCCGTCCCCGGGGTGGACGCCCGCATCGTGCGTCGCTCCTTCGTCCGCCCCGGACCACGAGTCGGCCTCCTCCTCGTCGACCATGCGTTGTCGGCGCTGCTGCTCCGCGACGGTGACGGCTCCGTCGAGGGGAACCACGTCCGCCAGCCGCAACGGCAGCTCCCGGGAGGTCTCCTCCCCGACGAGTTCGGCGTAGGAGACCTTGCTCTTGAGGTGGCATTGCAAATCTCGCAGGGTGAACACCTCGTCCTGCCAGGTCTTGGTCGCGAGGTAGCTCTCCAGTGCCCTGCGGAACGTCCCCAGGTATCCCTGAGCCGCCGCCTTGCCTGTGGCGACCAGCAGCAGCGAGCACAGTTCGGGCGCCCGGGAATCCAAGAACCTCCCGTGCACCTCCTTCGCGAAATTCTTCGAGTTGCACGCCTCGATCACGACGATCGCCCAGTGGCCCTCCTCCGTGTCCCGGCGCTGCTGTTCGGCGTGGAGGTAGTAGGCGAGCATGTCCGGTGTGACCCGGGCGTTCCGCCGCTTGTTGCCGGCATCGGGCACGAGCAGCGCGGGGCCGGTGTTTCCCTGAACGCCGTGGCCGAACCAGAGCAGCACCGAGGGCCCGGCCGGGTGGTCCCCCCACTCCCCGGCCCACCGGGCCAGCGCCTCGTCCGCCTCCGCCAGCGACATCAGGAGCCGTTCGCCGTCCCCGTCCCGCCGCGCCGCATCCGTCTCCTGGGACAGCGGCGGTACGGCCGTCCCGCCCAGCCGGTCCAAGACGGCCACGACCCGGTCGGCCTCGCCCGCGGTGTCCGCGTCCGGGTAGCCCAGCACCGGTCCCGCGGCCAGGGCGTGCACCTCGAAGGACTCGGCGACTTCCGTCTCGTCGTGGGCGGGCGTGCTGACGTGGACGACGAGGGGGGCGTCCGCGCGCAGCCGGGGCCCCGGGGCGCCCGCGGTGCCGTCGTACGGGGCCCCGGTACCGGGCGACGGCGCTACGTACTCCCCGGCCATCGCGTCAGCCGTGCTGCTCCGGAGCCAGTACGGGCACGAGCCGTCGTATCGGCTCCACTCCGCCGCGGACCTCCACCTCGTACATCCCCGGGAGGTCGGGGAGACAGGTCGCCGTCCAGCGGTCCTCCGTGCCGCGCACCGGCTTCAGGGCGGGGTACTGGACCGTGTCGAGTCCGCTGACCTCCCGCACCACGCACTCCAAGCCCGTGCCGTGCGGGGCGCCGCCCCCCTCGATGGTGAACGCGGTGCCGAAGTCGGCCCATTCGGGGGTGTGGAGTTCGAACTCATGGTCGTCGCCGAGCATGTCGCCCAGCTCGTCGGGGTGGCGCAGCCCGCTCAGCATGCCGCAGGCCAGGTCGATGACACCCTCGCTGCGTGCGAGGGCGCTGTGCTCCTGGCTCACCGTGACGGGCCGGGCGTCGGAGCCGCGCAGATGGGCGGCGAACCGGTAGACGGTGCCGTCGCCCTTGCGGTTCTGGGTGCGGGGCCTGCCGTTCGCGTCGAGGAGGAGCCGGCCCGCGTCCCGGCGGTACATGTAGCGCTGGGCCATGGCGGCCCCGGCGTCCAGCCGGTAGCTCTGCCAGGTTCGCTGGCCCACGCCGACCATCATCACGTGCTCGGGCAGCAGCGTGCCGCTCCTGCTCGCCCGCCAGTCGGCGGACGCCTGCGCCAGGTCGCGCATCCCACCCAGCGCCACGATGTCGTCGACGTCCGGGGCGCGCATGTCGGCGCCGTCCTCGCAGCAACGGTAGCCGGGCAGCAGGTCGTATAGCCCCGGCATGGTCGGGGTGATCTCGCGCAGCACGGCGGGCGGCAGCAGCCCGGGCGCACCCTTGCCTGAGTTGAGCATCACGGCGGCCTTCACCGAACCCTCGAACGGGGTACCCACGGTCATGACCGCTCGCACGTCGCCGTTCATGCCGCCGCCGTGCACAACCTCGCGGGCGAGCAGGCCGCCCATGGAGTGGGCGACGATCAGCACCTTTGCGGGACCCGCCTCGGGATGCTCGTCGAGGTAGCGGCGGTGGGCGCCGTGTGTCCGCCAGGCGTCCAGGTGGCGGCGGATCTCCCGGGCGAGCAGGGCGCCGTTGTGCGCCACGGACAGCCGCCAGTCATAGGGGAAGGGCAGGACGGCCGCCTTGTGCAGGGCGGACCGTCTGAGCTTGGAGAGCAGCTCGTTGTACGGCTGGACGTGACCGAGTCCCGGGAACCAGTCGGCGACGTTCAGTACCCCGGTCGCCTCGATCCGGCCGGTCTCGCCCGCCCGTTCGGCGTCCGTGACGGCCAGGGCGTGCAGCCGCTGGGCGTGTGTGCGCGCGGAGTACTGAAAGATGCGTCCCAGCCCCCATAACGGCGTGTCGCTCTCAACCTCTCGCAGGGCGCTCCCCATGACTCCGGGAACCGCCACTACGGCGTCGTGAAGCTGCCGTTCCGGCGCGCACCGCTCACTCATGCTTTCGCCCCCGACTGTCATCGATCGCTCTATTCGCCCGAGTTGAGCTGTGATCGGGGCCAGGACGCTAGCACAGTGTTGCCCGCTCAACGAACAGAACGGAACGAACTTCACGCGACCCCTTCGGCCTGCAGAGCTCCACAGGTACCATCCCCCTCAAAGCGCAAGGTTCGACCTGCGAGAGTGTGCGGTAGCGGCCACATCTGCAGGAGCGCGCGTCGGTGGAGGGCGGTTGGGACGGTCGCCACGCAGGCCCTCGTCCAGTGACGGCGCGGTACCGGCCTACGCCCTGGCAGGGCTGTCCAGGCCGTGCGAGGTCATCCCGGACTAGGCCAGGGCGGCGACAGCTGGCCTTGGCGCTCTGGGCA
This sequence comes from Streptomyces sp. NPDC021115, assembly GCF_044333065.1. NCBI lineage: Bacteria > Bacillati > Actinomycetota > Actinomycetes > Kitasatosporales > Streptomycetaceae > Streptomyces > Streptomyces sp. NPDC021115. Next base: position 160,668 of record NZ_JBIRQF010000014.1, read on the forward strand.
CCCTCATGCAGGGCGATGAGCCTGGAAGGACCTCCGACCTGGGCCTTTGTGTGACGGTGTTCGGGTCGAAGTCATTCCGGTGACGCACCACGTGGAGTGCGTGGCGATCCTCGAACCCGCCGCAAAGGGCTCCTGACTCGCGGTAATTGGGGAGCCGAGGGCGTAAGGGGAAGACGCGTCCCCGTCCGCTGAGGTTTACTCGGCGTCCGATCTCGCGAGGAACACTGCGGATCTCCCTAGAGCGTCATCGCAGCCTTTGACATCACCCGGATGATCATCCTAATTTTTCCGGTGGAATAGATATTCCAAGCCGTGTTTCATCGTGTACACCACCCGTCCGTTATGCGCCGAGCGCAGGGCGTGCTCGATTGAACGACGATTTGGAGGTGGACGATGACGCATTCCCGATCCGACACAATCGCCGTTTTTGGTGCGGGAGTCATGGGGCGCAGTATCACCGCGCTGGCGCTGGGCCGCGGGGTGGATGTCGTGATGGTCGACATCGCGGAGGACATCCTCCAGAAGGCCCGGGCGGAAATCGCCCAGCAGCTGCGGCACGGGCAGTTCATGGGCGCCTTCCCCGACGGGCAGGCGGCCGGGGCGCTGACGACGACGCTGTCCGGCGAGGACGCGGCGGGCGCCGGTGTCGTGATCGAGGCGATCACCGAGGACGCCTCGCTCAAGGCGCGGGTCATGACGGAGATCTCCGGCATGATCCCGGCCGGGGTGCCGGTGATCACCAATACCTCGGGCATCCCCGTCGCCGAGCTGGCGAAGTCGGTGCGGCGCCCCGGGGAGCTGGCCGGGGTGCACTTCATGAATCCGGCCTACCTCATCGAGATGGTCGAGGTCATCCGTGGCCCGGAGACCGGCGACGAGGCCATGGCCGCGGTCCAGGGCGTCCTGGAGCGGCTGGGGAAGAAGACGGTCGTCGTGCGCGACGCGCCGGGCTTCGTCACCAGCAGGCTGCTGCATCCCATGATCAATGAAGCGGCGAGGATCGTGGCCGAGGGCGTCGCGAGCGTCGAGTCCGTGGACAGGCTGATGCACGGATGTCTCGGCCACCCCACCGGTCCGCTGCGCACCGCCGATCTGATCGGTCTCGACAATCTCGCGGACGCTCTTCGGCTGCTCGCCGAGCGGACCGGCAATTCTGCTTTCGAGCCCTGTGAACTGCTCATGGAGAAGGTGCGCCGCGGCGATCTCGGGCGCAAGACGGGGCGGGGTTTCTATGACTACGGAAAGGCGTTTTCGTGAGTGTGGACCAGCCGATCACCGCTGAGGGGATCGAGCAGGCGATTTCGGCGTTCGTCTCGGAGCGGGTCAATACGGAGGTCCCCGCCGATCAGGATCTCTTCACCTCCGGGCTGGTGTCGTCGATGTTCGCGATGGAACTCGTCGTCCAGCTGGAACAGGAATTCTCCGTGCAGATCCTGGGGGACGACCTGAAGCGGGACAACTTCCGCACCATCGAGGCCATGACCGCCCTGGTGGGGCGTCTGCTCGGCGCCGGACAATCCGCCGATGCCTGAGCCGCTCGCCGGTGCCCGCGAGTTCGTCGACGAACTCGCGGGCGACCGGGCCGCGGAGTGGGACCGCACCGGGGTGATCCCCGACGAGGTGCTGCGGACACTGGCCGGTCGCGGCCTGCTGTGCGCCGGGGTGCCGGAGACCTTCGGCGGACTCGGGGCGAGCAGCGCCGCGAACGGCGAGTTCACCGCCTTCGTCGGCGGCCGGTGCAGTTCGCTGCGGAGCGTCATGACCTCGCAGGGCATGGCCGCGTGGACCATCCAGCGCCTGGGCCGCCCGCAACAGCACGCCGAGTACCTGCCGGAGCTGGCCGGTGGCCGGCTCGCCGCCATCGCGTTCAGCGAACCGGAGGCGGGCAGCGATCTTTCGGCGATGACCACGACCATCGAACCGGACGGTGACACCGTCATCGTCCGAGGGCAGAAGATCTGGACCACCGCGGCCTGTTACGCCGATCTGATCGTCGTCGTCGGACGCTACGGTTCCGGGGCGGCCGCCGTCGTGGTGCCCGCGTCGGCTCCGGGCGTCACCATGCGCAAGGTCCCGCGGCCGTCCGGCTGCCGGGCGGCCGGACACGCGGATGTACGCCTCGACGATGTGCGGCTGCCCGCCAGTGCGGTGCTCGGCGGCGGGCAGCCGATGATGCTCCTGGTGACCAGCGCGCTGGCGTACGGACGGCTCTCGGTCGCCTGGGGCTGTGTGGGGATCCTCCGGGCCTGTCTCGACGCCGCCCGTGGCCACGCCCGGGTCCGGCGGCAGTTCGGAAAGCCGCTCGCCGAACACCAGCTGGTCGGCCGTCACCTGGCGAATCTGCTGACCTCCGAGCAGATCGCGACCCGGGTCTGTGAACACGCCAGCCGGTGCTGGGACGGCGGTTCCCCCGACATGGTCGTCGCCACCGTCCTCGCCAAGCAGGTGAGCGCCGTCCAGGCCGTGCAGGGCGCGGCCGCGGCGGTGCAGGTCCTGGGCTCGGCGGCCGCGCGGGAGGGTCATGTGGTCGAGCGTGCGTACCGCGACGCGAAGCTCATGGAGCTCATCGAGGGCAGTACGGAGATCTGCCAGCTGATTCTCGCCGACCACGCCGTGTCGATGCCGGCGTCATGACACAAGGAGGCGCCGTGTCCGAACAGCTCCCGATCGTGAAATGCCTGGTGTGGGATCTCGACAACACCCTGTGGCAGGGCACGCTGCTGGAGGACGGCCGGGTGACGCTCGCCGCCCCGGTGAGGGAGCTGATCGCCGAACTGGACGGCCGGGGCATCCTCCAGTCGGTCGCCAGCAAGAACGACCACGACCAGGCGTGGCGGCAGTTGGAGGAGCTGGGCGTCGCCGAGTACTTCGTACTGCCGCGCATCGGCTGGGGCCCGAAGTCCGATTCCGTGCGGGCGATCGCCGCCGAACTCAACTTCGCGCTCGACACGATCGCCTTCGTCGACGACCAGCCGGCGGAGCTGGCGGAGGTCCGGTTCCATCTGCCGGAGGTGCGCGGTTACGCCGCCGAGCGGCTGCCCGAGCTGTCCGCGCTGCCGGAGTTCAGCCCGGCGGCGGTGACGGTGGACGCACGCCGCCGTCGGCGTATGTACCAGGCCGGATTCCAGCGGAAGGCGGCCGAGGCGGAGTTCCAGGGGCCGAGCGACGACTTCCTGCGCTCGCTGGACCTGGTGATGGACATCGAGCGCGCCACCGAGGAACAGCTGTCCCGGGTGGAGGAGCTGACGCTGCGCACCAGCCAGATGAATGCCACCGGAGTGCACTACTCCCTCGCGGATCTGCGCACGCTGCTGGCCGATCCGCACCACGAGGTGCTGGTCACGCTGCTCACCGACCGGTTCGGACCGCATGGCGCGGTCGGTCTCGTACTGCTGGAGAAGCACGCGTCGGTCTGGAATCTGAAGCTGCTGGCCACCTCGTGCCGCGTGGTGTCGTTCGGCGCCGGTTCGTTGATCCTCGGCTGGCTCGCCGACCAGGCCGCGCACGCGGGCGTCCACCTGGTGGCGGACTTCCGGCGGACGGAGCGCAACCGGATGATGGACATCGCCTATCGCTTCAGCGGTTTCACCGACGAGGCGTGCGACTGCCGGGCCGGGCTGCCCGCACCCGCGCACGAGGACATCCAGCGGCTGCATCTGATTCCGGAGCCGCAAGCCCCGTCGCCCACGACGAAGCTGAACGCCGTCAGCCTCCAGGGCGTCTGACCCGCTCACCAGAGAAGACCCGAGAAGAGGGACGACGCATGGCGAACCAGCTAGGACTCCCGGCCGCGCTTTCGGAGTACATCCGGGAGTCGTCCCTGCGCGAGGACGAGATCCTGCGGCAGTTGCGGGAGACCACGGCGGAGCTGCCCGCGGGCAGCGCGATGCAGGTCATGGCCGAGGAGGGGCAGCTGCTGACGCTCCTGGCCGGTCTCACCCCCGCCCGCAGGATCCTGGAGATCGGCACGTTCACCGGGTACAGCACCCTGTGCCTGGCCCGTGCGCTCGCCCCCGGCGGCCGGCTGATCACCTGCGACATCACCGACCGCTGGGCGGGGATCGGCGCCGACTACTGGGCCAGGGCGGGCGTCGAGGAGCGGATCGACCTGCGCGTCGGTGACGCGGCCGACACCCTCAAGACCATCCTCGCGGAGGAGGGACCCGGCACGTTCGACTTCGTGTTCATCGACGCCGACAAGCGGGGCTACCCGGACTACTACGAGGCGGCGCTGACGCTCATCGGTGACCACGGCCTGATCGTGGTCGACAACACCCTGTTCTTCGGCAAGGTCGTGGACCCCGACGCGCGCGATCCCGACACCGCCGCGATCCGCGCGTTCAACGCGCTGGTCCGCGACGACGCGCGGGTGGAGATGTCCCTGGTGCCCATGGCGGACGGGATCACGCTGATCCGGAAGGCTTCGCCCGCCGCGGCGCCGCTCAGGTGACCACTCTCGGGATGAACGCGGCATGGGCGCCGTCGGAGTAGCGGCGCAGCTCGACGCCGTACACCTCGGCGGGGTGCAGCTGCTGACCGAGGAATGCGATGACCCGGTTGAATTCGGGCGGAAATCGGCTGGCCACAATGGCCATACGGAGCCTGCCCAGGGACAGATTCGCCTCGACCGTGCGGAGGAACGAACCCTCGTCGATGGGATACCCCATCTCCGCCAGCAACTGCTCTCCGGTGCTGCCCTGCAATTGGGCGGTGTACTCGAGTGAGCGCTGGAGTATGTGGATCGGCCAGTGCCGCGCCCCGCTGCCCGCGTAGTCGAGAATTTTGGCGAGGGCGCTGTGCGCGTTCCATGTGTCATGCGGTTCCACCACTTCCACCAGGATCGGGATGCCCGAGGAATCGGCGAAGAGATGGGTGGCGCTGAAGGAGTATCCGTCGGTGTCCGGCATGACGTCCGCGGGGTTCCTGCGGATCAATAGGAGCGAGGAGTTGAAACCGGGCGCGTTCACCGTGGACAGCAGGTCCGGATAGCTGACGAGGATCTCGTGCAGCGGCGGTCCTGGGCTGGCCGAACTCGGGGTGAGCTGGGAGAGCCCGGTGTCGTTCTGCAACACGATGCGTGGGTTCCAGGTTTCGGCGCCCGACCCCGGAAGCGGCTCCCGCGGGCGTGCGTGCCTGCCGGACGTCAGCTGTGCCGGGTCCGCCGGCAGCAGCGCGGGGCGTTCCATCCAGGGGTCGATCGGGACGAGACAGGAGTTCAGGATGAACGCCAGCGTCTTGTACGTTCCGGCGAGGGCCAGCAGTTCGAGGATCTGCTCCTCGCCGTAGCGCTCGGCCAGCCGCTTCCAGGTGCCGTCCGAGACCGCCGACCTGGTGTGGAGCTCGTCGACCGCCTGGAGGAGGGCGGCCTCGAACGGCTTCCAGTCGGCGGTGTCCTCCGAGGCGACCCGGGCGATCTCCGTCTCGTCGAGCCCGACGAAGAGCCCCGCGGCGTGGTGATGGGCCCAGACGTACGGGGCCTGTGAACGCCATGCCGTCCGCAGGATGATGAGCTCGCGTTCGCGGGCCGGCAGGATGTCGCCCGCCACATGCGACATCAGCGGCTGCATCGCGGGCAGCAGCGTCGGGTGGTTGGCGATGGTCCGGTGCACGTTCGGCGGCGGCCGATCCGCGAGGAGCCCGTTCAGTGACTGGCCGATCTCCTTTGCGTAGACCTGGCCCGCGGGTGTGACGGCGAAGTCGTCCGCGTCCTGCGGATCGATCCTGGGCCGCATTTTCTCACCTTCGTGAATTGTGTTGTCTTTGGCTCTTTTTCACCGGTCGAGTTCCAACGATAAGCGATCGGCGGACCTTTCAAACGCCGGAGGTCTAGGGGAATCCCTAATGTTTTCCCTTGTGTTGAGCAGTGGTGGCGGCATAACGCGCGTCCGTGGTGTCGCGCGGAATTCTCTGACCATTGGCAGGTACTATTGATGGCGCTGTCGATCATGATTCGATATGACACGGTTCGGTGTCCCCGGATTTCCGCGAAGAACAACGAGTTGAGGGATCGGTGCCGTGAGCCGAGGCGAGTCCATGTCCGCGTCCGCTGAGCGATTCCAGGAGCGGGAGCAGAAGCGGGAAACCGCCATCGCGGTGGTGGGCATGTCCTGTCGGCTGCCGTCCGCGGCGGATCCCGCACGGTTCTGGCGGCTGCTGACCGGCGGGACGAGCGCGGTGTCGCAGGTGCCGCCGGGCCGGTGGGACAGCGGGGCCGCGGCCTCCGGGGAGACCGGCTGGGGCGCCTTCCTGGACGAAGTCGACGGTTTCGACGCGGAGTTCTTCGGGATCTCTCCACGTGAGGCGCGGGCCATGGACCCGCAGCAGCGGCTCGCGCTGGAGCTGGGCTGGGAGGCACTGGAGGACGCGGGCCTGCCGCCGGCAGCGGTGCGCGGCGGCGACACCGGGGTGTTCATCGGGATGACCGCGGACGACTACGGCGCGCTGGACCGGCTCAGGGGAGCGGCGGCGATCGGTCATCACACCCTGACCGGTCTGAACCGCGGCATGGCCGCGAACCGGCTGTCCTACTTCCTGGGACTCCGTGGGCCGAGCCTGGTGGTGGACACCGGGCAGTCGTCGTCCCTGGTGGCGGTGCATCTGGCGTGCGAGAGCCTGCGGCGCGGGGAGTCGGCCACGGCGCTGGCCGGCGGGGTGCAGCTCAATCTCATCCCCGACAGCGCGGTGGCCGCGGCCCGGCTCGGCGCACTGTCCCCGGACGGCCGCTGCTTCACCTTCGACGAGCGTGCCAATGGCTATGTGCGCGGCGAGGGCGCGGGGATGGTCCTGCTCAAGCCCCTGGCACGGGCGTTGGCCGACGGTGACCGGATCATGTGCGTCATCGAGGGCAGCGCGGTCGGCAACGACGGCCCCGGCGACGGCCTGACCACCCCCGACCCCGAGGGACAGCGGGCGGTGCTCCGGGCGGCGTGCGAGCGCGCGGGCGTCGACCCGGCCGCGGTCCAGTACGTGGAGCTGCACGGAACCGGCACCCGGGTGGGCGATCCGGTGGAGGCCGCGGCGCTCGGGGCGGTGTACGGGGCGGGCCGTGCCGAGGACCGCCCCCTGCTGGTCGGTTCGGCGAAGACGAACGTGGGACACCTGGAGGGCGCGGCGGGCATCGTCGGCCTGCTGAAGGTCGTGCTGTCGCTGTGCAACGGCGAACTGCCCGCGAGCCTGAACTTCGCACAGCCCAATCCGCGGATCCGCTTCGACGAGTGGCACCTGGACGTGGTGACCGCCACCCGTCCCTGGCCCTACCGCGACGGCCGTGCCCTGGCCGGAGTGTCCTCGTTCGGCATGGGCGGCACCAACTGCCACCTGGTGGTGTCCGCCACCGAGCCCACGACCCGGGACACGTCCGCTGCGACGGCCCCCGGCGCGGGCACGGCGGACAGCGCCCTCATAGTGGGCGGCACCGTGCCGTGGCCGCTGTCCGGCCGGACCCGCGACGCGCTGCTCGCTCAGGCCGGCCGCCTCGCCTCCCATCTGGCGGAGCACGACCGGCTCGACCCGGTGGACGTGGGCTTCTCCCTGGCGACCACCCGGACCACCTTCGACCACCGCGCCGTCGTCCTCGCACCGGACCGGCAGGCTGCCCCGGGCGCGGGTGCGCCGGACGCGCTGGTGGCGCTGGCCGACGGCGAATCAGCGCCGGGCGTGGTGCGGGGCGTCGCCGATGTCGAGGGCAGGACGGTCTTCGTGTTCCCCGGGCAGGGGGCGCAGTGGGTCGGCATGGGCGTCCGGTTGATGGCGGAGTCCCCGGTGTTCGCCCGGCGGCTCGCCGAATGCGCCGCCGCGCTCGCACCCCATGTGGACTGGTCGCTGCCGGAGGTGCTGCGACAGGCCGAGGGGGCGCCGTCGCTGGAACGGGCGGATGTGGTCCAGCCCGCCTCCTGGGCGGTGATGGTCTCCCTCGCGGCGGTATGGCAGGCCCACGGAGTGCTCCCGGACGCGGTGCTGGGCCACTCCCAGGGAGAGATCGCGGCGGCGTGCGTGTCCGGTGCGCTCTCCCTGGAGGACGCGGCCCGGGTGGTGGCCCTGCGCGGCCAGGTCATCGCGCGCCGCCTGGCGGGGCGGGGCGGCATGCTGTCGGTGGCACTGCCGCGGACCGAGGCCGAAGCGCGGCTGCGCCGCTGGGACGGCCGGGCGTCGATCGCGGCGGTCAACGGGCCGGGTTCCGTGGCGGTCTCCGGTGATCTGGAGACGCTGGACGAGCTGTACAAGGAGCTGTCGGGCGCCGGTGTGCGGGTGCGGCGGATCGCGATCGACTACGCCTCGCACTCGGCCCAGGTGGAGCGGGTGCGCGACGAGATGACGGCCGCGCTGGAGGGCATCGTCCCGCGCCGGGCCGAGGTGCCGTTCTTCTCCACGGTCACCGGCGGGTGGCTGGACACCACCGGGATGGACGCCGGGTACTGGTACCGCAATCTGCGGGGGACCGTCGGCTTCGAACCGGCCGTCCGGGCCCTGCTCGGTCAGGACCACCGGGTCTTCGTCGAGGTCAGCTCCCATCCGGTGCTGACCGCCGCGGTGCAGGAGGTCATCGACACGACCGACGGCGAGGCGCTCGCCGTCGGCACGCTGCGCCGGGACCTGGGCGGGGCCGACCGGTTCCTGACCTGTCTGGCGGAGGTGTACGTCCGCGGTGTGCCGGTCGACTGGCCGCGGCTGTTCACCGGGACCGGCGCCCGGCGGGTGGCCCTGCCGACGTACGCGTTCCAGCGGGAGCGGTACTGGCTCCAGGAGCCCGCAGGCGATGCCACGGCGCGGGAAGGCGTTCCGGCCGCGACGGCGGGGACGCCCGGACACGCCACTGATGCGCAGCCGGAGCGTACGGCACCGGAGCGTATGGAACCTGGGCGTATGGAACCTGGGCGTACGGAATCCGGCACCCCGTGGACCCGCGCCGACCTGGGACGGCTGGTCCGCGCGGAGACGGCTGTGGTCCTGGGTTTCGCCGCCGCTGACCGGGTGGATCCGGCGCGCACCTTCAAGGAGCTGGGCTTCGACTCGGCGATGACAGTGGAGCTGGCGACCCGGCTCAAGACCGCGACCGGACTGCCGGTGCCCAACACCGTGCTGTTCGACCACCCCACGCCGGACGCGTGCGCGGACCATCTGACCACGCGGCTCACCGGCCAGGCGACCGGCGACGTGCCGCCCGCACCCCGCCCCGCCCCGGAGGACGACCCGGTGGTGATCGTGGGCATGGCCTGCCGCTACCCGGGCGGGGTGACGTCGCCGGAGGCGCTGTGGGACCTGGTGTCGGGCGAGGCCGATGCCATCTCCGACGTGCCCACCAACCGGCGGTGGGCCCCGGCGACCGGCAGGCCGGGCGGGTTCCTGTACGACGCGGACCGCTTCGACGCGGCGCTGTTCGGGATCTCCCCGCGCGAGGCGGAAGCCATGGACCCACAGCAGCGGCTGGCCCTGGAGGTGAGCTGGGAGGCGGTGGAACGGGCCGAGATCGCCCCGTCGTCCCTGCACGGCAGCGGGACCGGGGTGTTCCTCGGGGCGATGGCCCAGGACTACGGTCCGCGACTCCAGGACGGCTCCGGCGCCGCGGAGGGCTATCTGCTGACCGGCACGTCGCCGAGCGTGCTGTCCGGCCGGGTCGCCTACGCCCTGGGGCTGCGGGGGCCCGCGCTGACCGTGGACACGGCGTGCTCGTCGTCCCTGGTGGCGCTGCACCTGGCGGCGCAGGCGCTGCGCGGTGGCGAGTGTTCCCTGGCGCTGGCGGGCGGTGTCACCGTCATGTCGGAGCCCGGGATCTTCGTGGAGTTCGCCCGGCAGGGCGGCCTGTCGCCCGACGGCCGCTGCAAGGCGTACGCGGAGGCGGCGGACGGCACCGGCTGGTCCGAGGGGGTGGGCGTCCTGGTGCTGGAGCGGCTGTCGGACGCGACCCGGCACGGCCACCAAGTGCTGGCGGTGCTGCGCGGATCGGCGGTCAACTCGGACGGCGCGTCGAACGGTCTGACCGCGCCCAGCGGAATCGCGCAGCGGCAGGTGATCGGCCAGGCCCTGTCCGGCGCCGGGCTGGCCCCGGCGGACGTGGACGCGGTGGAGGGGCACGGCACCGGTACCCGGCTGGGCGACCCGATCGAGGCCCAGGCGCTGCTCGCCACGTACGGACAGGACCGGGACCCGGACCGTCCGCTGCTGCTGGGGTCGCTCAAGTCCAACATCGGGCACAGCCAGGCGGCCGCCGGTGTCGCGGGCGTCATCAAGATGATCCTGGCGATGCGGCACGGCGTACTGCCCAGGACGCTGCATGTGGACGCGCCGTCGTCGCAGGTGGACTGGTCGGCCGGCGCGGTGGAACTGCTCACCGGGGCCACCCCGTGGCCACCGGCGACCCGCCCGCGCCGCGCGGGCGTGTCGTCCTTCGGGATCAGCGGCACCAACGCGCATGTGATCGTCGAACAGCCACCGCGGGACCGGCCCGAGCGGCCCACCGCACCGCCAACGGCCGGGTCGCCGGGGCGGGTGCGGCCCGCCGTGGCGCCCTGGCCGGTCTCGGCGCGTACCGAGGCCGCGCTGGACGGGCAGCTGGACCGGCTGACCGCCTTCGTGTCCGACACCGGCGCGGCGGCCCCTGATGTCGGCTTCTCCCTGGCCACGACCCGTTCCGAGCTGGAGCACCGCGCCGTCCTCCTGGCCCCGACGGACACCGCCGGGGATCGCATCAGTCGGCCCGTGAAGGTGGCCGAGGGCATGGCGGGCGACCCCGGCCCGGTGGCGCTGCTGTTCGCCGGGCAGGGCGCCCAACGGCTCGGCATGGGGCGTGAACTGCACGCCCGCTACCCGGTGTTCGCGGCGGCGTGGGACGAGGTCTGCGCGCTGCTGGACGGCGAGCTGGAACGACCGCTGCGCGAGGTGGTGTTCGGCGACGACACGGAGGCGCTGAACACCACCGCGTACGCCCAGCCCGCGCTGTTCGCCCTCGAAGTGGCCCTGTTCCGGCTGGTGGAGTCGTGGGGAGTGGCGCCGGATCTGCTGCTCGGGCATTCGGTCGGGGAGATCGCGGCCGCCCACGTGGCCGGTGTGCTGTCCCTGTCCGACGCGTGCACCCTCGTCGCCGCCCGCGGCAGGCTGATGCAGGCGCTGCCGGAAGGCGGGGCCATGGTCGCGCTGCGGGCCACCGAGGACGAGGTGGCGCCGCTGCTCACCGGCTCCGGGGACCGGGTGGGACTCGCCGCCGTCAACGGACCGCGGGCGGTGGTCGTCTCGGGGGACGCCGACGCGGTGGCGGCCGTCGCCGACCACTTCGCCGCCGACGGCCGCGAGATCACCCGGCTGCGGGTCAGCCACGCGTTCCACTCGCCACTGATGGCACCGATGCTGGCGGACTTCCGCGCGGTCGTCGAGGGCCTGGCCTTCGGCGAGCCGCGTACCCCGATCGTCTCGACCGTCACCGGTGAGCGCATCGACCCGGAGCGGATCGGCAACCCCGACCACTGGGTGCAGCATGTCAGGCTGACGGTGCGGTTCGCCGACGCGGTCGGCGCCGCGGCGCGGGCCGGCGCGCGCACCTTCCTCGAACTGGGCCCGGACGCCACCCTGTCGGTGCTGGCCCAGGACGCCCTGCCCGACCTGGCGGACGTGGAGGCCGTGTCCCTGCTGGGCAAGGACCGTGGCGAGGAGTCCACGGCGGTGACGGCCGCCGCCCGGTTGTACGTGCGGGGCGTACCGGTCCGCTGGGCCGAACTGTTCGCCGGTACCGGCGCGCGGCGCATCGCGCTGCCCACGTACGCGTTCCAGCGGGAGCGGTACTGGACCGCACACGTCGGCGGGACGCCGGCGGCCGGTGCGGTCCCGGCGGGGCTCGGCGGTGTGCGGCATCCGCTGCTCGACGCGGCCGTCGAACTGCCCGGGACCGGCGGTCTGCTGTGCACCGGCCTGCTGTCGGTGGCGGCGCTGCCGTGGCTGGCCGACCATGTGGTGGCCGGGCGGACCACCTTCCCCGGCGCCGGATTCGTGGAGCTGGCGGTACGGGCGGGCGACGAGGTCGGCTGCGCCCTCGTCGAGGAACTCACCCTGGACGCACCGCTGATGCTGTCCGGCCAGGACGAGGGCGACGTACGGATCCAGGTGGCGCTCGATGGCCCCGGCGACGACGGCCGACGCACCCTGAGCATCCACTCGCGGCCCGCCCACACGCGGGACGCGCCATGGACCCGGCACGCCACGGGCAGGCTCGCGCCGGGCGCCCCCGCGGCCGCCGCCGATAACGGACGGGCGTGGCCGCCCGCGAACGCCGTACCCGTCGATCTCGACGGCTTCTCCGAGCGGTGGCGCGCCGCCGGGCTCGCCCACGGACCGGGGCTCCGGGGGGTCCGGGCGGCCTGGAGGGTCGGCGACGAGGTGCTGGCCGAGGTCGCCCTGCCCGACCGGCTCGCCGACGAGGCCGACGCCTTCGGCCTCCATCCCGCGCTGCTGGACGCGGCACTGCACCTCGCGTCGCCGCTCGTGCTCGACGGCCCGGACGGCGGGCGGCTGCCGTCGCTCTGGTCCGGGGTGTCCCTGCACGCCGTGGGCGCTTCGGTGCTGCGGGTGCGGATGAGCAGGACGGGCGACGACACGGTCACGCTGACCGCCGCTGACACCGCGGGCGATCCGGTGGTGACCGTGGGCACGCTGACGCTGCGTTCGCCGGACGTCCACCCGGAGGCGGCCCCGGCGGCCACGGCGGGACGGCCGCTGCTGCGCCTGGACTGGCTGCCCGCCCCGGTGCCGGACACCGGTGGACATGATCCGGTGGCGACCGGGGAGGCCGTGCTGGTCCCGGTCACCGCGCCCGCCGGTGTGCCGGTGCCGGAGGCGGTACGTACCGTCACCGCGTCCGTGCTCGACACGCTGCGGCACCACCTGGCTGACGACGCGGCCGAGGCCGCCCGCGGCGGGCCCTCCCGGGTGGTGTTCGTGACCCGGGGAGCGGTGGCCACGGCACCCGGGGCGGCCCCCGACGTGGTGGCGGCCGCGGTGTGGGGGCTGGTGCGGTCGGCCCGGCAGGAGAGCCCCGGCCGGTTCGTACTGCTCGACCTGGACCCCGCGGACGGCGGGGATCCGGTGTCGGCCGCCGCGGCGGCACTCCGCGCGGCGCCGGACCACGAAGAGCCCGAACTCGCGCTGCGCGACGGCGAGTTGCTGATGCCGCGCCTGGCCCCCGTCGACGCCCAGGACCCGGTGGCCCCGGACCCGGTATGGGGTGGCGACGGCACCGTACTCATCACCGGCGGCCTGGGCGGTCTCGGCGCGCTGGTCGCCCGGCACCTGGTCACCGCGCACGGGGTGCGCCATCTGGTGCTGGCAGGCCGCCGGGGCGCCGACACCGAGGGCGCCGGGCAATTGCTGACCGAGCTGGCCGGGCAGGGCGCACGGGTGACGGCCGCCGCTTGCGATGTCGCCGACCGCGCGGCCGTGGCCGCCCTGCTGGCGGAGATACCGGGCGAACACCCGCTGACCGGTGTGGTGCACGCCGCCGGTGTGCTCGACGACGGACTGGTCGCGGCGCAGAACCCGGACCGGCTGGACACGGTGTTCCGGCCGAAGCTGGACGGCGCGTGGCATCTGCACGAGCTGACCCGTGACCTGGACCTCCGGGCGTTCGTGGTGTTCTCGTCGGTGTTCGGCGTCCTCGGTAACGCGGGGCAGGCCGGTTACACCGCGGCGAACGCGTTCCTGGACGCGCTGGCGTGGCGGCGGACCGCCGAAGGGCTCGCCGGTCTGTCCATCGGCTGGGGGCCATGGCCCCAGGACAGCGGGATGTCCGCCACGCTGAGCGCCGCGCAGCTGCGGCGGATCACCGGGGCCGGGCTGCCGACGCTCTCCCTCGACCAGGGACTGGCCTGGTTCGACGCCGGGGGCGCGGTCGCCGAGGCCGCCGTCGTCGCCGCACCCGTGGACCGGGCCGCCCTGCGCGCACGGGACACCGTGCCCGCCGTCCTCCGAGGCCTGGTCCCCGCCGGGACCGCCCGTCGGGCCGCCGCCACCGGGGTCGGCTCCGGCCTGCCGACCGGGCTGACGGCAGACCAGGCACGGGACGCGCTGCTGCAGTTGGTGCGGGAACAGGTGGGTTCGGTGCTCGGGCACGCGGATGCATCGGCGGTCGCGAGCGGGCGGACGTTCAAGGACATGGGCTTCGACTCCCTGACCGCGAGTCAGTTGCGGAACTCCTTGCGGAAACGGACGGGGCTGAGCCTGCCGTCGACCCTGGTCTACGACCATCCGACACCGGACGCCCTGGCCGGTCGCCTGTGGACCGAGCTGTACGGCGCCGGTGAGCGGGTCGTCGGGCCCACCGAGCCGGTCCCGGCGGCGGGCCGGACGGCCGGGGCGCCCGAGCCGGAGCCGATCGCGATCGTCGGAATGAGCTGCCGGTTCCCCGGCGGGGTGCGCTCGCCCGAGCAGCTGTGGGAGTTGCTGGCCGAGGGTGTGGACGCCACCTCTCCGCTGCCCGCCGACCGCGGCTGGGGTCCGGGGGTGTACCACCCCGACCCGGACCGTACGGGTACGACCTACTCGGCGGCGGGCGGCTTCCTCGACGGCGCGGCCGAGTTCGACGCGGCGTTCTTCGGCATCTCCCCGCGCGAGGCGGCCGCGATGGACCCGCAGCAGCGGATGCTGCTGGAGCTGGCCTGGGAGGCGTTCGAACGTGCCGGGATCGACCCCGCGTCCCTGCGGGGCAGCGCGACGGGCACCTTCGTCTCGGCGACCGCCCAGAGTTACGGCGCGGGCGTGTCCGGGGACACCGACGGATATCAGCTCACCGGCACCCTCCCGAGCGTGCTGTCGGGCCGTCTGGCCTACCTGTTCGACCTGGGCGGCCCGGCCGTGACGGTGGACACGGCCTGCTCGGCGTCCCTGGTCGCGCTGCACATGGCGTGCCAGTCGCTGCGCTCGGGTGAGAGCACCCTCGCCCTCGCCGGTGGCGCCACGGTGCTGGCAGGACCCGACACGCTCGTCTCGCTGAGCAGGCACCGGGTCATGGCGCCCGACGGGCGGTGCAAGGCGTTCGCCGAGTCGGCGGACGGCATGGGCATCGCCGAAGGCGCCGGTCTGGTGGTGCTGGAGAGGCTGTCGGACGCGGTCCGGCACGGCCACCCGGTGCTGGCCGTCGTCCGCGGGTCGGCGGTGAACTCCGACGGCGCCTCCAACGGGCTGACCGCGCCGAGCGGACCGGCCCAGCAGCGGGTCATCCGGCAGGCCCTCGCCAACAGCGGCCTTCCGGCGTCCGATGTCGACGCGGTCGAGGCACACGGAACCGGCACCGCGCTGGGCGATCCGATCGAAGCCCATGCGCTGCTGGCCACCTACGGCCGGGACCGGGGCGGCAATCCGCCGCTGCTGGTCGGCTCGGTCAAGTCCAACATCGGACACACCCAGGTGGCCGCCGGTGTCGCGGGCGTCATCAAGATGGTGATGGCGATGCGCCACGGCGAACTGCCCAGGACACTGCACGTCACCGAACCGTCCTCCCGCATCGACTGGGACTCGGGCGCGCTCCGGCTGCTGACCGAGGCCGCGCCGTGGCCCGACCTCGGGCGGCCGCGGCGGTGCGCGGTGTCGGCGTTCGGAATGAGCGGGACCAACGCCCACGCCATCCTGGAACAGCCCCCGCGGACCGTCGGCCGAACCCCGCTCGCGGATCCCGCGCACGACGGGCCGGTGGCATGGCCGCTGTCGGGCAAGTCGGCCGGGGCACTGCGCGCCCAGGCCGCGAAGCTGCTCGCGCACCTGGACGGCCATACCGGAACGCGCCTCGTGGACATCGGGTATTCGCTGGCCACCACCCGCGCCGCGTTCGAGCACCGGGCGGTGCTGGTGGGCGACGACCGGGCGGAGCTGCGCGGGGCCCTGGCGGCCCTGGCCGACGGCACTCCGTCTCCGGCCGTGGTGCGGGGCACGGCGGGAGAGCCCCGTCCGGTGGTCTTCGTGTTCCCCGGACAGGACGCGGCATGGGCGGGGATGGGGGCCGAACTGCTCGATGTCTCCCCGGCCTTCGCCGACGCCGTCGCCGCGTGCGAGGCGGCCCTGGCCCCGTACCTCGACTGGTCGCCCACCGGTGTGCTGCGCGGCGAGCCCGGCGCTGCTCCGATGGACGGGCGGCCCGATGTGCTCCAGCCCGTGCTGTGGACCGTCATGGTCTCGCTCGCCGCCCTCTGGCGCTCGTTCGGCGTCGAACCGGCAGCCGTGATCGGACACTCCCAGGGCGAGGTCGCCGCCGCCTGCGTCAGCGGCGGTCTGTCGCTGGACGACGGCGCCCGTGTGGTGGCGCAGCGCAGCCGGCTCATCCGGGAGCGCCTGTCCGGGCGTGGCGCGATGATGTCGGTGATGGCATCGCCGGAGCGGGTACGGGAGTTGCTGGACGGAACGTCGGGCGAGGTGTCGATCGCGGCGGTCAACGGACCGAAGACGGTGACGCTCTCCGGCGATCCGGCCGCTCTCGACGAGGTCGAACGCCGCCTGTCCGCCGCCAGGATCATGCGCTGGCGGCTGGCCGGGGTGGATTTCGCCGCCCACTCGGCGCACATCGACGAGATCGAGGCCGAACTGCTCCAGCTGCTGGCGCCGGTGCGGCCCCGCCCCTCGGAGGTGCCGTTCTACTCCACGGTGACCGGGAACCGCCTGGACACCGAGGAGCTGGACGCCCGCTACTGGTGCCGGAACCTGCGGCGGACCGTGTCCTTCGCCGAGACGATGACGGCTCTCGTACGCGAGGGCCACGGGGTCATGATCGAGGTCGGCCCGCATCCGGTGCTCGCGGTCGGCACCAGCGAGATCATCGAGCACGCGGGCAGCCCGGCGGTCACGTTGGGCACCCTGCGCCGCGACGACGGCGGATGGGACCGTGTGCTGCGCGCCCTCGGGGAGGCCCATGCCCACGGCGTGTCCGTCGACTGGAGCACGGCGCTGTCCGGCGGCCGCACGGTGGACCTGCCCACCTACGCCTTCCAGCACGGGTCCTACTGGACGGCCCCACCGGCCCCGCCCGCCCCGACTGCCACCACGCCCGAGCGCTCTGCCGACGAGCCGCTGTGGGACGCCGTGGACCGGGGCGATGCCACCGCGGTCGCCACGCTGCTCGGCCTCGAAGCCGCGAACGCCGAACACGCCGAACACGCCGAACACACCGAGTACGCCGACTACAAGGGCGCGCTCGACGTGGTGCTCCCGGCGCTGTCGGCGTGGCGCAGGCGGCGGGACGAGCACACCCTGACCAGCGCACTGCGCTACCGGACGGTGTGGACACCACTGCGGGTCCCCGCCGCCCCCGTACTCACCGGAACATGGCTGGTACTCACCACGGACGGCATCGACGACACCGATGTGGTGTCCGCGCTGACCGCACACGGCGCCCAGGTGCGGCGGGTGGTCCTCGACGGGGCCTGCACCGACCCCGGGGCGCTGGCGGACCGGCTCGGCGACGCCGGAATCGACGGCGCGGCCGGAGCGCTGTCGCTGCTCGCCGCGGCCGAGGAGGCGGACCGCGGCGAGCCCGTACTGCCCGCGGGCCTGGCGCTGTCCGTGTCGCTGATCCGGGCGCTGATCGCGGCCGGTGCCGAGCTGCCGCTGTGGACGGTGACCCGAGGCGCGGTCTCCACCGGGCAGGACGACCCGGTGCGCAACCCGCGGCAGGCGATGGTCATCGGGCTCGGACGCACCGCGGCCGTGGAGGCGACATCGCTGCGGGGCGGGTCGGCCGACCTCCCGGAGCGGCTCGACCCCGAGGCGGCCGGGCGGTTCGCCGCGCTGCTCTCGGCGGGCCCGGGGGAGGAACAGGCGGCGGTGCGCTCCTCAGGAGTCCTCGTAACGAGGTTGGAGCGGGCCGCGGCACCGGCCGGCGCCCCCGGCACCTGGACGCCCGACGGCACGACCCTGGTGACGGGCGGTACCGGAACGCTGGGCGGCCGGGTCGCCCGCTGGCTGGCCCGGCAGGGAGCCGGGCACCTGGTGCTGATGAGCCGGAGCGGCCCCGAGGCGCCGGGCGCGGCCGAGCTGGTGGCGGAGCTGACCGCCCGGGGGACGAGCGTCGAGCTGGTGCGGTGCGATGTGACCGACCGGGACGCCGTGGGCGCGGTGCTCGACCAGCTCTCGGCGGACGGCACTCCGGTGCGCGCGGTGGTGCACACGGCGGGGACCCGCGTCCTCGGACCACTCGGCACGGCGGACCTCGCCCAGGTCGCCGACGCGGTGCACGCGAAGGTCGCGGGCGCCGCCCACCTCGACGAACTGCTCGGCGACACCGGCCTGGACGCCTTCGTGCTCATCTCCTCGCTGGCCGGTGTCTGGGGCATCGGCAACCACGCGGCACAGGCGGTCGCCGACGCGTATCTGGAGGCCCTGGCGGCACACCGCCGCGTCCGCGGCACCCACGCGACGGCGATCTCCTTCAGCCCCTGGGAGGAGGCCCGCCCGCGGATGAACCAGCAGGACGGCGAGCAGCTCATCCGCGGCGGAATGGCCTTCCTCGACGGCGACCTGGCCCTCGCCGGACTCGCCCAGGCGCTGCATGAGCAGCGGACCGCGCTGACGGTCGCCGACATCGACTGGGAGCGCTATCTCCCCGTCGTCACCGCGGCCGGTTCCCGCCCGCTCTTCAGCGAGCTGCCTGAGGCCCGGTCCCTCGCCGCGCCCGCGGCCCGGGGCGGCGACGACGCGTTCGCGGTGCGGTTGCGGAGCCTGCCGACCGGGGAACGGCGGCGCGGCCTCCTGGACCTGGTGCGCGGCGAGGCCGCCGCGGCACTCGGCCACTCCTCAGGCGAGGCGATCGGCGAGCACGCCGCGTTCCGCGACCACGGCATGGACTCGCTCGCGGCGGTCGACCTGCGCAACCGGCTTGCCGCGGCGATGGACACGCCACTGCCCAGCACCGTCGTCCTCACCCACCCCACCCCGGCCGACCTGACCGACCATCTCCTCGACCACCTCGCCGCGCCGCCGGCCGAACCCGGCGCCGCCTACAAAGCCCCGACGGACGACCTGGTCGTCCGGTTCCACCGCGACGCCGTGCGGACGGGCCGCGTGAGCGAGGCCGAAATCCTGCTCCACGACCTCGCCGCCCTCCGCCCCAAGGGCGCCGGGCCCCTCCCGCCCACCGTGGACCGGCTCACCACCGGCACCTCGGGCACCCACGTGGTCTGCGTGGCCCCCATCGTGCCCCTCACCGGGCCCCACACCTACTACGCGCTCGCCCAGGCGTTCCCCGAGGACTGGTCCCTCTCCTGCCTGACGCCTCCGGGTTTCCGCACCGACGAGGAACTGCCCGCCACCCGGGAAGCGCTGGTCGAAGGGCTGGCCCGGGCCGTGGCCGAGAGCACCGGCGGCGACACCACCGACCCGGTGATCCTCCTGGGCACCTCATCCGGCGGCATCCTCGCCCACGAGACCGCCCGGTACCTCGTGGACCACGGCACCCCCGTACGGGCGGTCGTCCTGGTGGACACCTACATCCTGGAATCCACCACCGCCCGGGCGCTCCAACCCCACCTGTGGCACGGGCTGTACGAACGCGAGCACCTCACCGACGGCTACACCGCCACCGACCTGTCCGCCTACGCCTGGACGGCCCGGCTCCTGCACACCTGGACCCCCACCCCGACCCCCTTCCCGACCCTGCTCCTCCGCGCCGCTGACCCCTTCCCCGTACCGCGCGGGACGGACACCCCGGTGCCGGACGACTGGCAGACGACCCTTCCCCACGTCACCACCACCCGCACCACCGCGGGCAACCACTTCACCCTCATCAACCAGCACGCCTCAACTGCCGCCGCCCACATCGCCGACTGGCTCACCGGGGAGGGTGGTGGCCAGAGCATCGAACCGGATCACCGGCCAGCGGCAGTGCCGCTCGGCGATGCAGGCCCTGGGTGACGTGCCATGCCCGCCTACAGCCGGACGAGTTGTGGCCGGTGACCGGGCCCCGGCTGCGTGAGCCGGGGCCATGGCACGTCGAGGGCACCGGTCATCCGCAGAAACCCAACCCGGCTGGCCTTTTGCGGAACCATCACGAAGATTCCCCCATGCGTGCGAAGATCCCACTCTGCCGATATCACCGCGGAGGGGCGTGCCGCCCGCCGCACCCGGGGGAGGGGACCTGGTATGGCCCTGCTGTCGTCGAGCCCGAAGTGGCCTGCCCTGCCTGACTACTTCCACGATTGGGCGCTGGTGGACGTGGAGACGTCCGGGCTGAGGCCCGGCCGGGACCGCGTCCTGTCCCTCGCGGTCCTCACGCTGGATGCGCACGGCCAGCAGACCGGAGAGTTCTCCACCCTCCTCAACCCGGGCTGTGACCCCGGCCCCGTGCACATCCACGGCCTCACTCCCGCCCGTCTCGCAAGCGCCCCCACCTTCGAAGAGATAGCGCCGCAGGTGGGCGCACTCCTCAGCAGCCGCATCCTGGTCGCCCACAACGCGCAGTTCGACTACGACTTCCTGGCCCATGAGTTCGCCCGCGTCCGTTCCTGGGTGCCCGTCAGCAGACGCCTGTGCACGCTGGCCCTCAACCGCCTGGTCGGGCCCGCGACACCCGATCTCAAACTGGGCACTCTCGCCGCGCACTATGGCGTGCGTCAGAAGCGAGCCCACGACGCGCAGGACGACGTACGGGTACTCGCCGGCATCCTGCGGGGCTCACTGGGCGCCGCCGAGCAACTGGGCCTGTCCTTGCCCCTCCTGGACTGCCCGCCTCGTCAGGACTACAGGCCCTACGTCCCCAAGACCCCCTGCGCCTTCCGTAATCCGGGTCGTCTGGAGCCGGGAAGGCCGCTGGTCCAGGGCATGAAGGTCGCCATAAGCGGAGAGACCCGGGTCGCCCGTGAGGAACTCGTCGCCCGCTCGGTGGCAACCGGGCTGAACGTGGTGACATCGGTCAGCCGTCAGACCAGCGTCCTCGTCGCCAACGACCCCGGCGCCGCATCGGCGAAACTGCTTCGTGCCGCGGACGAGGGTGTCCTTCTCGTGGACGAGTCGACCTACCTGCGGCTGCTGGAGAACGTGCGGCCAGGCCAGGCCAAGGGTGCCGCTCGCGACAGCACCACCAGGCAGCGCCGCGCGGCCGGGACGCCCGCCCGTACGGCGACCGCACAGCCGGAGCTCACGCCGAACGTTCCGGCACGGCGTACGGCTTCCATTGCCACGGGCGATCAGGCGTTGGCCGGGCGCAGGGTCCTGGTCCTGGGCGGCACTCATGAGCAGGCAGCCGAGGCGCGCGCTCGCGCGGTCGCCCTTGGCGCCTCCGCGGCGGTCAACCTCTCGGCCAGCGTGACCGACGTCGTGGTGCTTCCCGGCGGTGAAGCGGACCGGCGCAGAAGCCGGATCGCCGCCCTCGGCCTGCACGTGCACGACGCCGACTGGCTCCTCGATCCCGCCCCGGCGCCCACGTCGCCACAGACTGCGGCCGAGTCCCAGCCGGACATCACCGAGGTACTGATCCGAGGAGCCGTCATCGACCTGCCCGACGCAGACGCCGCCTGGACGGTGGCCGCGACGTGGGGACAGCACACCGCCTGCGACGTGGACGTCGTCGCCTTCGCGCTCGACGCGCATGAGCAGGTGCCGGGCGATGAGGACTTCGTCTTCTACGGCGCGCCCGAACACCCGGACGGCACCGTACGGCTCGCCACGGGCGGCCCGACGGAGCAGGCTGTCACCGCCGAGCTGGAGCGCTTGCCCCTGGAGGTCCGTAAGGTCGTCATCGCCGCAGCGATCGACGGTGCCGCAACGTTCTCCGATGTCGGGGCCGTCGAGATCACCGCCACGTGCGGGGTCGGCGCGGCCCCGACCGCCCGGGCCACTCTTGATGCCGCCACCACCGAGCGCACATTGATCCTCGCTGAGATCTATCGCCGAGGCGACGGCTGGCGGCTGCGTGCCGTCGGGCAGGGGTACGACCATGGCCTGGCCGACTTGGCCCGCGGCTACGGCGTCGACGTCACCGAATGAGCCTGGTCGTGACGCTCGTGCCATGGTCTACAGGGCTGTCGGCTGGTGGGCGCGGGCCTGGCTCGGCTAGGAACCGATCGGCGACTCCCCGACGCAGCCACCGGCCTTGATCAGGGACTCGCCCTTCTCCTCGGCGATGACCTTGCCCTCGTGCAGGATCCTGCAGCTCACCGATGGGTCGGTGGAGACCGGCATCACCGCCGACGGCATGATGCCGCGCAGCGTCACCGTCTTCTTCCAGGGCAGCGAGGGCTTCTCCACGGTCGCGGTCTTGGGGCTCGTGGCCTTGCCGCCGCCCCCGTGGAACTCGATCGAGTCGACGTTCTTCCCCGTCACCTCGTAGGTGACCTCGTACGTCTGGTCCACCACCTTGTCGACGGCGTCGACCTCCTGCTCCTCCGTGCAGGAGGAGAGGCCGAGGGCGAGGCCGGTGAGGGCGATGGACGAGATAGTGGTGCGTACGGCGCGATTCATGCGCGATCCCCCCGGACCTCAGAAATCAGACGCCGTAGCTCATCGCAAATGGAAGGTAAAGTCAAGCCGTTGTGCGGGGGCGCGGTACGGCTGTGGCTACGGGTCCTGGAGGGACGTCTTCGCGGTGTCGACGAAGTCCCCCAGGGTGGCCCAGAACGGGCTGTAGGCGTCGTTGAAACGTCGTATCGCCTCGGGGTCGTCGGCGGCCATGGCCGCAAGCGAGCGGTGGAACCGGCCGGTCGATTTCTGGAGCTTGTGGGCCGCCTCGCCCACGGTGGCGGGACCCTCCAGTTCGACCACGCGCGCACAGTGCCGCAGCCTCCCGTAATGGTCGCGCTCGCGTTCCAGTATTTCGTCGAGCAGGGCGGGGCGGCTCCGGAAGTCGCCGTTGCGCTGGGCGGCGGAGATCTCCCAGTAGAAGTCGCCCATGCGGTGTACCTGGTCGATCAGCTCCAGGTACGCGGTCCGCCTGCTGTCGCGCAGCCGCTCCGCCTGCTGGGCGCGGGCCGCGGTGTCGGCCTGGATCTGGGCGGCGCGGGTGTTGCCGCGGCTGGTGACCCAGCTGGCCAGGACGGCGGTGCCGCCGGTGAGGGCCGCGATCCAGAAGGTGCTTTCAGTCATGGTGGAGATCCCCCGTCGCTGCCCCGTTCACTGTGCGCCCTTCCCTTCGGTCATCTTCGGCCACGGTCACCATCCCCCGATCGTAGGAAGATACGGAAGGAGTAACGGTTCGGCGGTATGCGCCACAGATATGTTCCGGGCATGAGCGCATCCGGGCTGCGGCCCGCCGTGACCGAGTTGAGGCTGTCCGCCTTCAAGACCCATCGACGTGCGGTCTATTCGCTGGGGCCGCTGACGCTGTTCGCCGGGCCGAGCGGAAGCGGTAAGTCGGGGGTGCTGGAGGCGTACGGGGCGCTCGCGCGCCTGGCGGGGGGCGCCCGGCTCGCGGAGGTGTTCTGCGAGCCCGCGTCGTACATCCCGCGCCGGGCGCGGCCGGACCGGCAGGGGCGTCGGGGGTTCCGCATCGGGTGCACCGTGGACGGCCCGGTGGGGCCGGTGCGGCTCGATGTCGCCGTACAGGCCGAGCCCGAACTGCGCATCGTGGGGGAGCGGTTGACGGGGGCGGGGGAGACGCTGCTGGAGACGGCGCTGCGCGATCCGGAGCGGCGCTGCGTCCAGGCCGCGTGGCACACCGCGGGGGCGGTGGCGGTCACCCGGGCTCCGCTGCCGGACGACCGGCTGGCTACGTCGCTGCTGCCGCTGCGGGTGGCGGGCATCACCGAGGGGCAGCGGCTGGCGCTGGCCGCCGCCGAGCAGGTGGTGATCGCGCTGCGTTCGGTGTTCGCCTGCGATCCGCGGCCGGACCGGATGCGGGCACCGGCGGCGCCGCGCGACGGGCGGCTGCGCGGGGGCTGCGAGAACCTGGCGGCGGTGCTGCGGCGCACCAGCCGGGAGTGCGTCTCGCGGCACGCGGCGCTGGTCGCGGCGGTGCGGGCGGGGTGCGCCGGGCCGGTGGAGGGCCTGGTGACCGAGGGGTCCGGGGGCGGCGAGGTGCGGGCCCTGGTGGAGCAGGGGGAGCTGGGCGCGATGCCGGTGGAGCGGCTGGGCGACGGGGAGTTGCGCTATCTGGCGCTCGCGCTGGTGCTGCTGACCGGGCCGGGGGTGCTGGCGATGGACCCGGCCGCTGACGTCCTCCCCGCGCGGCAGGTGCTGACGGTCCTGGCGGACGGTTTCGACCGCTGCCTGGACCGCCGGCAGGCGCGGGAGCTGCTGGGGGTGGCGGTCCGGATGTGCGCACGGGGGCACATCCGGCTGGTGGGGACGGTGGGGGACGTGACGGGGGCGGTCGGGGACGCCCCCGTCACGGTGGTAAACCTGGAGCGTGAGCGAGTCTCTTGAACCCCAGCCCGCTGAGCCCGGACGCGGTGCGCGTGCCGCCGATCATGAGCGGCGGTCCGACGGCCTTGATGTGGCGGGCCTCCAGCACAGGCTGGCGGCCTTCGCCGCGGTGCGCGACTGGCAGCAGTACCACACCCCGAAGAACCTGGCGGCGGCGCTGAGCGTCGAGGCGTCGGAGCTGGTGGAGATCTTCCAGTGGCTGACGCCGGAGCAGTCGGCGCGGGTGATGGCGGAGCCGGGGAAGGCGGCCCGGGTCGAGGACGAGGTCGCCGATGTGCTGGCGTATCTGCTCCAGTTCTGCGAAGTGCTGGGGATCGACGCGCTCGCCGCGCTGGCCGCGAAGATCGACCGCAACGAGGGCCGGTTCCCGGTTCCGGCGCCTGGAGGGCCCGTTCGTCACTCTCCGTAGTGATTAAGTTATCCACAACGCAACTGTTGTCAACAGATTCCTGAATTCCCCTAGCTTTTCGGCCTGTTAGCCATCACTCTGGGTAGTGGAGGAGTGACGGGTGCGGAAAGTCCGTTGAGAGGGGTTCGGGGCATGGACGCGATGCGGCTGATCGGTGTCACCCGGCACGCCCTGGCGAAGGCCGGGGGCGTGCATGACATCGTGGCCGAGGCCTGGCAGGTCCAGGCGCTGGCGGAAGCGGTCGGCGGATACTTCATGGTGAGCGGCCCGGCGGCGGCGCGGGCGGAGGCGCGCGGCCTGTGCGAGGCGGGCGGCAGGGCGCGCGGGGCCCTGTTCCACCCGGCGCTGCACCACCCCGCGCTGCGCGGCGGGGGGTTACGGGCGGCTCAGCTGTCGGAGGTGCGGGACCCCCGAGGCGTGCTGCTGGCGCTGGGGGATCTGCTCGCGGAGGCGGGATTCGCGCTGGTGGGCGTCGCCTCCAGCACGGAGGAGGAGGCGCTGTACTGGCAGTGCGTCGAGGCGATCGACGCGGCGGACGAGGCCAGGGACCGGGTGCACGGGATGCTGGGGCATCTCACGGGGCTGGAGTGGGGTGGGGAGTGGGGTGGTGCGGCATGAGAAGGCAGGATGGGGTGCATGGATCTCCGCATTTTCACCGAGCCCCAGCAGGGGGCGACCTACGAGACGCTGCTGTCCGTCGCGAAGGCCACCGAAGACCTCGGGTTCGACGCCTTCTTCCGCTCCGACCACTATCTCCACATGGGGGATGTCGACGGGCTGCCGGGCCCGACCGACGCGTGGCTCACCCTGGCCGGGCTGGCCCGCGAGACCAAGCGGATCCGGCTGGGCACCCTGATGACCGCCGCCACCTTCCGGCTGCCGGGCGTCCTCGCGATCCAGGTCGCGCAGGTCGACCAGATGTCGGGTGGACGAGTCGAGCTGGGCCTGGGCGCGGGCTGGTACGAAGGGGAGCACACCGCGTACGGCATCCCCTTCCCGAAGGAGAAGTTCGCCCGGCTCGAGGAGCAGCTGGCCATCGTCACCGGCCTGTGGAAGACGCCGGTCGGCGAGACCTTCAGCCATGACGGTGCGCACTACCAGCTCACCGACTCGCCCGCGCTGCCCAAGCCCGCCCAGGGCCGGGTGCCGGTGCTGGTCGGCGGCCAGGGGCCGACCCGGACCCCGCGGCTGGCCGCGCGGTTCGCGGACGAGTTCAACATGCCGTTCGCGTCGGTCGAGGACAGCGAGGCCCAGTTCGGCCGGGTGCGGGCGGCCGCCGAGGAGGCCGGGCGCAAGGGCGACGACCTGGTGTACTCGAACGCGCTGATCGCCTGCGTCGGCAAGGACGACGCCGAGGTCGCCCGGCGGGCCGCGGCGATCGGCCGCGAGGTCCCGGAGCTGAAGGAGAACGGGCTGGCGGGCTCCCCGGCCGAGGTGGTCGAGAAGATCGGCCGCTACGCGGAGGCCGGGGCGTCCCGGATCTACCTCCAGATCCTGGACCTCGACGACCTCGACCACCTCGAGCTGATTTCATCCCAGGTCCAGGCCCAGCTGGGCTGACCGGCCGCCGGGCCGACCGAGCCGCGAGGCTCACCGAACCACCAGGAGTACCCGTGATGTCCGTCCCACCCACGCCACTCGCCACCGCTCTGGACGGCGGGCCGCTCGTCCTCGACGGCGGCCTGTCCAACCAGTTGGAGGCCCAAGGCTGCGACCTTTCCGACGAGCTGTGGTCGGCCCGGCTGCTCGCCGACGACCCGGGGCAGATCGAGGCGGCGCACGCCGCGTATGTGCGGGCGGGCGCACGGGTGCTCATCACCAGCAGCTACCAGGCCACCTACGAGGGCTTCGCCCACCGGGGCGTGGCCCGCGAGGACGCCACGGCGCTGCTGGGTCGCAGCGTCGAGCTGGCGCGCGGCGCGGCCGGGGCGGCGGAGGGCGACCCGGTGTGGGTGGCGGCCTCCGTCGGGCCCTACGGAGCGATGCTGGCCGACGGCAGCGAGTACCGGGGGCGGTACGGGCTGAGCGTGGCCGAGCTGGAGCGGTTCCACCGGCCGCGGATCGAGGCGCTGGTGGCTGCCGGGCCCGATGTGCTCGCCCTGGAGACGGTGCCGGACGCCGAAGAGGCGGCGGCCATGCTGCGGGCGGTCGAGGGCTGCGGGGTGCCCGTCTGGCTGTCGTACAGCATCGCGGGGGAGACCACCCGGGCCGGGCAGCCGCTGCGGGACGCGTTCGCCCTCGCCGCCGGGAACGAGCAGGTGATCGCCGTCGGCGTCAACTGCTGCGAGCCGGGCGACGCGGACCGGGCCGTGGAGATCGCGGCCGAGGCCACCGGAAAGCCGGTGGTGGTGTATCCGAACAGCGGAGAGGAGTGGGACGCGGCGGCCCGTAGCTGGCGCGGGCGCTCGACCTTCGACCCGGCGCGGGTGAAGGCGTGGCGGGATGCCGGGGCACGGCTCATCGGCGGCTGCTGCCGGATCGGTCCGGACCGGATCGCGGAGCTGGCGGGCGTGGTGGGAAACCATTAGGTAAGGGGGCGCGCACCCGGCGATACTCGGACGGGTGTTCTTGACGATTACGACCACCGGCACCATCGAGCGCCCCGCGACCGATCTCGGGTTTCTGCTGCACAAGCACCCCGACAAGGCGCAGCGGTTCTCGACCTCCCATGGCACCGCGCACGTCCTCTACCCCGAGGCGGACGCCGAGCGCTGCACGGCGGCGCTGCTGCTGGAGGTCGACCCCGTCGCGCTGGTGCGGCGGGGCCGGGGCAAGGGGCGGGGCGGCGCGCCCGACTCCGCGCTCGCCCAGTACGTCAACGACCGGCCGTACGCGGCCTCCTCGCTGCTCGCCGTCGCGCTGAGCGCCGTCTTCTCCAGCGCCCTGAGGGGACAGTGCAAGGCGCGGCCCGAGCTGCCGGAGCGGCCGCTGCCCCTGCGGATCGAGGTGCCCGCCCTGCCCGCCCGCGGCGGCGCCGCCCTGGTCGAGCGGCTCTTCGCGCCGCTGCGCTGGGCGGTGACGGCCGAACCGGTGCCGCTGGACGAGCGGTTCCCGCAGTGGGGCGACTCGCGGTACGTACGGCTGGTGCTGGAGGGCGAGCTGCGGCTCGCCGACGCGCTGCGCCATCTGTATGTGCTGCTGCCGGTGCTGGACGACGCGAAGCACTACTGGGTCGCGCCGGACGAGGTGGACAAGCTGCTGCGTTCCGGCGAGGGCTGGCTGGAGCGCCACCCCGAGCAGCGGCTGATCACCAACCGCTATCTGGCCCGCCGCGGGTCGCTGACCCGCAGCGCGCTGCAGCGGCTGGAGCTGGCCCGGCTCGCGGAGACGGACGACGCAGAGGTGGAGGAGATCGACAACGCGGTGGAGGAGCTTGCCGCCGAACCCGCCGAGCAGGAAGGACACCCGGAGCAGGCGCAGCACCCGGAGCAGACGCAGCACCCGGAGCAGGCGGAGCAGACGCAGCAGGGGGATCCGGTGGAGGAGAGCGTGCCGCAGCCGGTGCCACTGGCCGTGCGGCGGCGCGAGGCGATCCTGGGCGCCCTGCGTGAGGCCGGGGCGTCCCGGGTGGTCGATCTCGGCTGCGGCCAGGGCCAGTTGCTGGGCGAACTGCTCAAGGACGCCCGGTTCACCGAGATCGTCGGTGTCGATGTGTCGATACGCGCGCTGAACGAGGCGGCGCGGCGGCTGCGCCTGGACCGGATGCCCGAGCGGCAGTCGGCGCGGCTCAAGCTGACGCAGGGCTCGCTCGCGTACACCGACTCCCGGCTGACCGGCTATGACGCGGCGGTGCTCAGCGAGGTGATCGAGCATGTCGATCCGCCCCGGCTGCCCGCCCTGGAGTACGCCGTGTTCGGCGCCGCCCGGCCCACGGTCGTCGTCGTGACCACGCCCAACGTCGAGTACAACGTGCGCTGGGAGTCCCTGCCCGCCGGGCAGGTACGCCACCCCGACCACCGCTTCGAGTGGACGCGCGAAGAGTTCCGCGACTGGGCGCGGGCAGTCGCCGAGCGGTACCGCTACGCCGTGGAGTTCCGCCCCGTCGGCCCCGACGACCCCGAGGTCGGCCCGCCGACCCAGCTCGCGCTCTTCCGGCAGGAGGCCGGGGAGACCCGGACGAACACCGGCACGAACACCGGCACGACCACGACATCGAAGGAGGCCGCCGCATGACCGACACCGTCACCTCCGACGCCGTCACGCCCGACCGGCGCAGCCTCGGCGTGCCCGACCTGTCCCTCGTGGTCCTCGTCGGCACCACCGGATCCGGCAAGTCCACCTTCGCCCGGCGCCACTTCCCGCCCACCCAGATCGTCTCCTCCGACGTCTGCCGGGGCCTGGTCTCCGACGACGAGAACGACCAGAGCGCCACCCCGGACGCCTTCGACCTGCTCCACTTCATCGTGGGCAAGCGGCTGGCGGCCGGGCGGCTGACCGTGGTCGACGCGACCAACGTCCAGCCCGAGGCCCGCCGCAGCCTGATCCAGCTGGCGCGCGAGCACGATGTCCTCCCCGTCGCGATCGTCCTCGACATCCCCGAGGGCGAATGCGCGCGGCGCAACGCGGCCCGTCCCGACCGGGCCGACATGCCCGCCCACGTCATCCCGCGCCAGCGCCGCGAGCTGCGCCGCTCCCTGAAGTCGCTGGAGCGCGAGGGGTTCCGCAAGGTGCACATCCTGCGCGGCGCCGAGCAGGCCGACGCCGCGGAGATCGCCATCGAGCGCCGCTACAACGATCTGCGCCACCTCACCGGCCCGTTCGACATCATCGGCGACATCCACGGCTGCCGCTCCGAGCTGGAGACCCTGCTGGGCAAGCTCGGCTATGTGCTGCGCCGCGACGGGCAGGGCCGCCCGGCCGACGCCGTCCACCCCGAGGGGCGCACCGCCGTCTTCGTGGGCGACCTGGTCGACCGCGGGCCGGACAGTCCCGGGGTGCTGCGCCTGGTGATGGGCATGGTCGCCTCCGGGGCGGCGCTCTGCGTGCCCGGCAACCACGAGAACAAGCTGGCCCGCTACCTCAAGGGCCGCAAGGTCCGGATCGCCCACGGCCTCGCCGAGACGGTCGAGCAGCTGGACCGCGAGCACTCCGCGGACCCGGAGTTCGCCGACCGGGCGCGGGAGTTCATCGAGTCGCTGGTCAGCCACTATGTGCTGGACGGCGGGGCGCTGGTGGTGTGCCACGCGGGGCTGCCCGAGAAGTACCACGGGCGCACCTCGGGCCGGGTGCGTTCGCACGCGCTGTACGGGGAGACGACGGGGGAGACCGATGAGTTCGGTCTGCCGGTGCGCTACCCATGGGCGGAGGACTACCGGGGCCGCGCCGCGGTCGTCTACGGTCACACGCCCACCCCGCGGGCGTCCTGGCTCAACAACACCCTCTGCCTGGACACCGGTTGTGTCTTCGGCGGCCGGATGACCGCGCTGCGCTGGCCGGAGCGCGAGATCGTGGACGTCCCGGCCGAGCAGGTCTGGTACGAGCCGGTCCGGCCGCTCGGCAACGAGGCTCCGGGCGGCTCGGACGGCCGTCCGCTGGACCTCGCCGATGTGCGTGGCCGCCGTATCGTCGAGACCCGGCACATGGGCCGGATCGCGGTCAAGGAGGAGAACGCGGCGGCGGCCCTGGAGGTCATGAGCCGCTTCGCCGTCGACCCGCGGCTGCTGGCCTACCTCCCGCCCACCATGGCGCCCGCCGCGACCTCCGCCGAGGACGGCTACTTGGAGCACCCGGCGGAGGCGTTCGCCGCCTACCGCGCGGACGGGGTGCGCCAGGTGATCTGCGAGGAGAAGCACATGGGCTCCCGGGCGGTGGCGCTGGTCTGCCGCGACCCGGAGGTGGCGAAGGAGCGCTTCGGGGCGCCCGACGGCGTGTCCGGCATGGTGCACACCCGCACCGGGCGGCCGTTCTTCGACGATCCGCGGCTGGCCGAGTCCGTCCTCGGCGCGGTGCGCGGCGGCATCGAGGGCGCCGGTCTGTGGCAGGAGCTGGAGACCGACTGGCTGCTGCTGGACGCCGAGCTGATGCCGTGGTCACTCAAGGCCGCCGGGCTGCTGCGCAACCAGTACGCGGCGGTGGGCGCGGCCTCGGGCGCCGTCTTCCCCGGGGTGCTCTCGGCGCTGGAGGGCGCGGCGGCGCGCGGCGTCGAGGTGTCCACGCTCCTCGACAAGCAGCGCGAACGGGCCGTGGACGCGGCCGCGTTCACCGAGGCGTACCGGCGCTACTGCTGGCCGGTCGACGGGCTGGACGGCATACGGATGGCGCCGTTCCAGATCCTGGCCGCCCAGGGCCGCAGCCTCGCCGCGCTCCCGCACGACCGCCAACTCGCCCTGATCGACCGCATGATCGCGGCGGAGAAGCCGGAAGGCGCGGACGGCCGCCGGCTGCTCGCCCCCACCCGCCGCCTGGTCGTCGACACCGAGGACGAGGCGTCGGTGGCCGAGGGCGTGGCGTGGTGGCGGGGGCTGACGGAGGCGGGCGGCGAGGGCATGGTCGTCAAACCGCTCCAGGGCTTCGTCCGCAAGGGCGACGGCCGCCTGGTCCAGCCCGGCGTGAAGTGCAGGGGCCGGGAGTATCTGCGGATCGTCTACGGCCCGGAGTACACCCGCCCCGAGAACCTGGACCGGCTCCGCCAGCGCCACCTCGGCCACAAGCGCTCGCTCGCCCTGCGGGAGTACGCGCTGGGCCTGGAGGCGCTGGACCGGCTGGCCGACGGGGAGCCGCTGTGGCGGGTGCACGAGGCGGTGTTCGCGGTGCTGGCCCTGGAGTCCGAGCCGGTGGACCCACGGCTTTAGCCGTGGGCGGCCCCGGGCTGTGGGCGACGTCGGCCGGCCTGGGGTCAGACGGCGACCGTCGCCGACTCCCGGGCGCGGAAGGCGCGGCGATAGTCGTGTGGGGGCACTCCCACCGCCCGGGTGAAGTGGCGCCGTAGGTTGGCCGCCGTCCCCAGCCCGCACAGTTCCGCGATCCGGTCCATCGGCAGGTCGCCGCCCTCCAGCAGCGCCCTGGCCCGAGCGATCCGCTGGCCTCGCAACCAGCGCAGGGGCGTCGTGCCGGTGGTGGCCTCGAAGCGGCGGGCCAGGGTGCGGGGGCTGGTGTGGGCGCGGCGGGCGAGGTCCGCGAGGGTCAGCGGTTCCGCGAGGTGCTCGGCCGCCCAGTGCAGCAGCGGGGCGAGGGAGTCGTCGGTGTGTTCCGGCAGCGGCGTCTCGATGTACTGGGCCTGGCCGCCGGGACGGTGGGCGGGTGCCACGAGCTGCCGGGCCACGGAGTTCGCCGCCTCGGTGCCGAAGTCCTCGCGCACCAGGTGCAGACACACATCGATGCACGCGGTCGAGCCCGCCCCGGTGAGCACATCGCCGTGGTCGACGTACAGCACCGACGGATCGAGGCGTACGGCCGGATAGCGCTCGGCGAACAGCGCCGCGTACATCCAGTGGGTGGCCGCCGTCCGGCCGTCGAGCAGCCCGGTCGCGGCGAGAGTGAACGCGCCCGAGCACAGCGACACGATGCGGGCGCCGCGCCCGTGCGCCTCGCGCAGCGCGTCGATCAGCTCCCCTGGCGGGTCGCCGTGGACGTCAGCGGAGGCCGGGACGATCACCGTGTCGGCGCCGACCAGATCCGCCGTCCCGTACGGCGTGTGCGCGGCGAACCAGGAGCGGGTGGCCACCGGGGCCCCGGCCTGCCCACCCTCCGGCCCGATCGCGCAGACCCGCAGGTCGTACCAGTTCTCGGGGAGTTCGGGGCGGTCGGTGCCGAAAACATGGCAGGGGACGGCCAGATCGAAGATCGGCATGCCTTCGGTGACCGCGAGGGCTATCGCATGGCGCATGGCAAGAATGTAGCGCGTGCTGTCGTTCTTGCCGCTCGTTGTGGACGGCCGCACCGCCGATGCTGGATGGGCATGACGACTCCTTCCACGAAGGCCCCGGGGAGTGGTGTGCCCGCTCCTGGGCCCACTCCCGGTGCGTCCCCGGACCCCCGGCGCTGGCTGATCCTCGCGGTCGCGTCGGTGGCCCAGTTCCTCGCCGTGCTCGACATGATCGCGGTCAACATCGCCTTCCCCGCGATCGGCGCGGCCTTCCGCCCGGCCACCACCGCCGAGCTGTCCTGGGTGCTCAACGCCTACACCATCGTGCTCGCGGCGCTGCTGGTCCCGGCCGGGCGGCTGGCCGGCGCGATCGGCGGCCGGCGCTCGTTCCTGACCGGCATGGTGCTGTTCGGCCTGGCCTCGGTCGCCTGCGGGGCGGCCCCCGGGCTCGGCGCGCTCGTCGCGGCGCGCGTGGTGCAGGGCGCGGCGGCGGCCGTTCTGGTGCCCACCTCCCTGGCGCTGGCGCTGCCCGCCTTCCCCGCGCGCGAACGGCCCACGGCGGTCGGCGTGTGGACGGCGGTGAGCGCGGTCGCGGCCAGTTCGGGACCGGTGGCGGGCGGTCTGCTCGCCGCCTCCGACTGGCGATGGATCTTCCTGATCAACGCGCCTGTGGTGCTGGTCGCCTGGGCGGCGGGCCTGCGACTGCTGCCCCGCACCGGCCCGGCCCACCAGGAGCGTCGCCGCCTCGACCCGCTCGGCTCCCTGCTGGTGCTCCTCGCCACCGGCGCCCTGACCACAGCCTGTGTCGAGGCCCCGGACTGGGGTTACGGCGCACCCGCCACCCTCGGCTTCCTGGCCGCGGGCGTGGCGGCGGGCGGGCTGGCGGTGGCGCACATGCGACGCCACCCGGACCCGGTGGTGGACGCGGAGCTGTTCCGGACCCGCGCGTTCACGGCCGCCACCCTCGGCCTGCTCAGCTACTTCCTCGCCTACGCGGCGGTTCTGCTGGCCTCTACGCTCCTCTTCACCGGCGCCTGGGGCTGGTCCACGGTCCGCGCGGGCCTGGCCATCACGCCCTGGCCGCTTGCGGTGCTGGTGGTCTCGGTGCTGTCGGGACGGCTCGTACGGGCCCTGGGGGAGCGGCGCGCCGCCGTGCTCGGCGCGCTGTGCTTCGCTGCCGGGCCGGTGTGGTGGCTGCTGTTCGCGGGGGGTGACGGCGGGCACTACGCTGTGGCGTTCCTGCCGGGGCTGGTGCTCACCGGGATCGGCGCCGGGCTCTATCAGCCGGTCATGTTCGCGGCCGCCGGACTGCTTCCGGCCCATCAGCTGTCCCTGGGATCCGGCGTGCTGATGATGTCCCGGCAGGGCGGCTCCGCCCTGGGAGTGGCGGCGCTGGTCGTGATCACGGGCGGCGCCGCCCGGCCGGACGTGGGGACGTTGCGCTGGGGCTGGGTCTTCGCCGCGGTGACCGCCGGCCTTGCCGCGCTCGCGGCGGTGGCCCTCCGCGGGGGCGACGACTCCGCCGGGCGGGTGGGATTGTAGGGGTGTTCGAACGGATTCCGTCGCAGCTCCGCCCGCTGGCGCCCGTTCCGTACCGGCCCATTGACGTGCCCGTGCCAGCTGCCTAGCGTGCTCGTCATCCCATCGGAATCCCATCGGTTCTCCGCAATCTGACGAGCCACCAGTGAAGCGGGAGGGCGGATGAGTCTCTTCGAGGACGGCCGGCCCTTTCTGCACGCGCTCCCCGCCGATGACCGGCGCGCCCTGCTCGCGCTCGGCGGTCCGCGGACGTACGAGCCGTCCGAGGTCGTCCTGCGCGAGCACGACCGTACGACGTTCGTCGTCGCGATCATGTCGGGCTGGGCCACCGTCTCGGTGGAGACCGAGCGCGGGGTGCGGCTGATCCTGGCGCTGCGCGGGGCGGGCGAGGTGGTCGGGGACCAGGCCGCGGTGGATCACGGCTCGCGCAGCGCCACCGTCACCGCGCTCGGCCGGATGGAGGCGGTGGTGGTCTCCGGGGACCGGTTCCGGGCCTATCTGGCGGCGCGGCCCGTCGCGACCGTACTGATCATGCGTCAGTTCAGCTCCCGGCTGCGCAGCTCCGACGGGGAACGGCGCTCCCTCGCCTCCGAGAAGGTGCTCCAGCGGCTGGCCGCCCGGCTGGTCGAACTCGCCGAACGCACCGGGCGCACCGGCCCCGGCGGGGTCATCGCCGTCGATCTGCCGCTGCCGCAGCACGACATCGCGGCCGCCGTGGGCTCGACCCGGGAGGCCGTCGCCAAGGCGTTGCGGCTGCTGCGCGACCAGGGTGTCGTACGGACCGCCTCGCGCCGCTTCGAGGTGCAGGACATCGGGCTGCTGCGGCTGCTGGCCGAGGGGCGCGCGACCGGGGAGCACATCCCGGCGCGCCCCTGCGAATGAGCGCGGGCGCGCAACTCCCCGCGAATGCGCGCGACTGTGTAAACGGCTACAGCCCCTGCCCCGCCCCCGGTCCACCCTGGTGGTGGCACAGGCGAACGGGACCGTGTGCGACGGGGGTGCACACGGCCCAGCGCCTGGCACCGGAGAAGGGCGGCGGGGCGTACGAGGGAGAGGTCCCGCCGCCCGCTTCGGGCTTTCCCTCCGCGAACCGCCACCCCCGAGGACTTACGACGGGGGCCACGGCATGGAGGAGGGGCGGGCGATGAACGGACCGGACGGCATCGGCATCCCGGCGGACCCGGGCCCGCGGCGGCCGGACATCCCGGCGGGTGGCCCGCTGGACGCCCACGCGGGCGGACCGCTGGACGTCCCGAGGGGCGGACCGCTGGACGGCGCGGGGGAGGCGGGCGGCGCCCGCACGGCGCGCGAGGCGCGCGCCCATCTGCGCCTCATCGACTGGCCGCCGCGTCCGCCCGGCGCGGACGAGCACGGTCCGCTTCCCGAAGGGCCGGTCTCCGGCGAGGAACTGGCGCTGCTGCGCCGCGTCTACCGGCCCGTCCCCGGCTACGCCGCGATGCGGGAACGGCTGCGGCGCACCCGCCTCCTCGCCCTGTGCGGCGAACCCGGCACCGGCCGCGCCTGGACGGGCCTCGCGCTCCTCGCCGAGCTGACCGGACCGGCCGAAGGCGACGCCGTGGAGCGGCTCGGGTCCGGTGCCGTCCCGAGCGCGCGGGAGACCGCGCCCGGCCACGGCTACCTCCTCGAACTCCCCGCCGACGAAGCCGATCCCGGGCCCCTCCTGGACCGGCTGCGCGCCCACCTCGCCGAGCGCGAGGCGTTCGGCGTCGTCCTCGTCGCGGGCGGTCCTGCCGCCGACCGGCTGCTGGGCGCCCGCCGTCACGCCGTACCGTACGAGCCCCCGTCCGCCGCCGAGGTGCTGGACCATCAGCTGTCCCACCTGCTCGCCGACAAGCCCGGCGAACTGCTGGACCTCGCCCGCGCCACCGCCGTACGCCCCGATGTGGCCGACGCCCTCGGCCTGGACGAGCCGCGCCCCGCCGAGGCCGCCCGGCTCGCCCGGCACCTGGCCGCCCACGCCGAGGGGCGGCTGTCCGACGAGGGGCTGCTGGAGCGCTGCCGGGCCTTCGCCCCGGACCAGGCGCGCGCGTGGTTCGACGGCGCGGGCCGCCACGGCACCCTGCCCGCCGCGCTGCCCGCCGTGCGTACGGCGGCGCTGCGGATCGCGCTCGCCGTCTTCAACGGCTCGGCGCACAGCCTCGCCGCCGAGGCCGCCGAGCTGCTGACCTGGGAGCTGGCCGTCACGCTCGACCCCCAGTACGCGCCCGGGCGCCCGCTGTTCGCCGCGCGCCCCGGGGGCGGGCTGGACGCGGCGCGCGCGGTGGCTTGCGACGGTGTGGAGGACCTGGGCGACGCGTCGGTCCCGGTCCGCGCCGTCCGGTTCCAGGGGCGGCGGCTGGCATCCGCTGTGCTGTACGAGGCGTGGGACGGCCACCACAACGTCCGCGGCCCGATGGCCCGCTGGCTGCGCGCCCTGTGCGACGACCCGCGCCCCCAGGTGTGGGTGCGCGCGGCGGTCGCCGCGGGCGTGCTGTGCGCCCGCGACTATCTGTACGGCTTCGTCGAACTGCTACTGCCGCTGGCCCGCGCCGACAGCCCGGTGCAGCGGATGGCGGCCGCCACCGCGCTCGCCGAGGCGGCCCGCGACGACGGCGTACGGCCCGCGGTGGACGGCCTGTTGCGCGGCTGGGCGCTCGGCGACGACGAGAGCGAGCGCGAGACGGCCGCCCTCGCCCACGGCTACGGCCTCGCCGCGGGCTCGGTCCGGGCGTCCCTGGAGGAGCTGGCCGGGCTGGCGGCCGCGGACGACGGCCGGATCACCTCGTACAGCGTGCTGCGGCTGCTGGCTGGTACGGAACCCGGCACCGTGCTCGCCGCGCTCACCCACTGGCTGCACGACACCCGGCGGCCGCGCCGGGACCTCGCGCTGCTGACGGTGCTGCGGGCCGTCACCACCCGCACCTCGCATCTGTGGGGGCTGTGCGAGGTGCCGGAGCTGGAGCCGTACGCCGCCTGGCCGCTGGCCACCGCGCTGCTGGCCGCCCGCCCGGGCAGCGCACCGCAGCTCGCCGAGCTGCTGCGGGCCGCCCTGACCTGGGCCCGCTCGGCGGCCGCGGCCGAGGACGCACTGGTCGGCTGGATCCGGCGGGCCGCCCGCGACGACCGTCAGCTGGCGGTGTTGTACGGCTTCCTGCCCCGGCTGGCGCACGACGGTGACGAACCGCTCGACGTACGGGCGGTCACCCGGATCCGGGAGGTGCTGGAAGCGCTGTGAGGAGAAGGACGTCGATGGTGAAGGACACGGAACACACAACGGAACACACCGCGGAGCACACACAGGACACGAATCGAACGCAGGGCCCGCCCAGGACGCCGGTGAGCACCGTACGCACCCTCCGCGAGGCGCTGCGCCACGGCGGCGACGCCCTCCCCGCGGCGCTGCGCGAGGCCGACGACGGGCTGCTGCTGAGCGCGCTCGACGCGGGGCTGCCCGCCGAGCGGGCCACTCGTGTCGTCGTGGAGCTGGTGCGCCGCGCCCCCGAGCGCGGGCCGCGGCTCGCCGACGCGGTCTGCGAGAAGGTGCTGATCGCCCACCTCTACCTCGACCAGCCGGGCGGCAGCGGCCGCCTCCGGGTGCGCAACGCGCTGATGCTGTACGAGGGCCTGGTGCGCCCGTACGCCGACCGGGGCGCCGTCCCCGAGCTGATGGCGTGCGTCCTGCCCGGGCTGTGGGCGGCGGGCGACGGCGCGGGGCGCGAGGTGGTGCGCCGTATCGTCGCGACCCGGCAGCTCAGCGGCTTCGGGGAGAAGGGCTGGATGGCGCTGTTCGGCGGGCTGGCCGAGGAGTGCCGGGAGCACGAGCGGTGCCGGGAGCGCGCCGAGGCCGTCTCCGGCGGCGCCCGGCGGACCCGCCCCGTCCGGTGGCCCGCCCGCCGCCGCGGCACCGAGGACGGCGCCCGCATCGATCTCCAGCCGGGGCAGCTGTGGGTCTCGGCCCTGCTGGGGTTCCTGGCGGTGGCCCTGGTCCTGATCGTCGTCCTGGCAGCGGTCTAGCGGAGGTTATCTGTGCGGGCCCTCGGTCACGACTTGTGTCGCGGTACATCCGCAGCGGGCCCGGAGCGGCGAAGATGGAATCATGGGATTCCATGTGGACTCGGAGGCCGGGCGGCTGCGCCGCGTCATTCTGCACCGCCCCGACCTGGAGCTGAAGCGGCTCACCCCCACCAACCGGGACGCGCTCCTCTTCGACGACGTCCTGTGGGTGCGCCGGGCCCGCCAGGAGCACGACGGATTCGCGGACGTGCTGCGCGACCGGGGCGTCGAGGTCCATCTGTTCGGTGATCTGCTGGCCGAGAGCCTGGCCCTCCCCACGGCGCGGACCCTGGTGCTGGACCGGGTCTTCGACGAGAAGGAGTACGGTCCGCTGGCCACCGACCGGCTGCGGGAAGCGTTCGACGAGCTGACCGCCCCGGAGCTGACCGAGGCGCTGATCGGCGGGATGACGAAGCGGGAGTATCTGGCGCGGTTCCCGGAGCCGGTCTCCATCCGCTTCCACGCCATGGAGCCCGACGACTTCCTGGTGAATCCGCTCCCGAACCACCTCTTCACCCGCGACGCCTCCGCCTGGGTGTACGACGGGGTGGCCATCAACGCGATGCGCTGGCCCGCCCGCTGGCACGAGACGGTGCACTACGAGGCCGTCTACCGCCATCACCCGCTCTTCGCGGATGAGGACTTCCACGTCTGGTCGGAGGGCCAGGCCGCTTACCCCTCGACCATCGAGGGCGGCGACGTGCTGGTGATCGGCAAGGGCGCGGTGCTGATCGGCATGAGCGAGCGGACCACCCCGCAGGCGGTGGAGATGCTGGCGCACCGGCTCTTCGAGGCCGGTTCCGCCCGTACGATCGTGGCGCTCGACATGCCCAAGGGGCGTGCCTTCATGCACCTCGACACGGTGATGACGATGGTCGACGGGGACACCTTCACCCAGTACGCGGGGCTCGGGATGCTCCGCTCGTACACCATCGAGCCGGGCGCGGGCAGCCGGGAGCTGAAGGTCACCGACCATCCGCCGGAGCACATGCACCGGGCCATAGCCGCGGCCCTCGGCCTGGACGCCATCCGGGTGCTCACCGCCACCCAGGACGTGCACGCGGCGGAGCGCGAGCAGTGGGACGACGGCTGCAATGTGCTCGCGGTCGAGCCGGGGGTGGTGGTCGCGTACGAGCGGAACGCGACGACCAACACGTTCCTGCGCAAGCGCGGCATCGAGGTCATCGACATCCCGGGCAGCGAGCTGGGCCGCGGGCGGGGCGGGCCGCGCTGCATGAGCTGCCCGGTGGTGCGGGACGCCGTGGAGTAGTCGTCACGGCGGGGTTACCCCAGCGCCTCCGCATATATACAGTACCTCGTATATGCTTCCAGGGTTTGCCGGTCGCGGCCGCAGCGTGCCTCCGTGACCGGTGCCCCGCTTGACGACCCGCCCGACCCGTTCGAACTGCTCGACCGCCGCGATCTAGGAGCCCACCCCATGGCGATTGACCTCACCGGCCGCCACTTCCTCAAGGAGCTGGACTTCACCGCCGAGGAGTTCCGGCACCTGGTCGACCTGTCGGCCGAGCTGAAGGCGGCCAAGCGCGCGGGCACCGAGACGCGCCGGCTCCAGGGCAGGAACATCGCCCTGATCTTCGAGAAGACCTCCACCCGCACCCGCTGCGCCTTCGAGGTCGCCGCCGCCGACCAGGGCGGCTCGACCACGTACCTCGACCCGACCGGCTCGCAGATCGGCCACAAGGAGTCGGTCAAGGACACGGCGCGGGTGCTGGGCCGGATGTACGACGCGATCGAGTACCGCGGGCACGGCCAGGGCGTCGTGGAGGAGCTGGCCACCCACGCCGGAGTGCCGGTCTACAACGGCCTCACCGACGAGTGGCACCCCACCCAGATGCTCGCCGACGTCCTCACCATGGCCGAGCACAGCGAGAAGCCGCTGGACCGGATCGCCTACGCCTACCTCGGCGACGCCCGGTACAACATGGGCAACTCCTACCTCGTCACCGGCGCCCTGCTGGGCATGGACGTCCGGATCGTCGCGCCCAAGCTGCTGTGGCCGGACAACACCATCGTGGAGCTGGCGCGCCAGCTGGCCGCGGCCTCCGGCGCCCGGATCACGCTCACCGAGGACGTCCCCGAGGGCGTGCGCGGCGCGGACTTCATCGCCACGGACGTCTGGGTGTCGATGGGCGAGCCCAAGGAGGTGTGGGACGAGCGGATAGCGCTGCTGGGGCCGTACGCGGTGACGATGGACGTGCTGCGCGCCACCGGCAACGACGCCGTGAAGTTCATGCACTGCCTCCCGGCCTTCCACGACCTGGGCACCGACGTGGGCCGGGAGATCTACGAGCGGCACGGGCTGACCGAGCTGGAGGTCACCGAGGAGGTCTTCGAGTCGGAGCACTCGGTCGTCTTCGACGAGGCGGAGAACCGGATGCACACCATCAAGGCGGTGCTGGTCGCGACGCTCGGCGCGAAGTCGTAGCGGCCCTCAGTCCTCGGCGGCCTCGGCCCCGGCCGGGGGAAGGGTGAACCAGACGGCCTTGCCGTAGGGCGTGGGGCGGTAGCCGGTGTCCGCGCTGAGGGCCCGGATGAGCAGCATCCCGCGTCCCCGTTCGGCGAGGGCCTCGGGTCTCTTGGGGCCCTCGGGGCGGCCCGGGCCGTCGGCCTCGCGTACGCCGCGGTCGTCCCGTGCGCCGTGGTCGTCGCGTACGCCATGGTCGTCCCGTGCGCCGCCCGGGCCGTGGCCGTCCGGGCCGCTGAAGCCGCCGGGCGGGGTGGGGTCCTGGTCGTGCACCTCCACCTGCCAGCCGCCGGTCGGCACCAGCTCCACCACCAGCTCTATCGGCTCGTCCCCGGCCGTGTGCTGCACCGCGTTGGCGACCAGCTCGGCCGTCAGCAGCTCCGCCGTGTCGCCGTCCACGGGCGCGCCGATGTCGGCCAGCGTGTTGCGGATCAGCGCACGGGCAAGCGGCACCGCGGCCGTGGTGTGCGGCAGTGCGAAGCGCCAGGTGGCGGCGTGGAGCGGTTCGGGCACGTACGGGTCCAGACGGTCGGCGTGGAGCGGTGTACCGCAGCCCTTGACGGTATGAAGCGGACGATAGTGCCGGAAGGGACCATGGACCACTCTTGGGAGGACTTAGGTCCTCTCCGATCATGCTTCTCACGGTTCTCACGGTTCTCACGGGTTCTGAGCTATCGCGCACTCGTGACGACAGTCACGTACCGGTGATAACTTCGAAAGGCAGGCACCCGGCAGACCCAGCCGTCCGGCTGAAGGAGGCCATGGTCCCCATGAGTCCGTTCACCGG
This sequence comes from Streptomyces sp. NPDC021115, assembly GCF_044333065.1. Classification (NCBI taxonomy): domain Bacteria; kingdom Bacillati; phylum Actinomycetota; class Actinomycetes; order Kitasatosporales; family Streptomycetaceae; genus Streptomyces; species Streptomyces sp. NPDC021115. The sequence continues at coordinate 202,060 of NZ_JBIRQF010000014.1, forward strand.
TTCCGCACCCCGCACCGAGGACTGGCGGCATCTGCGCCTCACCCTCGACAAGGGCGTCGCCACCGTCACCCTCGCCCGCCCCGAGAAGCTCAACGCGCTCACCTTCGGCGCCTACGCCGATCTGCGCGACCTCCTCGCTGAGCTGGCCCGCGACGGCTCCGTCCGCGCGCTCGTCCTCGGCGGCGAGGGCCGCGGCTTCTGCTCCGGCGGCGACGTCGACGAGATCATCGGCGCCACCCTCGCCATGGACACCCGCCAGCTGCTCGACTTCAACCGGATGACCGGGCAGGTGGTCCGCGCGTTGCGGGAATGCCCCTTCCCGGTGGTGGCCGCCGTGCACGGCGCCGCCGCGGGCGCGGGCGCCGTGCTCGCGCTCGCCGCCGACTTCCGGGTCGCCGATCCCTCGGCCCGCTTCTCCTTCCTCTTCACCAAGGTCGGGCTCTCCGGCGGAGACATGGGCGCCGCCTATCTGCTGCCCCGCGTGGTGGGGCTCGGCCACGCCACCCGGCTGCTGATGCTCGGCGAACCGGTCCGCGCGCCCGAGGCCGAGCGCATCGGCCTGATCAGCGTGCTGGCCGACGAGGGGCAGGCCGGGGCGGAGGCGGGCGCGCTCGCCCGGCGGCTGGCCGACGGGCCCGCCCTGGCCCTCGCCCAGACCAAGGCGCTGCTCACCGCCGAACTCGACATGCCGCTGTCCGCCGCCATCGAGATGGACGCGTCGACCCAGGCGCTGCTGATGACCGGCGCGGACTACGCCGAGTTCCACGCCGCGTTCACCGCCCGCCGCGCCCCCCTGTGGCAGGGCCGATGACCCCCGCGGGCAGCACTGGCCGCCCGCTGCGCGTCGCCGTCGTCGGCGGCGGCCCCGGCGGGCTCTACGCGGCGGCGCTGCTCGCCCGCCTCGACCCGCGGCGCGAGATCACCGTCTGGGAGCGGGGCAGCGCAGACGAGACGTTCGGCTTCGGCGTCGTCCTCTCCGACGAGACCCTCGGCGGCATCGAGCACGCCGACCCAGCCGTCTACGCCGCCCTCCGCGACGCGTTCGTCCGCTGGGACGACATCGACGTGGCCCACCGCGGCCAGGTGCTCACCTCCGGCGGCCACGGCTTCGCCGCCCTCCGCCGCCGTCGGCTGCTGCGTATCCTCCACGAGCGCTGCGCGGAGCTGGGCGTACGGCTCCGCTTCCGCGCCGAGGCGCCGCCCGCCGAGTGGCTGTCACGCGCGTACGACTTGGTCATCGCGGCCGACGGAGCGGGCAGCGCCACCCGCCAGAGCTACGCCGATGCCTTCCGCCCCCGTATCACCACGCACCGCTGCCGCTATATCTGGCTCGCCACCGATGTCGCCTTCGACGCCTTCCGCTTCGAGATCGCCGAAACCGAACACGGCGTCATGCAGCTCCACGGCTATCCGTATGAGCCGGGCGCCAGCACCGTCATCATCGAGGCCAGGGAAGAGGTGTGGCGGGGCGCCGGGCTCGACCAGTGCACCGAGCGCGAGTCCACCGAGCGCTGCGCCAAGCTCTTCACCGACGCCCTCGGCGGCCACCCCCTGCGCGGCAACCACTCCCAGTGGACCGCCTTCCGCACGGTCGTCAACGAGCGCTGGTCGCACGGCAATACGGTCCTCATCGGCGACGCCGCGCACACCGCCCACTTCTCCATCGGCTCCGGCACCAAACTCGCCGTCGAGGACGCCCTCGCGCTCGCCGCCTGCCTCGAAGAGCACCCCGCCCTGCCCGACGCGCTCGCCGCGTACGAGGCCGAGCGCCGCCCGGTCGTCGCCTCCACCCAGCGGGCGGCCCGCGCCAGCCTGGAGTGGTTCGAGAACCTGGAGCTGTACCTGGACCAGCCGCCCCGGCAGTTCGCGTTCAACCTGCTCACCCGAAGCCGCCGGGTCACCCATGACAACCTGCGGCTGCGCGACGCGGAATTCGTCGAGACGGTGGAGCGCGAGGCCGCCGTACCCGACGCCACCCCGCCCATGTTCACCCCCTTCCAACTCCGCGGCCTCACCCTCCGCAACCGCGTCGTCGTGTCCCCGATGGACATGTACTCCGCCGCCCCGGACGGCACCCCCGGCGACTTCCACCTCGTCCACCTCGGCGGCCGGGCGCTCGGCGGGGCCGGTCTTGTGATGACGGAAATGGTCTGCGTCAGCCCGGAGGGCCGTATCACCCCCGGCTGCACCGGCCTCTACGCCGACCACCACGAAACCGCCTGGCGCCGCGTCACCGACTTCGCCCACACCCACTCACCGGGCGTGGCCGTCGGCGTCCAGCTCGGCCACAGCGGGCGCAAGGGCTCCACCCGGCTGATGTGGGAGGGCATCGACACCCCGCTCCCGCACGGCAACTGGCCCCTCGTCGCCCCCTCACCCCTCCCGTACCGCGCGGGCGTCAACCAGACCCCGCGCGCCCTCGATGCCGCCGGACTCGCCGCCGTCCGCGGCCAGTTCGTCCGCGCCGCCGAACGCGCCGCCCGCGCGGGCTTCGACCTGCTCGAACTCCACTGCGCCCACGGCTATCTGCTCTCCAGCTTCCTCTCCCCGCTCACCAACCACCGCACCGACGCCTACGGCGGCTCCCTCGATGCCCGCCTCCGCTACCCGCTGGAGGTCTTCGACGCCGTCCGCGCCGTCTGGCCCGACGACCGCCCCATGACGGTCCGCATCTCCGCCACCGACTGGGCCGACGGCGGCACCACGGCCGACGACGCGGTCGCCGTCGCCGCCGCCTTCACCGCCCATGGCGCCGACGCCATCGACGTCTCCACCGGCCAGGTCGTCCCCGACGAGGCCCCCGACTTCGGCCGCTCCTACCAGACCCCGTACGCCGACCGCATCCGCAATGAACTCGGCGCCCCCGTCATCGCGGTCGGCGCCATCTCCTCATGGGACGACGTCAACTCCCTCATCCTGGCGGGACGCACCGACCTCTGCGCCCTCGCCCGCCCCCATCTCTACGACCCCCACTGGACCCTGCACGCCGCCGCCGACCAGAACTACACCGGCCCGGCCGCCCCCTGGCCCCTCCCGTACCAGTCGGGCAGCCGCACGCCCCCGACGGGCCGCACGGACGCCCCGCGGCCCCGGCTCGCGCTCTAGAGAGGCCCGAGCAGGGCGGTGGTGAGCCCGCACAGCGCGGTGATCAGATCCCGGCCCAGCGTGCGCCAGGAATCCGCCGCCCCGGCGGGGTCGATACGGCCGTTCGCCAGGTCGTACTCCAGCTCGGCGAAGGCGTGCACCGAGAGCTGGCGCACCATGGCGCCGTGCCGGGCGAAGAGATCGGGGCGGATGTCGTCCCGGCGGAGCGCGCCGATCTCGCCCAGGAGACGCAGCGAAGGACTGTCCAGGTGATCCCGCAGGACATAGTCGCGGAACACGGGCTCGACGAGCGCCTGGGCGAAGAAGCGCGCGCGCCACGTGGGGGTGCCCGCTTCGATATGGGTCTCGACGGTCGGCAGGATGAGGCAGCGGTAGTGCTCCTCCAGGGACACGGTGTCCTGCCCGCGCAGCGCCTCCACCATGGTGATGCGGTGCTTCTCGACGAGCGCGGTGTGGCTCGACAGGATCGTCTTGATGAGACCGTCACGGCTGTCGAAGTGGTACTGCACCGCTGAGTTGTTCCGCTGGCCGGCTGCCTCGCTGATCTGCCTGACCGAGACGCTCGCGAAGCCGCGTTCGGCGTAGAGCCGTTCGGCGGTGCGCATCAGTTTGTCCCGCGCGAGCAGCGAGCGGGGAGACGGCGGGGCAGCCGGGCCGGGGAGAGTCATTCCGCTGGGAGGGTCATTCCGTCAGGCGGATCGCGCCGGTCGGGCACGCCGCGGCTGCCTCACGGACGGCGTCGAAGTGCTCCGGCGGCGGAGCGTCGTCCAGCACGACCACGATCCCGTCCTCCTCCCGCTGGTCGAAGACCTGGTCGGCCCTGACCACGCACATCCCGCTGCCGCAGCAGACTCCCTGGTCAGCAGTGATCTTCATGGTACCTTCCTCGCCGATCGTCACCAGGTGACCCACATGTCCTCGAAACCGCCCGCCGCGACTCCCTCGCGGGCGCGGAGGTTCTCCGGGGTCTCCCGCAGCCGCAGCCCGGGCAGCCGCCTGACGAACGTGCCCAGGACCACCTGGAGTTCCACGCGCGCGAGGGTCTGACCGACGCAGAAATGCGGTCCGGCGCCGAAGGCGAGGTGCTGGGCGTTGTTCTCGCGGCGCGGATCGAACCGGTCGGGCTCGGGGAACTTGCGCTCGTCCCGGTTGGCGGCGTGCAGATTGACGAACAACGTGCTCCCGGCGCCGACCGGCTCCCCGCCGACCTCCGTGTCCTCGGTGATGAACCGGGGGATGCCGACCCCGCCGTTGGCGTCCATCCGCAGGGCTTCCTCCACCACGCCGGGAACCAGCGCGGGTTCGGCGAGTACGGCCTCGTAGCGCTCCCGCTCGGACAGCAGCATCGCCGTCATCTTGAGGATCATGTTGGAGGTGGTCTCGTGGCCCGCCAGCAGGAGGCCGACCGCGGTGGAGATCAGCTCGTCGTGGCTGAGCCGGCCGTCCTCGCTGTCGGAGATCTGGGTCAGCTCACTGAGCAGGTCGTCGCCCGGTTCGGCCCGTTTGCGCTCGACGAGATCCGACGCGTAGGCATGGAAGTCCCGCTGTGCGTCGTTCACTTCGGCCTGCGTGTAACGCGTCAACGTCAGCAGTACTTCCGACCAGTGGGCGAACCTGTCCTGGTCCTCGCTCGGCGCACCGAGCAGCGCGCAGATGACCTGCACCGGCAGAGGGAGCGCCAGCGCCGCGCGGAGGTCCGCTGGCGACCCCTTGGCCACCATGTCGTCCACCAGCGCGTCGGTCATCTCCTGGATGCGCGGGCGCCACGCCTCCATCTTCTTCACCGTGAACGCGCGGCTGATCAGCCGCCGCCACCGCCGGTGCCCCGGCCCCTCCTTGTTGTCCACCTCCCCCGGCGAGGGACGGCTGAACATGCCGCCGTCCTCGGTGGTCGACATGCGCGCCGCGCCCTTCCGGTCGAGGTTCCGGCTGAACCGCTGATCGGTCAGCAGCCCGCGCACCTCGTCGTATCCGGTCAGCAGACCGACGACATCCCCACTGGGCATCCGTACGTGCGCCACGGGGCAGGTGGCACGCGTCTCGGCCCATTCCCGCGGGGGTTCCAGGAGGTTCGGCTGCTCGAACGGGTAGTCGGGGACGGCTTCCGTCATGGGGGGACTCCTCCGGTGTCGGGGACCTCCAAGCACCGTAAGACGATCGTCTTATTAAATCAACGAACTTAGAAGGTGTGGCCGACATTCGACCCGCGGAGTGGGATGCCGGTGGTCCTGGGCCTCGCCCAGGGTCTGGGCCGAACTGCCGCTTCGCCTTTCCCCGTCAATCCCAGGAGTTGAACAGCACTCCGCCCAGCGTGGTGATCCCGAAGTAGCTGATCCGGCGCCAATCGGCTCGCGAGAACCCTGACGAATCCAGGTCGGCGAGAGGCGTCCCCAGGTACTCGGCCGTCAGCACGTCGAATCCCGCGGCCGAGAGGACGTCGCACCAGGGTGGTGGGGAGGCGAAGCCGCCCTCGTACCAGTCCAGCCGCTTCTCGGCGAAGGCGATCCAGGGGTAGTGGGCATGGCACAGGACGACGGGCTCGTCGTCGCCCCGGATGATCGAGGCGGTGTGGAAGGTCCTGGGGTACTTCTGTTCCTCCACCTCGCCGACATGGCCCCCGGCCGCGCGGGCGGCGAGGTACAGGGCGGTGCGGAAGGTGCGCAGCCCGGTTTCCGGAAGCGGGCCGTCCTGGGGCCGGAAGAAACCCGTCGCGCCTCGTTGGAGAGGGAACACCGTGCCTCCTGGGCTCAGGGCTTGTCGTGCGTGTCGCCGGTGAGGTGGCGGTGGATCTCGTACGCGAGCCTCGCGCCGCCGGCGAGCAGCGGCGGGGCGAGGAGCTTCGCCAGAGTCGCCGTCTCTCCGCCCGCGCGGGCGCGCAGCCACAGCAGGAGGGCGCCGGTGGCGGACAGGTGGAGGAGGGCCCAGAACAGCCCCGTTCGGGCCTGGCGGAACGAGATGGTGGCGGCGAGGGCCCATAACCACGGTATGAGGGCGAACCCCAGGGCTGCGAGTGCCATCAGTCCTGTCTCACCGCCGCACCGCTCAGCGCCGCCTCCGCGTACTCCGCGCCCGCGTCGCGCAGCCGGTCGTGCAGCGCCGCGAAGACCTCGGCGGCGCGGGCGCCGGGCCAGTCGTCGGGGAGCAGCGACGGGGGCAGGCCCGGGTCGGCGTAGGGGAGGTGGCGCCAGGAGTCGAGGGCCAGGAGGTAGTCGCGGTAGGCGGCCTCGGGGTCGGGGGCGTGGCCGCTCCAGTGGGCGAGGACCGGTTCGTGGGTGGTGAGGAAGGCGCGGTGCAGGGCGGCGAGTTCGTCCAGGTCCCACCAGCGGCGGACCGCCTCGGCGGTGGGCGTGAAGCCCGCGTGGTCGCCCCGGAAGAGGTCGACGTAGGACGCGAGGCCGAGGCGCTGAAGGGTGTGGCGGGTCTCGTCGTAGAGGCGGTCCGGGGCGATCCAGACGCCGGGCGCCGCGGTGCCGAAGCCGAGCCGGGAGAGGCGGGAGCGGAGCAGATGGCGCTTGTTGCGCTCCTGCTCGGGGACGGAGAAGACGGCCAGCAGCCAGCGTCCTGGCTCGGGGGCGGGGCGGGGGTAGACGCGGTGGTCGCCGTCGTCGAGCAGCTGGCGGGCGTCGGCCGACAGGGCGTACCCGGCGGCGCCGGTGGCGGTGCGGTCGGCGACCAGCAGGCCGCGCCGCTTGAGGCGGGAGACGGCGGAGCGCACCGACGGCGGGTCGACCCCGACGGCGCCCAGCAGCCGGATGAGCGCGGCGACGGGCACCGGCCCGGCCGGGTGGCCGGGCGCGCCGCGCCCGTAGGCGCCGTAGTGGGTGACGATGAGGGAGCGCGGGGTGTGCTGGCCGTTCACGGGGTCACTGTAGAGCGGGTGACGGCGGAGCCGTCGCGGAGGCGGTAGCGCTGGAGCTTGCCGGTGGCCGTGCGGGGGAGCGCGTCGAGGAGGACGAAGCGGCGCGGGCATTTGTAGGGGGTGAGTTCGGCGGTGGTGAACGCCTTGAGGGCGGCCACGGTCTCCTCCGTGCGCGGGATGCCCGTACGCAGCACCACATGGGCGACGACGACCGTGCCGCGCTCCGCGTCGGGCGCCCCGGTGACCGCGGCCTCGACCACGTCGGGGTGGCGCAGCAGGGCTTCTTCGACCTCGGGGCCCGCGATGTTGTACCCGGACGAGATGATCATGTCGTCGGCGCGGGCCACATAGCGGAAGTAGCCGTCCGGGTCGCGGACGTAGGTGTCGCCGGTGAGGTTCCAGCCGTCGCGTACGTAAACGCGCTGGCGCTCGTCCGCCAGATAGCGGCAGCCGATCGGGCCGCGCACGGCGAGCAGGCCCGGTTCGCCGTCGGGCACCGGGCGCAGATCCGTATCGACTATCCGTGCCTCGTAGCCGGGCACCGGAACGCCCGTCGTCCCCGGGCGGATCGCGTCGTCGGCGGCGGACAGGAAGATGTGCAGCAGCTCGGTGGCGCCGATGCCGTTGATGATGCGCAGCCCGGTGGCCTCGTGCCAGTCGTGCCAGGTGGCGGCGGGCAGGTTCTCCCCGGCGGAGACGCAGCGGCGCAGCGAGGAGACGTCGTACCCGCCGGGCTCGGCGCGCAGCCGGTTCAGCATCGCCCGGTACGCGGTCGGCGCGGTGAACAGCACCGACACCCGGTGCCGTGTGATGTCGCCGAGCAGCCGGTCAGGGCCGGCCCGTTCGGTCAGCAGCGCCGACGCCCCGGCGCGCAGCGGGAAGACGACGAGCCCGCCGAGGCCGAAGGTGAAGCCGAGCGGCGGGCTGCCCGCGAACACGTCGTCCGGGGTGGGCCGCAGCACCTGGGCCGAGAAGGTGTCGGCGATGGCGAGCACATCGCGGTGGAAGTGCATGCAGCCCTTGGGCCGCCCGGTGGTTCCCGAGGTGAAGGCGATGAGGGCGACGTCGTCGGCGGAGGTCGGCACCGCCTCGTACGACGCGGGCGCGCGGGCCGCGAGCCGCAGCAGGTCGTCGGGCGCGTCACCGCCGTACGTGGCGGTGCGCAGCCCCGGCACCTCGGCCTTGACCAGGTCGTCCGCGCACCGCGCGTCGCACAGGGCGTGCCCGATCCGGGCGATGTCGCAGATCGTGGCCAGTTCGCGGGAGCGCTGCGCGGCCAGGACGGTCACCGCGACCGCGCCCGCCTTCATGACGGCGAGCCAGCAGGCCGCCAGCCAGGGCGAGGTGGGGCCGCGCAGCAGCACCCGGTTGCCGGGGACGACGCCGAGCGTGGTGGTGAGGGTGTGCGCGATGCGGTCGACGTGCGCGCGCAGCTCCCCGTACGTCCACACCGCGCCGGAGCCGTCGCGCACGGCGATCCGCTCCGGGCCGTACCGCTCCACGGTGCGATCCAGCAGCTCGGCCCCGCAGTTGAGCCGGTCGGGGCGGCGTGGCCCCGGCAGATCCAGGAGGAGCCCGGGCCACTGGTCGGCGGGCGGGAGATGGTCGCGGGCGAACGTGTCGACGTGTGCCGAAGGACTGAGCTCCATCGAGATGCGCCCCCTGCCTGCCCGATGTGCCTGCCGGATGGCTGTCTGAAGCCGCTTTGTCAGCGTAACGTGATGGTGACGACAGTCAATATGCCGCGATAAGGGTTGTGCCGAGGGAGGCCCCCGATGCCGTCATTCGCACTGGATCCGGAGCAGCGGCGCTGGTGCGCGCGGCTGCGCGCGCTGGCCCGCGACCGGCTGCGCCCCCTCGCGGACGCCGGTACGCCGGGGCGGGTCAACCGGCCGCTCACCGCCGCGCTCGGCGAACTCGGCCTGCTGGAACGGCTGCTCCCGCAGGACGGGCCGGTCCGGGCGCTCGACCTGTGCCTGCTGCGCGAGTCGCTGGCCATGGAGTGCACCGAGGCCGAGACCGCGCTCGCCCTCCAGGGGCTCGGCGCGTACCCGATCGTGCTGTCCGGCGGTGAGAAGCTGTACGAGCGCTGGATGCCCGGAGTCCGGGCGGGCCGCACCGTGGCCGCCTTCGCGCTGAGCGAGCCCGACGCCGGATCGGACGCGGCCGCGCTCACCCTGCGGGCTGACCCGGACGGCGCCGGGGGCTGGCGGCTGACCGGTGAGAAGTGCTGGATCTCCAACGCGCCCGAGGCCGACGTCACCACCGTCTTCGCCCGCACCACCCCGGGTGCGGGCTCACGCGGCGTCACCGCCTTCCTGGTGCCCGCCGACCGCCCGGGACTCGGCGGCGAGCACCTGGACATGCTCAGCCCGCACCCCATCGGCCGCCTCGTCTTCGACGGCGTCCCGGTCGGACCCGACGACGTGCTGGGCGTACCCGACGCGGGCTTCCGCGTCGCGATGCGCACCCTCAACCTGCTGCGGCCGAGCGTCGGCGCGTTCGCCGTCGGCATGGCGCAGGCGGCGCTGGACGCCTCGCTGGAGCACGCCGGAAGCCGCACCGCATTCGGCGGCCCCCTGAAGGACCTCCAGTCCGTCGCGCATCAGCTCGCCGAGATGGCCACCCGCACCGAGGCCGCCCGGCTGCTGGTGTACGCGGCGGCCGCGGCGTACGACGACGGCGAGCCCGGCATCGCCCGGCGCTCGGCCATGGCCAAGCTGCTGGCCACCGAGACCGCGCAGTACGTCGTGGACACGGCCGTACAGATCCACGGCGCGCGGGCGCTGCGCCGCGGCCATCTGCTGGAACACCTCTACCGCGAGGTGCGCGCGCCCCGGATCTACGAGGGCGCCACCGAGGTTCAACGCACCCTCATCGCGAAAGAGTTGTACCGATGACCGAAGAGCCGTGCCCGTGACCGAAGGAGCGGTACCGATGACCCAGCCCCTGTACGAACCCCCGCACCAGCCCCTCCAGCGGATCAACCCCGCCGAGCTGTCCCCGCCCACCGGATTCAGCCACGCCGTCACCGCGACCGGCGGACGGCTGGTCTTCCTGGCCGGACAGACCGCGCTGGACCAGGACGGCAAGATCGTCGGCGACAACCTCCCCGCCCAGTTCCGCCGCGCGCTCACCAATCTGCTCACCGCGCTGCAGTCCGCCGGGGGCAGCCCCGCCGACCTCGCCCGGCTGACCGTCTACACCACCGACGTCGCCGCCTACCGCGAAGACGCCCCCGAACTCGGCCGGATCTGGCAGGAGATGGCCGGTCGCGACTATCCGGCGATGGCGGTCATCGGCGTCGTCCGGCTGTGGGACGAGGAGGCGATGGTCGAGGTGGACGGCATAGCGGTGCTGCCGTAGGGGAGTTGGGCCCTTGCTCCGTTATTCCGGAATAACGTAATCTCCGGTGCATGGCCGACGAGTCCCTCCACGACCGGGTCGCCGCACTCGAAGAACGGGTGTCGCGGCTGGAGTCCGACGCGCCGGACACCTCGCGCGACGAGGTGTTCTGGGCGCTGGAGGGGCTTCGCCGCCGGATCACGGGACACGGGCAGGTGCTGTTCACCGGCGCGGTCGAACTGCCCACCGGCCAGCGCTACGAATGGCAGCAGGGCGCCACCACGGACGGGCTGCTGGCCGCCGACTGGTCCGAACACGCCGCGCCCTACGCCGCGCTGGGCCACCCGGTGCGGCTCACCCTGCTGCGCGCCGTGCTGGGCGGCACCCGCTCCGCGGCCGAACTCCAGGAGGCCGCCGGGCTGAACACCACCGGCCAGCTCTACCACCACCTCAAGCAGCTCACCGCGACGGGCTGGCTCCAGGCCGAGGGCCGCGGCCACTACCAGGTGCCCGCGGGCCGGGTCGTACCGCTGCTCGTGCTGCTGTCCGCGGTGGTGCCACCAGGCAATCCGACAACGGGGGATTGACACATGAACCGACGCAGGTTCCTCACCATGGCGACGGCGGCCACGGGCGCCTCGCTGCTCTCCACCACCACCGCCGCGGCCGACGGCGCCGCCCTGCCCGCGCGGGTGCGCCGCACCCTGGACCGGGCGCTGGCCGCCGGGCTCCCGAGCGCGGTGTGCGGCGTCGTCCAGGGCGGACGGACGTACGTGGCGGGCGCGGCCGGAAAGGGCAAGCGGACGCCGACCGGCCGCACCGTGTTCCAGCTCGGCTCGATCGGCAAGACGCTCACCGCCACCGCGCTCGCCCGCGCCGTCACCGAGGGCGAGACGCGCCTCGACGCACCGCTCACCCTGCCCGCCCGCTTCCCCGTCCCCCGCAAGGGCCCCGGACGGATCACCCTCGCCGACCTGGCGACCCACTCCTCCGGCCTGCCCTCGCTGCCGCCGGGCCTCCTCGACGGGGCCGACCCGTACGACCCGTACGCGCGCTACACCCTGGACGACCTGGCCACCGGCCTCGGCAAGACCACCCTGGCCACTGAACCGGGCACCAAGTACGCGTACTCCAACCTCGGCTTCGGACTCCTCGGCCAGGCCCTGGCCTTCGACCGCGTGGACGCGATGCTGCGCCACCGGGTGGCCGCGCCGCTGCGGCTGACCGACACCACGACGACCCTGCGGCCCGACATGCTGCTCCGCAAGGCCGTGGGCCACTACGAGGGCAAGCCGGTGCCCGACTGGCACGACCACGTGCTCAGCGCCGCGGGTACCTCCCTCTACAGCACGGCCGACGACATGCTGCGCTTCCTGGCCGCCCAACTCCACCCCGAACGCTCACCGCTGAAGGCCGCCGTCGAACTGACCCAGCGCCTCCACTTCACCGACGGAGACGCCCGGCTCGGGCTCGCCTGGCACCTCGGCACGCTCCCCAGCGGCCGCACCATGACCTGGCACAACGGCAGCACCGGCGGCTTCGGCACCTGCGCGGCGTTCAGCCGGGAGAGCGGGACGGCGGTGGTGATGATGACGAACGCCGTCACCGAGCAGCCCGCGGGGCAGGACCGCCCGATCGACGCGCTCACCGTCGACCTGCTCATCGCCCTCGACGGCGCCCGCTGACGCTGACGGAACGAGGAGTCCTGATACCCATGGCCGACGAGCGCGTTGTCGTCGTCACCGGCGGCGGCACCGGCATCGGCGCCGCGACCACCCGGTTGCTGCGCGCCGAGGGACACCACGTCGTCATCGGCGGCTGACGGCCCGAGCCCCTGCGCCGGATCGCCGATCAATCCACGCCCTGCTGGATGAGGGGCTCGGCCTGCGGCCGGTCCCCGCCGACTTGGGCCTGGCCCGCCACGTCGTCCGCCGCCCTGCCAGTGGCGAGAGCGTGGTGAAGGGGCATGTCCAACGGCTCCGCGAAACCTTCCAGCACGACTATCCGGCCCGCAAAGCACCGTCCGTGCGCGACGTGACCAACTGGATCACCCGCTGCCGTCCTCGGCCCTCTCGGCAGTCTGCTCCTTTTCGGCCGGCTTGGCTCGCGTCTCGGATTCGAGCGTGCCGTCCAGGCGGATTCCGCGGAACGAGGCCCAGATCACCAGGGCACTGCCGCACACCACGGAGCAGTCGGCGAGGTTGAAGACCGGCCAGTGCGGCAGTTGAATCCAGTCCACGACGTGCCCCTGCAAGGGGGAGGGGCCTCGGAACAACCGGTCGATGAGATTTCCGGCCGCCCCGGCGATGAACAGCCCGAAGGAGACCGCCCAGACGGGGGCGCGAACTCGGGGCGACAGCACCAGCGCGGTGATGAGGACCGCCATTTTCACTGTGGTGAAGACCCATGTTTCCCCCTGGCCGAAGGAGAACGCGCCACCCGAATTAAAGACCAGGGTGAATTTCAGAAGCCCACCGAGTGCCTGTGTCGGATAGTTGCCCGAGAAATGGGTCAACGCCACCTGCTTGGTGATGAAATCCGACGTCAGCAGCACGAGCGCTACTGCTGCAATGATTCCCAGTCGTCGAGGCATGTCACCGGGCGAGGGAGCGTCTCGCGCAACCTGTGGGCGTGGTAATCCAGTCATGGCCGCATTGTATGCGACGGTTACCCGAAGATTTTGGCGAGACGTGTCAGGCCTTCCCTGATCGTCTCGGCGGGGTGCTCGGTGAACGAAATCCGCAGGGTCGCCGGGTCGGCCGGGCCCGCGAAGAACGGTGCTCCGGGCACGTAGGCGACGTCATGGGCCACGGCTCGGGGCAACAGGGTGGTGGCGTCGTGTCCACCCGGCAGGCGCACCCAGACGAACATCCCGCCGTCCGGCCGGTTCCAGGTGCTTCCGTGCGGGAGTGCGGAAGGCAGACCGTCGAGCAGCGCGTCACGGCGTACCCGATAGGCGGCGCGGACCCGTGCCAGGTGGGCATCGAAGTCGGCATGGGTGAGGTACCGGGCGGCAGCCGCCTGGTCCACGGTGGAGCAGTGCAGATCGGTGGCCTGCTTCACCGTCGCACAGGCTCGGCGCAGCGCGGCCGGAGCGCGCAGCCAGCCGAGGCGCATGCCCGGGGACATGATCTTGGAGAGGCTGCCGAGCAGGACCGTACGGTCGGCTGCGCTGTCGAGTGAGGCGATCCACGGCAGCGGCGTCCCGTGGAACCGCAGTTCGCCGTAGGGATCGTCCTCGACGATCCACAGGCCGTGGTGTGCCGCGACCTCCGCGACGGCCCGACGACGCTCGACGGAGAGCGTACGGCCCGTCGGATTCTGGAAGTTGGGGACGACATAGAGGAGTTTGGGTCGCTCCGCGGCCGCGAGGCCGGCCAGCGCCACCGGGTCGACGCCGTCCTCGTCGCACGGGACCGGGACGACGCGTGCTCCCCCGGAGGCGAAGCACTGGAGGGCCGCGAGATAGGTGGGGCTCTCCACGAGGACGGTGTCGCCGGGGGTGAGCAGTGCCATCGAGGTCAGGGCCAGTGCCTGCTGGGAACCCGACGTGACCAGCAGGTCGTCCGGCAGGGTCGGCAGAGCGTGGGAACTCAGCCGCTCCGCGAGGGCCGTCCGCAGCGCCGGGTCGCCCTCGGTGGTCGAGTACTGGAGGACACGGCGCGGGGCTGTGGCCAGTACATGGTCGTACGCGGCTCGTAATCCATCGGCGTCGAACAGCTCCGGGGCGGGCAAGCCGCCCGCGAACGAGATCACGTCCGACCGTGCCGTGAGCGCGAGGATCTCCCGGACGGACGAGGCGTGGGCCGGGTCGGCGTGCGCGACGGGAACGGGGACGGCGGCTGGTCGCGTCATGCCCGCAGCTTACGGACGAACGCCGCGGCGTCCCGGGGGCGCGAGTCCCAAGAGTGCCCAAACATGTCTCATCGATTTCTTGTCGAGGTCGTCCAGCTGTCCGTGGCGGGGACGGCCGCAGTGACCAGCCGGTTAGGGAGCTCGGCCTGCCGGAAACTGCCCGGTATGGGTGCGTTGGGTGCCGGTCGGCGACGCGCTCCCAGATGGACTGAAAACGCATGGTTGACCGTTGAAACGACTTGTCAGGTGGCGGAGTGTGCATGTCAGTGTGCTGGAGCCGTGTACCTGGTTCCACATTTTTGACGGGTCACTACGAGAACCGCCTTCCCTGAGTGCTTCAGAGGGCCTTCCGTCATGTCGTCGGTCGGTTCGAAGCAGTAAGAGAAGCGGTAATAAGGGGGGCGTGGTGTCTGATCTCCGCCATGGGCATTCCGAGGTTTCCGTGAATTCCACCGGAGGAGGTCCGGGGTCGGTGGAACCCATAGCATTGGTCGGGCTCTCCTGTCGGCTTCCCGGTGCTGCGGGACCCCAGCAGCTGTGGGACCTTCTACGCGACGGCCGCAGCGCGATCACCGCAACCCCCGACGAGCGCCGGGGCAGTCTTGAGGACACCGGACACCTTGAGCCGCCCGCCCTGCGCTGGGGGGCGTTCCTGGAGGACGTCGACCGGTTCGACCCGGGGTTCTTCGGGATCGGCCCGCGCGAGGCCGCCGCGATGGATCCGCAGCAGCGCCTGGCCCTGGAGCTGAGCTGGGAAGCCCTTGAGGACGCGGGCATCCTCCCCGACACATGGCGGACCGACGACACGGCCGTCTTCCTCGGCGTGGCGTCCGGCGACTACACCCTCCTACTCGACCGCCGGGGGCCGGCCGCCCGGACCCCGCACACCGTCGCCGGCACTCAGCGCGGCATCACGGCCAACCGCGTCTCGTACGCCCTCGGTCTGCACGGCCCCAGCCTCACCGTCGACGCCGGCCAGGCATCTTCGCTCGCGGCGGTCCACCTGGCCTGCGAAAGCCTGCGGCGCGGCGAATCCACGCTCGCCGTGGCGGGCGGCGTACACCTCAACCTGCTGCCCGACACCGCCTACGGAATGGCCGGGCTCGGCGCGCTCTCGCCCGACGGCTGCTGCTCCACCTTCGACGCGCGGGCGAACGGCTATGTGCGCGGCGAGGGCGGCGCCATGGTCGTACTCAAACCCCTGTCCCGCGCCCTCGCGGACGGTGACCTCGTCCACTGCGTCCTGCTCGGCAGCGCCCTGAACAACGACGGCGGCGGCGAAGGGCTGACGGTGCCGAGCCGCGCCGCCCAGGAGGAGGTGCTGAGGCGGGCCTGCGAGAGGGCAGGCGTCGATCCCGGGCACATCCAGTACGTCGAACTGCACGGGACGGGCACCAGGGCCGGAGACCCCGTCGAGGCCGCCGCGCTGGGTGCCGTGTTCGGCACCGCCCGGACAGCGGACCACGGCCCCCTGCACGTCGGCTCCGTCAAGACGAACATCGGCCACCTGGAGGCCGCGGCGGGCGTGGTCGGCCTGGTCAAGACGGCGCTGGCCCTCAAACACGCGACGCTGCCGCCCAGCCTCAACTTCCGCGCCCCGAACCCGCTAATCGACCTGGACGCGCTGCGGCTGCGCGTGGTGACCGACCCCCTGCCCTGGGCCGAGGGGACCGGCACCTGCCTCGCGGGCGTCAGTTCGTTCGGCCTCGGCGGAACCAATTGCCATGTCGTGCTCTCCCAGCCGCCCGCCCCCGCCGAGACCACCCGGGCACCGGCACCCGGCCCCTCCGGCGCGGTGCCGTGGCTCCTGTCCGCCGCCACGCCGGAGGCGTTGCGGGCGCAGGCCGACCGGCTCCGGACGTACCTGACCGAGGAGCCCGGCGCCGACCCCGCCGACGTGGCCTTCTCCCTGGCCACCACACGGGAGACATGGGAGCACCGCGCGGTGCTCGTCGCGGCGGACCGTGAGGAGTTCCTGCGCGCGCTGACCGCCGCCGCCGTACCCGGAGGGGTCGATTCCGCGCTGGTCAGGGGGCACGTCGGCGAGCAGGGCAGGGTCGTCTTCGTCTACCCGGGCCAGGGCCCTCAATGGGCGGGCATGGCAAAGGAGTTGCTGGAGGCGTCGCCCGTCTTCCGGAAGAGGATCGAGCAGTGCGACAGCGCGCTGCGGCCGCACGTCACGTGGTCGCTCCTCGACGTGCTGCGGGAAACGCCCGGTGCCCCGTCCCTGGAACGGGCCGATGTCGTCCAGCCCGTCCTGTGGGCCACGATGCTCGCGCTGACCGAGGTGTGGGCCTCCTTCGGTGTGCGTCCCGACGCGGTGGTGGGCCACTCACAGGGCGAGATCGCCGCCGCGTGCGTGGCGGGAGCGCTCAGCGTCGAGGACGCCGCGAAGATCGTGGCCCTGCGCAGTCGCGCGCTCGGCCGGCTGGCGGGCACCGGCGCCATGGCCACCATCTCGCTGCCCGTGGCACAGGTGCGTGACCGGCTCGACCGGGCCGGGGACGGGGGAGAGATCGCCGCGGTCAACGGCCCGGCGTCCACCGTGGTCTCCGGTTCCCCCGAGGCCGTCGACCGGCTCCTCGCGCAGTACGAGGCCGAAGGCGTCTGGGTGCGGGCGATCCCCGTCGACTACGCCTCGCACTCGGCCGACGTCGAGATCCTGCGTGACGCGCTGCTGACGGAACTCGCCGATGTCACCCCCCGCCGGTCGGAGATCCCCTTCTGCTCCACTGTTACCGGTGACATCACCGACACCACGGAACTGAACGCCGACTACTGGTACCGCAACCTGCGCCGCCCTGTCCGCATGGAGACCGCCACCCGGCACCTGCTGGACACTGGGCACCGGACGTTCGTCGAGGTCAGTCCCCATCCCGTGCTCACCGTCGCGCTCCAGCAGACCCTGGGCGCCGCGGCCGCGGTCACCGGAACGCTCCGGCGGGACGAGGGCGGTCCGCGCCGTCTGCTGGACTCCGTCGCCCGGCTCCATGTACGCGGCGTGCGGGTCGACTGGAGTGCCGTCCTGGCCCCTGGGACCGGGCGACGGCTCCGGCTGCCCACGTACCCGTTCCAGCGGCAGTCGTACTGGTTCGAGGGAGAGGACCGGCGCGCGCCCGCCGCGCGAGCCGGGTCCCCGGCACCGTCGGCGGAACCGGCCGCACAGGCCGCCGCACCGGCCGAGCCGTCGCGGCACGGGCACGGGGAACTGACGGACCTCGTAAGGGAACACGCCGCCGCCGTGCTGAACCACCCGGATCCCGGACTGGTCAACCCTTCCCGCCGCTTCAAGGACCTCGGCTTCAATTCACTGGACGCCGTCACCCTCCTGGAACGGCTGACCGCCGCCACCGGCGTCCCCCTCTCACCCACGCTGATCTTCGACCACCCCACGCCCGCCCTGCTGGCCGGGCAACTGCGCGCGGAACTCGCGGGCGAAGGCGCCGACACCGGCACCGGCCCCGTCCGCACACCCCACTACGACGAGCCGATCGCGATTGTGGGGATGGGCTGCCGGTATCCGGGTGAGGTGAGGTCGCCGGAGGATCTGTGGCGGTTGGTGTGGGAGGGGCGTGATGTGATCTCGGGTTTCCCGGAGGGGCGGGGGTGGGATCTGGAGCGGCTGTGCGATCCCGACGCGGATGGTGAGGAGCCGGGTCGTATCCGCACGCGGGGTGGGGGTTTTCTGCATGAGGCGGATCTGTTCGATGCGGGGTTCTTCGGGATCGCGCCGCGTGAGGCGGAGGCGATGGATCCGCAGCAGCGGTTGCTGCTGGAGGTGTCGTGGGAGGCGTTGGAGCGGTCCGGGATCCGTCCTGACACGCTGAAGGACAGCCCCACCGGAGTCTTCACCGGGATGATGCGCAGCACTTATGTGCCATCCCGGGTCCCGGCGGAGTCCGAGGGACACATGCTGACCGGCAACGAGAGCAGTGTCGCGTCCGGTCGGGTGGCGTATGCGTTGGGGCTTCAGGGGCCTGCGGTGTCGGTGGATACGGCGTGTTCGTCGTCGTTGGTCGCTCTGCATCTGGCGGTGCAGTCGCTGCGGCGGGGGGAGTGCTCTCTGGCGCTCGCGGGCGGAGCCACCGTGATGTCGTCGCCGTCCACCCTCATCGAGTTCGGCCGCCGCCGTGGCCTGTCGCCCGATGGCCGGTGTCGGGCGT
Organism: Streptomyces sp. NPDC021115; assembly: GCF_044333065.1. Classification (NCBI taxonomy): domain Bacteria; kingdom Bacillati; phylum Actinomycetota; class Actinomycetes; order Kitasatosporales; family Streptomycetaceae; genus Streptomyces; species Streptomyces sp. NPDC021115. The sequence goes on from NZ_JBIRQF010000014.1 coordinate 220,387, forward strand.
TCGGTGAGGGGGCTGACGGGACGGGGTTCGGTGAGGGCTGTGGTGTGTTGGTGTTGGAGCGGTT